>CAJNDL010000022.1 GCA_905221505.1 bacterium
CCAACGGATCCAAATACACCGAAACCACCAGTGATTCCATATGTGCCAGGTTATACACCTAAGACACCAAATGGAAATCCACTAGTACCAGTTGATCCAAACCATCCAGAAAATGGATACAAGGTACCACCAGTACCAACAACACCAGGTGAGGATACGCCAATTACGTATGAAGCAGATACTCAAAAAGCTATAGTAAAATATGTTGTTGAAGGAACAACTAAAGTTCTTCATACAGAAGAACTAACAGGTGATTCGGGAACTACAATTAACTATACAACAGCGAATAAGCTTGCGGAATTGAAAGTTCTAGGATATGAATTAGTAACTGACGGATTCACAACAGCGACAGGTAGAAACTTCGATAAAGATAAAACAGTTGATCAAACTTTCGAAGTAATAGTGAAACCAAAAGTGGTAGATGTCCCACCATTTGAACCAACAGATCCGAAAGATCCAAACAAACCAGAACCAGGACAACCAATTGATCCAGAAAATCCAAACGGACCAAAATGGACGAAAGCATTAATTGATAAACTGGAAACGACTAAACATGTTACACGTACAATCACTTATGTAGAAGATGGTACAGACACAGAAGTAGCTAACAAAGCAACTGACAAAGTAACATTTACTCGTAGTTTGAAAGTTAATGTCGTAACGGGTGACGTTGTTGATCCTAATGTAGCATGGACATCAAATGACACAACATTCGACGAAGTAGCATCACCTGTGGTTAAGGGATACATCTTAAAAGCTAATCAAGGCTCAGAAGATGGATTGGTGACAGTAGGTGGAACAAGAGTAGCAGCAAGTGCAAACTTAACAGCAACCTCTGAAAATCAAAATGTTAAAGTGCTTTATACTAAGTTAGGATCATGGGTACCAAAAGTGCCAGGTGTAGAAACACCAACGCCACTACCATATCCAAACCATCCGACTGATCCAACTAAACCTGGAGAACCAACGGATCCAAACACACCAGTGATTCCATATGTGCCAGGTTATACACCTAAGACACCAGATGGAAATCCATTAGTACCAAAAGTACCAAATGATCCAACAAAAGGATACATTCCACCAGTGCCAACAACACCAGGTAATGATACGCCGATTACGTATGAAAAAGTGCCAGATAAACCAAAACCAGAAACAACTGGTACAAAAGAAGTGACACGTACAATCAAATACGTGGATGAAAAAGGTAATGAATTAGCTAAACCATCTACGGATAAAGTTACATTCACGCGCAATGGTAGTGATTGGAATGCAGTTGATGGAGATAGTACATTTGAAGCAGTGAAATCACCAGTAGTTAAAGGTTACATCTTAAAAGATTCAGCTCAAAAAGTAGTTGAGAAAGAAACAGTTAAGTCAGACGCAAAAGACGAAACAATTACTGTTGTTTACACTAAAGTAGGTTCATATGTACCAAAAGTACCAGAAGGAGTAACACCGAAAACTCCTCTAACACCAACACCGTATGATAATGATCCAGAAGATCCAACGAAAGTGGTAACACCAAATCCGGAAAAACCACAAGATCCAAAATATCCGAATAGTCCGAAAGTACCAGTGATTCCACAAGTACCAGGACATACTCCGGTAGTACCAAAAGACCCAACAAAACCAGTGAGTCCAGAAAACCCACTAGTACCGTTGACGCCGGTGGATCCAAACCATCCAGAAAAAGGATATAACGTACCACCAGTGCCAACAACACCAGGTCAAGATACACCAATTACGTATGTAAAAGACGGACAACAAAAAGCAATCACAAGCTTCGTAGATCCAAAAGGAAAAGTATTAGAAACACCAATCACAGAAACAGGTGATTCAAATACACCATTGACAAAAGACGGTGAAATCAAAGCAACAATTGCGAAATTAAAACTAAAAGGATATGATGTTGAAACTAACACTTATCCACCTAAGGGTACTTTTGATAACGATCCTAAGGTTGATCAATACTTCAAGGTGACATTAACACCACGTGTTAAACCTGTGAAACCATTTGATCCAACAAATCCGAAAGATCCAAATAAACCAGTACCAGGACAACCAATCGATCCAGATACACCAGTCGATCCAAATAATCCAAATGATCCAATAATTCCAAGATGGACAGAGGACTTAATCAACAAACTAGAAACTACAAAACAAGTAACACGTACAATCAACTATGTTGACGAGGCTGGAAATAAAGTTTCTGAACCATCAACAGACAAAGTTACATTCACACGTGAAGCTAAGATTAACGTAGTAACAGGTGAGATTACTTATGGAGATTGGAAAGCAGTTGGTGGAGATAGTACATTTGATAAAGTATCATCACCAGTAGTTAAAGGTTACATCCTTAAAGACCCAGTTCAAAAAGAAGTTGCTGAAAGAAAAGGAATAACACCAACTGTTGCAAATCAAACGATTGAAGTGGTTTACAAGAAACTTGGTTCATGGGTACCAAAAGTGCCAGGTGTAGAAACACCAACGCCACTACCATATCCAAACCATCCGACTGATCCAACTAAACCTGGAGATCCAACGGATCCAAATACACCGAAACCACCAGTGATTCCATATGTGCCAGGTTATACACCTAAGACACCAAATGGAAATCCATTAGTACCAGTTGATCCAAATCATCCAGAAAATGGATACAAGGTACCACCAGTACCAACAGAACCTGGTAAGGATACGCCGATTGAGTATGTAAAAGTTCCAAATACACCTAGTCCGGAAGAACCGGTAAAACCAACACCAGAAAGTAATCATATTACAATCTGGGTGGATGAAAATGGTAAGCCATTAAAACCAGAACAACCTGGAACACATGAAGCAGGAAATATTCCTGGATATAGATTTATTACGACTACAACGAAAGATGGTGTAACGATTCATAGATTTGAAAAGATATCACCAGTAGAGCCTAATAATCATGTTCCACAGAAACCGACCACACCGATTCCAACTCCACAAGATCCGACGATTCCAACACCAGAAAGTCAAATTCCAACTCCAAACACTCCAGAAGCAAATACTCCGACTTCTGAGACAAATAGAAGAGAGGAATTACCAAACACAGGTACAGAAGCTAATGCTGGCTTGGCTAGCGCTGGTATCATGACCTTGTTAGCTGGTCTAGGATTAGGATTCTTCAAGAAGAAGGAAGAAGATGATAAATAAAGCTCTTTATCAATTGTAGCAGGTTGAGAAAAGCTAAGATTAAGAAGAGGCTGAGAAAAAAGTCTCTCAAATCAGAAAAACGCATAGTATCAGGTGTTGAAACTTGAGACTATGCGTTTTATTGTGGAAAGATTTACGGCTCTTTGTGGCTCTTTGTCAACTGTAGTGGGTTGAAGAAAAGCTAAGATCGAGAAAGGGCACATTTCGTCCTTTTTTGTAAGCTTTATAATATCTATGGCGGGCGTCCATCGCTTTCAGATAAATAATATAGTTTGAAATTTCTCCTGATTTTCTCTACTCTTTCTATTTTTTCCGAATAAATAGATAGAACCATCGAATCTAGCAAAATTAGATTTAAAACTGTGGTATAATAAGAGGAGGAAATGGATGACTTTAAGACATCCGGGCATCAGCCCTACTAATGACTTGGTTGCTAAGAAAATCTTTAGCAATCCGGAAATCACTTGTCAATTTATCCGCGATATGCTGGACTTGCCAGCAAAAAATGTGACCATTTTGGAGGGAAGCAATATTCATGTCTTGCCTTCTCTGCCGTACTCGGCTCAGGATTTTTACACTAGTATAGACGTCTTGGCGGAGTTGGATAATGGAACTCAAGTAATCATCGAGATTCAGGTTCATCATCAGAATTTTTTCATCAATCGCCTGTGGGCTTATTTGTGCAGTCAGGTCAATCAGAATCTTGAAAAAATTCGTCAACGAGAAGGTGATACTCATCAGAGTTACAAGCATATTGCACCTGTTTACGCAATCGCAATTGTGGATAGTAATTATTTCCAAGATGACTTGGCCTTTCACAGCTTTAGCATGCGCGAGGACACGACAGGTGAAGCATTAACCATAACCAATAATGGACAAGAAAACCATCTGGTCAAGATGGCATTCTTGGAATTAAAAAAATATAGAGAAACCAGCAAAGATAGCATTCGCAAACCGTGGTTGGAGTTTTTCGGGAACAAACCTTTTACCCAGCAACCTGAGCGAGCCATCAGCCAGGCAGACCAACTGCTGGACTACAAGAGCTGGTCCGAGGAGGATAGGAAAATGTTTAGTGAACAGCGCAGACGCGAAGAACAAGCCTTGTTAGCACAGGACTATGCCTTGGAAACAGCTAGAGCAGAAGGTATTGAACAAGGAATCGAAAAAGGTTTAGAGCAAGGTCTAGAGCGTGGGAAAGTTGAAGGTGGTTTCGCGATGTTAGCAAATCTAGTACGTCAAGGTCTTCTGACTTCGGAGGTAGCCAGTCAGCAGTTGGGTATGTCAGTATCTGAGTTTGAGGCGCTATTGTAAACGAGTAAAAATGTTTTATCAGCTATCTTGCAAAATAAATAGAGTTTCTAATCAAAATATTTTTGAATACTGAGAATAAGCAGTGCCGATTTTTCTAGGATATTTGGGTTAATACTTACCATTATCTTGAATGCATTAGGGAAACATGCTATACTACTTGTATGATTATTTTACAAGCTAATAAAATTGAACGTTCTTTTGCAGGAGAGGTTCTTTTTGATAATATCAACCTGCAGGTTGATGAACGAGATAGGATTGCCCTCGTTGGGAAAAACGGGGCGGGTAAGTCTACTCTTTTGAAGATTTTGGTTGGAGAAGAGGAACCAACTAGTGGAGAAATCAATAAGAAAAAAGATATTTCTCTGTCTTACCTAGCCCAAGATAGCCGTTTTGAGTCTGAAAATACCATCTACGATGAGATGCTTTATGTCTTTGATGACCTTCGTCAAACTGAGAAACAACTTCGTCAGATGGAGTTGGAGATGGGTGAAAAGTCTGGTGAGAATTTGGATAAACTGATGTCAGATTACGATCGCTTATCTGAGAATTTTCGTCAAGCAGGTGGCTTTACCTATGAAGCTGATATTCGAGCGATTTTAAATGGATTTAAGTTTGACGAATCTATGTGGCAGATGAAAATTGCCGAGCTTTCTGGTGGCCAAAACACCCGTTTGGCTCTAGCCAAAATGCTTCTTGAAAAACCAAATCTCTTGGTCTTGGACGAGCCAACCAACCACTTGGATATCGAAACCATCGCCTGGCTAGAGAATTACTTGGTAAACTATAGCGGTGCCCTCATTATCGTTAGCCACGACCGTTATTTCTTGGACAAGGTTGCGACGATTACGTTGGATTTGACCAAGCATTCCTTGGATCGTTATGTGGGAAATTACTCTCGCTTTGTCGAGCTGAAGGAGCAAAAACTAGCTACTGAGGCAAAAAACTATGAAAAGCAGCAGAAGGAGATCGCTGCTCTGGAAGATTTTGTCAACCGCAATCTAGTCCGAGCTTCAACGACCAAACGTGCCCAATCTCGCCGTAAACAATTGGAAAAAATGGAGCGTTTGGACAAGCCGGAAGCTGGCAAGAAATCAGCCAATATGACTTTCCAGTCTGAAAAAACGTCGGGGAATGTCGTTTTGACTGTTGAAAATGCTGCTATTGGCTATGATGGGGAAATATTGTCAGAGCCTATCAACTTAGACCTTCGTAAGATGAATGCTGTCGCCATTGTTGGTCCCAATGGTATTGGGAAATCAACCTTTATCAAGTCTATTGTGGACCAGATTCCTTTTATCAAGGGTGAAAAGCGATTTGGTGCTAATGTTGAGGTTGGTTACTATGACCAAACCCAAAGTAAGCTGATAGCAAGTAATACGGTACTGGATGAACTTTGGAATGATTTTAAACTGACACCAGAAGTTGAAATTCGTAACCGTCTTGGTGCCTTCCTTTTCTCAGGAGATGATGCCAAAAAATCTGTCGGCATGCTGTCTGGAGGCGAGAAAGCTCGTTTGCTTTTGGCTAAATTGTCTATGGAAAACAACAACTTCTTGATTCTGGATGAGCCGACCAACCACTTGGATATTGATAGCAAGGAAGTCTTGGAAAATGCCTTGATTGACTTTGATGGAACCTTGCTCTTTGTCAGCCACGACCGTTACTTTATCAATCGTGTGGCAACTCATGTGCTGGAATTGTCTGAGAATGGTTCGACTCTCTATCTTGGAGATTATGACTACTATGTTGAGAAGAAAGCAGAAGTAGAAATGACTCAGACTGAGGAAACTTCAACTAGTAATCAAGCAAAAGAAGCAAGTCCTGTGAATGACTATCAAGCTCAGAAAGAAAGTCAAAAAGAAGTTCGCAAGCTCATGCGACAAATTGAAAATCTAGAAGCTGAAATCGAAGAGTTAGAAATTCAAAGCCAAGCTATTTCTGAACAAATGTTGGAAACAAACGATGCAGGTAAACTCATGGAATTGCAGACTGAGCTGGACAAAATCAGCCACCGTCAGGAAGAAGCTATGCTTGAGTGGGAAGAATTGTCAGAGCAGGTGTAAAGATGGAACATCTTGGAAAAGTATTTCGTGAATTTCGGACAAGTGGCAATTATTCTTTAAAGGAGGCTGCGGGGGAGTCTTGCTCTACCTCTCAGTTATCTCGCTTTGAGCTTGGAGAGTCTGACCTAGCAGTCTCACGTTTCTTTGAGCTTTTGGATAACATTCATGTCACAATCGAAAATTTCATGGATAAGGCAAGGAATTTTCATAATCATGAACATGTGTCTATGATGGCGCAGATTATCCCACTTTACTATTCAAATGATATTGCAGGTTTTCAAAAGCTTCAAAGAGAACAACTTGAAAAGGCTAAGAGTTCGACGACTCCCCTTTATTTTGAGCTGAACTGGATTTTGTTACAAGGTCTGATTTGTCAAAGAGATTCTAGTTATCATATGAAGCAGGATGATTTGGATAAGGTAGCAGATTATCTCTTCAAAACAGAAGAATGGACCATGTATGAGTTGATTCTGTTTGGGAACCTCTATAGTTTCTACGATGTAGACTATGTCACACGGATTGGTAGAGAAGTTATGGAGAGGGAAGAATTTTACCAAGAGATTGGGCGTCATAAGAGATTGGTGTTGATTTTAGCCCTCAATTGTTACCAGCATTGTTTAGAGCATTCTTCTTTTGATAATGCCAACTATTTTGAGACTTATACAGAGAAGATCATTGGCAAAAACATTAGTCTATATGAACGGAATATTTTACATTACTTAAAAGGCTTTGCCTTGTACCAAAAAGGACAGTGTACAGAAGGTTGTAGCCAGATGCAAGAGGCCATGCATATTTTTGATGTGTTAGGTCTCCCAGAGCAAGTAGCCTATTATCAGGAACACTACGAAAAATTTGTCAGAGATTAATTTTCCCAAATAAGGGAAAAAATAAAAAGCTCCTTTCGGTTTTGATACAATAGTTTCAAAATTTGAGAGGAGTTTTTATATGAATCACTATGCACTACAGTTGATCAGTCGTGGAGCTGTTAACAAGATAGGGAATATGCTCTATGATTATGGAAATAGTGTCTGGTTGGCATCGATGGGAACGATTGGGCAAACCGTTCTAGGGATTTATCAGATCTCTGAACTCGTTACATCCATACTAGTTAATCCCTTTGGTGGAGTCATTTCAGACCGTTTTTCTCGTCGTAAGATTTTAATGACGGCAGACCTTGTTTGTGGGATTCTTTGTCTGGCTATTTCTTTTATAAGGAATGACAGCTGGATGATTGGCGCTTTGATATTTGCAAACATTGTGCAGGCTATTGCCTTTGCTTTTTCTCGGCCTGCCAATAAAGCTATTATCACAGAATTGGTAGAGAAGGATGAACTGGTCCTCTACAATTCTCGTTTGGAATTAGTGATGCAGGTTGTCAGTGTGAGTTCTCCTGTACTCTCTTTTCTGGTTTTACAATTTGCAAGTCTCCGCATTACCTTGGTATTAGATGCCCTTAGTTTTTTTCTCGCTTTTGGTTTGGTAGCCTTGCTTCCAAAGAAAGAAGAGAAGGCTTTGGATGAGAAGAAACTCACATTCAGAGTTATTTTTTCTGATATCAAGGAGGGGATTCACTATATTGTGAAGCAAAAGGAAATCTTCTTTTTACTAGTCATGGCTTCAAGTGTCAATTTTTTCTTTGCAGCTTTTAATTATCTCCTTCCTTTTTCAAATCAGCTTTATGGAGTTCAAGGTGCCTATGCCACTATTTTAACAATGGGTGCTATCGGATCTATTGTTGGGGCCTTGTTAGCTAGTAAGATTAAAGCTAGTATGGAAAAGCTTTTGTTGTTATTGGCTCTGACTGGACTTGGAGTGATGATAATGGGTTTCACACTCCCCACCTACCTTGCCTTTTCAGGGAATTTCATTTGTGAACTATTTATGACGATGTTTAATATTCACTTTTTTACTCAAGTACAAACCAAGGTTGATGGTGAATATCTGGGCAGAGTCCTTAGTTCGATTTATACCTTAGCTATACTATTTATGCCAATTGCAACAGGTTTAATGACCTGGCTTCCAAGTGTCCATATTTATTCTTTCTTGATTATAGGACTTGGAGTTGTTGCTTTATCTTTCTTAGCTCTAGGCTATGTACGAACTCATTTTAAAAAAGAGATATAAGTCTGCGTGGACTTCAAAAATAATTCCAATCTAAGTGTTTTTTCCGCCCTTCTCGTTTGTGAGGAGGGCTTAGTTTATGGTAAAATGGTTTTATGAATAAAAGAATGAATGAGTTAGTAGCCTTGCTCAATCGCTATGCGAACGAGTACTATACCAGCGATAATCCGTCGGTTTCAGATAGTGAGTATGACCGCCTTTACCGTGAGTTGGTTGAGTTGGAGGCTGCCTATCCAGATCAAGTATTAGCAGACAGTCCGACCCATCGTGTTGGTGGCAAGGTTTTAGATGGTTTTGAAAAATACAGTCATCAGTATCCTCTTTATAGTTTGCAGGATGCTTTTTCACGTGAGGAGCTTGAAGCTTTTGATGCGCGTGTTCGTAAGGAAGTGGCTCATCCAACTTATATTTGTGAGCTGAAAATTGATGGCTTATCTATCTCGCTGACTTATGAAAAGGGGATTTTAGTTGCAGGTGCAACGCGTGGAGATGGTTCTATTGGTGAAAATATCACAGAAAATCTCAAGCGTGTTAAGGATATTCCTTTGACATTACCAGAAGAGCTAGATATCACAGTTCGTGGGGAATGTTACATGCCACGTGCCTCCTTTGACCAGGTTAATCAAGCTCGCCAAGAAAATGGAGAGCCTGAATTTGCCAATCCTCGAAATGCGGCGGCAGGAACCCTGCGTCAGTTGGATACAGCAGTAGTTGCCAAGCGTAATCTTGCCACTTTCCTCTATCAAGAAGCCAGCCCTTCAACTCGTGATAGTCAAGAAAAGGTTTTGAAGCACCTAGAACAGCTTGGTTTTGTAGTCAATTCTAAACGAATTCTGGCTGAAAGCATGGATGAGATTTGGAATTTTATCCAAGAAGTAGGACAGGAACGGGACAATCTGCCTTATGATATCGATGGGGTTGTGATTAAGGTCAATGACCTAGCAGGTCAAGAAGAACTTGGTTTTACAGTTAAAGCACCAAAGTGGGCTGTAGCCTACAAGTTCCCTGCTGAGGAAAAAGAAGCCCAACTCTTATCAGTTGACTGGACTGTTGGGCGTACTGGTGTTGTGACTCCAACTGCCAATCTGACTCCTGTTCAGCTTGCTGGGACAACTGTTAGCCGTGCGACTCTACACAATGTGGATTATATTGCTGAAAAAGATATCCGGAAAGACGATACGGTTATCGTCTATAAGGCTGGAGATATTATCCCTGCCGTTTTACGTGTGGTAGAGTCCAAACGGATTTCTGAAGAGAAACTAGATATCCCTACAAACTGCCCAAGTTGTGACTCTGACTTGTTGCACTTTGAAGATGAAGTGGCTCTCCGTTGTATCAATCCGCGTTGTCCTGCTCAAATCATGGAAGGTTTGATTCACTTTGCTTCTCGAGACGCCATGAATATTACAGGTCTTGGTCCATCGGTAGTTGAAAAACTCTTTGCTGCTAATCTGGTTAAGGATGTGGCGGATATTTACCGTTTGAAAGAAGAAGATTTCCTACTTTTAGATGGTGTCAAGGAAAAATCAGCTGCTAAACTTTATCAGGCCATCCAAGCATCTAAGGAAAATTCTGCCGAGAAGCTCTTGTTTGGTTTGGGCATTCGCCATGTCGGCAGTAAGGCCAGTCAGCTTTTACTTCAACATTTTCACTCGATTGAAAATCTGGCTCAGGCAGATCCAGATGAAGTGGCTAGTATTGAAAGTCTGGGTGGTGTGATTGCCAAGAGTCTTCAGACTTATTTTGCGACAGAGGGCTCTGAGATTCTCCTCACAGAATTGAAAGAAGCCGGGGTTAATCTGGACTATAAAGGACAGACAGTAGTTGCGGATGCAGCCTTGTCAGGTTTGACCGTTGTATTGACAGGAAAATTGGAACGTCTCAAGCGCTCAGAAGCTAAAAGCAAACTAGAAAGTCTGGGAGCTAAAGTCACAGGCAGTGTTTCTAAAAAGACCGACCTCGTCGTTGCAGGTACAGATGCTGGAAGTAAACTTCAAAAAGCCCAAGAACTTGGTATCCAGGTTAGAGATGAAGCTTGGCTAGAAAGTTTGTAACAATGACAGAAGAAAGAAAACGTGCGCGTTTAATTTATAACCCAACCTCAGGGCAGGAAATTATCAAGAAAAATATAGCAGAAGTACTGGATGTTTTGGAAGATATTGGCTATGAAACCAGTGCCTTTCAAACGACTCCAGAACCTCTTTCAGCACAAAAAGAAGCTGAGAGAGCAGCCAAAGCTGGTTTTGATTTGATTATTGCTGCAGGTGGTGATGGAACAATTAATGAAGTAGTCAATGGGGTTGCCTCGCTTGATAAGAGGCCTCGGCTTGCCATCATCCCAACAGGGACGACTAATGATTATGCGCGTGCCCTAAAAATTCCAATGGGTGATCCTGTTGCGGCTGCTCAGATTATTGCTAAAAATGAGACCATTCATATGGATATTGGACGAGCTTTTGGCGATAAATATTTTATTAATATTGCCGCTGCTGGAACCTTAACCGAATTGACTTACAGTGTTCCAAGTGAAGTCAAGACGCGTCTGGGTTATTTTGCCTATGTTGCTAAAGGCATTGAAATGTTTCCTAAGACCAAGGTTCGTCCAGTGAGAATCACACACGATCAGGGGGTCTTTGAAGGAGAGGTGTCCTTGATTTTTGTTGCCCTGACCAATTCCATTGGAGGGTTTGAGCAGTTAGCGCCTGATACCAAGTTAGACGATGGAAATTTTACTCTGATTTTGGTCAAGACAGACAAGCTATTTGATATGTTGGGCTTATTGATACAGGCCATTAATGGTGGGCAGCATGTCTCAGATGTCAATATCGAATACCTCAAAACGAGCAAACTGCGTTTAGAAGTTTTAGATGACCAGGAACCATTTATGCTGAACCTAGATGGGGAATATGGAGGAGATACCCCAGTTGAACTTCAAGTCTGCCATCATCACATCGAATTTTTTGTCAATCGAGACGAGATTGGTCAAGAATTTATTAGTGAGACAGAAACAAATTAAAAAAAGGAAAAATAAAAATGTATAACTACCCTATGCGCATTCATTACCATCGCAAGAATGGTGAATACGACACTTGCTCTTTTGTGAAGAGTAAGGATCAACGAATTGATTTACTGACTTATAAAGAGGATTATTTTGGTGCTTTATTTAGTTTTGAACACCCAAGTGTTCATCCCTTAGAAAGCTTGAATTTTGTGGTTCATACTGGCCAAACCAGTAAAGAATATGCCATCCGTTTTAATCACTATCCTCTCTTAACGGAGGTCTGGATTTTGGAAGGGGATGATAGAATTTATTATTCTGAAAATCCTGCTATCGCCAGTCCTTTCTATAAAAATCAAAATCCTTTTGCCTTTGACAAGGCTATCAATAGTGCTAGTTTCGACCACCATTGGGGTTACCAGGGTGAATTAGGTTGTCGTGTAGAGGATAATCAGGCTCATTTTGCTCTTTGGGCTCCAACAGCGACAGAAGTGCAGGTTGTTGTTTATGAATCAGCTACTAATGATGCACCTGTTTGGAAGACTTTTGATATGGAGAGAGGCAATAGCTACTCTTATAATCATAAGGACAATACTATTGGTGTCTGGAGTTTAGATGTTGAGGAAGATTTGACTGGTAAGGCTTATCAGTATCAAGTCCAATTCCCTCATCACCAAACCTTGACACGCGATCCTTATACAATCGCGACTAGTCCTGATGGCAAACGTTCAGCTATTTTGAGTCATGAAGAAAAGCAAGTTGAAAACTTTGAGGTTAAGTATGGTTCTGATGCTACTTGGCGTTTGACAAATCCATGTAAGGCAGTCATCTGTGAAATGCATATTCGTGATTTGACTAAATCACCGACTTCAGGTGTGGATGAACATCTTCGAGGAACTTTCTTGGGTGCTGCTCAGACTGGGACAGTTAACCAGTATGGCCAAGCAACTGCTTTTGATTACATCAAGAAGATAGGCTACAATTATGTTCAGTTGCAACCAATTGCAGACCGTCATAAAGAATATGATGCGGATGGGAATGTAACCTACAACTGGGGTTATGACCCACAAAACTATAACGCACCAGAAACCAGCCTTTCAACCAATCCAGATGATCCAGCTCAGGTTATTCGTGATTTGAAGACCATGGTTCAAGCCTATCACGATGCGGGTATTGGTGTCATTATGGATGTGGTCTATAACCATACCTTCTCAGTTGTTGATGCACCTTTCCAAACAACTGTCCCTGATTACTATTATCGTATGAATCCCGATGGTACCTTCCAGAATGGAACGGGAGTTGGAAACGAAACGGCCAGCGAACACGAAATGTTCCGCAAGTATATGATTGATTCTCTTCTATACTGGGTGCAGGAATATAATATTGACGGCTTCCGTTTTGACTTGATGGGGATTCATGATGTAAAGACCATGCAGATGATTCGTCAGAGCTTGGATGAAATTGACCCTAACATTATCCTCTATGGAGAAGGATGGGATATGGGAACAGGTCTTGCCCCTTATGATAAGGCTAAGAAAGACAATGCCTACCAGATGCCAAACATCGGTTTCTTTAATGACAATCAGCGCGATGCTGTCAAAGGGGGAGAAGTCTACGGTGCTATCAAGTCAGGTTTTGTCAGCGGTGCTGCGACAGAGCCAATTCTAGCCAAAGCAATCCTAGGTAGTCGTGAACTAGGAACCTATACACATCCAAATCAAGTGCTTAACTATGTCGAGGCCCATGATAATTACAATCTTCACGATTTATTGACAACCCTTCATCCAGACCAAAGTTCAGAGCAAATCATGCGTAAGGTTGAGACAGCCACAGCCATGAATCTGCTCATGCAGGGGATGGCCTTTATGGAAATCGGTCAAGAATTTGGTCGTACCAAACTAGTTGCGACTGGTGAAAATGGTGAGTTGACTCATGATGATAGAGAGCGTGCTATGAATAGCTATAACGCTCCTGACAGTGTCAACCAAGTGAACTGGGACTTGATTAATGAGCGTCAAGATAGTATTGAGTTTATCCATCAAATTATTCGATTGAAGACAGAAACCTGTGCCTTTTCTTACCCTACTTATGATGAAATTTACCATCATGTTTTTGTTCATTCCGCTCACGAACATAGTGGTTGGATTGTTTATGAGATTCATGGAGAGGATCACCTATTGGTAGTCTTTAATGCTAAAGGACAAGACTTCAAGTTTGAAAATGCAGGAAATCTAGAACTTTTGGTGACCAATAGCCACTTAAATGACAAAGATATGGTTGGCGGTGTTAGTGCCAGCGTCTATAAAGTCTTGTAGAAGAAATCAAAAGTTATCAAGTATATCGTATAATTTCTAGGATATCTTGATACTAGAAATCACAAAAGTCAATGAAAAATAGTATAGCAAGAAAAAGGTTTAGTTCGTCTAAGCCTTTTCTTTTTGTATAGTGAATTGAAATAAGATGTGAACAAATCGACTAGGAAAGTTAAATTAATTTCTAGAAATGTTTTAGCAACCACGGCGTACTATTCTAGCTTCGATCCACTATACTTATACTCTTCGAAAATCTCTTCAAACCATGTCGGCTCTATCTGCAACCTCAAAGCAGTGCTTTGAGCAACCTACGGCTAGCTTCCTAGTTTACTCTTTGATTTTCATTGAGTATTACTGCTTAGCAAGAGTGTTCAAATAGTTTGAAAAATCAAGCTTGTGAAAATAATCTCAAAAATATTGTAAAAAGGGTTGTAATTTTCTGAAAATTTGGTAAAATATATCTAATCATTTTCAGGAGGACGAGAATTTGACAAGATATAAGAATTTAGTAAATGGAGAATGGAAATCATCTGAAAAAGAAATTACGATTTATTCACCAATCAATCAAGAAGAATTAGGAACTGTTCCAGCTATGAGTCAGGCTGAAGTAGATGAGGCTATGAAAGCTGCGCGTGCAGCCCTGCCAGCATGGCGAGCTTTAGCACCAGTTGAACGTGCGTCTTATTTGCATAAGACAGCAGCTATTTTGGAACGTGATAAAGAAAAAATTGGTACAATTCTTGCCAAAGAGGTTGCTAAAGGGATTAAGGCAGCAATTGGAGAAGTAGTGCGTACAGCAGACTTGATTCGCTATGCTGCTGAAGAGGGTCTCCGTATCACAGGCCAAGCAATGGAAGGTGGCGGTTTTGAGGCAGCAAGTAAAAACAAACTGGCTGTTGTCCGTCGTGAGCCAGTTGGAGTTGTCTTGGCTATCGCGCCATTTAACTATCCAGTTAACCTTTCTGGATCTAAGATTGCTCCGGCCTTAATTGCAGGGAATGTGGTTATGTTTAAGCCACCAACACAAGGTTCTATTTCTGGGCTCTTACTAGCTAAAGCCTTTGAAGAAGCAGGAATCCCAGCAGGTGTCTTCAACACCATCACTGGTCGTGGTTCAGAAATTGGGGATTATATCATTGAGCACAAAGAAGTCAACTTTATCAACTTTACAGGATCAACTCCTATCGGAGAACGTATTGGTCGTTTAGCTGGTATGCGTCCTATCATGCTGGAACTTGGCGGAAAAGATGCAGCTCTTGTACTAGAAGATGCAGATTTGGAACGCGCTACCAAGCAAATCGTTGCAGGAGCCTTTAGCTATTCAGGTCAACGTTGCACGGCCATTAAACGTGTCATTGTTCTCGAAAGTGTAGCAGATAAATTAGCTACTTTGCTTCAGGAAGAAGTTTCTAAATTAACAGTTGGTGATCCATTTGACAATGCTGATATTACACCTGTTATTGACAATGCTTCAGCCGACTTCATTTGGGGCTTGATTGAGGATGCACAAGAAAAAGGGGCTCAGGCTCTTACACCAATCAAACGTGAAGGCAATCTTCTCTGGCCAGTGCTTTTTGACCAAGTTACAAAAGATATGAAAGTAGCATGGGAAGAGCCATTTGGTCCTGTTTTACCAATTATCCGTGTGGCTAGCGTAGAAGAAGCTATTGCCTTTGCCAACGAATCTGAATTCGGACTTCAATCATCAGTCTTTACAAATGATTTCAAAAAGGCCTTTGAAATCGCTGAAAAACTTGAAGTGGGTACAGTCCATATTAATAATAAAACTCAGCGTGGTCCAGATAATTTCCCATTCCTTGGTGTCAAAGGTTCTGGTGCTGGTGTTCAAGGAATTAAATATAGCATTGAAGCGATGACAAATGTCAAATCCATTGTTTTTGATATGAAATAAAATGTAAAATCAGGAAATTGTTTTCCTGGTTTTATTTTTCACATAAAAACAATGCTACATTTGGATAAAATACGAACTTTGTGATATGATAGTAATCAAAAAGAGGACGTTTTCACAAACTATCTGTCATTCCTTGATTTATAAGTGAATGGATAAGTTCATTTTTTGAAGATTTTCAAAAGAATTTTTACCAAATATGGTAATTTACTTGAATCTTCCATAAAAAGGTAGTATAATAAATCTATAGAAAACGCTTACAGAAAAGGGGAGGTATTATGGATAAAAGAGAAGCTTTGCGCACCTTTATGACAGGAGAAAATTTTCACCTTCAGCATTATTTAGGAGCACATAGGGAAGAACTAAATGGAGAGTTCGGTTATACATTTCGTGTGTGGGCTCCCAACGCCCAGGCTGTCCACTTGGTGGGGGATTTTACGAATTGGGTAGAAAATCAAATTCCAATGGAAAGAAATGAATTTGGTGTCTGGGAAGTCTTTACCAGCCTTGCTCATGAAGGCCAAATTTACAAGTACCATATCACACGTGCAAATGGTCATCAGCTGATGAAGATTGATCCTTTGGCTGTACGGTATGAGGCACGTCCGGGTACTGGAGCTATTTTAACAGAGATTCCAGAAAAGAAATGGAAGGATGGGCTTTGGTTAGCTCGAAGAAAACGTTGGACTTTCTTTGAACGTCCTGTCAATATCTACGAAGTTCATGCTGGATCGTGGAAGAGAAATCCAGATGGAAGTCCTTATAGTTTTGCTCAATTGAAGGATGAGCTGATTCCTTACTTGGTTGAGATGAACTATACTCACATTGAGTTTATGCCCTTGATGTCTCACCCATTAGGTTTGAGTTGGGGTTACCAGCTTATGGGGTACTTCGCTTTAGAGCATGCCTATGGTCGCCCTGAAGAGTTTCAAGATTTTGTTGAGGAATGTCACTTAAACAATATTGGGGTTATTGTAGACTGGGTACCTGGTCATTTTACCATTAATGATGATGCCTTGGCTTATTATGATGGGACACCAACTTTTGAATACCAAGACCATAATAAGGCTCATAACTATGGTTGGGGAGCACTCAATTTTGACCTTGGAAAAAATGAAGTTCAGTCTTTCTTGATTTCTAGCATTAAGTTTTGGATTGACTTTTACCATCTAGATGGTATTCGAGTGGATGCAGTTAGTAACATGCTCTATCTTGACTACGATGATGCTCCATGGACACCTAATAAAGATGGTGGAAATCTCAACTATGAAGGATATTATTTCCTTCAACGCTTGAATGATGTCATTAAACTAGCACATCCAGATGTGATGATGATTGCGGAAGAAAGTTCGTCAGCAACCAAGATTACGGGAATGAAAGAGCTTGGTGGTCTAGGATTTGACTACAAGTGGAATATGGGCTGGATGAATGATATCCTCCGATTCTACGAAGAAGACCCTATTTACCGTAAGTATGACTTTAATTTGGTGACTTTCAGCTTTATGTATGTTTTCAATGAAAACTATCTCCTACCATTCTCGCACGATGAAGTGGTTCACGGTAAGAAGAGTATGATGCATAAGATGTGGGGAGATCGTTACAATCAATTCGCAGGTTTGCGCAATATCTATACGTACCAAATTTGTCACCCTGGTAAGAAATTGCTCTTCATGGGTAGCGAATACGGCCAATTCCTAGAATGGAGATCTGAAGAGCAGTTGGAATGGTCTAATCTAGAAGACCCTATGAATGCTAAGATGAAGTATTTCACTTCTCAGCTAAACCAGTTTTACAAAGATCATCGCTGTCTGTGGGAAATCGATACCAGCTATGATGGTATTGAAATCATTGATGCGGATAATCGAGACCAGAGTGTTCTTTCCTTCATCCGTAAGGGTAAGAAGGGCGACATGCTAGTCTGTGTCTTTAACATGGCACCTGTTGAACGAAAAGATTTTACAATCGGACTTCCTGTTGCAGGGATTTATGAAGAAGTCTGGAATACTGAGTTAGAAGAGTGGGGAGGCGTTTGGAAAGAACATAATCAAACTGTTCAAACGCAAGAAGGACTATGGAAAGATTATGAGCAGACCCTGACCTTTACCCTACCGGCTATGGGAGCAAGTGTATGGAAAATCAAACGTCGCTTGAAATCTGCAAAAACCGTCACAAGTAAAAACCAAAAAGGAGTAGAAAATGAAGAATGAAATGTTAGCTTTGATTCTTGCTGGTGGGCAAGGAACTCGTCTCGGTAAACTCACTCAAAGCATCGCAAAACCAGCTGTGCAATTTGGTGGGCGCTACCGTATCATTGACTTTGCTCTTTCAAACTGTGCCAACTCAGGGATTCACAATGTTGGAGTCATTACACAGTACCAGCCACTTGCTCTCAACAACCATATCGGGAACGGTTCAAGCTGGGGACTAGACGGTATCAATTCTGGTGTCTCTATTCTTCAACCTTATTCTGCAAGTGAAGGAAATCGTTGGTTCGAAGGGACTAGTCATGCTATTTACCAAAATATCGACTATATCGACAGTGTCAATCCTGAGTATGTCTTGATTCTCTCTGGGGATCACATCTACAAAATGGACTATGATGATATGCTCCAGTCTCACAAGGATAATAATGCCAGCTTGACAGTAGCGGTTTTAGACGTCCCTCTTAAAGAAGCTAGTCGTTTTGGTATCATGAATACAGATGCCAATAATCGCATTGTTGAATTTGAAGAAAAGCCAGCTCAACCTAAATCTACAAAAGCTTCTATGGGGATCTATATCTTTGATTGGCAACGTCTCCGCAATATGCTTGTTGCTGCTGAAAAAAGCAATGTCGACATGTCAGACTTCGGTAAGAATGTCATTCCAAATTACCTTGAGTCAGGTGAAAGTGTCTATGCCTACGAATTTAATGGTTACTGGAAAGACGTAGGTACTATTGAGTCACTTTGGGAAGCCAACATGGAGTACATTTCTCCAGAAAATGCCTTGGATAGCCGTAACCGTCAATGGAAGATTTACTCAAGAAACTTGATTTCACCACCAAACTTCCTTGGTGCAAATGCTCACGTGGAAGATTCTTTGGTTGTTGATGGCTGTTTTGTCGATGGAACTGTTAAGCATTCTATCCTTTCAACAGGGGCGCAAGTTCGCGAAGGGGCAGAAGTTCTGGATTCAGTTATCATGAGTGGAGCCATTATTGGACACGGAGCTAAAATCAAACGTGCCATTATTGGTGAAGGTGCAGTTATTTCTGACGGTGTTGAAATTGATGGAACAGAAGAAGTACAAGTTGTAGGATATAATGAAGTAGTGGGGGTAGCAACAGATGAAGATTGATAAATATTCTGCCATTTTAGGAAACACAGTTGGTTTTCATGATATGTCAACACTGACAGACCACCGTCCAGTAGCTAGTTTGCCTTTTGGAGGTAAATATCGCTTGATTGACTTCCCACTTTCAAGTCTTGCTAATGCAGGTGTCCGTAGTATCTTTGGTATTTTCCAACAAGACAATATCAGTTCTGTCTTTGACCATATCCGTTCTGGGCGTGAGTGGGGCTTGTCAACCCTTCTAAGTCACTATTATCTAGGTATTTACAATACCCGTGTGGAAAGTAGTACAGTTGGAAAAGAATACTACCAACAGCTTCTTACTTATTTGAAACGTTCTGGCTCAAACCAAACGGTTGCCCTCAACTGTGATGTTCTGATTAACATTGATTTGAACCAAGTTTTCCACCTACACAGTACAACAAAAGGGCCTATCACTGTAGTTTATAAAAAATTAGCTAAGAAAGACATTTCAGAAGTAAACGCAATCTTGGAAGTGGATGAAACAGACCATGTTCGTTCTCATAAACTCTTTGATAGCAAGTTACCAGATCAAATCTATAACATGTCCACAGATATCTTTGTCGTTGATACACCTTGGTTGATTGAACGCTTAGAAGAAGAAGCTAAAAAAGAACACCCAGAGAAGTTGCGCTATGTTTTACGTGATTTAGCTGCAAAAGAAGGGGCTTTTGCCTACGAGTACACAGGATACCTAGCCAACATTCATTCTGTAGAGTCTTATTACCAAGCTAACAAAGATATGCTTGAATCTCAAAAATTCTACTCTCTTTTCTCACCAAACCAAAAGATTTATACAAAGGTTAAAAATGAAGAGCCAACTTACTATGCCAATACATCTAAGGTAAGTACTTCTCAGTTTGCTTCTGGTAGTATCATTGAAGGTCAAGTGGCTAATTCTGTTCTATCACGTAATATTCATGTCCATAAGGATAGCCTGGTTAAAGATAGCCTGCTCTTCCCTCGTGTTGTTATTGGAGAAGGAGCTCAGGTCGAATATGCTATCTTGGACAAGGGTGTTGAAGTTGAGCCTGGTGTTGTGATTCGAGGAACGGCAGAACATCCAGTTGTCGTTAAGAAAGGTAGCAAAGTAACAGAGGATATTCATTCATGAAAATTTTATTTGTAGCAGCAGAGGGTGCACCCTTTTCAAAAACAGGTGGTTTGGGAGACGTTATTGGCGCTCTTCCAAAATCACTGGTAAAAGCTGGGCACGAAGTTGCAGTGATTTTACCCTACTATGACATGGTAGAGGCTAAATTTGGAAATCAGATTGAAGATGTTCTTCATTTTGAGGTTAGTGTTGGTTGGCGCAGACAGTACTGTGGAATTAAGAAAACCGTCTTAAACGGTGTAA
Source organism: bacterium (assembly GCA_905221505.1). Classification (GTDB taxonomy): domain Bacteria; phylum Bacillota; class Bacilli; order Lactobacillales; family Streptococcaceae; genus Streptococcus. Next base: position 20,609 of record CAJNDL010000022.1, read on the forward strand.
CCTTCTACTTTATTGACAGCCAATATTATTTCTTCCGTGGTCATGTTTACGGTGATTTTGACGATGGGGAACGTTTCGCTTTCTTCCAACTGGCTGCTATCGAGGCTATGGAAAGGATTGACTTTATTCCTGACCTTCTTCATGTTCATGACTACCATACAGCCATGATTCCTTTCTTGTTAAAGGAAAAATACCGTTGGATTCAAGCTTATCAAGGAATTAAAACTGTTTTAACCATTCATAATTTGGAATTCCAAGGACAATTTTCGGAAGGAATGTTATGGGATTTGTTTGGAGTTGGCTTTGAACGTTACGCTGATGGAACCCTTCGCTGGAACAACTGTCTGAACTGGATGAAGGCAGGTATTCTCTATGCGGACCGTGTTTCAACAGTTTCGCCTAGTTATGCTCATGAAATTATGACCAGTCAGTTCGGATGTAACTTGGATCAGATTCTTCGAATGGAGTCCGGCAAGGTATCTGGTATTGTGAATGGGATTGATGCTGACCTTTATAATCCTCAGACGGATGTTCTTTTAGACTATCATTTTAGTCAAGAAGATTTGTCTGGGAAAGCCCAAAACAAGGCAAAATTGCAAGAAAGAGTTGGCTTGCCTGTTAGAGCTGACGTGCCATTGGTGGGAATTGTTTCTCGTTTGACACGTCAAAAAGGTTTTGATGTCGTGGTCGAAAGTTTGCATCATATCTTGCAAAATGATGTTCAGATTGTTCTTTTGGGAACTGGAGATCCAGCCTTTGAAGGTGCTTTCTCATGGTTTGCTCAGATTTACCCAGACAAGCTATCAGCAAATATCACTTTTGATGTCAAACTTGCTCAAGAAATCTACGCTGCTTGTGACCTCTTCCTCATGCCGAGTCGTTTTGAACCATGTGGCTTGTCTCAAATGATGGCGATGCGGTACGGAACCTTGCCATTGGTTCATGAAGTTGGTGGTTTGCGAGATACTGTCCGCGCTTTCAATCCAATCGAAGGAAATGGTACAGGTTTTAGCTTTGACAATCTATCTCCTTATTGGTTAAATTGGACTTTCCAAACAGCATTGGACTTGTATAGAAACCATCCTGATGTTTGGAGAAACTTACAAAAACAAGCTATGGAGTGTGATTTCTCATGGGATACAGCTTGCAAGTCATATCTTGACTTGTACCATAGTTTAGTTAACTAATAGATAAAATCGTATGATGACTTCATACGATTTTTGGGCTGTTTAGAGAGGAGAACTTATGTCTCAAGTAAAAGGCTTGTGTGTCATGGATGTTGACGGCACCTTAATCCTAGAAGAAGTGATTGACCTTTTGGGAAGAGAGGCAGGTTGTGAGGAGGAAATTGCGCAGATTACAAGTCGGGCAATGAGAGGAGAGTTGGACTTTGAAAGCAGTTTAAGAAAAAGAGTGTCCTTGTTGGAAGGTCTTCCTGTTTCGGTCTTTGAGAAAGTTTTTAACTCTATTCATTTAACGCCAAATGCCCAGGAATTCATTTCCATTCTCCAAAAGAATGGCATCCTAGTAGGTCTGGTGTCTGGTGGATTTACACCAATAGTTGAGAGACTAGCAAAATCCCTTAGTATTACCTATTTCTCTGCCAACCAACTTGAAGTCAAAGACGGTCTTCTAACAGGAAAATTAGTTGGAGCAATTATAAGCCCTGAACTCAAACAAGCAACTCTGGAAAAATGGAGAGAGAAACTAAAACTCCCTAGAGAAAGAACAGTTGCAATCGGTGATGGTGCCAATGACTTATTAATGTTAAAGTCTGCAGGACTGGGAATTGCTTTTTGTGCCAAAGAAGTACTGAAAAAAGAAATACCACATCATGTAAACAATAGAGATTTTTTTGAAGTTCTTCCTTTGATTGACTATTTAGAATGAGGGAAAATATGAAGATTGTAATTGCACCAGATTCGTTTAAAGAAAGTTTGACCGCAGAGCAGGTTGCTGAAGCTATTAAAAGAGGCTTCCAACAATCAATATCAGATGTAGACTGTCTCCTCTGTCCTGTTGGTGATGGGGGAGAAGGCACTGTAGATGCTATCCGACATTCTCTTGACCTAGAAGAAAAATGGATCCAAGTGACAGGCCCTTTTGGCTCAAAAGAAGCCATGCGCTATTTTCAAAAAGAACAACTAGCCCTATTCGAAGTTGCTGATTTGGTTGGCCTTGGAAAAATTCCGCAAGAGAAACGAAATCCACTGCAAATCCAAACTCGTGGTATTGGAGAATTGATTCGCCACCTCATTAGTCAAGAGATTAAAGAAATTTATATTGGCGTTGGTGGTACGGCTAGTAATGACGGTGGTATAGGTATTGCTGCTGGTTTAGGGTATCAATTTTATGATAGGGATGGAAATGTCTTGACTGCTTGCGGTCAGACCTTACTAAACTTAGCTTCTGTTTCAACAGAAAATTGCTATAAAATTCCTGAAGATGTTCACATTCGTATTTTAGCAGATGTCGTGAGTCCCTTATGTGGACACCAAGGTGCGACCTACACGTTTGGCAAGCAAAAAGGCCTAGATCCTACTATGTTTGTGGCAGTAGATCAGGCAATTCAAGATTTTTATGAAAAAGTCTCCCTTGCAACATTGGAAATTAAAGGAGCAGGAGCTGGTGGAGGCATTGCTGGCGGTTTGTGTGCCTTTGCTCAGGCAAGTATAGTATCTGGAATTGACACCTGTTTAGATTTGATTGACTTTGATAAGAAAGTTGCAGATGCTGACTTGGTTATCGTTGGTGAAGGAAGACTAGATCGTCAAAGTTTAGCAGGGAAAGCGCCTATAGGTGTTGCAAAAAGAACCCCTGTCGGAGTTCCTGTTGTCGCTATTTGTGGCAGTCTCGCTGAAGATTTACCTACGCTACCATTTGAAAATATCCAAGCTGCCTTTTCTATTTTGGAGAAAAGTGAACCTCTAGAAGATAGTCTGAAAAATGCCAGTATTTATTTGGAGCATACGGCCACCAATATTGGACATTTATTAAAGATGCCTAAGATTTAGCCAAACCATTTCTTCCAGATGGATGTTTTGGCAGGTTCTTCCTTTTTAACTTCCCAAAGTTTTGCAAAAGCAAGTCGAAGGTCCTTTTCTTCTACTTGAACTGGTGCATTCGTATGAATAATCAGACCGAAAGGAGAAGAAGTGTGGTCTTCAGATACTATGGTAGCTTGGCTATCAGTTTCTTTTGCTTCTTTTAAGTAGAAAACTTGCTTGTCAAATTCGATATTTGGGGAAATCTTAACAAATAGAGGCTCAGCCTTTTCCTGAAGGTTCTCTAAAATAGATAAAAATCCCTTTTCTAGCTGAGGGCTATTTGCCGTATCAATATCTGCATAACCAAGAACTCTTTCCTCAAAAGTACCAAGATAGCGTCTTTGCTCATCTGGATTTAATTTTGGCCCACCATGAGCTTTTTCAAGTAATTGTTTTGATAAATCTGTCATGAAAACAGTATATCATAAAAGTTAGAATAAAACAGACAAAAGAAAGCGATTACTTTATAAAGTTAAGGAAAATTTGCACAAAGATAACGTTTTTTCTTGAAAAAGGAGGGGTTTTAAGGTATTATAGAGGTGTAAAAAATTTAACTCATAAGGAGAGTAAAAAATGTCAATTATTACTGATGTTTACGCTCGCGAAGTCCTAGACTCACGCGGTAACCCAACACTTGAAGTAGAAGTTTACACTGAATCAGGTGCTTTCGGACGTGGTATGGTTCCATCAGGAGCTTCTACTGGTGAACACGAAGCAGTTGAACTTCGCGACGGTGACAAATCTCGTTACGGTGGTCTTGGTACACAAAAAGCTGTTGACAACGTAAACAACATCATTGCTGAAGCTATCATCGGCTACGATGTACGTGACCAACAAGCTATCGACCGTGCTATGATCGCACTTGACGGTACTCCTAACAAAGGTAAATTGGGTGCTAACGCAATCCTTGGTGTGTCTATCGCTGTAGCTCGTGCTGCTGCTGACTACCTTGAAATCCCACTTTACAGCTACCTTGGTGGATTCAACACTAAAGTTCTTCCAACTCCAATGATGAACATCATCAACGGTGGTTCTCACTCTGACGCTCCAATCGCTTTCCAAGAATTCATGATCGTACCTGCTGGTGCGCCATCATTCAAAGAAGCTCTTCGTTGGGGTGCAGAAATCTTCCACGCTCTTAAGAAAATCCTTAAATCTCGTGGTTTGGAAACAGCCGTAGGTGACGAAGGTGGATTCGCTCCTCGTTTTGAAGGAACTGAAGACGGAGTTGAAACTATCCTTGCTGCTATCGAAGCTGCTGGATATGTTCCAGGTAAAGACGTATTTATCGGATTTGACTGTGCTTCATCAGAATTCTACGATAAAGAACGTAAAGTTTACGACTACACTAAATTCGAAGGTGAAGGCGCTGCTGTACGTACTGCTGCAGAACAAATCGACTACCTTGAAGAATTGGTAAACAAATACCCAATCATCACTATTGAAGATGGTATGGATGAAAACGACTGGGACGGTTGGAAAGCTCTTACTGAACGTCTTGGTGGTAAAGTTCAATTGGTTGGTGACGACTTCTTCGTAACAAACACTTCTTACCTTGAAAAAGGTATTGCAGAAGGTGCTGCTAACTCAATCCTTATCAAAGTTAACCAAATCGGTACTCTTACTGAAACATTTGACGCTATCGAAATGGCTAAAGAAGCTGGTTACACTGCTGTTGTATCACACCGTTCAGGTGAAACTGAAGATTCAACAATCGCTGACATCGCAGTTGCAACTAACGCAGGACAAATCAAGACTGGTTCACTTTCACGTACAGACCGTATTGCTAAATATAACCAATTGCTTCGCATCGAAGACCAACTTGGTGAAGTAGCAGAATACCGTGGATTGAAATCATTCTACAACTTGAAAAAATAATCGTTGATTTAACAATGTTTCTAGCCCCTCGGATTTTATCCGAAGGGCTATTTTTGCGTTCAGGGGGCATAAAAGGGGCATAACTTTTTAAAAAATCTTTTTCATCACTTTGTCCAGTACATTGATCGCTTCGTCTTTCATGTTCTTTGTGACATGGGTGTAGATAGAAGTAGTGACTTCGGAATCAGAATGACCAACCCTATCCATGATTGTTTTTAGAGGAATTTTATTTTCTGATAAAATATTGGCCATCGCAGGTAGCATGTTTTTATAGGTGCTCAATTTAATTTATTTTTGTAGAATTCTCTTATTTTGAGATGAATACCAATTATAAGTGATTTGCATATCCAGGATATTACAAAGAAGGGCAAGCTAGTGGCCACATAAATTTTATTTCATATTTTGTAAAGCTTTTTACTATGTCAGAAATTATATTTGATAGGATCAAATATAATTAATAGTTTATTGAATCCCTTTCTATTTTGTTACATAATTTATTTTATGTAGTTTATAAACTATCCAGAGCATTCTTTTGTTCATCGTTGACAATATGGGTATAGAGGTCAGTGACTTGTGTACTGGCATGTCCTAGCTGATGGCTAACCAAAACTTGCGATTTGGTCGCATCATAAAGCCTAGTTGCTAAGGTATGGCGGAGCTTGTGGGGAGTTACACGGACTTTGAAGTCCTCCGAGTACTTAGCAACCATCTTTTCCACGCTGGAAGCATCGATACGGTTGGGAACACCTCTATAGAGTGTTAAAAAGAGGGCTGTATCCGTCTTTTCCGTCTTATAGCGTTGATTTCGAATGGCTAGATAATTCTCTAAATAAGGTTTTGCAAAGGCAGCGACATTGACCGAGTCACGTTTGCCACCTTTTCGAGTGACATCAATAACCATCATCTTAAGATTGAGATCTCTTAGATTCAGATTAACAGCTTCAGATAAGCGGACACCGGACGCCAAGAGAAGGGCAATAATGGCCAAATCACGTTCCTTATTTTTATTGAATGATGATAGAGCACGATTTGAGAGCTGTTGTGGGTACTCTTTGTCGATATAAGTCAGAAACCCTTCTGTTTCATCACCTAGAAAGAGCTTTTGTTTGATGTTTTCAGCTCTGGCAGCAAGTGTTTCTTTCTTTTTCTTGGTTGAAACTTTTTTCATTACATTTCGATAGAAATAAGGTTCTCCCTGGTCATTTTCAACTTCCTCAGTTAGATATTTATAAAGACTGGAAAGGGCTGACAAGGTGCGGTTGATTGTCGTTTGGGAAACTCCTTGTTTAGTTGTATTGGCATTCAGCAAAGGACGTTCACGTAGATAAAGGATGAAGGCTTCCATGTCTTTCTTAGACATATTTTCCAAGACAGATAAAGAAATATCAGACATTTTATCGGCGTTTGAAATACCAGACTCCAAAATCCAGCTGAAAAATCGATCGTATTCCTTGAGGTATTCGTACAAGGTTGTAAAACTGTAGGGAACAGCAAGCTTAGATTGGTAGTATTCCAGAACATACCAGGGCATGATTTGTTTTAGTTTGTCGATTCGCTCCAGTAAAATCTCACGTTTCATGTATTTTCTCCATAATTAAGTCTACAATTAGTATAGCATAGACTAATATATTTTTCAAGAAAATTATAGTTTTTCGGAAAGATGTTATAGGAGTTTTTTAAAGTGATAAAAAGACTTAGACCGAAGATATAACTAAAAATTTTTTTTCGTTCAAAATTGTCTAAAATGTACATTATTAAAGTGAAATTTGTACATTATCCAATCTTAAAATAAAGTACATTTTTCAAAGAGTGTACATTACCCCTTAAACTCAGTCGTATCAAGGGTTTATCCACTGTCTAGGTAAAAGTACAAAAATTTCCAGTTTTCGGATCTAAATCTTTGGAGTTATTATTGTGAATTATTATCTAGTGCTTTTTCGAGTTTCCAAATACTAAACCAGAATGAAATAGTCAGCAGAATAAGGAAAATAAAAAAGAGATTATCAGTAACGAAACTTCTGTTCATTCTACATAACTGAAGAGCTATATAAGGAGCTATGAGATACAAAATACATTGTATAATTGCTATTGTTTTCTTTTTCATGATTTTAATCTTACTGTATAGATTAAATACAGTAAACTCCTTTCTAGCTTTTATCGTTTACTATTTTTAACTTAATTATAGTCTTATTTTTAAGAAAGTTCAATTATTTGTATGTGAAATGTTTTATCAGTAAAAAAGAGGGGAAGTTCCCCTCTCAAGATTTTATTTGACTGCTTCTTTCAAAGCGTCTACCTTGTCCAAACGTTCCCATGGAAGGTCAATATCTGTACGTCCCATGTGTCCATAAGCTGCTGTTTGACGGTAAATTGGGCGCTTAAGATCCAACATTTGGATAATTCCTGCAGGACGAAGGTCAAAGATTTGACGTGCTGCTTTTTCAAGCTTGCTTTCAGCTACTGTTCCTGTACCGAAAGTATCGATACGAACAGAAACAGGTTGGGCAACACCGATAGCGTAAGCCAATTGAACTTCTGCCTTCTTAGCAAGACCGGCTGCAACAATATTCTTTGCAATATAGCGAGCCGCATATGACGCAGAACGATCCACCTTAGTCGCATCTTTACCAGAGAAGGCACCGCCACCATGACGAGAGTAGCCACCATAGGTATCCACGATAATCTTACGACCAGTCAAACCTGAGTCTCCTTGAGGTCCACCGATTACAAAACGACCAGTAGGATTGATGAAGAATTTTGTTTGCTCATCCAAATAAGAAGCTGGAATCACTTCCTTGATAACCTTGTTGATGACATCATTGTGAATTTGTTCGTTGCTGACTTCTGGATCGTGCTGAGTTGAAATAACGACCGTGTCCACACGTACTGGACGGTCATTTTCATCATACTCAACCGTAACTTGTGATTTAGCATCTGGGCGAAGATAGCTGATTTCACCAGATTTACGAAGTTCTGCCAGACGACGAACCAATTTATGACTGAGTGAAATTGGCAATGGCATGAGCTCTTCTGTTTCATCCACTGCAAATCCAAACATGAGACCTTGGTCGCCAGCACCAATCAAGTCAAGTGGATCTTGATCTGCATTTCCACGAATCTCCAAGGCTTCGTTAACCCCTTGGGCGATATCTGGTGACTGCTCAACAAGTGACGGATGGACTCCCACCGTCTCAGCAGAAAAACCATACTCTGTATTGGTGTAACCAATCTCTGCAATGGTATCACGAACTACACGGTTAATATCCACATAAGCATTTGTAGAAATTTCACCAAAAACGTGGACTGAACCAGTATAGACAGCTGTCTCAGCAGCAACGTGCGCCTCTGGATCCTTGGCTAAAATAGCATCCAAAATCGCATCTGAAATTTGGTCTGCAATCTTATCTGGATGCCCCTCAGATACAGATTCAGACGTGAATAATTTACGTTCTGACATAAAAATGTCCCCCCTTAAAAATAGTGTTATAGAGTTACAAAGTACTGGTAGGTATTTTCATTTTCTAAGAGTTACGACGCGAAAGAAATAAAAACGATACTTTTTTATTTCTGAAGCTAGTAAGGCGCATAGGGTGACCGCGTTATAGCGGCAACCGTAGAATGACGAGCGACTACTTTGGAGCCGTCATTCTTTGCGAGTTACAAAGTACTGATAGGAAAACTCTTAGTGATAAATACCTACCATCTTATCGGGACTATATAACTTTATCATTATACCATTTTTAAGTGCAATTTGCAGTCTATATACTCAATAAAAATCAAAGAACAGTTTTTGATTGTAGATAAAACTGACTCAATTAGTAACATATACCTAATACAAGATGACGCTAACTTGTTTTGAAGAGTATTAATGTACTGTTTCAATTTCTACTAATCTATTTTCAATAGGTGTTTAACAACCTTAATATTATGCGTACTATTATTTTCAAACTATTGTGTCCTGAACAATAGTTTGAAAATGAAAAGGGACTTTATTCTTTTTGTAACCTTACTGTAATAATTATCCGATTAAAAAATGATAAAATAGGTATGTACAGTTAAGGAGAGAATAATGCCTGTAAGAAAATTACAATCCTATGAGGTAGACTATCAAGAAGAATTAAATCATCAGATTCCTCGTTATCAAGATTATACACCTGAAGCACAATCTGATGCCAACCTCAAGGAAATCCTATTTTTTGTTAATATTGCTGTTTTTTGTATCTGTATTGCTATCTTTAGTTTTATCTTTTTAGCATTAAAATTATCAACTGCTCTTGCATTTGTCGCAGCAATCGGATTTAGCTTACTTGTTTTAAAAGTCCAACGCTCTATTATCAAACGAAAATTTAGAAGATAAATCATACCCCACATCTAATCAAGTTGATTTGTAAAAAATTAAGGAAAACAGAGGATTTAAGATGAAAAATGTGTTATTCATCTTAAATCCTCTGTTTTTTTTGACCAGCTTGCCAAATATAATTATTTACTTAATTGAATAACGTGTAACCTTTTCTAACAAATGTTCTCCAAACATCCTAAACTGTAAAATCAGTTAGCCACTCCCCTTTTACCATTATCTTCTCTAACAAAGGAAGACCTATGATTAAGTTGCTAACCTTTGATATAGATTGATTTCTCCTAAATGAAGCTAAAGCTCCCAAAAAATAGGGTAGTTTATTTGGCTTGAACCTTACGGAGCCGACAAATAAAAGCCAGTATTGCTACTGACTCTTACACATTCTTGATTTATAGGACAAAGTTTATACTGCTGGTTTCGTCGTTACTGATTACTACCTTTTAACAAAGCCAGTAATTTTTCTGCTTCTGCCATGATACCATTATTATCCATGGTTTGCAGGCTCAAATTATTTCGTAAACCATCTAGGGTTTCAGTCGCATTGGCTTTCAAACTAGCATCCGTTACTTTGGCAAGTAAAGCTTCTGCTTCTTTGAGTTTGGCTTCTACTTTTTCAGTCTCTACTTGAGGGACTTCTGGCTCAGCAGGTGTTTCCTCTACTGGCTCTTCATCCGCTTTGAAGTTCTTATTTGGATCTTCACTGTGGTCTTTCTTACCTAAGACATGCTCGCTGGCATTGCCCCATCCATCATTAGAATGTGGACGTTCGTCAGGATGTTCTACGTAGTACTTAATCGTCGCAAATAAATCTTCCAAAGTATAACCATTTGGAGCCTTGTATGAGTGATCATCAAACCAAGCAAATTTAATGTTATGGTAATGATCCTTATGAGGAATAATTAAATTACCATTTTTTATCTCAACTGTATGCTCAACCATGTATGGAAGTCGAACAAGTGGAATTCGTTTCTCCCCTTTTACACGATTGTAAATGGCCGCTGCACTATCTCCAGTTGGATTTGCTTGAGCGTCTGCATCTGGAGATGGAGGTAGAATCCCTTTTTCTTTAGTATAAGATTGAGCAGCTGCTTTTTCCTTATCAGAAAGGCTATCTTTTCCAATCCAGTGACTATGGCCCATATGAGGCGTTACATAGGCATCCCCCTCATCACTGATAATATCATGTTCATCAAAAATGTAGCCGTCTGAGGTTGTATACTTATCAGCTAATTGAGCAATACGGACTTCGTTTTCGGTATATTCAATTTGAGAATTTGGTTTACCAAGACGCTCAGGATGGGTAATTGGTGCTAGGAATGCCAATAAATCATCTACTAATTTTCCTTTATTAGAAGATTCATCATTCAAGCGTTCTGCTAATTTATCTAAAGCTTGGAAGTCAGAAGTACGACCCTTATTTTCAGACAAGGCTTTATGTGCCTCGGCCAATAAATTATACGCTTTATCATAAAATTCTTGATCACGAGGAGCGACATTTTCTTTCTTCGCAACTAGGGCATGTGTTTCTTGAGTTTTCTTAGACAAGAGATTTTCAATGGCATCAATCTTATCCTTAGCCAAGTCTTTAGCTAGAACATAACGACTGACTCCCTTATCCTCGAAAATATAACCGTCGCCAACTTTTCTAACAATCTGGTTGACATCAAGTTCAGTCGGTTTATTTTCCACTGATGCTAGAGGTTTTGTAGTTAGAGCTGGAGCTGGCTTCAGAGGAGTAACACTTGGCAAGACACTGCCATTTTGCCCTTTTAACGGAATAATTCTAGCAATCTTCTGCTCTAAATCAGACATTTGTGAATAAGGGATAAAGTGATAATGGTCTCCGTGGGGCACTGCTACACCATTAGCTGTACGTTTAATGATTTGTGCTGGATCAAAGACTAAGCCATCAGATTCCACATGGCGTTCTGACAAAGGTTTGGCATACAATTCACTTAAAAGTGTTGGGATATCTTCCCCTTGATTTTGATGGTAAGTTGGTGTGACGGTCAGATTAGGAGTCTCTGTCAAACTTGGTTGTGCCGGACTCGCATTATCACTACTTGGTTTACTTGAACTTGTAGAAGAATGAGAACCCTGTTTACCATTCCAATAAGCTTGGGCTGCAGCCAATTCCCCTGCTGACAATGCGCCTTTTGGTATGTAGTGGAAATGATTGCCATGAGGGACAATAAAAGCGTCACCTGTATCTTCAATCACATCTGTTGGACTAAAGACATACCCATCATCCGTTGTATAGGCACCTCCAGTTCCTCGATTTGGTGTCTGCGTATTAAGATTAAAGTTTGGTTTAATGGTTGAACTTGGTTTCTCAGGACTGCTTGGTTTCGGATTATCAGAATGACTTTGAACTGGCTGACCTCCAATTGGTAGATTTCGAGCCAATTTTTCTTCCAAAGCAGACATTTGTGAATAAGGAATGAAATGGAAATGATCTCCGTGAGGCACTGCCACACCATTTGCTGTACGTTTTGTAATCTGTGCTGGGTCAAATACTAATCCATCAGACTCCACATGACGTTGGCTAAGTGGCAAAGCGTACAATTCTTGAAGGAGACTAGCTAAATCCTCATTTTGACTTTCAGGAGCTTTGGCAGAATCTTGAGGAGCCTCAGATTGACTCGTTCTGACACTAGATCTTGTTTCAGCTCTGCTTGAACGATATTCAACGGTACTTAATTGGCCACCTTTTCCAGATAGGAAGGTTTGGGCTGCAGCTAATTCACTGGCAGATAAGTCACTCTTAGGAATATAGTGGAAGTGATTGCCATGAGGAACGATATAAGCATCCCCCGTGTCCTCAATGATATCAGATGCATTGAAGATATACCCATCATCCGTTGTATAACGTCCTTGGGCTCTGGCAGCAGCAACAGCATTATCTGTGCTTGCATTATGATTATGACTATGTTCCTGCTTCTGACGTTTAATCTCTTCTTTTGTCCGAATATTGTCCGCATGGGCGGCATCCTTGAGGTAAACATAGTATTTTCCGTCTACCTTAATCACATAGCCACCCTTTATTTCATTGACAATGTCTGAATCCTTCAACTGATAATTCGGATCTTTCATGAGGAGTTCTTCACTGATGATAGCGTCATAAGGAACCTTACCATTATAGTAATGATAATGGTCTCCATGAGAAGTCACATAACCTTGATCCGTAATCTTGATGACGATTTGTTCGGCGTTGATTCCCTCTCTCTTACTGACTTCATCTGGTGTCAAATTCTCTGCCTTTTGACCAGCCTGGTCACCGTCTATATAAGCAACTCGATTAGAATCTTTCTTAACTTGACCAGCTTGATATCGTCCAAGCTCATAGGAACAAACACTTAGGGCAAGGACTGCCACTGAACCTGCTACATATTTTTTATTGATTTTCATTCTTTCCTCATTTCTTAAGCCTATTTAATTCACCCAAAATTATAAACCAGTTAATTAACTAGTTAATAGTTTATATTTTTTTATCTCTTTTGTCAAGATCTTTATAGATAGAATAAAATTATTACTTAAAAACTTGTTTCTTCATTTTTTTGACCGGAAATTTCATCTATTTATTAACAAATAAAAGGACATTATTCTATCCAAAATGGCTCTATAATATTTGTAGTGGGTAACCCCCTATAGATATTATGGAGCCTATTTTGTTGTAGAAAAAAAGTCCCATATGACCTATAATGAAAAGCGATCAAACAACTCATTAGAAAGATTCATATGGAACAATTACATTTTATCACAAAATTACTAGACATTAAAGACCCTAATATCCAATTTATGGATATCATCAATATGGCTAACTTCTCAAAGTAACTTCCACTTGCCTAACCGAAGTGGAAATTAGTCTAAAACGGATTTTTATGGTGGAATTAAGCGTGAGACGTTTGAGTTAGAAATGAGGTCTACCATGACAAAACATAAACATCTTACCCTTTCAGACCGTAATGATATCCAATTAGGCTTAGAGCGCGGTGAAACCTTCAAATCTATTGGGCAATTTATACTAAAAGACCCAACTACTGTTTCCAAAGAAGTCAAACGAAACAGACAAGTCCGAGAGTCTACATGCGATAACCTTCCTTGCACTTTACTCGATAAGGCTCCCTTTGTCTGTAATGGATGCCCTAAAAGAAGACAAAACTGTGGCTATAAGAAGATCTTCTATCTCGCTAAGCAAGCTCAAAAACAATACGAACAAACTCTTGTTGAAGCTCGTGAAGGGACTCCCCTTAATTCCAAGACCTTCTGGGACATGGACAAAGTCATTTCTGATGGTGTTAAAAAGGGACAACACATCTATCATATTCTGAAAACTCACAATCTTGATGTCAGCTCCTCAACCGTCTATTGACACATCCGCAAAGGATACCTATCTATCGCTCCTATTGACCTAGCCAGAGCCGTTAAATTCAAAGAAAGACGGAAAAGTAAGCTACCTTCCATCCCTAAAGAAGCTAAAAAAGGACGTTCCTATGAGGATTTCCAAAACTATTTAGTCCTTAATCAACTAGACTCTTGGCTGGAAATGGACACAGTTCTGGGCAGGATGGGAGGTAAAGTCCTGCTCACCTTCAATTTATCTTTCTGTAACTTTATCTTTGCTAGACTGCTGGGTAATAAAACTGCCCTTGAGGTTACCAAACACCTCTATGCCATCAAGAACACTCTTCATGAAGCGGATAAAGATTTCTTCCAACTCTTTCCTGTCATTCTTACCGATAATGGTGGAGAGTTTGCCAGAGTTGATGACATCGAAATGGATGTACGAGGAGAGAGTAAACTCTTCTTTTGTGATCCTAATCGCTCTGACCAGAAAGGGAGAATTGAGAAAAATCACACACTGATTCGAGACATTCTACCTAAGGGAACTTCCTTTGACAACTTAACTCAAGAGGACATCAATCTCGTCTGCTCTCATGTCAACAGTGTCAAACGTGCTGCTTTGAATGGAAAGTCAGCCTATGAGCTCTTTGCCTTTACCTATGGAGAAGAGATTCCTAAGCTTCTCGG
>CAJNDL010000023.1 GCA_905221505.1 bacterium
CACCTCAAAAAGGTATTACCAAGTTGCAATACTTTTTTTGAGGCTCTTTTGTCTTGTTCTTGTTTCAATTAACTATAGTAAGGTAAGAAGAAAGTTAGAAAGGCAAGAAGATGTCAACATTAGATAAAAATCTTTTGCTAGAAATGTTCCGTAAGATGGAAGAAATCCGTCGTATGGACTTAAAAATTGCACAATTAGTAAAGAAAGGGAAAGTGCCAGGAATGACGCACTTTTCTGTTGGTGAAGAAGCCGCTAACGTGGGGGCTATGTTGGCTCTCAATCCAGATGATCTGATCACCTCAAACCACCGTGGTCACGGGCAAGCTATTGCTAAAGGGATTGACCTCAACGGAATGATGGCTGAAATCCTTGGGAAATACACTGGAACCTGTAAAGGAAAAGGTGGTTCTATGCATATCGCTGACCTGGATGCTGGTAACCTAGGTGCCAATGGTATCGTAGGTGGTGGTATGGGAATCGCTGTTGGTGCAGCCCTTAGTCAGCAGATGCAAAATACAGGAAAAATTGTCGTCTGCTTCTTTGGAGATGGTGCGACAAACGAAGGTGTCTTCCACGAAGCAGTGAATATGGCTTCTATTTGGAAGCTACCAGTCATTTTCTACTGCATTAACAACGGTTATGGTATCTCTGCGGATATCAAGAAAATGACCAATGTGGAGCATATCCATCAACGTAGTGCTGCATATGGAATTCCTGGAATGTTCATCGAAGACGGTAACAATGTCATCGACGTCTATGAAGGGTTTAAGAAAGCTGTAGACCATGTTCGTGTTGGCAATGGCCCAGTCTTGATTGAAAGTGTAACTTATCGCTGGCTTGGTCACTCATCATCTGACCCTGGTAAATATCGTACACGTGAAGAAGTGGAATTGTGGAAACAAAAAGACCCAATCGAAAATCTTCGCAAATACCTCATTGAAAATACTATTGCAAGCGCCCAAGAATTGGAAGAAATCCAAGGGCAAGTAAAGGAAGCAGTAGAAGCTTCTGTTAAATTTGCGGAAGAAAGTCCATTCCCACCGCTCGAATCAGCATTTGAAGATATTTACGCAGACTAAGGAGAAAGAGATAAAATGGAAACAAAAACAATGTCGTTCCGTGACACCATTATCCTTGCTATGTCTGAGGAAATGCGTCGCGATGAAAATGTGTTCTTGATGGGAGAAGACGTCGGTATCTTTGGAGGAGACTTCGGTACTTCTGTTGGAATGCTTGAAGAATTTGGTCCAGAACGTGTTCGTGACTGTCCGATTTCTGAAGCCGCCATCTCGGGAGCAGCAGCAGGAGCAGCCATGACAGGACTTCGTCCAATCGTCGATATGACCTTCATGGATTTCTCGGTTATTGCCATGGATAATATCGTCAACCAAGCCGCTAAAACACGTTATATGTTTGGTGGGAAAGGTCAGGTTCCAATGACAGTTCGATGCGCAGCTGGTAACGGTGTAGGTTCTGCAGCCCAGCACTCGCAATCTCTAGAGTCTTGGTTTACTCACATTCCTGGACTTAAGGTTGTAGCTCCAGGTACACCTGCGGATATGAAAGGGCTTCTCAAGTCTTCTATCCGCGATAATAACCCTGTTATCATTCTTGAGTACAAGTCGGAATTTAACCAAAAAGGGGAAGTGCCAGTTGATCCAGACTACACAATCCCACTTGGAGTTGGTGAAATCAAACGCGAAGGTACAGATGTAACGGTTGTTACTTATGGAAAAATGCTTCGCCGTGTGGTTCAAGCAGCTGAGGAATTAGCTGAAGAAGGAATTTCAGTTGAAATTGTGGACCCACGTACCCTCGTTCCGCTTGATAAGGATATCATCATTAACTCAGTTAAGAAGACTGGTAAGGTCGTTCTGGTCAATGACGCCCACAAAACAAGTGGCTATATCGGAGAGATTTCAGCAATTATTTCAGAATCAGAAGCATTTGATTATCTAGATGCACCAATTCGCCGTTGTGCAGGAGAAGATGTTCCAATGCCTTACGCACAAAACCTAGAAAATGCAATGATACCAACAGTTAAAAGCATTAAGGATGCAATCCGAAAAACTTATAACAAAGAATAGAATTACATAAGATAAATTATGTAAATAAAACAAAGCAGACGAGAAACTTTGTATCTTTTAGGTGCAGAGCTCTCTGCGCGCTTAATATCATAAATAGAAATTGGAGAGGTCATGGCTGATGACAAGCTAAGAGCGACTCCTGCGGCTAGAAAGTTAGCGGATGATTTAGGTATCAACCTCTACGACGTTTCTGGCTCAGGTGCAAACGGTCGTGTCCACAAAGAAGACGTGGAAACTTATAAAGACACAAACGTGGTTCGCATTTCGCCACTTGCAAAACGAATTGCCCTCGAACATAACATTGCTTGGCAGGAAATCCAAGGAACAGGTCATCGTGGTAAGATCATGAAGAAGGACGTTTTAGCCTTGCTTCCTGAAAATATCGAAAACGACACTATTAAGTCTCCTGCTCAGATTGAAAGAGTGGAAGAAGTTCCAGATACTGTCACTCCTTATGGTGAAATTGAGCGTATCCCAATGACACCAATGCGTAAGGTGATTGCCCAACGTATGGTCGAGTCTTACCTAACTGCGCCAACTTTCACACTCAACTATGAAGTTGATATGACTGAAATGCTGGCTCTTCGTAAGAAGGTTCTTGAGCCAATCATGGAAGCAACTGGGAAGAAGACCACTGTAACAGACCTTCTTTCACTTGCAGTTGTTAAGACTCTTATGAAACACCCTTACATCAACGCTTCATTGACAGAAGACGGCAAGACTATTATCACGCACAACTATGTCAACCTTGCCATGGCAGTTGGGATGGATAATGGATTGATGACACCTGTTGTTTACAATGCTGAAAAGCTAAGTTTATCAGAGTTGGTTGTTGCATTCAAAGATGTCATTGGCCGTACCTTGGACGGTAAATTGGCTCCAAGCGAACTGCAAAATTCAACCTTCACAATCAGTAATTTGGGAATGTTTGGTGTTCAGTCCTTTGGTCCTATTATTAACCAACCAAACTCAGCTATCCTTGGCGTCAGTTCAACGATCGAGAAGCCAGTTGTCGTCAATGGTGAGATTGTCATTCGTCCAATCATGAGCCTAGGATTAACCATTGACCACCGTGTTGTAGATGGTATGGCAGGAGCCAAGTTTATGAAGGACTTGAAAGAATTAATTGAAAATCCTATCTCAATGTTGATTTAAGAACAAGAGGATTCATTTTAAAGATATAGATAAAGGAAGGAAGACATGGCCTTAGAAGTAATTATGCCAAAAGCCGGCGTGGATATGACAGAAGGACAAATCGTCCAATGGAATAAAAAAGTCGGAGAATTTGTAAAAGAAGGAGAAATCCTTTTGGAAATCATGACTGACAAAGTCAGCATGGAATTGGAAGCTGAAGAAGATGGGTACTTGATTGCCATCCTTAAAGGAGATGGGGAAACTGTCCCTGTAACGGAAGTCATCGGTTACCTTGGCCAAGAAGGGGAAAACATCCCAACAGCTGGAGCGGCTGCGCCAGAAGCTAGCCCAGCGCCTGCAGTTAGTGCCTCAAACGACGATGGTAAGAGCGATGATGCCTTTGATATCGTTGTCATTGGTGGAGGTCCTGCTGGTTATGTTGCAGCCATTAAAGCTGCCCAGCTTGGCGGTAAGGTTGCCCTTGTTGAGAAATCTGAACTCGGTGGAACCTGCTTGAACCGTGGATGTATCCCAACCAAGACCTACCTTCACAACGCAGAAATCATTGAAAATATCGGTCATGCAGCAAACCGTGGTATCGTGATTGAAAATCCTAACTTCACTGTTGATATGGACAAACTTTTAGAAACTAAATCTAAGGTTGTCAATACCTTGGTAGGTGGTGTTGCAGGACTTCTTCGTAGCTACGGAGTTACTGTTCATAAGGGTATCGGTACTATTACTAAAGACAAGAATGTCTTGGTAAATGGTTCTGAATTGCTTGAAACCAAGAAAATCATCCTTGCTGGTGGTTCAAAAGTCAGCAAGATCAACGTCCCTGGTATGGAATCTTCACTTGTGATGACCAGTGACGACATTCTTGAAATGAACGAAGTTCCAGAAAGTCTCGTAATCATCGGTGGTGGCGTTGTCGGTATCGAACTAGGACAGGCCTTCATGACATTTGGTTCAAAAGTGACTGTTATCGAAATGATGGACCGTATCGTGCCAGCTATGGATGCAGAAGTTTCTAAGAACCTTCGCTTGATTCTTGAGCGTAAAGGTATGACAATCTTAACTGACACTAAACTCCAAGAAATCATCGAGGAAAATGGTCAACTTCGTATCAAGGTTGAAGGAAAAGATGATATCATTGCAAGCAAAGCCCTTCTTTCAATCGGTCGTGTGCCAGACCTTGAAGGAATTGGTGATGTTGAGTTTGAATTGGATCGTGGACGTATCAAAGTCAACGAATACATGGAAACTTCTGTTCCAGGTATCTATGCGCCAGGTGATATTAACGGTACTAAGATGTTGGCTCACGCTGCCTTCCGTATGGGTGAAGTAGCAGCTGAAAATGCACTTAAAGGAAATCACGCTGTTGCCAAATTGAACTTGACTCCTGCAGCTATCTATACACTTCCAGAAGTAGCAGCAGTAGGTCTGACTGAAGAACAAGCACGTGAGAAATACGATGTAGCCATCGGTAAATTTAACTTTGCTGCTAACGGTCGTGCCATTGCATCAGATGCAGCTCAAGGTTTCGTAAAAGTCATCGCTGATAAGAAATACGGGGAAATCCTTGGTGTTCATATCATCGGTCCTGCAGCTGCAGAATTGATCAACGAAGCATCAAGCATCATCGAAATGGAAATCACTGTAGAAGAAATGCTTAAGACAATCCACGGACACCCAACCTACTCTGAAGTAATGTACGAAGCGTTTGCGGATGTTCTTGGAATGGCCATCCATTCACCTAAGAAAAAATAAAGATAGATAGATTGGACTGGAATTTTTTCCAGTCTATATCATATAAAGGGATATCATGAAATATATTATCAATCATTCAAACGACACTGCTTTTAATATTGCCTTGGAAGAATACGCCTTTAAACACCTTTTGGATGAGGATCAAATCTTCCTACTTTGGATCAACAAACCATCTATCATTGTTGGCCGTCACCAGAATACTATCGAAGAAATCAACCGTGATTATGTTCGAGAAAATGGGATTGAGGTAGTCCGCCGTATCAGTGGTGGTGGAGCTGTTTATCACGATTTAAACAACCTCAACTACACCATCATTTCAAAAGAAGATGAAAACAAGGCCTTTGACTTCAAGAGCTTTTCTACTCCAGTTATTAATACCTTGGCTCAACTCGGTGTTAAAGCTGAGTTCACAGGTCGTAATGACTTAGAAATTGACGGTAAGAAATTCTGTGGCAATGCCCAAGCTTATATCAATGGCCGTATCATGCACCACGGTTGCTTGCTTTTTGACGTTGATTTGTCAGTCCTTGCTAACGCCCTCAAGGTTTCAAAGGATAAATTTGAATCAAAAGGTGTTAAATCGGTTCGTGCTCGTGTCACCAATATTGTCAATGAACTACCAGAAAAAATCACAGTTGAAGAATTCCGTGATTTGCTCTTGGAATACATGAAAAAAGAGTACCCAGAGATGACTGAATACGTTTTTTCTGAGCAAGAATTGGCTGAAATCAATCGTATCAAGAATACCAAGTTCGGTACTTGGGACTGGAACTACGGTAAATCACCAGAATTTAATGTCCGTCGTGGTACAAAATTTACCAGTGGTAAGGTTGAAGTCTTTGCTAATGTCGTCGAATCAAAAATCCAAGACATCAAGATTTATGGTGACTTCTTTGGTATCGAGGACGTTGCAGCTGTAGAAGATGTCCTTCGTGGCGTCAAATACGAACGCGAAGATGTTATTAAAGCCCTAGAAACCATTGATATTACACGCTACTTTGCTGGCATTAGCCGTGAAGAAATCGCTGAAGCGGTAGTAGAGTAAAGAAAAGCTATTTGTTAGTCATTGTGGGTTGCAGAAAAGATATTATCTGGATAGGACAAGTCTTAAAACCTGCTGAACGAGAATCAAAAAGAACTCACTTCCAATGCTTAATAAAAAAACTCGGAAGTTTGTTCTGAGTCAAGTAAATGCGACTATTTGCAATTGAATATAGAGATGAGAAGGTCAGTAGTAGATTATCTGTAAGGTGACACAGACATGAGTTGTTTTTGATTTCCGCATAGTATTAACACCCCAAAAGACTATTATTTCTATAGTTGAACGATACCTCAAAAGTTAGACATAGAAAATCTAATTTTTGAGGTATTTTGCAATTCTTAATTTAGGATTTTTTAGTATCAAAAGATGTTTCATAAAATATGGACTCAACCTTTCAACTTAATTCTATTTATTGCTTACTATCCCCAATAAAATTGAAAAGAATGGAAAAAAGGATAAATTTATGATATACTTTATTTTAAGGATCTTATTAGAAATCTTGAAAGAGTATTAAAAACTTAGAATGAGAAAAATTGTTATCAATGGTGGATTACCACTACAAGGGGAAATTACTATTAGTGGTGCTAAAAATAGCGTTGTGGCCTTAATTCCAGCTATTATATTGGCTGATGATGTGGTGACTTTGGATTGTGTTCCAGATATTTCGGATGTAGCCAGTCTTGTCGAAATTATGGAATTGATGGGAGCTACTGTTAAGCGTTATGACGATGTCTTGGAGATTGATCCAAAAGGTGTTCAAAACATTCCAATGCCGTATGGTAAAATTAACAGTCTTCGTGCATCTTACTATTTTTATGGGAGCCTCTTAGGCCGATTTGGTGAAGCGACAGTTGGTTTACCAGGAGGATGTGATCTTGGTCCTCGTCCGATTGACCTACACCTTAAGGCATTTGAAGCCATGGGAGCTAAGGTTAGCTACGAAGGGGATACCATGAAGTTGTCTTCTAAAGAGATTGGTCTTCATGGTGCAAGTATTTACATGGATACAGTTAGTGTGGGGGCGACGATTAATACGATGATTGCTGCAGTTAAAGCAAATGGTCGTACCATTATTGAAAATGCAGCCCGTGAACCTGAAATTATTGATGTAGCTACCCTCTTGAATAATATGGGAGCCCATATCCGTGGTGCAGGAACAAATATCATCATTATTGATGGTGTTGACAGATTACATGGAACACGTCATCAGGTGATTCCAGACCGCATTGAAGCTGGAACATATATTTCCTTAGCTGCTGCAGTCGGTAAGGGAATTCGTATTAATAATGTATTGTACGAACACCTAGAAGGATTTATTGCTAAGTTGGAAGAAATGGGAGTGAGAATGACTGTATCGGAGGACAGCATTTTTGTCGAGGAACAGTCTAATTTGAAAGCAATCAATATTAAGACAGCACCTTATCCTGGTTTTGCTACTGACTTGCAACAACCAATTACTCCACTTTTACTAAGAACGAATGGTCGTGGTACAATTGTCGATACGATTTACGAAAAACGTGTAAATCATGTTTTTGAACTAGCAAAGATGGATGCGGACATTTCGACAACAAATGGTCATATTTTGTACACAGGTGGACGTGATTTGCGTGGGGCAAGTGTTAAAGCAACTGACCTGAGAGCTGGTGCAGCTTTAGTTATTGCTGGTTTGATGGCCGAGGGGCAAACTGAAATTACCAATATCGAGTTTATCTTACGTGGTTATTCTGATATTATCGAAAAATTACGTAATCTAGGGGCGGATATTAGACTTGTTGAGGATTAAACCGTAGAGGTGTTTATGAATATTTGGACCAAATTAGCAATGTTTTCTTTTTTTGAAATGGATCGCTTGTATTTGCGTCCTTTCTTTTTTAGTGATAGTCAAGACTTCCATGAGATAGCTTCAAATCCTGAAAATTTACAATTTATTTTCCCGACTCAGGCAAATCTGGAAGAGAGTCAGTATGCATTGGCCAATTATTTTATGAAGGCTCCTTTGGGAGTATGGGCTATTTGTGACAAGAAAACTGAAAAAATGATTGGTTCAATTAAGTTTGAGAAGTTAGATGAAATTAAAAAAGAAGCAGAACTTGGCTATTTTTTGAGAAAAGATGCTTGGTCGCAAGGATTTATGACAGAGGTTGTTAGAAAAATTTGTCAACTTTCTTTTGAGGAATTTGGTTTAAAACAATTGTCCATTATTACCCACCTCGAAAATGAAGCAAGTCAAAAGGTTGCTCTTAAGGCTGGATTTAGTTTGTTCCGTCAGTTTAAGGGAAGTGATCGCTACACAAGAAAAATGCGGGATTATCTTGAATTTCGGTATGTAAAAGGAGAATTCAATGAGTAAGCATCAGGAAATTCTAAGCTATTTGGAGGAATTACCAGTAGGTAAAAGGGTTAGTGTTCGTAGTATTTCCAACCATCTGGGAGTCAGTGATGGAACGGCTTATCGCGCTATCAAGGAAGCTGAAAACCGTGGAATTGTGGAGACCCGTCCTAGAAGTGGAACAATCCGCGTCAAATCCCAGAAAGTTGCGATTGAAAGATTAACTTTTGCTGAAATTGCAGAAGTGACTTCGTCTGAGGTTTTAGCTGGGCAAGAAGGTTTAGAGAGAGAATTTAGTAAGTTTTCAATCGGTGCCATGACTGAGCAAAATATTTTATCTTACCTTCATGATGGGGGACTCTTGATTGTTGGTGACCGGACTCGTATTCAATTATTAGCGCTGGAAAATGAAAATGCAGTTCTGGTTACAGGTGGATTTCAGGTTCATGATGATGTGCTTAAACTGGCCAATCAAAAAGGAATTCCTGTTTTAAGAAGCAAACATGACACTTTCACTGTTGCGACCATGATCAATAAAGCCTTGTCAAATGTTCAAATCAAGACGGATATTCTGACAGTTGAGAAACTTTATCGCCCAAGTCATGAATATGGTTTTTTGAGAGAGACAGACACTGTTAAAGATTATTTGGACTTAGTTCGTAAGAATCGTAGCAGTCGTTTCCCTGTTATCAATCAACATCAGGTTGTTGTTGGTGTTGTAACCATGAGAGACGCTGGTGATAAGTCACCAAGTACCACAATTGACAAGGTTATGTCGCGTAGTCTATTTTTAGTTGGTTTATCGACAAATATTGCCAATGTGAGTCAACGGATGATTGCTGAAGACTTTGAAATGGTACCGGTTGTTCGGAATAATCAAACCTTGCTTGGAGTTGTGACACGACGAGATGTCATGGAGAAAATGAGCCGTTCCCAAGTTTCGGCTCTACCGACTTTTTCTGAGCAGATTGGACAAAAACTCTCTTATCACCATGATGAAGTCGTCATTACAGTTGAGCCCTTTATGCTTGAGAAAAACGGAGTTTTGGCTAACGGTGTATTGGCTGAAATTCTGACTCACATGACACAAGATTTAGTTGTGAATAGCGGTCGCAATCTCATCATAGAGCAGATGCTGATCTACTTTTTGCAGGCTGTTCAGATAGATGATATACTGCGCATTCAAGCACGCATTATCCATCATACTAGACGGTCAGCTATTATTGATTACGATATTTATCACGGTCATCAGATTGTTTCAAAAGCAAATGTGACCGTTAAAATTAATTAGAAACTAGGAGAAAAAATGATAACATTAAAATCAGCTCGTGAAATTGAAGCTATGGATAAAGCCGGTGATTTCCTCGCCAGTATTCATATCGGATTACGTGATTTGATTAAGCCTGGCGTAGATATGTGGGAAGTCGAAGAATACGTTCGCCGTCGTTGTAAAGAAGAAAATTTTCTTCCACTTCAGATTGGAGTTGACGGTGCCATGATGGACTACCCTTATGCTACCTGTTGCTCTCTTAATGATGAAGTGGCTCACGCTTTCCCTCGTCGCTATATCTTGAAAGATGGTGATTTGCTCAAAGTTGACATGGTTTTGGGAGGTCCCATTGCTAAATCTGACCTGAATGTCTCAAAATTAAACTTCAACAATGTTGAACAAATGAAAAAATACACTCAGAGCTATTCTGGTGGCCTAGCAGACTCTTGTTGGGCTTATGCTGTAGGTACACCGTCCGAAGAAGTGAAAAACTTGATGGATGTAACTAAAGAAGCCATGTATAAGGGAATTGAGCAAGCTGTTGTTGGCAATCGTATTGGTGATATTGGTGCAGCCATTCAAGAATACGCTGAAAGCCGTGGTTACGGGGTAGTGCGTGATTTGGTTGGTCATGGTGTTGGTCCAACAATGCATGAGGAACCAATGGTGCCTAACTATGGTATTGCAGGTCGTGGACTTCGTCTCCGTGAAGGAATGGTCTTAACCATTGAACCAATGATCAACACAGGCGATTGGGAAATTGATACAGATATGAAAACTGGTTGGGCGCATAAGACCATCGACGGTGGATTGTCATGTCAGTATGAACACCAATTTGTGATTACAAAAGATGGACCTGTTATCTTGACTAGTCAAGGTGAAGAAGGAACTTATTAAAATAATTAAAAACAGATTGAAGAAAAAGTGGCTCTTTGGACAATTTTCTTCAATTTTTTCTTTTATCTATAGTGAAATGAAAAAATTGAACAACTTGATTGAGAAATTCAAATCAAGTTCTAACAATGTTTTGTAAAACATAGTGTACTATTAAAGAGTTTGTTTCATATAATATAATGACAAAAACAGTTAACCGTAGCAAACTTGATACAAATTTTAATATTTATAGTACAATAGGTTTAAATTCTTAAGAAAGTTGGTTCTTTATTGGAAACGCTAGTATTTTCAATCTCCGTTTTTTTAGCAGGGGTCTTGTCCTTCTTTTCCCCCTGTATTTTTCCTCTGTTACCAGTTTATACTGGAATTTTATTGGATGATCAGGAAAGTGCAAAAAGCTTTTCCTTATTTGGGAGAAAGGTTCTTTGGTCGGGTCTGATTCGGACGCTTTGCTTTATCGCAGGTATTTCTCTTATTTTCTTTATTCTAGGATTTGGTGCTGGTTACTTTGGTAATATTCTCTATGCCAATTGGTTTCGTTATATCATGGGGACGATTATCATTATTTTAGGTTTACACCAGATGGAAATTTTTCATTTTAAGAAATTAGAGGTTCAAAAAAGCTTTACTTTTAAGAAATCAGAAGCCAATCGTTATTGGTCGGCCTTTTTACTCGGTATTACCTTTAGCTTCGGTTGGACGCCTTGTATTGGTCCAGTTTTGAGTTCTGTTTTAGCGCTTGCGGCTTCTGGTGGTAATGGGGCTTGGCAAGGAGCCATATATACTCTTATTTACACTCTGGGGATGGCCATTCCTTTCTTGGTCTTGGCCCTAGCTTCAGGAGTCGTAATGCCTTATTTTAGTAAAATCAAGCGTCATATGATGCTACTGAAGAAAATTGGTGGTTTCCTCATTATTTTAATGGGAATTTTGTTACTATTAGGACAAGTAAATGTCCTAGCTGGAATTTTTGAATAAAGGAGAAAAAGATGAAAAAAGCAATGTTTGCTGGCTTAAGCCTCTTGTCATTAGTTGTATTGATGGCCTGTGGTGAGGAAGAAACTAAAAAGGCTCAAGCGGCACAACAGCCAAAACAACAAATAGCAGTTGGGAAAGAGGCTCCAGATTTTATCTTGCAATCTATGGATGGCAAAGAAGTTAAGTTGTCTGATTATAAGGGTAAAAAGGTTTATTTGAAGTTTTGGGCTTCATGGTGTGGTCCATGTAAGAAAAGTATGCCTGAGTTGATGGAATTAGCTGCAAAACCAGATCGCGATTTTGAAATTCTTAGTGTCATTGCACCGGGTATTCAAGGCGAAAAAACTGTTGAGCAATTCCCACAATGGTTCCAAGAACAAGGTTATAAGGATATCCCTGTTCTTTATGATACCAAAGCAACCACCTTCCAAGCTTATCAAATTCGAAGCATTCCTACAGAATATCTTATTGATAGTCAAGGAAAGATTGGAAAGATTCAATTTGGTGCTATCAGTAATGCAGATGCAGAAGCAGCTTTTAAAGAAATGAATTAGCATAGATAAAGAGAATCTGATCACAAATTTCATGGTATAATAGATGGTAACCGTAACGTTGCCGTCTTTTTTGTCGGCCAATAGAAAGAGAAGAGAATGTTAAAGAAAAATGATATTGTAGAAGTTGAAATTGTTGATTTGACCCACGAAGGTGCAGGGGTGGCCAAGGTGGATGGTTTGGTATTGTTTGTAGAGAATGCTTTACCAAGTGAAAAAATCCTCATGCGAGTTCTCAAGGTTAATAAAAAGATTGGTTTTGGGAAAGTTGAAGAATATCTTATCCAGTCACCACACCGTAATAAAGATCTAGATCTGGCTTACCTGCGTTCAGGAATTGCGGATCTAGGTCATCTTGCTTATCCAGAACAACTCAAGTTTAAAACCAAGCAAGTCAAGGATAGTCTATACAAGATTGCTGGAATTTCAGATGTAGAGGTTGCTGAAACACTTGGCATGGAAAATCCAGTTAAGTATCGTAACAAGGCGCAGGTGCCTGTTCGTCGTGTCAATGGCGTCTTGGAAACTGGATTTTTCCGTAAGAATTCGCATGACCTCATGCCACTGGAAGATTTCTTTATCCAAGACCCTGTGATTGACGAGATAGTAGTAGCCCTACGCGACTTGCTCCGTCGTTATGATTTGAAACCTTATGATGAAGAGGAACAATCAGGCTTGATTCGGAACCTTGTGGTGCGTCGTGGCCACTACTCAGGACAAATCATGGTTATTTTGGTGACAACCCGTCTCAAAGTTTTCCGAGTTGACCAATTAATTGACCAACTAATCAAGCAGTTCCCAGAGATTGTGTCTGTTATGCAAAATATCAATGACCAGAATACCAATGCGATTTTTGGTAAGGAGTGGCGAACTCTTTATGGTCAAGACTATATTACCGATCAGATGCTGGGAAATGACTTCCAAATTGCTGGACCTGCCTTTTATCAAGTCAATACTGAAATGGCTGAAAAACTTTACCAAACAGCCATTGACTTTGTTGAATTAAAAGAAGATGATGTGGTTATTGATGCCTATTCTGGTATCGGGACAATTGGCCTCTCTGTTGCCAAACATGTCAAGGAAGTCTATGGTGTTGAAGTAATTCCAGAAGCGGTTGAGAATAGTAAGAAGAATGCTCAGCTGAACAATATTTCAAATGCCCACTATGTCTGTGACACTGCTGAAAATGCAATGAAAAATTGGCTTAAAGAAGGGATTCAGCCAACCGTTATCTTGGTTGATCCTCCACGTAAGGGCTTGACCGAGAGCTTTATCAAGGCAAGTATCCAAACAGGAGCAGACCGCATTGCCTATATCTCCTGTAATGTGGCAACCATGGCGCGTGATATCAAACTCTACCAAGAATTGGGATATGAGTTGAAGAAAGTACAGCCGGTAGATTTGTTTCCTCAAACGCACCATGTCGAATGTGTAAGCTTGTTAGAGAAACGTAGCTAATCCTCAAAAGGTTTCCCAAACCTTTTGAGTCCCACAAACGCATCATGTGGAGGCGGTAGTTTTGATGTTAAAAGTTGCAACCAGTGAATAAATGAAGTGTAGAAAATAAAGGATTGTTCAATTCAATATATGATGAATTACCTGCACCTAAACCAAAGAAAAAGAAATAATCACATTAGAAGTTGTAGGAGGAAAGCATGAGAATCGGAGTTATTCAAGCAAGTTCGCAAGCGACCAAAAATCAAATAATCTATGATGCTGTATTAAAGTATGCTCCAAAGAAATCTGAGGTTATAAATTTTGGCTGTACGATGGAAGAAAATGAAAAATACTCGTATATAGAAATTTCTATTCTTATAGGTATCTTGTTGGCAAGTAGGACAGTTGATTTCGTTGTTACGGGCTGTTCTTCCGGACAAGGAATGATGCTTGCTTGTAATAGTATGCCTGATGTCATTTGCGGATATGCACCTACACCGAATGATGCCTATTTATTTGCTCAAATTAATAATGGAAATGCGATATCACTACCATTAGGTGAAGATTATACATGGTCAGGTACTGAAAATCTTGAAAGAACAATAGAAGCTCTTTTCTTGGAGACATTTGGACAAGGATACCCCAAGAGTGAGGCAGATAGAAAGGTAAGAGATACTGAGAAACTTAAAGAAATAAGAAGAATCGGGCAGATTCAGTTTGAAGAATTCGCAAATGTACTAGATAAATTATTATTTGAATCAATCAAGAGGAAACAGGATGTAATTAAAAATGTAAAGGTGTATGGGAAGAAAGAAATAGCTGATTTAATAAAATGAGTAAATCACAGTTTGTCGGGGTAATACCTTTTAACGATAACCTTATGCTATTGTCATAAGGTTTATAGACATGTTCCCACATACATGTTCACTTGGCATACATAGTGTTCACTCGTTTTATGTCGAGTGTGTGGTACTGCTTTTAAGAGCTGATTAAACAAGGATGTAGCTAGTGAAAGTCCTACAGTAAGGAGTTTAAACATGAAATTCCATGAATTTGGTAATAAGAATTTGCCTCCTATTTTACTGATACATGGTGGTGGCAGTTCTTGGTGGAATTATCTTCGTCAAGCACGAATCTTGTCAAAAGAATACCGTATTATTCTACCCACTTTGAATGGCCACGGCGAGGAATATCAACTTGATTATGTTTCTACTGAAGATTCTGCTTTGGAGATTCTAGACTATATCAAAGCAAACTGTGGTGGGAAATTGTTTGCAATCGGTGGTGTTTCACTTGGTGGTCAAATTGCCATGGAGCTTTTGTCTTTAGACAGTGAAATTGCTGAGAAGGCCATCATAGATGGAAGCCTCTGCATTCCTCAACCAAGGTTAGCTAAAATCAGCATCTTTCTAGTGTCTCTATTTGGTAAACTGATGTTCAATAAATTCTCTTGCAAACTTCAGTTAAGCATGATGAACAAACTCTATCCTAAACTGGCTTATCCAGAGGAAATAAAAGTTTATTATTTGGAGGATCTGCCAAGGACGCCTGTCAAAACATTGGTAACCATTTACAAAAACTATATGGGGCGTTACAAGCTGAAAGATATGATTTCTGCTAGCAAGACTCAGGTTCTGTATATCTATGGTGAAAAAGAATTGAACTGTGCGAAAGAATCAGCGAAATTATTTCATCAGCTACATTCAAATACAATTTTGTATGAAGCAAAGGGCTATAACCACGGCTATTTATCAACTTACCTGCCTCATGAGTGGATTGATCTGGTGGTGTCATTTTTAAAGAGTGATTCATTAGAAATGTGTAACGAATCTGATATGCCATAAGGAGGAATACCATGCTCGGAGCAATCGTTGGAGACATTGTTGGTTCTGTTTACGAGTGGAACAATATCAAAACAAAGGACTTTCCTTTATTTCGGAAAGACTGCTTTTTCACAGATGATACGGTTATGACCTGTGCTGTCGCTGAAGCAATCATGAATGGTGGGCAAAAGGATGACTTTATTGATGCTATGAAGACATATGGCAGACTGTATCCGAATGCTGATTATGGTGCTCGGTTTAATGCATGGCTAAACAGCGATAACCGTGAGCCTTATAATAGCTTTGGGAATGGATCAGCTATGCGTGTTTCTCCCTGTGCTTGGGTCATGGACTGTGGTTTTTGTGCAAGATCTGGTATTTGGCCATCATCTAGAAGACTTGCGAGTCTTTCTGCAGAGGTAACGCATAACCATCCAGAAGGTATCAAAGGTGCCATGGCTACAGCTGATGCTATCTTTCTATGTCGTTTTTACTTTGGTGGTTATTGTAGCGAATATGAGCAACCAATTAATGACAATCCTATGGAGTGTAAAAAACGGATTAAGGATTATATTGAGAAGGAATACGGCTACAATCTATCTCAAACTTTAGATGAAATTCGCCCTATATACCGTTTCAACGAAACTTGTCAGGATACTGTCCCTCAGGCCATTATTGCCTTTCTTGAAAGTACAGACTTTGAAGATGCGATAAGAAATGCTATCTCACTTGGTGGCGACAGTGATACTCTCGCTGCAATCACTGGTAGCATAGCAGAGGCAGCTTATGGTATTCCTGATTGGATAAAGGAAAAAGCCTACTCTTACTTGGATGAACCCTTAAAGGATGTACTCAGGCGATGGGAGAATAAGGTTGGTGTAAAATAAAAGAGTTTCAATCTCTAGTACGTCAGATTTCTCTTTTCCGTATTTTCATTGTATAATGATAGTACATTTACATGCATACGATGAAATATAAACATTTCTAATGAATATTACGGAGAAAATTAATGAAAAAAGCAATGATAATTATCAACCCTACCTCTGGTGGGGAGAAGGCTTTGGATTATAAAAAAAAGCTGGAGAATAAAGCCAAAGAATACTTTGAATATGTTGAAACCAAAATTACTGAAAAAGCGCTGGCTGCAACACATTTTGCTGAAGAAGCCTCTCGTGAACAGTACGATGCAGTGGTTGTTTTTGGTGGAGATGGGACTGTCAATGAAGTCATTTCAGGTATCGCTGAGAGAGACTACATTTCTAAGTTAGGTATTATCCCTGGTGGGACGGGTAACCTTATTACAAAACTTTTGGAAATCAACCAAGACATCGATGGCGCTATTGAGGAACTCGATTTTGATTTAACTAATAAGATTGATATTGGTAAAGCAAATGATAACTATTTTGGTTATATCTTTAGTATCGGTTCTCTTCCTGAGGCGATTCACAACGTTGAAATCGAGGATAAGACAAAATTCAGTATTTTAGCCTATGCTGTTAATACCATGAAGTCTGTCATGACGGATCAGGTTTTTAACATTAAGGTTGAAACAGAAAATGGAAATTATGTTGGTGAAGCGAGCCATGTTTTGGTTCTCTTGACAAATTACTTTGCTGACAAAAAAATCTTTGAAGAAAACAAGGACGGCTATGCCAACATTTTGATTTTGAAAGACGCGTCTCTATTCTCCAAATTATCCGTCATTCCTGATTTATTGAAAGGCGATGTTGTCGCAAACAATAATATCGAATATATCAAAGCGCGCAATATTAAAATCTCCTCTAATAGTGAATTGGAGTCAGATGTTGACGGTGATAAATCGGATAACCTACCTGTAGAAATCAAAGTCCTAGCTCAGCGAGTAGAAGTATTTTCAAAACCGAAAGAGGAATAGTATATAGACAAAGCCTTTTTTAAGGCTTTTTGTATACTTAAAAGATAGTTCTTTTAAAAATGGACCATTCTTGCAAATAGTTTACAAAAATAGTATACTGGATTTATTGTTTTTGAAAACGTTTGCGTAAAATTTAAATTAAAACTTTTGGAGATAAATTTATGGAATTAAGTGCTATTTACCATAGACCTGAGTCGGAGTTTGCCTATCTTTACAAGGATAAGAAACTTCATATTCGGATTCGAACCAAGAAAGGGGATATTGAAAGCATCAACTTGCATTACGGTGATCCTTTTATCTTTATGGAGGAGTTTTATCAAGATAAAAAGGAAATGGCCAAGCTGACTTCCGACGCCATCTTTGATTATTGGCAGGTTGAAGTGTCCGTTGACTTTGCACGTATCCAGTATCTCTTTGAACTCACGAATACAGAAGGCCAGAGCATTTTGTACGGCGATAAAGGCTGCGTGGAAAATGCTCTAGAAAATCTTCATGCTATTGGGAATGGATTTAAGTTGCCTTATATTCATGAGATTGATGCATGCAAGGTTCCTGATTGGGTGTCTGATACGGTATGGTATCAAATATTTCCTGAGCGGTTTTCCAATGGAAATGCTCGATTAAACCCAGAAGGGACATTAGACTGGGATTCCTCTATCACACCGAAGAGTGATGATTTCTTTGGTGGTGATTTACAGGGGATTATTGACCATCTGGATTACTTGCAAGACTTGGGCATTACTGGACTTTATCTTTGTCCCATCTTTGAATCTACAAGCAATCACAAGTACAATACGACGGATTACTTTGAAATTGACCGTCATTTTGGAGACAAGGAAAGCTTTCGGGAACTGGTAGAGCAAGCTCATCAGCGTGGCATGAAAATCATGCTGGATGCTGTATTTAATCATATTGGTTCGCAATCGCCTCAATGGCAAGATGTTGTCAAAAATGGTGAACAGTCTGCTTATAAAGATTGGTTCCATATTCAACAATTCCCAGTGACGACTGAAAAGTTAGCCAATAAGAGAGAGTTATCCTATCATGCTTTTGGTTTCGAGGACTATATGCCTAAGCTAAATACAGCCAATCCAGAGGTCAAGGACTATCTTTTAAAAGTTGCGACTTATTGGATTGAAGAGTTTGATATCGATGCTTGGCGTTTGGATGTGGCTAATGAAATTGACCATCAGTTTTGGAAAGATTTTCGAAAGGCAGTTCTATCTAAAAAGCCTGATCTTTATATCCTTGGAGAAGTTTGGCATACGTCTCAGCCTTGGCTAAATGGCGATGAGTTTCATGCGGTTATGAATTATCCTTTATCTGATAGCATCAAAGAGTATTTCTTACGAGGTGTTAAGAAGACAGACCAGTTCATCGATGAAATCAATGGCCAGTCTATGTATTACAAGCAGCAGATTTCAGAAGTAATGTTTAATCTCCTAGATTCGCATGATACAGAACGAATCTTGTGGACTGCCAATGAAGACGCTCAACTGGTCAAATCAGCCCTAGCCTTTCTCTTTTTACAAAA
This sequence comes from bacterium, assembly GCA_905221505.1. Classification (GTDB taxonomy): domain Bacteria; phylum Bacillota; class Bacilli; order Lactobacillales; family Streptococcaceae; genus Streptococcus. The sequence goes on from CAJNDL010000023.1 coordinate 18,744, forward strand.
GGGAACACCGTGCATTTATTACGGAACCGAGCTAGCCTTGACTGGCGGTCCAGACCCAGATTGTCGTCGTTGTATGCCTTGGGAACTCGTATCAAGTGACAATGATATGCTGAATTTCATGAAGAAGCTAATCCAGATTCGGAAAGATGCGTCAGCAACCATTCAACACGGCAAGTATAGACTAAAAGAAATCAAAGCTGATCTAGTAGCTTTGGAATGGAATTACGATGGACAGGTCCTCAAAGCGATTTTTAACCAGTCCAAAGAAGATTATCTTTTAGAGAAGGAAGCAGTAGCACTAGCAAATAATTGCCAAGAATTGGAGAATCAGCTTGTCATCTCTCCAAAAGGATTTGTGATTTTTCATTAAAGAGCAATTATGAGCGACAGGAAAGTTGTAGTATAGAGAAGATTTTACAAACAGACTATTTGTCGTCTTGCTACAATTGGTATATAATTTAACTTAGAGAAAATAGGAGGATTAATCAAATGGAATTAAAAGATTTTACAGAAAAAGAACAGGAAATGATTAAGAAGGGGCTCACAACATCTAAGATTAGTGACAAGGAAACTGCTGAGAAGATTCTTGCGCTTGTCCCACAAGACTTGATTAAGCGAATCCCGTTTTTCGTCAGAAAACATGCTACGACACGTACGATTAAACGCATTTCAATTGAACACCCAGAACTCTACGCTGCAGCTCAAACAAGTGGTGAGATTCCAGAAAAAGAACGCGAAGAATTGCGTCAGATTATCACGACTATCTTTGAACAAAAGATGAATAAGCATAGTATTAAGTAGAGAATGAAGATATTTTTTATTGGAGGTCTAGGAAGCAATGTCTATCATAGCAAGGATTTCCTTCAAGAGTTAGATTTGCAGGCCTGTTTTCTAAATCCGTATGAAAGATTTTTTCAAAGCGAGTTAGATTTGAAATCATGGTTTAAAAATGAGATTGTAGAGGAAGCATCTATCTGTTTGATAGGCCATTCTCTTGGAGGGGATTTAGCTCGTTATCTCGCATCGGAATTTCATGAAGTTAAAAAACTTGTTCTTTTGGATGGTGGCTATCTAGATTTAGATAAGATTTTACCTTTAGATACAGAGTTAAAGGAAACTAAAAACTATATCGAATCTCAAGTCGTTTCGTCCTTAGACGTTCTTATTTCTAAAGAGAAATCTGAAGCAAAGCATTGGTCAGAAAATATGGAGAAAGCTGTAAGACAGTCTTATCACTGGAATGCGGAGTATGATAGATATGAGTTAGCTATAGATTATGAAAATATAGAATCGATTCTCCGCTTACGGCGGAAAATCCAAGCTTTTAAGAGAGAAGTGGGGGATACCTTATTTATTAGTCCTCGCTATCCTAATGAATCTACATGGAGAGAGGAAGCCCTAAAAGAATTGCCAGATTATGTTGATACTATTTTTTTAGAAAACTTTGGCCATGAGCTTTATACTGAAGCACCCAAAGAAATCGCTAGTCTAATTAATGAGTGGCTCGCTTATACTCGCTGAGCTATTGAATAAATCACCATAATTAATATATAGTTTATTAGAATAAGATATGAACAAATTGATTAGGAATATTAAATTAATTTCGGTTCTTTGTCAACTGTGGTGGGTTAAAGAGAAGCTAAGATCTAGAAAGGACACATTTCGTCCTTTCTTTTTCTATTCAGAAAGCTTGAAGGGCTATCATCGGACAAAATAGAGAAGGCATGATATAATATAAAGTAGATTTCTATGTAACTAAATAAAAACTGTTTGAACACCATTCATTTGAAAACTCTCTATGTTCAAACGATAGTAAAATAAAATAGGGGCTCTAAACCCTTGCTACGAAAGGAAAAAAACTCAATGGCTACTATTCAATGGTTTCCTGGTCACATGTCTAAAGCTCGTCGACAGGTTCAGGAAAATTTAAAATTTGTTGATTTTGTGACGATTTTGGTGGATGCTCGCTTACCTCTGTCTAGTCAAAATCCTATGTTGACCAAGATTGTTGGTGACAAACCAAAACTCTTGATTTTAAACAAGGCAGACTTGGCTGATCCAGCAATGACCAAGGAATGGCGTCAGTATTTTGAATCACAAGGAATCCAGACGCTAGCTATCAACTCCAAAGAGCAAGTGACTGTAAAAGTTGTAACAGACGCGGCTAAAAAGCTTATGGCTGATAAGATTGCTCGCCAGAAGGAACGTGGTATCAAAATTGAAACCTTGCGTACCATGATTATCGGGATTCCAAACGCTGGTAAATCAACTCTCATGAACCGTTTGGCTGGTAAGAAGATTGCTGTTGTCGGTAACAAACCAGGTGTTACCAAGGGACAACAATGGCTTAAAACCAATAAAGACCTGGAAATCTTGGATACACCGGGGATTCTCTGGCCTAAGTTCGAAGACGAAACTGTTGCTCTCAAACTAGCCCTAACAGGTGCTATCAAAGACCAGTTGCTCCCTATGGATGAGGTAACCATTTTTGGTATCAATTATTTCAAAGAACATTATCCAGAAAAATTGGCTGAACGCTTCAAACAAATGAAAATTGAAGAAGAAGCTCCTGTTATTATTATGGATATGACCCGTGCCCTCGGTTTCCGTGATGACTATGATCGTTTTTACAGTCTCTTCGTGAAGGAAGTCCGCGATGGCAAACTCGGTAACTATACCTTAGATACATTGGAAGACCTCGATGGCGACGATTAAAGAAATAAAAGAACTCCTTGCAACAGTCAAGGAGTTAGAAAGCCCTATTTTTTTAGAACTTGAAAAGGATAGTCGCTCTGGAGTTCTAAAGGAAATCAGCAAACGTAAAAAAGCCATTCAAGCTGAATTGGATGAGGATCTTCGTTTGGAATCCATGCTTTCCTATGAAAAGGAACTTTATAAGCAAGGATTGACCTTAATTGCAGGTGTTGATGAGGTCGGTCGTGGTCCTCTGGCTGGACCTGTAGTCGCTGCAGCCGTTATTTTACCTAAAAATTGTAAAATTAAAGGTCTCAACGACAGCAAGAAAATTCCTAAAAAGAAACATCTGGAGATTTTCCAAGCAGTTCAAAACCAAGCCCTGTCAATCGGCATTGGTATCATGGATAATCAAGTCATCGACCAAGTCAATATCTATGAAGCGACCAAACTGGCTATGAAAGAAGCAATCTCCCAGCTCAGTCCGCAACCTGAACATCTTTTGATAGATGCCATGAAACTGGATTTGCCCATTTCACAAACTTCCATCATCAAAGGAGATGCCAATTCCCTCTCTATCGCAGCAGCATCTATAGTAGCTAAGGTGACACGTGATGAATTGATGAAGGAATACGATCAGCAGTTCCCTGGCTATGATTTTGCTGCTAATGCAGGATATGGCACAGCTAAACACTTAGAAGGACTTGAAAAACTAGGAGTTACCCCAATTCACCGAACCAGCTTTGAACCAGTAAAATCACTGGTTTCAGGAGAAAAAGAAAGTTAAGTTAGAAGGAATGATTATGGAGGACCAGTCAGAAACACTCAGTTCCAAGAAAGAATTTGCCTTTGCCTCAAGCACCATATTATCCCAAGTTGGACGAGGAATTATTGTTGGACTCGTCGTGGGACTCATAGTCGGATCCTTTCGGTTTTCAATCGAAAAAGGCTTCCACCTGATACAAGGACTTTATCAAGATCAAGCGCACCTAGTGCGCAATCTTTTTATCATTGGTCTATTTTATTTAATAGTTTGTTGGCTCAGTGCGAAATTAACTCGGTCAGAAAAAGACATCAAAGGTTCAGGAATTCCTCAAGTTGAAGCCGAATTAAAGGGACTCATGACCCTCAACTGGTGGGGCGTACTTTGGAAAAAATATATTCTAGGAATTCTTGCTATTGCAAGTGGCCTTATGCTGGGGCGTGAAGGGCCAAGCATTCAACTTGGAGCGGTCGGTGGTAAAGGTATTGCCAAGTGGCTTAAATCCAGTCCAGTAGAGGAACGATCCTTGATTGCGAGTGGAGCTGCAGCAGGATTAGCCGCAGCCTTTAATGCACCAATAGCAGGCCTCCTCTTTGTCGTAGAAGAAGTTTATCACCATTTTTCACGCTTTTTCTGGGTATCTACTCTCGCAGCCAGTCTGGTAGCAAACTTTGTTTCTCTGCTCATATTTGGCCTAACCCCCGTACTGGATATGCCAGATAATATTCCCCTAATGACCCTAGACCAGTATTGGATTTACCTTCTTATGGGAATTTTTTTAGGACTTTCTGGTTTTCTCTATGAGAAAGCTGTACTCAATGTTGGTAGAGTTTATGACTGGATTGGGCAAAAAATCCGTTTGGATAGAGCTTATTACCCAATTCTAGCTTTCATTCTCATCATACCGGTCGGGATCTTCTTGCCACAAATCCTTGGAGGTGGAAATCAACTTGTTCTTTCCCTAACTGAGCAAGATTTTAGTTTCCAAGTTCTATTAGCCTACTTTTTGATTCGCTTTGTTTGGAGCATGATTAGTTATGGAAGTGGCCTTCCAGGAGGAATTTTTCTACCAATTTTGGCGCTTGGTTCCTTACTTGGTGCCCTAGTTGGTGTCATTTGTGTGAATATTGGACTTGTCAGTCAGGAGCAATTCCCTATATTTGTCATTCTGGGAATGAGTGGCTATTTTGGAGCAATATCCAAGGCTCCCTTAACTGCCATGATTCTGGTAACCGAGATGGTAGGCGACATTCGCAACCTCATGCCACTTGGCTTAGTAACCCTAGTTGCCTATATCATCATGGATTTACTTAAAGGTGCGCCAGTCTATGAGGCTATGCTAGAAAAAATGCTGCCAGAAGAAGCGACAGATGAAGGAGAAGTCACACTTATTGAAATCCCTGTATCTGACAAAATCGCCGGAAAACAAGTACACGAACTCAACTTACCACATAACATCCTCATCACAACTCAAGTCCATAATGGCAAGAGCCAAACAGTTAACGGTTCAACCAGAATGTATCTGGGTGATATGATTCACTTAGTGATTCCAAAAAGTGAAATTGGAAAAGTCAAAGATTTGTTGTTGTAGGTACTTTTTACATAATTTATATTATGTAAAATAGTTTATGTTTCTTAATTAAATAAACTAGAAAACCGATTCTCAGAAATGAGATCGGTTATTTTTTAAGACCCTCTTTTTTAATATACTATTTCCTCCAAAATCATTGAAATTATAGCTTGAATTTGATATGATGGTCTTATGGATAAAAGTAGAGCAAAGCGTGAGAATCACGATAAGATAAGAATGAGTCTAATAGCCCTAGTAGCTATCTTCTCAGTAAGTATTTGTGTCCTTGGTTCAATGATTGGATACAAAATATATACAAAGCAAAGTTTCGAACAAAAAATTGAGTCTTTAAAAAATGATAAAGATAATCAATTGACTGAGGGAAATCAGAAAGATCATTTTCGTAAGGGAAAAGCCGAAGTAATTGCCTATTATCCTCTCCAAGGGGAGCAAGTGATTTCGTCTATAAAGGGAATCATGACACAGGATATTAAAGACAATCTAGAGGATAAGGAAAATCTGGTTTTTTATTATACGGAGAAACAGGATTCGACTTTAAAAGGGATTGCCAACCGAAGTGTGATGAAACAAGTCTATGACTTAACTTCTTCAAAAGTTGAAGAGACTGAAAAAACTAGTCTAGCGAAAGTGCATTTGACAGAAGATGGTAAACCTTTTACCCTTGATCAACTATTTTCAGATGCTAGTAAGGCTAAAGAGAAGCTGTTAAAAGAACTGACTTATTTTTTACAGGATAAGAAATTGGAGCAAGAAAAGGTCGATCAACTTGTTAAAGGCTTGTCTGACCAAGAATTGTCTGCATGGAATTTTGATTACAAGGATAGTCAGATTATCCTTTATCCAAGTCAGGCGGTTGAAAATCTAGATGAGATTGCCTTGCCGGTATCTAGTTTCTTTGAAGTTATTCAGTCCTCTTACTTATTAGATAAGGATGCAGAACTATATAAGGCTTATTATGAAAAGAAAAATCGTAAAGTAGTGGCCTTGACTTTTGATGATGGACCAAATCCTGCAACGACAAATCAAGCATTAGATACGCTTTCTAAGTATGGTATCAAGGCAACTTTCTTTGTTTTAGGTAAGAATGTTTCTGGTAATGAAGAGATTTTGAAACGCATGAAAGAAGATGGCCATGTCATTGGAAACCATAGTTGGAGCCATCCAGTGCTTTCAAAACTTTCGCTTGATGACGCTAAAAAACAAATAACTGATACTGAGGATGCGCTAACTAAAGTCCTGGGCTCTAGTTCTAAACTTATGCGTCCGCCTTATGGAGCCATTACAGATGACATTCGCAATAGCCTCGATTTGAGTTTTATTATGTGGAATGTGGATAGTCTGGACTGGAAGAGTAAAAATGAAGCAGCTATTTTGACAGAAATTCAGCGTGAAGTCAAGAATGGTTCTATTATTCTCATGCATGATATCCATTCTGAGACAGTAAATGCTCTGCCGAAGGTTATTGACTATTTAAAAGGGCAAGGTTATGACTTTGTAACCGTACCAGATTTGTTAGATTCTCGTCTTAAAGCTCACCAGCTTTACTACGACCGTGACCAATAATTCAAAAAATCTAAAGAGATAAGTTTTCTTTGAGAATTTATTTCTTTGGATTTTCTTCACATAGAAAGGAAAAATAATGAAATCTTATACTTTGAATAATGGCGTTACAATTCCAGTTCTGGGTTTTGGAACCTGGAAAGCTGAAAATGGAGAGATTGCTTACCAAGCTGTCCTAGAGGCTTTAAAGGCGGGCTATCGCCATATCGATACGGCAGCTATCTATAAAAATGAAGAAAGCGTTGGTCGTGCTATTCAAGATAGTGGCGTTCCGCGTGAGGAAATTTTTGTAACCAGTAAACTCTGGAATACAAATCACACCTATGAGCAAGCTCGTCAGGCCTTGGAAGAGTCTTTAGAGAAGTTAGGCTTGGAATATTTAGACTTGTATTTGATTCATTGGCCAAATCCAAAACCACTTAGAGAAAATGATCAATGGAAAATCCGAAATGCGGAAGTCTGGAGAGCGATGGAGGACCTTTATCAAGAAGGCAAAATCCGTGCTATTGGGGTTAGTAATTTCCTTCCCCATCATTTGGATGCCTTGCTTGAAACTGCAACTATCGTTCCTGCGGTCAATCAAGTTCGCTTGGCGCCAGGTGTGTATCAAGATCAAGTCGTCGCTTACTGTCGTGAAAAAGGAATTTTATTAGAAGCTTGGGGGCCTTTTGGACAGGGAGAACTTTTTGATAGCAAGGGAGTGCAAGAAATTGCGGCAAATCATGGGAAATCTGTCGCTCAGATAGCCTTGGCCTGGAGCTTGGCAGAAGGATTTTTACCACTTCCAAAATCTGTTACAGCCTCTCGTATTCAGGCTAATCTTGATTGTTTCGGAATTGAACTGAGTCACGAGGAGCGTGAAACCTTAAAAAGGATTGTGGTTCAGTCTGGTGCTCCACGAGTTGATGATATGAATTTCTAGAAAATCATAAAAAGAATTGTACATTATTCTAATTTTTGATATAATAGTTAGCAGGAAAGAAAGTCTTATGGCGTTCTTCAAGCGAGCTTGGGATAGTGGAAGCCAAGTAGGACAAGATAAGGGACTGGCGCTTTCTGTAATATTTTCTAAAACAATGAAGTAATAAATTAGGGTGGAACCGCGTTTCTGACGCCCCTAGGTTAAATCAACCTAGGATTGTCGGACGCGGTTCTTTTGCTTATTCAGTCTATTGTGTGAAAGAAAGGAGAGACGTGGAAAACCTTTATCTTGTAAAAGACGATAGTCAACTAGCTACATTTCGTGATTTTGTAGTAAGAAATACAGAAAAGTTGAAAGATTATCAATCTTTTTTAAAGAATGAACTTGCAGTCTGTGATTTACCGCAAGCCGTTATTTGGTCAAGTTTTAATGCTGCTACACAGATTATTAGGGAAAGTGCTGTTCCAGCCTATACAAATAATAGACGAATGGTTATGACGCCTGATTTAGCTGTTTGGAAAGAGTTGTATTTGTATCAGTTGATGGACTACGAGTGTTCTCAGCAAACTCAAGCAATAGAAAGTCACTATCATTCTTTATCAGAAAATTTCCTCCTACAGATTGTAGGACATGAGTTAGCTCATTGGTCGGAGCATTTTTTAGATGATTTTGATGGTTACGATTCTTACATCTGGTTCGAAGAAGGGATGGTTGAATATATTAGTCGCAAGTATTTCTTGACAGCAGAGGAATTTCAAGCGGAAAAAATTTGTAATCAATCTCTCGTAGAACTTTTTCAGAAGAAGTATGGTTGGCACTCATTGAATGATTTTGGTTCCTCTACTTATGATAAGAACTATGCAAGTATTTTTTATGAATACTGGCGCAGTTTTTTGACAGTAGATAAGTTGGTAGAAAATCTAGGTAGTGTACAAGCGGTCTTTGATTCTTATCATTTATGGGCAAATACAGATAAAACTCTTCCCTTGTTAAATTGGTTTGTTCAGCAGAAATTAATTGAAAAAGAAATATAAAAACTAAAGGAGTAAACAATGTCTAAAAAATTGACTTTCCAGGAAATCATCCTTACTTTGCAACAATTTTGGAATGACCAAGGTTGTATGCTTATGCAGGCTTATGATAATGAAAAAGGTGCGGGGACAATGAGTCCTTACACTTTCCTTCGTGCTATCGGACCTGAGCCATGGAATGCGGCTTATGTAGAGCCATCACGTCGTCCTGCTGACGGTCGTTACGGGGAAAACCCTAACCGTCTTTACCAACACCACCAATTCCAAGTGGTTATGAAACCTTCTCCGTCAAACATTCAAGAACTTTACCTTGAGTCTTTGGAAAAATTGGGTATCAATCCATTGGAACACGATATTCGTTTCGTTGAGGACAACTGGGAAAACCCATCTACTGGTTCGGCTGGTCTTGGTTGGGAAGTTTGGCTTGATGGGATGGAAATCACTCAGTTCACTTATTTCCAACAAGTTGGTGGATTGGCAACTGGCCCTGTTACCGCTGAGGTAACTTATGGTTTGGAACGTTTGGCTTCTTACATTCAAGAAGTAGACTCTGTCTATGATATTGAGTGGGCTGATGGTGTAAAATACGGAGAAATCTTTATCCAGCCTGAGTACGAGCATTCAAAATATTCGTTTGAAATTTCAGACCAAGAAATGTTGCTGGAAAACTTTGATAAGTTTGAAAAAGAAGCTGGTCGTGCATTGGAAGAAGGCTTGGTACACCCTGCCTATGACTATGTTCTCAAATGTTCACACACCTTTAACCTGCTTGACGCGCGCGGTGCCGTATCTGTAACTGAGCGCGCAGGCTATATCGCCCGTATCCGTAACTTGGCCCGTGTCGTAGCTAAAACCTTTGTCGCAGAACGCAAACGCCTAGGCTACCCACTTTTGGATGAAGCAACACGAGCTAAACTCTTAGCAGAAGACGCAGAATAGTGAGTAATACCGTGCTCTAAAATCGTTAGAGACAAGTCGAAGACTTGCTAAAGGGATATGCACCGCTGTACTGTTATGTGGGGATTTTTGAAACCTTGGGTTCAAAAATCAGTCAGCTAAATCCACTTTGATGAGACTGTTGGAAATCTTAGTTTATTTGGTATAAGATTTCCTTACAGACTCACAAAAGTTAGTTAGCGACGTCCCCAGTACCTAAGGTGCATATCAAAAAAGATTGAAGAAAATGTAAAGGAAAAAACATGACAAAAAACTTATTAGTAGAACTCGGTCTTGAAGAATTACCAGCCTATGTTGTCACACCAAGTGAAAAACAACTAGGCGAAAAAATGGCAGCCTTCCTCAAGGAAAACCGCCTGTCTTTTGAAGCCATTCAAACCTTCTCAACACCACGTCGTTTGGCTGTTCGTGTGACTGGTCTTGCAGACAAACAGTCTGATTTGACAGAAGACTTCAAGGGTCCAGCAAAGAAAATTGCCTTGGATAGTGATGGAAATTTCACCAAAGCAGCTCAAGGATTTGTCCGTGGAAAAGGTTTGACGGTTGAAGATATTGAATTCCGTGAAATCAAGGGTGAAGAATATGTCTATGTCACTAAGGAAGAAGTTGGTCAAGCAGTTGAAGCCATTGTTCCTGGTGTTGTAGATGTCTTGAAGTCATTGACTTTCCCTGTTAGCATGCACTGGGCTGGAAATAGCTTTGAATACATTCGTCCTGTTCACACTTTGACTGTTCTTTTAGATGAGGAAGAGTTTGATTTGGATTTCCTTGATATCAAGGGAGGTCGTGTCAGCCGTGGTCATCGTTTCTTGGGACAAGAAACTAAGATTCAGTCAGCATTGAGCTATGAAGAAGATCTTCGTGCACAGTTTGTAATCGCAGATCCACGTGAACGTGAGCAAATGATTGTTGACCAAATCAAGGCAATCGAAGCTGAGCATGGTGTACGCATCGAGATTGATGCTGACTTGCTTAATGAAGTCTTGAACTTGGTTGAATACCCAACTGCCTTTATGGGAAGTTTTGATGCCAAATACCTTGAAGTTCCAGAAGAAGTTTTGGTGACTTCAATGAAAGAACACCAACGTTACTTTGTTGTTCGTGATCAAGATGGCAAACTCTTGCCAAACTTCATTTCTGTCCGTAACGGAAATGCAGAGCATTTGGAAAATGTCATCAAAGGAAATGAAAAAGTCTTGGTAGCTCGCTTGGAAGACGGTGAATTCTTCTGGCGTGAAGACCAAAAATTAGTTATTTCAGATCTTGTTGAAAAATTAAACAATGTGACTTTCCATGAGAAAATTGGTTCCCTTCGTGAACACATGATTCGTACGGGTCAGATTGCTATTCTCTTGGCAGAAAAAGCTGGTTTGTCAGCGGATGAAACGATTGACCTAGCCCGTGCAGCAGCCATTTACAAGTTTGACTTGTTGACAGGTATGGTTGGTGAATTTGACGAGCTCCAAGGAATTATGGGTGAAAAATATGCCCTTCTTGCTGGTGAAACTCCAACTGTGGCAGCTGCTATTCGTGAACACTACATGCCTACGTCAGCTGAAGGAGAACTTCCAGAGAGCAAGGTAGGTGCAGTGCTTGCCATTGCAGACAAATTGGATACTATTTTGAGCTTCTTCTCAGTAGGTTTGATTCCATCAGGTTCTAATGACCCTTATGCCCTTCGTCGTGCGACCCAAGGTGTAGTTCGTATCTTGGATGCCTTTGGTTGGCACATTGCTATGGATGAGTTGATCGATAGTCTTTATGCTTTAACATTTGACAGCTTGACTTATGAAAATAAAGCAGAGGTTATGGACTTCATCAAGGCTCGTGTTGATAAGATGATGGGTTCTACTCCAAAAGATATCAAGGAAGCGGTACTTGCAGGTTCAAACTTTGTTGTGGCAGAGATGCTGGAAGTAGCAAGTGCTCTTGTAGAAGCAAGCAAGGAAGAAGACTTCAAACCATCTGTCGAATCACTTTCTCGTGCCTTTAACTTGGCTGATAAGGCAGAAGGAGTTGCTGTAGTTGATTCAGCACTTTTTGAGAATGAAGAAGAGAAAGCTTTGGCAGCAGCAGTAGAATCACTCGTTTTGTCAGGGACTGCCAGTCAGCAATTGAAACAGCTCTTTGCTCTTAGCCCAGTCATTGATGCATTCTTTGAGAATACCATGGTTATGGCTGAAGACGAGGCAGTCCGTCAAAATCGTTTGGCAATCTTGTCTCATTTAACTCAAAAAGCATCAAAACTTGCTCGTTTTAACCAAATTAACACTAAATAAATTTGATAAACGGACTTTATCTTATCACAAAGGAGAAGAAATGGATCCGAAAAAAATCGCTCGTATCAACGAGCTTGCCAAAAAGAAAAAAACAGAAGGCTTGACCCCAGAAGAAAAAGTAGAACAAGCCAAACTACGTGAGGAGTACATCGAAGGGTATCGTCGCACTGTTCGTCACCACATCGAAGGAATCAAAATTGTGGACGAAGAAGGAAACGATGTTACACCAGAGAAACTACGTCAAGTCCAACGTGAAAAAGGATTACATGGTCGTAGTCTCGATGACCCAAATTCATAATAAGTATTCTTTCTTTTAACAAAGATTGATGAAATGATAACAAAAAAACTATCATACACAAATGAGTTGCACCTCAAAAGTTAGAGCTAGAAAATCTAACTTTTGAGGTGTTTTATTATGAAATTGAGTTATATAGTGAATTGAAATAAGATAATGAACAAAAAGATTAGTGAATTCAAATTAATTTCTATACAGGTTTTAGAATTAGTTGTACTATTCTAGGTTCAATCTACTATAAATATATGCTCTAAAATGATGGACGCTAAGTCTTCTATCGTCAAGAAAAATCATCAAATCCCTCGTATTATAGTCATTTAGTTTTAAAAAAGCGTTCCAAACATTCAAAAATATTTGGGAATTCCCTTAATAAATCAGTCACTTTCTTCTTCAAAATATCTCAAACTTGCTCAATAGGATTCAAATCTGGTGAATGAGGTGGTAGAGGTAAGAAAAAATGTCTATCTTGGATGCAGTTTTCATCCAAAATATTCTTGGGATGAAAACTAGCATTGTCCATGACAATGACATGAGTTGTCTTAAAAGCAGGTAGAAGTTGCGTTTTGAACCACTCCACAAAGAAATCGCTCGTCATACTTTCCTTGTAAATCATGGGAGCTATAAACTCTCCGTCTACTTGTCCTGCAACAATTGAAGTCCGCTCAAAACGTCGTCCGCTAATCTTTTCATAGACTTTCTCCCCTCTAGGAGCCCGTGCATAGGGACGATAGAGGTAGCTGTCGATTCCCGTTTCGTCAATATATACGACTGGTAAATCTTTTAGGTTATCCAAAATATCAAGAAATTCAGCGACTTTCTCAGAATCTTGTCCCTTAAAACTAGTCGTCTTTTTTAAAGTGATATGAATTTGCTTTAAAGCTGTCCATACTGAAGGAACAGCACAATCAAAATGTACCGCAATTTCCCGTAAAAAAGCGTCTAGATGAGCCTCTACAAAGGATTTCAATTCCTCTAAAGGAATCTTTCGCTTTTTGACGACTCGCTTTTTCCGCTCTAAGTATCCTTGTTCACGTCTTTCTTTTCCCACGTGAAGAGAGTTCTGACGACAACATCAAAAACTTTAGCTGCCTCGACATGGCTATGTCCTTCTTTGATGTAATCTAAATGCCATAGCTTTATTATAAGCTGCTTATTTTAAACTAAGCAACTATACCATCTAATCTAAGGCATTGTGAAGAGCTACAGTAGTTGTCCCAAATTTCTTCTGAATTTTCTTTGGCTTATTGGTATCTAGTGGACCATCTAGAATACAACAAACAATGGATTTTTGGTGGACATCAATACCACAACACGTTTCAATCATGACTTCCATTATAAAAACCTCCTGTTAACTATTTGAACAATAGAACAAGAGGCTACTAGTAAGATATTTTCATGCTCAAGGCATATTCGAGTTATCTCATGACTTTTGTTCATCCAGTTTTTTTAACAGGCTAGGAAAAGCCCTATTAAACACCACGGATTGGTATTGTTCATCTTTATTATAAGCTAAACTTCTTTTTCTGTCATGAGTTAGCAGGCTCTGCCTGCTTAGAGTTTTTTATGAACTTGGTTTGCTTTTTAAAACACTCGATACACGTAGGGATTTTCTGGTTTATCGACTTTGGTAAAGCTATCGATTTCCAAGGTTGGGAGATTTTGTTTGAGTTCTTTATGGTAGTGATTGACCAGTTTTCCTTTGGCTGTAATCCAAGTGTTATTTTCATACTGACGGGTATTTCCCTTGGTCAGCAATCCATAAACACCGGAATCTGCGATACAGTGAATAATGCCGAAGCGGAACAAAAATTGGCTATTGGAGTGACTGGGGTCATTGTAGACAAAGCCTGTGAACTGGACTGTCTTGCCCTCGAATTCATCTGGATAGTCGTAGATAGCCTCCATGACTTCCATATAGTTTTCATTCGTAATCTGAATGCTATCCTGAGACAAGTATTTATCCGCCGCCGTTCTCATTTCCTTTTCATAGGCTGTTTTTGAGAAATAAGAACTGGTATCTGGTTTCAAATATTGGCTTGTCGTCCCTTCACTGGTCTGAATGGCTTGATCCGTTCCTTCTGATAAGGGGAAATGATAGCCTTTGGCAGATACGGTCTGAGAATCCAAGCTAACAGTTGGGAAAGTTAAGCCGACGACAATTGGAATGGCAAGAAGAGCAATACTAGTTCCTTTAGCTAATCGGCTATTCAGATGACTGTGGGTTTTGACTTGCTTCATCCAGATATACAATTGAACAATAGCCAATATAAAAGAAAGCACCATGGAAATATAGGCCAGATAGGAATAGTGCATGTTGATGTACTGGTTTAATTTGCCCGACAGATGGAGATAAATGGTCAGTTCAAAATAGCCAGCTAAAACTAAAAATCGAATCATAGGATGACTCCAATCAAGAGAGAATAGACTAAAACGACCAGAGTCACAATCGTAATGAAGTGACTGATAAAGCGTGCTTTCAAGTAATTTTTCATCATGAGAATATTTTTGATATCCAGCATTGAGCCAATAACGAGAAAGGCTAGAACCGGTGCCAAACCGAAACTCGAGAGAAGAGAAGCACCTATAAAGGCATCCGCCTCACTACAGAGCGAAAGAAGAAAGGCCAAAAGCATCAAGAGCAAGATGGCAAAAAGAGGGGTCGCACTGATAGAAGTCAGAATCCGAGTCGGAACGTAGACCTGTATTATAGAGGCAAAGAGACAGCCAAATACCAAATAACGTCCCGTATCAAAAAATTCATCAATTGCTTGCACAAAGACCTGAAAAACCTTTTTTGCTGGGCTTAAGTGCGAAAAATCGTGCTTATGACAGGTCAAACGGTTTTCTTTTTGAATGGGTTCTTGCCAGAAAAATCCTAGAAAAATTCCTAGTATTACAGCTACAATAATGGACCCCAGAGCTCGTAACAGGGCGATATGGAAGGAGTTGCCAAAGGCAGAATAGGTCGCAAAAAGTACAATGGGATTGATAACAGGTGCTGTCACAAGAAATGGAACGGCCGTGTAACTGGGAACCTTCTTTTCCAGAAAACGATTGATGACGGGTACAATTCCACATTCGCAAGAAGGGAAAAGAAAGCCAATAAATGTCCCAAAAAAGATTCTCCCCCAACGATTTCGAGGGAGAAAATGATAAACCTTGTCAGGTGTGATATAGACTTCAATCACTCCTGAAAGAATACTTCCTATCAGTACGAAAGGGAGAGCTTCAATGATAAGGGAGAGGAAAATAGCTCCAGTCTGAAGCACACTAGATGGGAGTTGTTGGAAAGCAGTCATCTAGTTTTTCTTTTCTACTTTGGCTTTTTTCTCTTTGTCATCAGGGAAAGTTACTTGTTTCAAATCAGGGAGTTTAGCAAACTCTTCAAACATCTTGTCCAAATCGTCTCGTTTTGTAAATTTTACAGCCATAGGCATACCTCGATTCTAAATTCTACCTCTATTATACTATTATTTTGAGGAAAAGGGAAAAGTTAAAATTGAGTATCTAACGAATAATGGAGCTTGATATATCCTGATATACACTATGATTGTGATATAATAGTTGTGGAATAACGGAGGAAATGATGGAACATGAAAAAAATCGGTCAGGTTACCGACGAAGTAAAAGAAATTTTTAATATTGTTCTTAAAGCTAGTGATATCAAGGTCAACAAAGATGGTTTAAGAAGCCATCTGTTGAAACGGCATCATAATGATGTGATTCATCATATCGAAGATCTAGAACTTATACTAAGTAATCCAGATGGTAAATTCCCAAACTAAGTTCCACCGCTAGTACAAGTGGAAGTTAGTCTGATAAAAATCCTAAAAACCAGTGGAAATCCGTGTCAGGGTACGTTCCACTGGTTTTACTCATGCTTGATTTCATCGCTTTTGTAGCCAAAATGAATCGAAAAAAAGAGCGCACAAAATCCGCTCATCTGAAAGCGTTTCAGATTAAGTTCCGCTATGGTGGAAGTTAGTGTGAGACGTTTGAATGGGGTTAAAGGTTA
>CAJNDL010000024.1 GCA_905221505.1 bacterium
CTTCGACGCGCACCCGCATAGCGGGTAGTTTTTTTGTCTCGCACCTAGCGGAGCGAGACGGACTAATAGTCACATAAAAGAAATGCTCCTCCAAGACGGAAGAGCATTTTTTATTGTGATTTTGATTCGGTTTCAGCCGACTCTGGGTGGAGTTCTTGGTAACTTGGTGCCTTGAAAAGATCAGTACTGGTTTTACCTTGTCGTTGGCTAAAGAGGCTTGTTGATTGACTACCTTTTTCTTGCTCAATCTTTTGCAGGATTGGCAAGGAATTGAGGTAAGAAATACTTTCTGTATCAACTGTTCCAAGATGATCTTTTTGGTAGAAACGGATCAAATCACCAGTTTGAATCTGGTCGCTGATTTTTAGCTGTTGACTGGCTGCCTGCCGAACGATTTCTAGTTCAGTCTGAGCTTGTTCATCAAGATTACTGATTTCAAGACCGCTCTCAGTATAGTAAGTTCGTCCGTCGTAGCTGGTGTATTTAGGTGTGACGAAGGAATTGGCAGTTCGAAAGGCAACGATTTCTTGATGATCTGGTGATAGTAGGTCTTGTCCAACTTGAAGGAAGGAATTGGACTCAATACCAAGGAGGTGTTCGAGAGTCGGTAAGATATCGATTTGTCCACCGTAGGTATTGATAATTTGTCCTTTTTCATAACCAGGCATGACCACCATAAAAGGCACTCGTTGCAACATGGCATTGTCGTAATTCGACCAATTCTCAGAAGTCTTTCCGATCAAGGGTGCCAGGTCAGGATTGCGGGAGTTGGAAATGCCATAATGGTCTCCATAAATGACGATGATGGATTTTTCATAGAGGCCACTTTCTTTGAGATAGTCAAAGAAGGCCTTGATGGCACTGTCCAGATAGTTGGCGGTTTGGAAGTAGCCATTGATAGTTTCATCTTTGGTTTTGGCCAAGGGGAAACCAAGCTCATCGCCAGTAAGATTGCTAGCATAAGGATAGTGGTTGGACACCGTGATATACTTGGCATAAAAAGGCTGTTGCAAATGCTCTAGATATTGAATAGAATCTTTCATCATGATTTTATCATTTAAACCATATTGGAAAGAATTGCTACTGTCTTGCTTGGTGAAGTAGGCTGCATCAAAGAAGTATTGGTAGCCCCATTGTTTGTAGGTCGTATTTCGGTTCCAGAAGGTCCCGATATTACCGTGAAAGACAGCACTTGATTGGTAGCCGTTTTTTGATAAGATAAAAGGAGCTGCCTGCTGGGTATTGGTGCCACCGTAGTTGACCATGAAAGAACCTTGGTCAAGGCCAAATAAACCTGTTTCTAGCATGGTTTCCGCATCTGATGTCTTACCAGCCTTGACTTGGTTAAAGATATTCGAAAAGGCTAGTGTAGATTGCGAATGGTAGAGGGAATTAAGGAAGGGAGTGACTTCATGCTCAGTTCCATCCATGTTGAGTTTATAGTCAAGCAGGAACTGTTGGAAACTCTCCAAGTGGAGATAAATCACATTTTTCTCTTTAGCTAAGCCAAAATAGTCTGGATTGGGCTTAGCCGAATGCTCTTGAATATAATCTGTAATAGGTTGAAGATCAGTCTCAGAGGCCTTAGCTCGTTCCTTGTTGGCACTGTAGGATTGGTTGGCGCTATAACCTAAAAAGGCTGGCAAACTAAGGGCACGAACAACATAATAATTAGAAAATCCTCGCGATAGGAGATCGGGACGTTCGATTTCAGCCAAAAAAAGATTAGCAGAAAAAAGCAGGGCTGAGAGTGCAGTGATAGCAACACTTGAGCGGAATTTGAAGGGCCTCCTATCCAGCTGGATGAATTTTTTAAAGAAAAGGAAAGCCAGCAGTGGGAAATCCATAAAATAGATGAAATCCCAAGGACGCAGTAACTCTAGTTCCGCAGTACCAACAGACACCTTGCTGACCACCTTCATGGTATTAGCCGTGATAAAGTCGCTAAATTCTCGATAGTAAAAGACATTGGAATAAAGCCAAATGAATAAAAGGCTATAAATAGCTATACTCAGACCATAAAAGATCTTGGTCGACCGAGCGTAGAGGGCTAGAGCCAGCAGGAGTAGCCCCAAGGGAAGGGGATTGAAAAAGGCGATAAAGGCAAGGTAATTTCCCTGCAATTTGCCCACTTGAATATCTAAGTTAAAGTCAACGGTATAGGCTAATAAGGTTTTGAGCCAATATAGGATTAAAAGGGTTAGGACAAAACCCAGTCTGGTACCGATGGCTTTTTGGATTTTGTTAAAATTGCTTTTCACACATTTTACTTCCTAATTTTTTATTAGTATTAGTATACCATTTTTTAAAAGAAGAGTAAAAAAGCAAGGGTAGTTTCTTTTTTGAGAATTGGCTAAAAGTTTGATATAATGGTAGTTATGAATAGAATAAGAGTTAGCAAAAGGGTTGGAAAGAAGCTCGCTAAGGGGCTAGTTTTACTAGAAGCTAGTGATCTTGAGAATGTCAATCTCAAGGATCAGGAAGTAGAAGTGCAGAGTCAAGATGGAAACTTTCTTGGAACTGCCTATCTTTCCCAACAGAACAAGGGCTTGGGTTGGTTTATCAGTAAAGACAAGGTGACCTTCAATCAAGCTTTCTTTGAAACACTGTTTAGACAAGCTAGAGAAAAGAGAAGCGCCTACTATCAAGATGATTTAACAACTGCCTTTCGTCTCTTCAACCAAGAGGGAGATGGCTTTGGCGGTCTGACAGTGGACCTTTATGGCGACTATGCTGTCTTTTCTTGGTATAACTCTTATGTTTATCAGATTCGCAAGGTTATCTCAGAAGCCTTTAGACAGGTTTTTCCTGAGATTTTAGGGACCTATGAGAAGATCCGCTTTAAGGGGCTAGACTACGAATCTGCCCATGTTTATGGTCAAGAAGCACCTGACTTTTTCACTGTTCTGGAAAATGGTGTCTTGTATCAGGTCTTCATGAATGATGGCTTGATGACAGGTATTTTCCTAGACCAGCATGAAGTTCGTGGTAGTTTAGTTGACGGCTTGGCTATGGGTAAATCCTTGCTCAATATGTTTTCTTATACAGCAGCCTTTTCAGTAGCTGCGGCTATGGGAGGAGCAAGTCAGACAACTTCTGTTGACCTAGCCAAACGTTCACGAGAATTGTCTCAAGCGCATTTTCAGGCAAATGGGCTCAGCACAGATGACCATCGTTTTATAGTCATGGACGTCTTTGAGTATTTCAAATATGCCAAACGAAAAGGCTTGACCTACGATGTGATTGTTCTAGATCCGCCTAGCTTTGCTCGGAACAAAAAACAGACCTTCTCTGTGGCCAAGGATTATCACAAGTTGATTTCCCAGAGTCTGGAGATTTTAAATCCGGGAGGGATTATCATTGCCAGTACCAATGCTGCCAATGTTTCCCGCCAGAAATTTACAGAACAAATTGATAAAGGCTTTGCAGGAAGAAGTTACCAGATTTTAAACAAATACGGTCTTCCAGCAGATTTCGCCTATAATAAAAAAGATGAAAGTAGTAATTACCTTAAGGTGATTAGTATGAAGGTTAGTAAATGAAATTAATCGTTTCAGTAATGCCAAGAAGTTTAGAGGAGGCCCAGGCTCTGGATGCTACGAGGTATCAGGATGCTGATATCATTGAATGGCGTGCCGACTATCTGCCTAAAGAAGCGATTTTACAGGTAGCTCCAGCTATTTTTGAAAAATTCGCAGGTCGCGAGTTGGTTTTCACTCTGAGAACTCGTGCTGAAGGAGGAGAAATTGACCTTTCTCCAGAAGAATATATCCATCTAATCAAGGAAGTGGCGCAACTCTATCAACCAGACTATATTGATTTTGAGTACTATAGCTACAAGGATGTTTTTGAGGAAATGCTGGACTTCCCAAATCTCGTTTTGAGTTACCATAATTTCCAAGAAACGCCTGAAAACATGATGGAAATCTTGTCAGAGTTGACGAGCCTAAATCCAAAACTTGTCAAGGTTGCGGTGATGGCTCACACGGAACAGGATGTGCTAGACTTGATGAACTATACACGAGGCTTTAAAACTCTCAATCCTGAGCAGGAATATGTAACTATTTCTATGGGCAAGGTGGGTAAAGTCTCTCGTATCACTGCGGATGTGACGGGTTCTAGCTGGTCCTTTGCCAGTCTAGATGAGGCTAGTGCTCCTGGTCAGATTTCTCTAGCTAGCATGAAAAAAATCAGGGAGATTTTGGATGAAGCTTGATGGCTATACACGTTTAGCTGCCGTTGTTGCTAATCCTATTAAGCATTCTATTTCGCCCTTTATCCACAATAGGGCCTTTGAGGCGACAGCTACCAACGGTGCTTACGTGGCCTGGGAGATTGAAGCGGCTGACTTGGCAGAAACGGTGGCCAATATTCGTCGCTACCAGATGTTTGGTATCAACCTGTCCATGCCCTATAAGGAGCAAGTGATTCCATATTTGGATGAGCTGAGTGACGAAGCGCGCTTGATCGGTGCGGTCAATACGGTTGTCAATCATAATGGCAATTTAATTGGATATAATACAGATGGCAAGGGATTTTTTAAGAGCTTGCCTTCTTTTACAATTACAGGTAAGAAGATGACCCTGCTGGGTGCAGGTGGTGCGGCTAAATCCATTCTGGCGCAAGCTATTTTGGACGGCGTCAGTCAGATTTCTATCTTTGTTCGTTCAGTTTCTATGGAAAAAACAAGACCTTACCTAGACAAGTTACAGGAGCAAACAGGCTTTAAAGTGGACTTGTATGCTTTAGAAGATATTTCTGAACTGCAAGCAAGGATTGCCGAGTCGGATTTATTGGTCAATGCCACCAGTGTAGGCATGGATGGCCAGTCGTCGCCAATTCCTGAAAGCATAGTCTTACCAGAAACTCTCTTAGTAGCAGATATCATTTACCAACCCTTTGAAACACCATTTTTGAAATGGGCTAGAAGTCAGGGCAATCCAGCGGTCAATGGTCTGGGAATGTTGCTCTATCAAGCTGCAGAAGCTTTTCAACTGTGGACAGGCAAGGAAATGCCGACAGAAGAGATTTGGCAGTCCTTAACAGAAAAATACCAATAAAGAAAGGGAGATTCTCCTATGAAAATCAGAATCGATATTCCTCATCATCCTTATGATATTCAGATTGAAAAAGGTTGTCTGGCTCAGGCTGGTCAGTGGTTGAGAGAACTCTGGCAACCACAAAAGGTAGTCATTGTGACAGATAACCATGTAGCCTCTCTCTATGCAGAGAAGGTCAAGCTCAGCCTAGAAGATGCTGGTTTTCAGGTAGCTGTTTTTGACTTTTTAGAAGGCGAAGAAAGAAAAAATTTAACCACTGTTCAGAAAGTCTATGAATTTCTAGTTAAGCAGGGACTGACTCGTAGCGATGGAATTGTGGCTCTTGGTGGTGGTGTCGTTGGGGATTTGGCTGGTTTTGTAGCCTCTACCTATATGCGGGGCATTCATTTTGTTCAGATACCGACTAGCTTGACAGCCCAGGTTGATTCTTCTATCGGTGGAAAGACAGGCGTCAATACTCCTTTTGCTAAAAATATGGTGGGTACTTTTGCCCAACCAGATGGGGTTCTGATTGATCCACTTGTCCTTGAAACGCTCGGAAAAAGAGAGTTGATTGAAGGGATGGGTGAGGTCATCAAGTATGGCTTGATTGAGGATCCAGAACTTTGGAGAATCTTGACGGAGCTGGATGGTTCTGTAGAGAGCATTTTGGAGCATGCAGAGACCTTGATTGAACATTCTTGTCAGGTCAAGCGCAAGATGGTGGTTGAGGATGAGTTGGACAATGGTGTTCGCCTTTACCTCAATTTTGGTCACACTATTGGCCATGCCATCGAAGCGACTGCTGGGTATGGAAAAGTCATGCATGGCGAGGCTGTAGCTATGGGAATGGTTCAGATTTCCAAGGTTGCTGAGGAAAAAGGCCTCATGCCGGCTGGCATTACCCAATCTATCACAGAGATGTGTCAGAAATTTGGTTTGCCAGTTGACTATGAAAACTGGGATGTTGATAAGCTTTATCAGGCTTTGACTCATGATAAGAAAGCGCGTGGCAACACCTTGAAATTGGTCTTGGTGCCAGAGCTTGGTTCAGCGACCATTCACCCAGTTTCTCTGGAAGAGATGAAAGACTACTTGGTAAAATAAGGAGAATGTATGAGATATTTAACTGCAGGAGAATCACACGGCCCTCGTCTGACAGCTATTATTGAGGGAATTCCAGCTGGACTTCCTTTGACAGCTGAGGATATCAATGGGGACCTTAAACGCCGTCAGGGTGGCTACGGTCGTGGTGGTCGTATGAAGATTGAGAGTGACCAGGTTGTCTTTACTTCGGGCGTTCGCCATGGGAAAACGACAGGGGCTCCTATTACCATGGATGTCATTAATAAGGACCACCAAAAATGGTTGGACATTATGTCTGCGGAGGACATTGAAGACCGCCTTAAAAGCAAACGAAAAATCACCCATCCACGTCCAGGACATGCCGATTTGGTAGGGGGAATCAAGTACCGTTTTGATGATTTGCGAAATTCCTTGGAACGTTCATCAGCTCGTGAAACAACCATGCGAGTGGCAGTCGGGGCTGTAGCCAAACGCCTCTTGGCTGAACTGGATATGGAGATTGCCAATCATGTCGTGGTCTTTGGTGGCAAGGAAATCGATGTTCCTGAAAATCTAACAGTCGCTGAGATTAAGGAAAGAGCTGCCCAATCTGAAGTTTCTATTGTCAACCAAGAACGGGAACAGGAGATCAAGGATTACATTGATCAAATCAAACGTGACGGTGA
This sequence comes from bacterium, assembly GCA_905221505.1. GTDB lineage: Bacteria > Bacillota > Bacilli > Lactobacillales > Streptococcaceae > Streptococcus. The sequence goes on from CAJNDL010000024.1 coordinate 6,791, forward strand.
TACCATCGGTGGGGTTGTCGAGACAGTCGTTGGAGGTGTTCCAGTTGGTCTCGGTTCCTATGTCCAATGGGACAGAAAATTGGATGCGCGATTGGCCCAAGCCGTTGTTTCTATCAATGCCTTTAAAGGGGTGGAATTTGGTCTCGGCTTTGAAGCTGGTTACCGCAAAGGCAGCCAAGTTATGGATGAAATTCTCTGGTCTAAAGAAGACGGCTATACTCGCCGTACCAATAATCTAGGTGGTTTTGAAGGTGGCATGACCAATGGGCAACCCATTGTTGTTCGTGGAGTCATGAAACCCATTCCTACTCTTTATAAACCTCTTATGAGTGTGGATATCGAAACCCACGAACCTTACAAGGCAACCGTGGAGAGAAGTGATCCGACCGCTCTTCCAGCTGCAGGAGTAGTCATGGAAGCTGTTGTAGCAACGGTTCTGGCACAAGAAATCCTTGAAAAATTCTCATCAGACAATCTTGAAGAATTAAAAGAAGCGGTAGCCAAACACCGAGACTATACAAAGAACTATTAAGGAGTTCCTATGGCAAAAACAATCTATATCGCAGGTCTTGGTTTGATTGGTGCCTCTATGGCACTTGGTATCAAACGCGATCATCCAGATTATGAAATTTTAGGTTATAATCGCAGTCAAGCTTCGAGAAATATCGCCTTGAAAGAAGGTATGATTGACCGTGCAACAGATGATTTTGCTAGTTTTGCTCCTCTGGCAGATATCATCATCCTCAGTTTGCCAATCAAACAAACCATTTCCTTTATTAAGGAATTGGCTGACTTGGACTTGAAAGAAGGCGTGATTATCTCAGATGCTGGTTCGACCAAGTCAGCCATTGTGGATGCGGCGGAGCAATATTTGGCTGGCAAACCTGTTCGCTTTGTCGGGGCTCATCCCATGGCTGGTAGTCACAAGACAGGGGCTGCTTCTGCGGATGTCAATCTTTTTGAAAATGCCTATTATATCTTTACACCTTCCAGCCTGACAAGTCAGGACACGCTTAAGGAAATGAAGGATCTGCTTTCAGGTCTTCATGCTCGTTTTATCGAAATTGATGCCAAGGAGCATGATCGGGTGACTTCTCAGATTAGCCATTTTCCTCATATTCTGGCTTCTAGTCTCATGGAGCAGACCGCGGTCTATGCTCAAGAACATGAGATGGCAAGGCGCTTTGCGGCCGGTGGTTTTCGAGATATGACCCGAATTGCGGAAAGCGAGCCGGGCATGTGGACTTCTATTCTCTTGTCTAATCGTGAAACTATTCTGGATCGAATTGAGGATTTCAAGGAGCGCTTAGATGAGGTTGGACAAGCCATCAGCAAGGGAGATGAGGAGCAGATTTGGAACTTTTTCAACCAAGCGCGTGAGCAACGTCAGGCTATGGAAATCCATAAGCGTGGCGGTGTGGATAGTTCTTACGATCTCTATGTCGATGTTCCCGATGAAGAAGATGTCATCTTGAGGATTTTGGAACTTCTACGTGGAACTTCCTTGGTTAACATCCACATCAACGAGGAAAACCGTGAGGATATTCACGGGATTCTACAAATTTCATTTAAAAATGCTCAAGATTTAGAACGAGCCGAGCACCTCATAACAGAAAACACCGATTATACAGTCGTTATCAAATAAGGAGAAAATCATGTCAAATATTTACGATAGTGCAAACGAACTCAGTCGCGGTCTACGCGAATTGCCAGAATACAAGGCTGTTAAAGCAGCTAAAGATGCGATTTCGGCAGATGCTGAGGCAAGCAAAATCTTTACAGAATATGTTGCCTTCCAAGAGGAAATTCAAAAACTAGCACAGACAGGTCAAATGCCAGATGCGTCCTTCCGAGCTAAAATGGAAGGCTTTGGAAAGCAGATTCAGGGGAACAGCCTCTTGTCTGAATTCTTTACCAAGCAACAACAATTGGCAATTTACCTTTCTGACATTGAAAAAATTGTTTTTGAACCAGTTTCAGAATTGCTAAAATAAGAAAATAACTATCATAAAGTCAGGAATTTCTGGCTTTTTATGATAAAATAAGTAAAAGTATTGCAAGTATGAGGTCCAGTATGAAACTAAAAACAAACATTCGCCACTTACATGGCAGTATCCGCGTTCCAGGTGACAAGTCTATTAGCCACCGTTCCATTATCTTTGGAAGTTTGGCTGAGGGTGAGACCAAGGTTTATGATATTCTGCGAGGGGAAGACGTTCTTTCGACCATGCAGGTTTTTCGTGACCTTGGTGTTGAGATTGAGGATAAAGATGGGGTTATTACCATTCAAGGTGTCGGTATGGATGGCTTAAAAGCGCCGCAAAATGCCCTTGATATGGGGAATTCTGGAACCTCGATTCGCCTGATTTCAGGTGTTCTTGCTGGCGCAGACTTCGAAGTAGAAATGTTCGGAGACGATAGTCTTTCCAAACGTCCTATGGACCGTGTGACGATTCCATTGAAAAAAATGGGCGTCAGTATTTCAGGGCAAACTGAGCGAGACCTGCCTCCCCTTCACTTAAAAGGGACGAAAAATTTAACACCTATTCATTATGAGTTGCCAATCGCCTCTGCCCAGCTCAAGTCAGCCTTGATGTTCGCGGCCTTGCAGGCTCAGGGGGAGTCAGTGATTATCGAAAAAGAATGCACCCGTAATCATACTGAAGATATGTTGCAACAATTTGGTGGTCATTTAAGTGTGGACGGCAAGAAAATCACAGTCCAAGGGCCACAAAAATTGACAGGACAAAAGGTGGTCGTGCCAGGTGATATTTCCAGTGCAGCCTTTTGGTTGGTCGCAGGCTTGATTGTTCCAAACTCTCGTGTAGTGCTTAAAAATGTGGGCATCAACGAAACGCGTACAGGTATCATTGACGTCATTCGCGCCATGGGTGGAAAACTAGAAATAACTGAAATCGATCCAGTAGCTAAATCTGCTACCTTAACTGTTGAGTCTTCAGACCTGAAAGGAACAGAGATTGGTGGTGCCTTGATTCCACGTTTGATTGATGAATTGCCCATTATTGCTCTCCTAGCGACTCAAGCCCAAGGTGTAACAGTTATCAAGGATGCTGAGGAACTCAAGGTCAAGGAAACAGATCGCATCCAGGTGGTAGCAGATGCCCTCAATAGCATGGGAGCAGATATCACCCCTACAGCAGATGGAATGATTATCAAAGGCAAATCAGTCCTTCACGGTGCTAGAGTCAATACTTTTGGTGACCACCGTATCGGCATGATGACGGCTATCGCAGCTCTTTTGGTAGTAGATGGAGAGGTGGAGCTTGACCGTGCAGAAGCCATCAATACCAGCTACCCTAACTTCTTTGATGATTTGGAGAGCTTGATTCATGGCTAAGGTGTTACTAGGATTTATGGGGGCTGGAAAATCGACTATTGCAAGAGGCTTGGACCCTAATTACCTTGATATGGATGCTCTGATTGAGAAGCGTTTAGGTATGTCCATTGCGGATTTTTTCGCTGAAAAGGGAGAAGTGGCCTTTCGTCAGGTGGAGTCAGAAGTCCTAGCTGAGTTACTACAAAGAGACCAAGTTGTGTCAACTGGTGGAGGAGTGGTCATTTCTCAACGAAATCGTGACTTACTCAAGACTAATCCGGATAATATCTACCTGAAAGCCGATTTTGAAACCCTATACCAACGCATATCAGCTGATAAGGACAATCAGCGTCCGCTTTTTCTAAATAATAGCAAGGAAGAATTAGCAACTATTTTCCAAGAAAGACAGGCTTGGTATGAGGAAGTGGCTAGTCGGATTTTGGATGTGAGCAAGCTAAGCCCAGAGGAAATTATAGAGGAACTGAGATGAAAATTGCTTATCTAGGTCCCAAGGGATCATTTTCACATCACGTTGTGCAGACAGCTTTTCCTCATGAGGAATTGCAGGCCTTTGCCAATATTACAGATGTCATTAAGGCCTATGAGCAAGGCTTGGTGGACTATTCTGTGGTGCCAGTTGAAAATTCTATCGAGGGTAGTGTTCATGAAACCTTGGACTACCTTTTTCATCAGGCTCGTATCCAAGCGGTAGCAGAAATCGTTCAGCCCATTCACCAGCAGTTGATGGTAGTCCCAGGTCATACTAAGATTGAAAAGATTTTTTCGCACCCACAGGCCTTAGCTCAAGGAAAGAAATTTATCGATGAACAGTATCCAGAGGCTCAAATTGAGGTGACAGCCAGTACAGCTTATGCTGCCCGCTTTATTTCCGAACATCCAGACCAGCCTTTTGCTGCAATTGCTCCTAGAAGTTCTGCCGAAGAATATGGCTTGGAACTGATTGCTGAGGATATTCAGGAAATGGAAGCCAATTTCACACGTTTCTGGGTTCTGGGAGCTGAAGGTGCAGCTATTCCCTTGAAAGCACAAACTGAAAAAATGAGTTTGGCCTTGACATTACCTGACAACCTTCCAGGTGCACTATACAAGGCCCTTTCGACCTTTGCTTGGCGAGGAATTGACCTGACAAAAATTGAAAGTCGTCCACTCAAGACAGCACTGGGCGAATACTTTTTCATTATCGATGTGGACTATACTGATAAGGACCTGGTCCACTTTGCCCAAAAAGAATTAGAAGCGATTGGAATCCAGTATAAAGTTCTGGGTGCCTATCCTATTTATCCAATATCAGACCATGGAAAGGAGAGAAGATGAGTAAAGAAAATCCCTTAAGCCATCATGAGCAGTTGCGTTATGACTATCTACTTAAGAATATTCACTACCTCAATGAGCGAGAGAAAAAAGAGTTTGCTTACTTGCAAGATAAATTAAGTAGGGCAAGTAGTGACGTTACCTCAGAAAGTCAAGAATTGACCGAGGATTATGGAAAGACAAGTGCTAACGCTTCAATTCCTTCCTATAATAGTCGTAGTCGTTCTGAGAGATACCAGAAGATCAATTCTCTTCCAAAGAAAAAAACTAAAAAGCGGAAGCTACGGTGGGGCCGCATTTTCGCAGGTTTACTGGCTATCTTAGCTTGTCTGGCGTTGGGTATGATTTTTATGTTCTTAAAAGGTTATACCAATGCTAATCCAGATAAAAATACGAATGCCCGGGCAGCTCAAGTAGAAGTCTTTAATGGTCAGGATACCAGAGATGGTGTTAATATTTTGATCATGGGTACAGATGGGCGAATTGGTCAAAATAGTGCTGAGACGCGGACTGACTCTATTATGGTATTAAATGTCGGAGGTTCAGATAAGAAAATTAAGTTAGTCAGTTTCATGCGTGATAATTTGGTCTATATAGATGGTTATAGTCAAGTGATTAACGGTAGAAAACAGACGGATAACAAGTTAAACGTAGCCTATGAGTTAGGAGAACAAGAGGGGCAAAAAGGGGCAGAAATGGTTCGCCAAGTCTTGAAAGATAATTTTGACTTGGACATTAAGTACTATGCCTTGGTCGATTTTCAGGCCTTTGCTACAGCGATTGACACACTTTTCCCTGATGGGGTGACAATTGATGCTCAATTTTCAACATTGAATGGGCGTCCACTAACAGAAGCTACAGTCGGAGATGATTTACATGCGACTGAGACTGAGTCTCCAACCCAGACTATTAAAGTCGGAAAACAGCAGATGAACGGCTCGACCCTGCTCAATTATGCTCGTTTCCGTGATGATGATGAGGCGGATTACGGCCGTACCAAGAGACAGCAACAAGTTTTAACAGCAATTTTAGAGCAAATTAAAGATCCCACTAAACTTTTCACTGGTTCTGAAGCTCTTGGAAAGGTTTTTGCTATGACCTCAACCAATGCACCCTATACTTTCCTCCTAACAAACGGTTTATCTGTTTTGGATGGAGCAAAAAATGGTATTGAAAAGCTGACGATTCCAGAACTTGGTGACTGGGTAGATGCCTATGATGTTTATGGAGGCTTGGGCTTGCTGGTTGATCAAAACAAATATCAGAATAAATTGTCTCAGATGGGTTTGAGATAAGATAAGACAGAAAAATCAAAGCTTGAAGGCTATTTATCTAGCAGTCAGGCTTTGATTTTTTACAGTCTCTAATAGATTTTCACCCCCTATTTGTGGTATAATGAAACGATACGATAGAAAGAATAATGAATAATATGACTGATTTAAAAGCAATTCAGGCTCGAAGTCTGGAGATGGCTGAATATTTTGTGGCCTTTTGCAAGGAACATGATTTACTTTGTTATCTCTGTGGAGGAGGTGCTATTGGTGCCCTTCGAAACAAGGGTTTTATTCCTTGGGATGACGACCTAGACTTTTTTATGCCTCGTAAAGATTATGAGAAATTAGCAGAATTATGGCCTCGTTATGCAGATGAGCGTTATTTCTTATCAAAGAGTAACAAGGATTTTGTTGATCGTAATCTTTTTATTACCATTCGTGACAAGGAAACTACCTGCATTAAACCTTACCAGCAAGATTTGGATTTACCACATGGTTTGGCCTTGGATGTCTTGCCTTTGGATTATTATCCGAAAAATCCAGCTGAGCGGAAAAAACAGGTTCGCTGGGCCTTGATTTATTCACTCTTTTGTGCCCAAACTATTCCAGAAAAGCATGGAGCACTTATGAAATGGGGAAGCCGTATTTTACTGGGTGTGACTCCAAAATCTCTCCGTTATCGCATTTGGAAAAAAGCTGAGAAAGAAATGACCAAGTATGATTTGTCTGAGAGTGATGGCATTACAGAATTATGCTCAGGTCCTGGCTACATGAGAAACAAGTATCCAATCGCATCTTTTGAAGACAATCTGTTCTTGCCATTTGAAGGAACAGAGATGCCTATTCCAGTTGGCTATGATGCTTATCTCAGCACTGCTTTTGGGGATTATATGACGCCACCACCAGCAGACAAGCAGCTACCACATCATGATGCTGTCATCGCTGATATGGATAAGTCTTATACAGAATACAAGGGAGAATATGGAGCATGATGGGTGAAAAAATTAGCGTTATCGTTCCAGTCTACAATGTAGAGGCCTATCTGGAGAAGTGTGTAGAATCCATTTTAAAACAGACTTATACCAATTTTGAACTAATCCTAATAAATGATGGATCTACTGATTCCAGTGGACAAATCTGTGATCATTTAGCATATCAGTATGAAAATATCAAGGTTTACCATATCGAAAATGCTGGTGTTTCTAATGCCAGAAATATTGGAATTCAGCTAGCGAGGGGTTCTTGGGTTACCTTTATTGATAGCGATGATTTCGTTACTCAGGATTACCTAGCTACTTTAGCCAGTGCAGTTGAGGGAGGAAATGTAGGTTTTGTGATTGCTCCTCTACACCATATCAAAAATGGAATAGTGACAGACTTACCCCCGTATTCTGGTAGAAAAGAACTTTGGTCAACAGAAGAAACCATGAAAGAATTACTGATGACCACTAAGACATCATTCTTTCCAGTCGCAAAACTATTTAAGAGAGACCTGCTGGTAGATGAGAAATTTAATACAGACTACCATCTAGCTGAAGATGCCTTATTTTTAACTGAATTACTACTAAAGACAAGATGCAGTAGCGTATTTATTGACAAACCAATTTATTATTATGATCATCGTGAGGGAAGTGCGACAACATCTGTTAATCGGTATGTATTTGATACTATAAAAGTTTATATGAGAATTATTGCTCAAGTATCACAAGCGTTTCCTAATTTAAAATATGAATTAAAAAATAGAGAATGTTGGTCGTATATCACAGTCTACGATAAAATCATATTTACTTCATCTGAGCAGTATCAAAAGGAGAAAGTCGAACTAAGGACTTGGATTATTCAGCATCGACACGAAATATGGAAGGATACTTATTTCACCACATTTCGTAAGATAGCTGTCCTGTCACTTGTCTTTTCTCCATGGATATATAAAAAAATTGTTGGATTAAGAAACTAATATTATGAGAAGGAGTTAAAAATGAATTTTTCAATAATGAATGAATACTTTGAAAAATCAAAACTATGGGTTTCATATCTGTTTGTTTTCATTTCGATTTTAAGTATGAGTTCACTAGTTTATAAGATAGCCAATCCTATTTATAAGGAATTATCAGCAATTGTATTGTTTTATATTTGCTACACATTATTGTTTAAGTGGAAAAAAATCATAGTAGATCGTAAATTTCTGTCCTTATTTGGTCTATTGGCTGGAAGCCATCTGTTATCAGCTATTTTCAATCGCTCTGGACATTTGATTGGAAATGTGATCGAGATCCTCTTTATGGTAACCTATATTTTATTATTTACCATGTTAGAATCAGGTCAATTAAAGAAATTATTTGATTGGATTACTTACACTATTCAAATTGTTTCTTTTTCTTCTGCGATTTTTGCATTTACATTATTAGTAAGTAAAGTACTTATTCTATTTAAAATTGGACAGCAATCTTATTACTATGGTGTTATGAATGGGCGTTTGTGGGGAATTGTCAATCCCAATGCTAGTGCAATTTTTTCATATATTAGTATTGTTTTGGCTATGTATTTGATTCATAAAGGAAACAAATACTCTGTTTATCTAAAACTGAATAATGTGATTCAATTAGTTTACTTCGCAACCATGCAAAGTAGAGGAGCTTTATTGTCTTTAGTGTTGATGATTGGGTTTTATAGTTTCTTTATTAACAGGGGCAAGCTAGCTAAGCGATTTCTAATCTTTATAGTTTCTGCTTTACTTGTTTCTGCTGCTAATATCGGATTGAGTTATGTAACCTCTATTTACATATCCTCGGGGAAAGCGACTGTATTAGACTTAAATAAAGGACAATCTTATGCAGAAACGGATTCATTAGTTATTAAAAAAACGGGGGAACTTCATCTAATAGAAACAACGCCTAGTGGTAGAACTTATATTTGGAAAAATGCTATAAAAATGGGAAGTGCAAAACCAATTTTTGGTTATGGTGTACGGAATGTTCCAGATTATTACACAAAATATTTCAGTAAATTCGAAATTCAAAATTCTCTTATTGGTGGAAATTTCCATAACATTTTGGTAACGATATTTGTTAGTTCTGGAATTTTAGGTTTAGTATCCTTTCTCATTATACTAGGATATACAATTAAACGTTTTTTGACTTATTTGATTGTTTCTAAAAAGAATTCTGAAAAGTTGATTATGATTCTTTTCTTTGGCATCTTGTTCGGTCAATTATTTGAAAGTCAGATTATGTACTCAACTAACTTTATTAATATTATCTTTTGGTTGATTATTGGTTATGGATTAGTTGTTTGCAAACGTGATGAAGGTATTCGTTATCAGGAAGTAACTGATATTAGAGAGATTCAACAGATGGAACTAGGAATCATGGAATATATTCATGAAGTTTGTCAGAAAATTGGTGTCAAATATTTCCTAGCTTATGGCAGTCTTATCGGTGCAGTTCGTCATCAAGGTTTTATTCCTTGGGATGATGATATGGATATCTGTATGTTGCGTGAAGACTATGAGAAGTTGCAAGACTACCTTATCGCTAACCCTGACGATCGTTACGAAGTGATGTCTTATAAAAATAATCTCAACTATGTCTATCCCTTTATGAAAGTTCAGGATAATCAAACTTATTTATTAGAAGAAGATGTTCGAATTGATTCCAATATGGGGATTTATGTAGATATTTTCCCCGTAGATGGTTACGAGGATGATGTAAATTTCAAGAACAAGATGACGAAGCTGATAAAGAAACGTCAATTAAGTTGCTATACATTTAAAGGGATTACCAATACTAAAAGTCTATTAAATTCTTTAATTCGCTATATATCAGTCATTGCCTTCTATTTCACAAATACGAATAAGTATATTGGAGGCATTGATGAACTTGCTCAATCTAGAAAAGTAGATGATTACGAGTTGGTTGACTATCTTATTTATAAAGATATGAATAAACCAGTCTGGAAGCGGGAGTGGTTGAATCAAACTATTACGGGTGTATTCGAAGGTAAGGAATTTATGATTCCAAAAAACTATCATGAAATTCTGACTTCGGACTACGGAGATTATACGCAATTGCCACCAGTTGAGCTAAGGTTCTCTCATCATGATTTTCAATTGTGGAAAATTATTAAGGTATCCCAATGATGTCATTGAAATGAATAAACCATTGACTCGATATAAAAAGATTAGGAGTGAATAATAGATGTCAGAGAAAATTTTGACTCTTGAAGAAATTAAACAAATTGAATTAGATATTTTAAACTATTTGCATGAATTGTGTGAGGAACATGAAATCAAGTATTTTATTGATTTTGGAACCTTGCTAGGTGCTGTACGCCATAAAGGTTTTATTCCTTGGGATGATGATACCGATATTTCTTTAGCTCGAGATGAATTTGAAAAGCTCTATGATATATTAAAAAATGAAAAACATCCCTACTACAGATTAATTTCATATAGAGAAACAAAAGGCTACCCTTATACATATATGAGAGTTTATGATGTGAGAACAAGAAGAGATGCTAATCTTTTGGATAAGTCGGTTATTCTGGGTACTTGTGTTGACATTTTCCCATACGATGGGGTTGTCACAGATGAACGTGATAGAAAAAAGATGAGGCTTTATAAACAATTTATTCGACTTTCGTCTCTGAATTTAAAAGGAGTCAAAATAGATAATGGAGGTGTCAAAAATTTACCACGTTATCTTGCATCTGCAATTTTTAGACTGACTTCTCCACAGAAATGGAATGAAAAATTGGAGAAATTAGCTTTGCAATATGATGTTGAGCAGGCTACAGATCTTGCATGTACTACCTATGACTCTTACTATCCAAGTGGAATTAAGAAAGAGTGGTTATATGATACAATTGAAATGCCATATGAGAATATTCTTGTGAAGGTTCCTAGAAAATTCCATGAGATTCTGGTTTACGAGTTTGGTGAAGATTATATGACTCCTCCGCCTATTGAACATCAAAATCCAGGAACTGATAAAAATTACTGGATTGATTAATTTATGAGAAAGTTGCTTTGATAATTCGATAAAATAAATAGCCTACCTATCTACTGGAATATTCCTTGTTTGAGATAGGTAGGTGATTTTTTTAATTTCTTTTAATCTTAGCAAGAGCAAGATTGAGTGCATAGTGGAATGTTTTATCTTTTGTGATAAAAAGTATCAAGAGATAGTAGATTCCACAAGTTGCAATAGTCGAGAGAACCATGAGGATCATATTGAGGTTGACTGTATAAGAGTTGATTTGGAAAAGGAATTTAAATGTGAAATAGATGGGAATGAATCCGAGTGATACAATAGTATAGCGTGTTAAAGTAGTAAAGATTTCTTTTAAGTCAAGTAGATGATGTTTCTTGATAAAGTAAATTTCTAGTAGAACAACTACGGTTTCTGCAATAATAGTAGTAGCAATGTAATACTCTGGTGCAAAAATATTATTGAAATACAAGAGACTGTTGAGTAGGATATTAGCTCCGCCACCAATAAAGTAAAAGGCTGTTAAACGATTTTCGTGGTCGTTGATGAAGATAATTTGTTTACCAAGGATTAACTCAATGGCCCAAATGATAGTCCGAAAAGCGAAGACACTAGTCACAATACCAGCTTCAAGGTATTTTTCAGAAGAGTAGATGACAGTTGCGTAGTTCCCTAATACCATAATCCCAATACTGGTTGGAATGATGAGGGAGTAAAAGAGGGCAGCGCCTTGATTTAGAAGATTTTTATAAGATTCGTAGTCTTTCTTACCGAGATAGTAGCCGAGACGTGGAATACTGACGTTGATAGCTCCACTCAGGACACTGGCAATCAACATGACGATGCTGGAAGCAATGGTATAATAAGAAATATAGTTTTCATCAGGCCCTTTGGTGATAAACATTCTATCAAGTAATGTGTAGAGCATATTGGCGTTTGCTAGGAGAAGCATAGTCAAGAGCGGTTTCGATGCTTTGACTAATTCGACAAGACCAATCTTAACAAAGGAAACTTCACGCTTAATCCAAAGAAAACTGAGTAGATAGTTTAGAATCGTCGTTGCACTCATGATGATTGCGTAAGGTACGATATCATTTGGAGTTTTTACAAAGGTGAAGATAGCGACCAACATGGCAATACGAATAACCAATGTTTTGTATAAGATGAAAGAATAATTTTCATAAGCCTCGTTCATCCACTCGATATAAAGGAATTGGAAGAGAGCCTGGACACCAAGTATATAGTAGAGTTCTTTCAAATTTTCAATACTATTATCCAGGTAAATAAATAGGAAATAGATACTTGTTGTTAGAACAGATGTAATAATGGAGATATAGAATAATTTAGAGAAAACATAGTTGATTTTATTCTTATCGTCCTTGACTTTACTGATAGCTCGAATTCCATAGTTGTAAATCCCAAAGGCGGCTAAAGGAATGACAAAGCTGGCCCAGGTATTAGCAGTATTGAAATAACCGTAGTTGGATTTGCTGAGAATCCGTGTTAGATAGGGATTGGTTATCAGCGGAAAAACGATATTGAGAACATTGACTAGCAAGCTAGCCAGTGCATTAACTTTTATATTTTTCATTGTACTTTCTTTCTTGTATTGTAAAATGGTCTCTAGTATTATATCACATTCTTGCTTCATTCTTTTGATAAAATCGTAAAAATCTAGTATAATAGATAGAACTGAAAGTATGAGGTTACTAGCAATGAAAATGAAACAAATTAGTGATACTACTTTAAAAATCACGATGTCTTTAGAAGATTTGATGGATCGAGGCATGGAGATTGCTGACTTTCTTGTTCCTCAAGAAAAAACAGAAGAGTTCTTTTATGCTATCTTGGATGAGTTAGAGATGCCTGATAGCTTTCTGGATACAGGCATGTTGAGCTTCCGTGTGACTCCAAAACCTGATAAGGTAGATGTCTTTGTGACTAAGTCAAAAATTGACCAAAATCTAGATTTTGAAGACTTATCGGATTTGCCAGATATGGAAGAATTGGCTCAAATGTCGCCAGATGAGTTTATTAAAACTTTAGAAAAAAGCATCGCGGACAAAACCAAAGATGATATCGAAGCCATTCAATCTCTAGAGCAAGTCGAAGCTAAGGAAGAAGAGCAGGAGCAGGCTGAACAAGAAGTTGAAGGTAAGAAAGAGCCATACATCTACTACATCCTTTCTTTTGCTAAGTTGGCTGACTTGGTAGCTTTTGCCAAGACAGTGACTTTTGAGATGGAAACTTCTGAACTCTACAAAATGAATGAGCGCTATTATTTGACTATTCTAGTGGATATTGAAAATCATCCAAGTCCATATCCAGCTTGGCTGTTGGCCCGTATGCGTGAGTTTGCGGAAGATAGTGACATCAGTCGCTCAGTTTTGCAAGAGTATGGTCAAGTCTTGATGAATCACGATGCAGTGCTTAATCTGCAAAAGATTGGATAATCATTTCTGGAAAGCTATTTCTAGATTTTAAGAAGAGCGAATCGTCTGATTCGTTTTTTCTTTATTATACTGAAATAGTGATTTACTATAATAGGAATTTTCACAAAATTCTGTTATAATGGCTATATTAGAAAATTTCGAGGAGACAAACATGACAGTTAAAATTGCTTTACTAGGATTTGGTACCGTTGCAAGTGGTGTGCCCTTCCTCCTAAAGGAAAATGGAGAAAAAATCAATCAATCAGCATATTCAGAGATTGAAGTTGCCAAGGTATTGGTCAAGGATGAAGATGAAAAGAATCGCTTGCTTGCAGCAGGGAATGACTTTAACTTTGTAACTAATGTGGATGATATTTTGTCAGATCAAGACATTACAATCGTAGTGGAATTGATGGGACGTATCGAACCTGCTAAAACCTTTATCACTCGTGCCTTGGAAGCTGGGAAACACGTTGTTACTGCTAACAAGGACCTTTTGGCTGTCCATGGTGCAGAATTGTTAGAAATCGCTAAAGCTAACAAGGTAGCACTTTACTACGAAGCAGCAGTAGCTGGTGGGATTCCAATTCTTCGTACTTTGGCAAATTCATTGGCTTCTGATAAAATCACGCGCGTGCTTGGTGTGGTTAACGGAACTTCTAACTTCATGATGACCAAAATGGTGGAAGAAGGCTGGTCTTACGATGATGCTCTTGCGGAAGCACAAAGACTAGGTTTTGCAGAAAGTGACCCTACAAATGACGTAGATGGAATTGACGCAGCCTACAAGATGGTCATTTTGAGCCAATTTGCTTTTGGTATGAAGGTTGCCTTTGACGATGTAGCTCACAAGGGAATCCGTAACATCACACCAGAAGACGTAGCTGTAGCGCAAGACCTTGGCTATGTAGTGAAATTGGTTGGTTCTATCGAGGAAACTCCTTCAGGAATTGCTGCAGAAGTGACTCCAACCTTCCTTCCTAAAGCACACCCACTCGCTAGTGTGAATGGGGTGATGAATGCTGTCTTTGTAGAATCTATCGGTATCGGTGAGTCTATGTACTACGGACCAGGTGCTGGTCAAAAACCAACTGCAACAAGTGTTGTGGCGGATATTGTTCGTATCGTTCGTCGATTGAATGATGGAACAATTGGAAAAGACTTCAACGAATATAGCCGTGACTTGGTCTTGGCTAATCCAGAAGATGTTAAGGCTAATTACTATTTCTCAATCTTGGCTCCAGACTCAAAAGGTCAGGTCTTGAAATTGGCTGAGATTTTCAACGCTCAAGATATTTCCTTCAAGCAAATTCTCCAAGATGGCAAAGAGGGTGACAAGGCGCGTGTTGTTATCATTACACACAAGATTAATAAAGCCCAGCTTGAAAATGTCTCAGCTGAATTGAAGAAGGTTTCAGAATTTGACCTCTTGAATACCTTCAAGGTGCTAGGAGAATAAGATGAAAATTATTGTACCTGCAACCAGTGCCAATATTGGGCCAGGTTTTGACTCGGTCGGTGTAGCTGTAACCAAGTATCTTCAAATTGAGGTCTGCGAAGAACGAGATGAGTGGCTGATTGAACACCAGATTGGCAAATGGATTCCACATGACGAGCGCAATCTCTTACTCAAAATCGCTTTGCAAATTGTACCAGACTTGCAACCAAGACGTTTGAAAATGACCAGCGATGTTCCCTTGGCGCGTGGTTTGGGTTCTTCCAGCTCGGTTATTGTTGCTGGGATTGAACTAGCCAACCAATTAGGCAAGCTTAATTTATCTGACCATGAAAAGTTGCAGTTGGCTACCAAGATTGAAGGGCATCCAGACAATGTGGCTCCAGCCATTTATGGTAATCTCGTTATTGCAAGTTCCGTTGAAGGGCAAGTTTCTGCTATAGTAGCAGACTTCCCAGAGTGTGATTTCCTAGCCTACATTCCAAACTATGAATTGCGTACTCGAGACAGCCGTGGTGTCTTGCCTAAGAAACTATCCTACAAGGAAGCTGTCGCTGCCAGTTCTATCGCCAATGTAGCTGTCGCAGCCTTGTTGGCAGGAGATATGGTGACAGCTGGGCAAGCAATCGAGGGAGACCTCTTCCACGAGCGTTACCGTCAGGACTTGGTGAGAGAATTTGCTACGATTAAGCAAGTAGCTAAAGAGAATGGGGCCTATGCAACCTACCTCTCTGGTGCCGGACCAACAGTGATGGTCTTGGCCTCTCATGACAAGATGCCGGTCATTAAGGCAGAATTGGAAAAGCAATCCTTCAAAGGCAAACTGCATGATTTGAAAGTTGATACCCAAGGTGTCCGTGTCCAAGCAAAGTAAAGAATAGAAGATAGGATGGGGAAACTCTTGACCAGAGGGCTTCCTATCCTTTTTTTGAAAAGAAGTTTATACTCAATGAAAATCAAAGAGCAAACTAGGAAGCTAGCCGCAGGCTGCTCAAAACAGTGTTTTGAGGTTGCAGATGTAAGCTGACGTGGTTTGAAGAGATTTTCGAAGAGTATTAGTTAAAAACTTGATAAAGGAGAAACGAAGATGGCAGAAATTTATCTAGCAGGTGGTTGTTTTTGGGGCCTAGAGGAGTATTTTTCACGCATTTCTGGAGTGCTAGCAACCAGTGTTGGCTACGCTAATGGGCAAGTCGAAACAACCAATTACCAGCTGCTCAAGGAAACAGACCATGCAGAAACAGTTCAAGTGATTTACGATGAGAAGACAGTATCACTCAGAGAGATTTTACTTTATTATTTCCGTGTCATCGATCCTTTATCCATCAATCAACAAGGGAATGACCGTGGTCGCCAATATCGAACTGGGATTTATTATCAAGATGAAGCAGACCTGCCAGCTATCTACACTGTGGTGCAGGAGCAGGAGCGCATGCTTGGGCGAAAGATTGCATTAGAAGTGGAGAAACTGCGCCACTATATTTTGGCTGAAGACTACCACCAAGACTATCTCAAGAAAAATCCTTCCGGTTACTGTCATATCGATGTGACCGATGCTGAGAAACCATTGATTGACGCATCAAATTATGAAAAGCCTAGTCAAGAAGTGTTGAAGAAAAGCTTAACTGAAGAGTCTTATCGTGTCACCCAAGAAGCTGCTACAGAGGCTCCGTTTAGTAATGCTTATGACCAAACCTTTGAAGAAGGGATTTATGTAGACATCACGACAGGTGAGCCACTCTTCTTTGCGAAGGATAAGTTTGCCTCAGGTTGTGGTTGGCCAAGTTTTAGCCGTCCGATTTCCAAGGAGTTGATTCATTATTACAAGGACTTGAGCCATGGAATGGAGCGAATCGAGGTTCGTTCTCGGTCAGGCAATGCTCACTTGGGTCATGTTTTCACAGATGGACCTCGGGAGTTAGGTGGCCTTCGTTACTGTATCAATTCTGCCTCCTTACGCTTTGTAGCAAAGGATGAGATGGAAAAAGCAGGATATGGTTATCTATTGCCATACTTAAACAAATAAAATTCAGAGGGTGGGAGCTCCCCACTTTCTTCATTTCCAGAATACGCATAGAAGGGATTTATGAAACACTTATTATCATACTTTAAACCCTACATCAAAGAATCAATTTTGGCACCCCTGTTCAAGCTACTTGAAGCTGTGTTTGAGCTCTTAGTTCCCATGGTGATCGCAGGGATTGTTGACCAATCCTTGCCCCAGAGAGATCAAGGACACCTCTGGATGCAGATTGGCCTGCTCCTTATCTTTGCAGTGATTGGCGTTTTAGTGGCCTTGGTAGCCCAGTTTTACTCAGCCAAGGCAGCGGTTGGTTTTGCCAAAGAACTGACAGACGACCTTTATCGTCATATTCTTTCCTTACCCAAGGATAGCAGAGACCGTTTGACAACTTCTAGCTTGGTGACTCGCTTGACTTCGGATACCTATCAGATTCAGACTGGGATTAATCAATTCCTGCGTCTCTTTTTGCGAGCGCCTATTATCGTTTTTGGGGCTATCTTTATGGCCTATCGAATCTCAGCTGAGCTGACTTTCTGGTTCTTAGTCATGGTTGTCATTTTGACGATTGTCATTGTCGGCCTCTCTCGACTGGTCAATCCTCTCTACAGTAGTCTGAGAAAGAAAACAGACCAACTGGTTCAGGAAACGCGCCAGCAATTACAAGGCATGCGGGTCATTCGTGCTTTTGGACAAGAAAAACGAGAGTTACAGATTTTTCAAACCCTTAATCAAGTTTATGCCAAATTACAAGAAAAGACAGGCTTCTGGTCTAGTTTGTTAACACCTCTGACCTATCTGATTGTCAATGGAACTCTTCTCGTCATCATCTGGCAGGGCTATATTTCTATTCAAGGAGGTTTACTCAGTCAAGGTGCCTTGATTGCTCTTATCAACTATCTCTTGCAGATCTTGGTGGAATTGGTTAAGCTCACCATGCTGATAAATTCCCTCAATCAATCCTATATCTCAGCCAAGCGAATCGAGGAAGTCTTTGCTGAAGCTCCAGAGGATATCCATTCAGAGTTAGAACAAAAGCAAGCTACCAGCGAGGAGGTTTTACAAGTCCAAGAACTGACCTTTACCTATCCAGATGCGGCCCAGCCTTCTCTGAGAGGCATTTCTTTTGATATGAAGCAAGGGCAAATCCTTGGTATTATTGGGGGAACAGGTTCTGGTAAATCAAGCTTGGTGCAAGTTTTACTTGGACTTTACCCAGTAGACAAGGGGAGCATTGACCTTTATCGAAATGGACGTAGTCCTCTTAATCTTGAGCAGTGGCGGTCTTGGATTTCCTATGTGCCACAAAAGGTCGAACTTTTTAAGGGAACCATTCGTTCCAACTTGACTCTAGGCTTAAATCAAGAAGTGACTGATCAAGAACTCTGGCAATCCTTAGAAATCGCGCAAGCCAAGGATTTTGTCAGTGAAAAGGAAGGTCTCTTGGATGCCCTGGTTGAGGCAGGAGGGCGAAATTTCTCAGGTGGACAAAAACAAAGGCTGTCTATTGCACGTGCAGTCTTGCGCCAAGCACCATTTCTCATCCTAGATGATGCTACCTCGGCCCTCGACACCATCACCGAGTCCAAGCTCTTGAAAGCAATTCGAGAAAATCTGCCAAAAACGAGCTTAATTTTGATTTCTCAACGAACCTCGACGCTTCAGATGGCTGACCAGATTCTCCTCTTGGAAAAAGGTGGGCTCCTAGCTATCGGCAAGCACGAGGACTTGATGAAGACTAGCCAAGTCTATCGTGAAATCAATGCATCCCAACATGGAAAGGAGGACTAGCATGAAACGACAAACTGCAAACCAGACGCTCAAACGTTTAGCCGTAGATTTAGCAAGCCATCCTTTTCTCCTTTTCCTAGCCTTTCTAGGAACTATTGCCCAAGTTGGCTTATCAATTTACCTACCTATTCTGATTGGACAGGTCATTGACCAAGTTCTAGTGGCTGGTTCATCACCAGTTTTTTGGCAGATTTTCATCCAGATGATCTTGGTAGTCATAGGAAATACTCTGGTACAATGGGCCAATCCTCTTCTTTATAATCGTCTAATCTTCTCTTATACCAAAGACTTGCGAGAACGAATCATCCATAAGCTTCATCGTTTACCGATTGCTTTTGTGGATCGTCAAGGCAGTGGAGAGATGGTCAGTCGTGTAACCACGGACATAGAACAGTTGGCGGCCGGCTTGACCATGATTTTTAATCAATTTTTCATTGGTGTCTTGATGATTTTGGTTAGTATTCTAGCAATGCTCCAAATTCATCTCCTCATGACCCTCTTGGTCTTGTTGTTGACACCACTATCCATGGTGATTTCACGTTTTATTGCCAAACGCTCCTATCATCTCTTCCAGAAGCAAACAGAGACGAGGGGGATTCAGACTCAGTTGATTGAAGAGTCGCTTAGCCAACAGACCATAATCCAGTCCTTCAATGCTCAAACAGAGTTTATCCAAAGACTGCACGAGGCGAATGACAACTACTCAGGCTATTCTCAGTCAGCCATCTTTTATTCTTCAACTGTCAATCCTTCGACTCGCTTTGTCAATGCACTCATTTATGCGCTTTTAGCTGGAGTAGGAGCTTATCGTATCATGATGGGTTCAACCTTGACCATCGGTCGTTTAGTAACCTTTTTGAACTATGTTCAGCAATACACCAAGCCTTTTAATGATATTTCTTCAGTTCTAGCCGAATTGCAAAGTGCTCTGGCTTGTGCAGAGCGCGTCTATGCTGTCTTAGAAAGTCCTGAGGTGGCTGAAACAGGCAAGGAAGTCTTGACCAGTGACCAAGTTAAGGGTGCCATTTCCTTTAAACAGGTTTCTTTTGGCTACCATCCAGAAAAAATCTTGATTAAGGACTTGTCTATCGATATTCCAGCTGGTAGCAAGGTGGCCATCGTTGGTCCGACAGGTGCTGGAAAATCAACTCTTATCAATCTCCTTATGCGATTTTATCCCATTAACTCAGGAGATATCTTGCTGGATGGGCAATCCATTTATGATTATACCCGAGCATCATTAAGACAGCAGTTTGGCATGGTGCTCCAAGAGACCTGGCTCAAGCAAGGGACCATTCATGACAATATTGCCTTTGGGAATCCTGATGCCAGTCGGGAGCAAGTGATTACTGCTGCAAAGGCAGCCAATGCAGACTTTTTCATCCAACAGTTGCCACAGGGATACGATACCAAGTTGGAAAATGCAGGAGAATCTCTCTCTGTTGGGCAAGCCCAGCTCTTGACCATCGCCCGAGTCTTTCTGGCTATTCCAAAGATTCTCATCTTAGACGAGGCAACTTCGTCCATCGATACACGGACAGAAGTGCTAGTACAGGATGCCTTTGCCAAACTCATGAAGGGGCGCACAAGTTTTATCATTGCTCACCGTTTGTCAACCATTCAGGATGCGGACTTGATTCTTGTTTTGGTGGATGGCGGCATTGTTGAGTATGGGAACCATCATGACCTCATGGCTAGAAAAGGCAAGTATTACCAAATGCAGCAAGCAGCAGCTTTTAGCTCAGAATAAGCCTTCCTCTTTTGAAATTTTATAGACGAAAAAAGTTGCCTTCGGGTGACTTTTTTGTTACAATAGCTAGAAAAATTATTCACTGTAAATTGTCTTATAGAAAAGGAGCCTAGAATGAAAGTCTATCAGCATGTAAATATCGTGACTTGTGACCAAGATTTCCATGTTTATCTGGATGGAATCTTAGCAGTTAAGGATTCTCAAATCGTCTATGTCGGTCAAGAGAAGCCAGAAGTTTTAGAGCAAGCTGAGCAGATTATAGACTATCAAGGAGCCTGGATTATGCCTGGCTTGGTCAATTGCCATACGCATTCTGCTATGACAGGTTTGCGAGGAATCCGAGATGACAGTAATCTCCATGAATGGCTCAATGACTATATCTGGCCTGCAGAAGCTGAGTTTACTCCAGACATGACTACCAAGGCGGTCAAAGAAGCGCTGACAGAGATGCTCCAGTCAGGAACAACAACCTTCAATGATATGTATAATCCCAATGGAGTGGAGATTGAGCAGATTTATCAGGCAGTTAAGGATTCCAAGATGCGTTGTTATTTCTCACCGACCCTCTTTTCTTCAGATACAGAAACAACTGATGAGACCATGAGCAGAATACGAGCTATTATCGAGACAAACATAGGATATGAAAATCCAAATTTCAAGGTGATGGTAGCTCCACATTCTCCCTACAGCTGTAGTAGAGACTTGCTGGAGAGAAGCCTAGATATGGCAAAAGAGCTGAATATTCCCATCCATATCCATGTAGCGGAGACCAAGGAGGAGTCAGGAATTATCCTGAAACGATACGGCAAAAGGCCCCTAGCCTTTCTAGAAGAACTGGGTTACTTAGATCATCCGTCTGTCTTTGCTCATGGAGTCGAATTAAATGAGCGAGAAATCGAACGTTTGGCAACTTCTCAAGTGGCTATAGCCCATAATCCTATCAGTAACCTCAAATTGGCATCAGGGATTGCTCCCATCATCCAACTGCAAAAAGCAGGGGTAGCAGTCGGAATTGCGACTGACTCGGTAGCTTCCAATAACAATCTAGATATGTTTGAGGAAGGACGGACAGCAGCCCTTCTTCAGAAGATGAAAAGTGGAGACGCTAGCCAATTTCCTATCGAAACAGCTCTCAAGGCACTGACAATCGAAGGGGCCAAGGTCCTTGGAATGGAAAATCAGATAGGAAGTCTAGAAGTCGGTAAGCAAGCAGATTTTCTGGTTATTCAACCACAAGGGAAAATTCATCTCCAACCTCAGGAAAATATGCTTTCTCATCTCGTCTATGCGGTTAAATCCAGTGATGTTGATGATGTTTATATCGCTGGAGAACAAGTTGTTAAGCAAGGCCAAGTCCTGACAGTAGAACTTCAACAGAAAAATCACGAAAAATTTTAAAAAAAGTTTGCAAAAATCTTGCATTCTTTTTTTAACTATGCTATACTTATATACGGTTTGAAAAAACTGCCTAAGACAGTAGGGGAGCCTGACTCATAAATATCCTACCGAGGACAAAACGTATCATGTAAAAAGAAGCGTATTGTACTTTCGTGTCTAGGTTTGGGCGCGTTTTTCTTTTTGAAAAATTCCCCAAGCAAAATAATTACGGAGGTGAACACACTAATGAGTGAAGCAATTATTGCTAAAAAAGCGGAACTAGTTGACGTAGTAGCTGAAAAAATGAAAGCTGCTGCATCTATCGTCGTTGTAGACGCTCGTGGTTTGACAGTTGAGCAAGATACAGTTCTTCGTCGTGAGCTTCGTGGAAGCGAAGTTGAGTATAAAGTGATTAAAAACTCAATCTTGCGTCGTGCAGCTGAAAAAGCTGGTCTTGAAGATCTTGCATCAGTATTTGTTGGACCATCTGCAGTAGCATTTTCTAACGAAGATGTTATCGCACCAGCGAAAATCTTGAACGATTTTGCTAAAGACGCTGAAGCACTTGAAATCAAAGGTGGTGCAATCGAAGGCGCTGTCGCATCTAAAGAAGAGATTCTTGCTCTTGCAACTCTTCCAAACCGCGAAGGACTTCTTTCTATGCTCCTTTCTGTACTTCAAGCGCCAGTGCGCAACGTTGCTCTTGCAGTCAAAGCGGTTGCAGACAACAAAGAAGACGCAGCTTAATCTTAAGCTACGCAGCGTAGCCTAGCTACAAAAAAATATTATAAATTTAAAAACTTATTTGGAGGAAATAACAATGGCATTGAACATTGAAAACATTATTGCTGAAATTAAAGAAGCTTCAATCCTTGAATTGAACGACCTTGTAAAAGCTATCGAAGAAGAATTTGGTGTAACTGCAGCTGCTCCTGTAGCTGTTGCTGCAGCTGGTGCTGCTGACGCTGGTGCTGCTAAAGATTCATTCGACGTTGAATTGACATCTGCAGGCGACAAAAAAGTTGGCGTTATCAAAGTTGTACGTGAAATCACAGGTCTTGGTCTTAAAGAAGCTAAAGAACTTGTTGACGGTGCACCAGCACTTGTTAAAGAAGGCGTTGCAACTGCAGAAGCTGAAGAAATCAAAGCTAAATTGGAAGAAGCTGGAGCTTCAGTTACTCTTAAATAAGAGGCATATACCAATTAGAATTCGGAATACTATAGTATCAGCCTTTTAGAATCGTGAACACATTTTAGAAACTGATAAATTAATTTAGTTTCCTACCAAAAACCCTACCAAAAATTAATTTGGCAGGGTTTTTCTTTTTAATAAAATTATTTTGGGGAACAGTTGAATATTGTTCTCCTTTTTTTATGCGTTTTCTTGTGGGAAGATTTACTCCATTTTCTTCAGGAATTGAGAATTTGCCCAGCCGCAAAAGTTCCAATCAATCTCAATAACTCAGAAAAAAGAAGACTGACAAAATATGACTACTTTAAGACGAAATAAGAAGAAAAATTGTGATCAAAATTAATATAGATTAAAGTAGATTCTGGAATGGTCTATTTTATATATATTGGAGAAGTTTGAAGTGTATTTTCCTGACAGATACAATAGTATACAAGATTAGTGAGAAGATGCTAAATTTTCTTAATTTTCTAAATTGTTATTGAAAATTATAAAATAGTATGCTATAATCACATTAGGAGGGGAGAATAATGAAGAAAATTTTTTATAAAAAATTGGGTATTTCAATTATTGCGAGTACTTTATTAGCAAGCCAGCTACCGACAGTATCTGCTTTGACTGTTATTTCAAGTACAGGCGAGGAGTATGAGGTAAGTGAAACATTACAAGAGAGTCCAGGAACTAATAATTTTTCACTTCCCGATGTTTC
Organism: bacterium; assembly: GCA_905221505.1. Taxonomy (GTDB): domain Bacteria; phylum Bacillota; class Bacilli; order Lactobacillales; family Streptococcaceae; genus Streptococcus. Next base: position 30,446 of record CAJNDL010000024.1, read on the forward strand.
ACCGACTTATGGTTCATATTACCAAAAACAATCAGAAGTAATTATCGGTAATGATGATTTGGTTAAAATTGATAATACTCTACAATATCCGTATTCAACTTCAGCTATGGTTTTGTCTGAGTACCATGGTGTATCTAATGGAAAGAATATAGAAGGAAGAGGAAGCGCGAATTTTATTAAAGATAATGTTTTAATTACAGCAGCTCACAACTTCTACAGTCATAAATATGGAAAAGAAGCGGATGCTATTTATGTACTTCCAGCAGCTAGTCCAGATCAGGAACCATTTGGAAAGATCAAGGTTAAGGAAGTTCGTTATTTGAAAGAATTTAGAACTTTAAATTCTAGAGATGCATCGAAATATGACTTGGCTCTATTAATTCTAGAAGAGCCTGTTGGCGCAAAATTGGGAACACTGGGGCTTCCAAATAGTCAGAAAAATTTGGCGGGAACACCTGTAACAATTACTGGTTATCCATCATATGCTTTTAAAATTCATCAAATGTATACAGATAAAAAACAAGTTTTAAGTGATGATGGTACTTTTTTGGATTATCAAGTTGATACTTTGGAGGGGTCAAGTGGATCTGCAGTTTATGATGCCAGACACCGTGTAGTCGGAGTGCATACTTTGGGGGATGAAGATAATCAAGTTAATAGTGCAGTAAAATTAAATGAACAAAACCTATCCTTTATCTATTCCATCCTTGAGGGACATTCTATTGATGGGTGGAAGTTTATTAGTGGTACTTGGTATTATTATAAGAACAGTACGAAACAAACAGGTTGGCAGAAAATAAATGATACTTGGTATTATCTAGATGTTTCAGGTAAAATGCTTACAGATTGGCAAAAAGTAAACGAAAAATGGTATTACCTTGAATCCTCTGGTTCAATGGCAACAGGTTGGAAATATGTACGAGGCAGATGGTATTACTTAGATAATAAAAATGGAGACATGAAAACCGGTTGGATAAAAGTGGGAGGAAATTGGTATTATCTCAATTCCTCTGGAGCAATGGTTACAGGTAGCCAAACTATCGATGGTAAAGTTTATAATTTCGCCTCATCTGGTGAGTGGATTTAATATTGGAGAGTATATAGATGAAAATTTTGAAAAAAATGATGCAAGTTGGACTAACAACATTTTTCTTTGGTCTGCTAGCTACAAATGTAGTATTTGCAGATGATTCTGAAGGATGGCATTTTGTACAAGAAAACGGAAGAACCTACTACAAGAAGGGGGACATCAAAGAAAAGGCTTGGCGAGTGATTGATGGCAAGTACTATTATTTTGATCATGTATCAGGAGAGATGGTTGTCGGCTGGCAATATATCCCGTTTCCATCTAAAGGTAGTACAATTGGTCCGTACCCAAATGGTTTAAGATTAGAATCTATGCCAATGCCACAATGGTATTACTTTGGTCAAGATGGGGTTCTTCAAGAATTTGTTGGCAAGCAAGTTTTAGAGGCAAAAACTGCTACAAATACCAACAAACATCATGGGGAACAATATGATAGCCCAGCAGAGAAACGAACCTATTATTTTGAAGATAAACGTGATTATCACACCTTAAAAACCGGCTGGATTTCTGACGAAGGGCATTGGTATTATTTACAGAAGGATGGTAGCTTCGATGCTCGTATCGACAGTTTAACGGTTGGGGAGCTAGTGCGTGGTTGGACAAATGATAACTCAACTTGGTACTATCTAGATTCAGAAACTGGTATCATGCAAACTGGTTGGAAGCAACTTGGCAATAAGTGGTACTACCTCCGTTCCTCAGGAGCTATGACAACTGGTTGGGTGAAAGATGGTTCAACTTGGTATTATCTAGATGCTCAAAATGGTGATATGAAGACAGGTTGGGCTTATGTTGGTAACAGTTGGTACTACCTTCGTTCATCAGGTGCAATGTCTACCGGTTGGGTCAAAGATAATGGTAAGTGGTACTATCTCGCATCATCTGGTAATATGCTTCGCAATACACGCACACCAGATGGCTATTATGTAGATGGCAGTGGCGCTTGGAAATAAATTTTAAACAGAGAAAATCTACTGAGAAGGTAGGTTTTCTTTTTTAGTCAGTGAATATAGTAAAATGAACCAAAAACAGTACAGAATGTGGTATAATCTTCTTATGGCATATTCAATAGATTTTCGTAAAAAAGTTCTCTCTTATTGTGAGCGAACAGGTAG
>CAJNDL010000025.1 GCA_905221505.1 bacterium
CCTCAAAAAGGTATTACCAAGTTGCAATACTTTTTTTGAGGCTCTTTTGTCTTGTTCTTGTTTCAATTAACTATATTATGAGTTAATTACCACTAGCCTTAAGACATCAACTCTTTCACATATGCCTTTCTTCAATCAAATAGACAATGTACAATCTATATCACTTTATTCATTGTATCCATTATTATTTAGAAAAGAATTTCAATTATCAGATAAAAATCTGAAAGCATTAATTCCATTCTCTCATAATCACTTTACATCTTTATTTATATTGGATAAGATATATGACTCTCAAAAAGTCGAAGAACCGATTGATTTATTAATCCTGTTAGAACAATATTCAAAAAACATGATGTTTTTAAGTAATGAAATTCATCCAGATGTTACAGAAAACATATGTAAGACCTTAACAGGTCTATACAAAGAAAAATATTGCTATCGATACAATCAAATACTTCCTCTTGAAGAAGAAAGACAATACGCTTACGATAAATATTCATTTGCTAAAATAGCTTTAAAAGTCTTTCAAAGTAGTTCAAACTTCCCTAAAGAACAGGCTATTTTAGAAGAATTATATGCATCTCATGACTATTTTGCTTATGGTAGACAGATATTAGATGATCTTGAAGATTTTCAAAAAGATTATAAAAATAAACAATTTAATATTTATGTAAATAGATTTCTTATGAAATACAGTGATGAAGCACTACCGACCTATGACCAAGCTTTATTTAGAGAATTGTTATTAGAATCAAAAAAAGCCTTCGAAAATTCTCTAAATAGTCTCTCACTTGAGTTTGCCTACTGGAGAAATTACATCAACTTCTATTTAACTATTTGCGAGAAATATATAAACTGAAATGGAAGAGAGGTTTGATTATTCTTCCGATAAACAATCTAGGCACCTATTTCAAAAAACCACTACCTTCCCCAGATAAACCTGAGGAAAACAGTGATTCTTTGAACCCCAGTTATTCACACATAAGATAAAAAGTAGTTAGAATCGATGTTAAATCAAGCAGAATCTACGCTGATGTAAGAATTCTGCTTGGTTTTTATGTCAAGTATGAATAATTGAGGTTGAAAGTTCTGTAATGAAGCTAGACATCTATTGTTCCTGAAAATAAAATGCACATAAAATAGAGGTGTTAGGATGTTTCATTTGATGACAGCTTCACCCCTCCTATCAAATGAAATTATAGTATTGTCTATCGACTGGGATATTTTCATATTCAAACTAGTTAAGACATTATCACATTCGAATCACAACTAAGACAGGGAATCGTGGCTATCTAGTTTTCATATTCTTAAAAAAGTGATAAAATGGTAGGAAGAATTGGAGAGTAGAGATGCCAAAAGAAGTGAATTTAACAGGCGAAGAAGTTGTCGCCTTAACCAAAGAATATTTAACGGAAGAGGATGTCCATTTTGTCCATAAGGCCTTGGTCTATGCGGTGGATTGCCATAGTGGTCAATACCGCAAATCAGGCGAGCCTTATATCATTCACCCTATCCAAGTAGCAGGTATTTTAGCCAAGCTCAAGCTGGATGCTGTAACGGTAGCTTGTGGTTTCTTGCATGATGTGGTAGAAGATACAGATGCGACCTTGGACGATTTGGAAAGAGAGTTTGGTCCTGATGTGCGGGTAATCGTAGATGGGGTTACCAAGCTTGGTAAGGTTAAGTATAAATCTCATGAAGAACAGTTAGCTGAAAATCATCGCAAGATGCTCATGGCCATGTCTGAGGACATCCGTGTTATCTTAGTCAAACTGTCTGACCGCTTGCACAATATGCGGACCCTGAAACACCTTCGAAAAGACAAGCAGGAGCGTATTTCCAAAGAAACTATGGAAATCTATGCGCCGCTTGCCCACCGTTTGGGGATTTCAAGTGTCAAATGGGAATTGGAAGACTTATCTTTCCGTTATCTCAATCCGACAGAGTTTTACAAGATTACCCATATGATGAAGGAAAAACGCAGAGAGCGTGAAGCCTTGGTGGATGAGGTAGTCACAAAATTAGAGGAATATACGACGGATCGTCACTTGAAAGGGAAGATTTACGGTCGTCCCAAGCATATTTACTCGATTTTCCGCAAAATGCAGGATAAGAGAAAACGCTTTGAGGAAATCTATGACCTGATTGCTATTCGTTGTATTTTGGATACCCAAAGTGATGTTTATGCCATGCTTGGTTATGTGCATGAGCTTTGGAAGCCTATGCCTGGACGCTTTAAAGATTATATCGCCAACCGCAAGGCCAATGGTTACCAGTCTATCCATACGACTGTTTATGGGCCAAAAGGGCCGATTGAATTCCAGATTCGCACTAAGGAAATGCATGAGGTGGCTGAGTACGGGGTTGCGGCCCACTGGGCTTATAAGAAAGGCATTAAGGGGCAGGTTAACAGCAAGGAATCAGCTATTGGGATGAACTGGATTAAGGAGATGATGGAGCTCCAAGATCAGGCTGATGATGCCAAGGAATTTGTGGATTCAGTTAAGGAAAACTATCTGGCTGAGGAGATTTACGTCTTTACCCCAGATGGAGCTGTTCGTTCCCTTCCAAAAGATTCAGGACCGATTGACTTTGCCTATGAAATCCATACAAAAGTCGGAGAAAAAGCGACGGGTGCCAAGGTCAATGGTCGCATGGTTCCACTGACAACCAAGCTCAAGACAGGGGATCAGGTTGAAATTGTCACCAACCCGAACTCCTTTGGGCCAAGCCGTGACTGGCTCAACATGGTCAAGACCAGCAAGGCGCGTAACAAGATTCGTCAGTTCTTTAAAAATCAAGATAAGGAATTGTCTGTCAACAAGGGTCGTGAAATGTTGATGGCCCAGTTCCAAGAAAATGGCTATGTAGCAAATAAATTCATGGACAAACGCCACATGGACCAAGTTCTACAAAAGACAAGCTACAAGACAGAAGAATCCCTCTTTGCGGCCATTGGTTTTGGTGAAATCGGTGCCATTACCGTCTTTAACCGTCTGACTGAAAAGGAACGCCGTGAGGAAGAACGTGCTAAGGCCAAGGCTGAGGCAGAAGAACTTGTCAAAGGTGGCGAAATCAAGGTTGAAAATAAAGAAACCCTCAAGGTCAAGCATGAGGGTGGTGTGGTCATTGAAGGTGCCTCAGGTCTCCTAGTGCGGATTGCCAAGTGCTGTAATCCTGTGCCTGGTGACGACATTGTTGGTTACATTACCAAGGGACGTGGTGTAGCCATTCACCGTGTGGACTGTATGAACCTGCGCGCCCAAGAAAACTACGAGCAACGTCTCCTTGATGTGGAATGGGAAGACCAATACTCTAGCTCAAATAAAGAATATATGGCTCATATCGATATCTATGGCCTCAACCGTACAGGACTGTTGAACGATGTACTGCAAGTTCTTTCAAACACAACAAAGAATATCTCAACAGTCAACGCCCAACCAACCAAGGATATGAAATTTGCCAATATCCATGTGTCCTTCGGCATTGCCAACCTCTCTACATTGACTACGGTTGTGGACAAGATTAAGAGTGTGCCTGAGGTTTATTCTGTCAAACGGACCAACGGCTAATTGTCCTAGCTATTACTAGAAAGGCTATTATGAAAATCATTATCCAACGGGTTAAAAAAGCACAAGTCAGTATTGAAGGTCAGGTTCAGGGGAAAATCAATCAGGGCCTCTTATTGCTGGTTGGTGTTGGACCAGAGGACCAAGAGGAAGATTTAGACTATGCTGTGAGAAAGCTTGTTAATATGCGGATTTTTTCAGACGCAGAAGGCAAGATGAACCTGTCTGTCAAAGATATTGAAGGAGAAATCCTTTCTATTTCTCAGTTTACCCTCTTTGCGGATACTAAGAAAGGCAATCGTCCAGCCTTTACAGGGGCAGCCAAGCCTGATATGGCATCAGACTTCTATGACGCTTTCAATCAAAAACTAGCACAAGAAGTGCCCGTTCAGACAGGCATCTTTGGAGCAGATATGCAGGTTGAGCTGGTCAATGACGGACCTGTTACCATTATCCTTGATACGAAAAATAGATAAGAAAGACCAAGCCAGCCGGCTTGGTTTTTCTCATCTATCATAAAATACTCCAAAATGAAATCGGTTCTTGATAAGCTTTTGGGAAGTCTCTTTTTAGGCTTTGGCAGATGCGATAGGAGGGGATGAAATGTCCTAGGATGAGGAGACTTCCCTGAAGGAAAAGTGGGATACCCCTTAAAAATATCAAAGAGAGAATGATCAGGCTATCCCATAGGAGGATTTGTAAGGCAAAACGCCAGAATCTTGGTCTAATCTGGGAATAGAGTTGACTAAAGTAGTCACAAAGCTGGTTGGACAGATAGGTCAATAGCACAGGATGAAAGAAGATGAGCCAACCGCTATAAATCAAAATCCAATCCCACGTAAGTCCCTCTTTAAATGTCAAAAATGCCAGCATGATTCCATCAATGACAAGAAGTTGAATGGTTTTGATGTAGATAATTTTTTTCATGATAAAACCTCCTTTTCACTAGAGACACTCCCACAAAGAGATGTGTTTATCGTAAAAGTCTGGATAGTTTTCTCTCAGGTGGCTAGCCGTTATATAATAAAAAGTAGAATGACAGGAAGTAAAGACTGGAGTAAGAGAATAAAAATGTTGAGGGCCAGTGATGGCTAAAAAGACAAATAATAGTAGGTCAGCGGAGAGAATCTCTAAGTAGTAAAGGCGAATTTTTTTGTTCATATGAGGATCAATCTCAGAGAAATGTTTTTTGAGTCGATTGACCAAGCGAAATAGCAGGAGTCCCTGAGCAAGGATGAAAATGAAGCAAAAAATCAGGCCTCTCTCCAAAGAAAGTTCGTATCGGGGTCTGAAAGTTACCAACAGTAGCAAATCGCTGACTACGATGGCTGTAAAATGGATTCTAAAGAGATTTTTCATAAGATGACCTCCCTCTTTTATCTAGCTTCATTCTACTCCAAAAGAATGGAAGTTACAAGTAAAATGATAAAAAATTTTAGTAAGGAGATTCTATTAGATTTCTTTATTTGAGTTTCCTCTTATTGTTCCACCTCTTCATCATTCCAGACAAATAAAGCTCCGATTGCATTGAGGATATAAAAGATGTATTTTCCGATATTGGCGAAGTTTCCTTGAATGCCAGCCTTTGTCAGCTGAACGAAATTGTAAATCAACCAAAATCCCCACTGAGTTGTCAGTTTCAATGCATTCAAAGCATTGGCAATGAGAGACAGTGCGAAGGCAATAGTTGTTACGTAGGCAAGGAGATTCATCTTTCCTCCATAGCCGATATAGTTGGTCGCAAAGGCAAAGAGGAAGGCGATGATGGAAATGATGATGGCCGCCAATTTTAGTTGTTTTTGGCTCATTTGGTTGGGTCTGCCTTCTTGCGAAGCTTCCCATTTCTTAATAGCAAAGGTATAAATGAGGAAGGTGACAGGATAGGTGATAATGGCCGCCTTATTTCCAAGGATATAGTCAATGGTGCCAGACAAAATGGTATTGACAATGCCAAAGTAATTTCCCCATTTGCTTAATTTTCCCGTGAAACGAGTGGACAACATGGAAATCCCAACGTTGGTTACGGAAATAAATCCAAAGGGAACAAGAGCTGTCCATGGTCCCCAATCTACGAATTTATCGAGACGGGAGTTGAGATAGCCAGATGCAATCGCAATCCCAACGACCAAAGCAACCCCAAAGAGGTCAAACCATTTAGATGTCGCAAAAATTTTTAGTGATTTTTTCATAGGTTAAGGTATCTTTCTTGTTTTTTACAAACATTCTACAACTAAATGAGAGTAAAATCAAATAATAGAAATAAAACCCTGAAAATCAAACTTTCAGGGTTGGTAGGGGGACTTGAGAAATTAGTTGATTTTCTCGACATAGAGTTGTTTGGCAATGTCCATATTCACTTGTAAATCCTCGTCTTTACTAAGGATAGTGAAGGTGTTGCTGAAGCCATCAAACTGCTTGACTTGGAGCGGATCTCCGATGTGAAGTGAGTGCTTATCTAAATAATTGAGAATGTCAAAACTATCATGCACTCGAGTCAGACGGTAGGATCCAGCTTCTTTGATATCAGCTAGTGGTAGGTTGTTGATTTCAACTAGGAGTTCTCCCTTAGCAGGAATAGTACCTCCGTGGGGGCAGGTCTTGGGGAATCCGAGCAGTTTATCCAGTCTTTCCACGAATAGGTCAGAGACAGTGTGTTCCAATACCTCAGCTTCCTCATGAATCTGGTCACTCGTATAGTCTAAATGATGGACTAGAAAAACTTCAATCAAGCGGTGTTTGCGATAGAGCTCAGAGACCAGTTTGAGGCCGAGGTCAGTCAGTAGATAGCCACATTCCTTGTCCTTAAGGATGAGGTTTTCACTCTTCATCCTCTTAATCATTTCAGTTACGGCAGGGGGAGAGACTTGCATGCGGGCCGCAATTTCTTTGTTGGTAATTTTATGCATGTCAATGCCGATTTCATAAATACATTTTAGATAATCTTCTTTATTCGGGGTCATTCGCTTCCTCTTGTCTAATATCTTTATCTAGTATATCAAAAAAAGCTAGATTTCTCTAGCTGTGACTTTTTATGTTATACTTATTGCAAGAGAAAAAACGAGGAGATAAATATGACAAAAATAGCTCTTCTTTCAGATATTCATGGAAATACCACCGCCTTGGAGGCTGTTTTGGCAGATGCTCGGCAGCTAGGAGTGGATGACTACTGGCTTTTGGGAGATATTCTCATGCCAGGGACAGGACGTAGAAGGATTTTGGACTTGTTGGCTGAACTACCGATTACGGCTAGAGTTTTGGGAAACTGGGAAGACAGTTTGTGGCATGGTGTCCGCAAGGAATTGGATAATACTCGCCCCAGCCAACGTTATCTCTTGCGCCAGTGTCAGTATGTTTTAGAGGAAATTTCCCTAGAAGAAATTGAACTGATCCATAATCAACCTCTTCAGATTCATCGTCAGTTTGGGGATTTGACGGTGGGAATTAGCCATCATCTGCCTGATAAGAACTGGGGGCGAGAGTTGATTCATACTGGGGCACAAGAGGACTTTGACCGCTTGGTGACCAATCCATCTTGTGATATTGCTGTTTATGGTCATATTCACCAGCAGTTGCTTCGTTACGGGACAGGTGGGCAATTGATTGTAAATCCGGGTTCGATTGGCCAACCTTTCTTTCTAGATGCCCAGTTGCGGAAGGACTTGCGGGCCCAGTACATGATTTTGGAGTTTGATGACAAGGGCTTGGTAGATATGGACTTTCGACGGGTGGACTACGATGTGGCAGCCGAATTGCAGCTAGCTAAAGACCTAAAACTTCCTTATTTTGAGGTTTATTATGAAAGTCTGGTCAATGGTATCCACCATACTCATAATCAGGAATTTCTGAGAGAATTGGCCCAGAAAGAGGGCTATGATAGGGAGTTAGATGCCTGGTTGAAAAGTGGTAACGATTGACATTACAACTGAAAAGGGTATAATAAAAGAAAAAGAAGAGTAGAGGTAAGGATGCCTCGTAAAAAGGAGAAGAGCATGCAAATTCCAAGTAGATTTACCATTGCGACTCATATGCTGATTATCATTGCCCTCAAGGGGAAGGAAAGCAAGGTTACTAGTGATTTTTTGGCTGCTAGTGTTGGGGTTAACCCTGTCATTATCAGAAAAACCTTGTCCCAGTTGAAGAAGGCAGAACTGATTTCAGTAGCGCGTGGAACGGGCGGAACAGAGATTGTCAAGGACCTCAAGGACATTAGTCTTTTAGATGTTTATCAGGCGGTCGAGTGTCTTGGTAAGACAGGCCAACTTTTTAGTTTCCATGACAATCCAAATCCAAATTGCCCAGTCGGAGCTCATATTCATGAGGTTTTGGATCAAAAATTGGAGAGAATCCAGCTGGCTATGGAGGCTGAACTTGGTCAGACCAGCCTAGAACAAGTCGTGGCTGATGCAGAGAGTCAGATGAAGGAGTGAGAGGGATAGATGCCCTCTTTTTCTGCTTTTTCTTTTTGGATAATTATGATAAAATCTACTTACAAAAGGAGGAAATGATGTATCTTTTTGCAGGAATTATTGTAGCCGTATTTATCTTTTCATTTTGGAAGGATAACATAAGTCTTTGGAATCCAGCCTTATTTTTATTGTCTCTCATCTCAATCTATTTATCGGTGGCCCATTTTTTTTATCAGAATGGATATGAAAAGGTTCACATATTCTTTTTGGTATTTACCTTTGTCTTCCTTCCTTTTTTGCTTTTTCTAAGTGGGCTCTTTTTAATCTATAATGGAGTCATCTTACTGAAACGAGAAGGACGTTCCAAAGCTAATTATCTTTCTATGTTACTTGGTTTTGTTATCTTGATATTTTTTGGGATCATGTCATTTAGATTGTGGGATAGGAATGAGCTATTTTCTACAAATCACTTTCTGAATCTCCTATTTCTATTTACGACTTATTCTTATTTTCTTTTCGGTTTTGCTTTTGCAGGATTTATGCTTTATTCTATCCTGTACCTGTTTATTCCTAAAAAGAAAAGCTATGACTTTATTATTATTCATGGAGCTGGCTTGTTAGACGGAGAAAGAGTGACACCCTTACTCAAGCGTCGGATTGATAAGGCAATCGAGGCCTTCAGGGCTTCTCCTAATCCAAATGTTAAACTGATTGCAAGCGGAGGTCAAGGAGAAGATGAGAAGATTTCTGAAGCGCAGGCCATTTGTAATTATATCTTAGAAGAGACAGATGTCAGTATGGAATCCATTCTTCTTGAAGACAAGTCCAGAACGACCTATGAGAATTTATTGTTTTCAAAAGAAGTGGGAGAACAATTTGTTGAAAATCCTTGTTTCCTCTTTGTTACTAATGACTATCATGTTTTTCGTACCAGTACCTATGCTCGTAAGCTAAATATGAAGGGAGATGGGCTCGGCTGTAGGACGGCAGGCTACTACATACCATCTGCTTTTATTAGGGAGTACGTGGCCCTCTGTGTCAAAATGAAATGGATCTTCCTTGCCTTTTATGTCCTGCTGTTAGTTATCATTTTGTTAGCCTATAAAGGGATTCTTTGGTAGTTAGATTTTATTAAAAAAGACTTAGAATGCACATGAAAGTCTGTATTCTAGGTCTTTTGTTTTATATATATTTGATTTTTGAAAGGTATTATCTATTCTTCCATGCTTGGTAACGGGTATCAATCAATAATTGGGTAAGGCGTCCCATGGTTTCCCTTTCTTCTGGAGTGAGGGCTTGAGCTTGGACAAAGAGATGATGAATGTGTTCAATAGCCTTGAAGGAAGACAGGTCATTGATGGAGCTAATCCCAGCATCTAGAATGGTGCCAAAGAAGAGGTCGAAGTAGAGCTGGAGTTCTTCATCAGGGACTGTTGCTACCCACTCCTTGAAGGTTGTGTCTACTTGTTGACTATCACTGTTGGTCTTATCCAGTTGGACGAAGTGCTTGTTCTCAATTTGCCAACTAAAGGTATCGTGCTGGGCGATGCCACCTAAGGCAGTGCTTTGAACGATGATTTGGTGGGCAGGAATTTCCAGCATCCTACCGATAATGGAACCTTGTGGAATGAAGACCTTAGTTCTATCCATTATCCTTTGATAACCTTCGGTCTGTGTCAATTCTTGATGGAGACCAGGCGCATCAAATGTATAAACTGCAGTGATCTGCTCTTGCAAGCTTTGATCAATTTGGCTAGCAGCATAGATGGCTAGATTTCCTCCCTTGGAATGCCCAGCCAGAATGACCTTTTTCTTTGGATGGTGGACAAAAAAGTTCTTCAAATAGCGGAGGGCGTGCTTTTGAGCAGGAATTTCCTTCATATAGGTCAGGTGGAAATCTTCCTTCCAGCCAATGATACTGTCATCTGTCCCACGAAAGACAATCAGATAGGTATCGAGGGTGAGGCGGTAGGTCATAGCCGCAAATTGCTTTTGTAGTTCAGGGTCGATTTCGTTGATAAAATAGGAGAGTTTGCAATTTTTGAAGCGCTTGTGTCGAGATAGTTCATCCAATAGCTGGAGGCGATTTTTGCTGGTAAGCATGTTAGGCTCCCTTGGAACCTGAGGTGCTAGGTCTAAAAGTCGCTGAGGACTTGTTGATACCAAATTATCAAAGGGAAGGTAGGTGGTTTCTGTTAAGGCTAGAATGTCTAATTCATTTAAAGGAAGGTCGTAAAAGGAATAGTATGCGACATCTTTCAGGTAGTCAAAAATATTGGCCATAAGAGCTCCTTTCTTTTTATTTATCTTATCAAATTTCCCTTAAATTAGCTAGTAGGATTGCATCACTTTGTTGGCTAAAAACAAGCTCTTTCAAATTCAGTTTCAGGCCTGCTAGCATGGAAAAATCTGTTATAATAATAGAAAAGGAGGAGCGCATGCACAAGATTTTATTAGTAGAAGATGATCAGGTCATTCGTCAACAGGTCGGGAAAATGCTCTCTGAATGGGGATTTGAAGTGGTCTTGGTAGAAGACTTTATGGAAGTTTTGAGTCTTTTTGTCCAGTCGGAGCCTCATCTGGTCCTCATGGATATTGGTTTGCCCTTGTTTAATGGTTATCACTGGTGTCAGGAAATTCGCAAGATTTCCAAGGTACCGATCATGTTTCTATCTTCGAGAGACCAGGCTATGGATATTGTCATGGCAATCAATATGGGGGCGGATGACTTTGTGACCAAGCCTTTTGACCAGCAGGTTCTTTTAGCCAAGGTTCAGGGTTTGTTGCGTCGTTCCTATGAGTTTGGGCGAGACGAGAGTTTACTGGAATATGCTGGTGTGATCCTTAATACTAAATCCATGGATTTACATTATCAAGGGCAAGTCTTGAATTTGACCAAGAACGAATTCCAGATTTTACGCGTTTTGTTTGAGCATGCAGGCAATATCGTAGCGCGTGATGACTTGATGCGGGAACTTTGGAACAGTGACTTTTTCATTGATGACAATACCCTCTCAGTTAATGTGGCTCGTTTGCGTAAAAAATTGGAAGAGCAGGGCTTGGTAGGATTTATCGAGACCAAGAAAGGGATAGGGTACGGACTGAAGCATGCTTGATTGGAAACAATTTTTTCTAGCCTATCTGCGCTCACGTAGTCGTCTGTTTGTCTATCTGCTTGCTTTAGCATTTCTGGTTTTGCTCTTTCAGTTTTTATTTGCCAGTTTAGGAATTTACTTTCTCTACTTTTTCCTCTTGTGTTGCTTTGTAACCATCTTATTTTTCACTTGGGACATATTAGTAGAAATGCAAGTCTACCGCCAGGAAATTCTCTATGGGGAGAGGGAAGCCAAATCTCCATTGGAAAGAGCTTTAGCAGAAAAATTAGAAGCGCGTGAGATGGAACTCTACCAGCAGAGGTCAGACTCAGAAAGAAAACTGACGGATTTGCTGGATTACTATACCTTGTGGGTTCATCAGATTAAGACCCCTATTGCAGCTAGTCAACTCTTAGTTGCAGAAGTATCAGATCGCCAACTGAAGCAGCAACTAGAACAGGAAATTTTCAAAATTGACTCCTATACCAGTCTAGTCTTGCAGTACCTGCGTTTAGAAAGTTTTCATGATGATTTGGTCTTAAAGCAGGTTTACATCGAAGACTTGGTTAAGGAAATACTTCGTAAATATGCCCTTTTCTTTATTCAAAAAGGTTTGAGCGTCAATCTACATGACCTTGATAAAGCAATTGTGACGGATAGAAAGTGGCTGCTAGTAGTCATTGAGCAAATTATCTCAAACAGTCTCAAGTACACCAAGGAAGGTGGTCTAGAGATTTATATGGACGGGCAAGAGCTCTGTATCAAGGATACGGGAATCGGGATAAAAAACAGTGATGTGATTCGAGTCTTTGAACGTGGCTTTTCAGGCTACAATGGTCGCCTAACCCAGCAGTCCTCTGGCCTTGGCCTTTACCTATCTAAGAAAATTTCTGAAGAACTGGGTCATCAGATTCGTATCGAGTCTGAGGTCGGAAAAGGAACGACAGTGCGGATTCAGTTTGCTGAAGTGAAGTTAGTCTTTGAGTGAGAATAGACAATGAGGTTGAGTTAAAACTCATTTTTTGCAGGAATTGAGTTTTTACCTAATCTCTTTTTACTATATTTCAGGATATTTGAAGACTGTTTTTTACAAAACGAATAATAGAATTTTTAATACGGATATAGTATAAATACTGCTTCGAAGTGAAGTTTGTATGCTTTATACTTTTATTGAGTATAAAATCTATAAACTAAGGTGGAATTACAAAAATTAATTTGAGATGAAGTGAATTGTAGTCTTGGGAAATATCTCCTATTCGATTTCAGAATGAATCGCTGATATAGGATTAAAAGAACTGCGGTTTTCTTTTTGTTTTGAATGAGATAACTGCATATATATTTGTGCAACTGATATAGAACTGCTTCCAAGAATTTGTATGTATTGTAGGTATTTCACACAATAACCTTAGTTGCTACGAATCCAATTTTAACGGAATTGATAGATACCATTTGTCAGAAATTCAATGTATTCTATGTCGATATTGTGGAGAAAGGGATGATAAAGTTAACTCTTATATATAAAGTACTCATAAACTAAAAAAGTAACTGTCCAAGATTTTAAGTTACTTTTTTAGTTGGATACAGCAAAGCGGTAAATATAAGGTAATAATTATAATGATTTCCAGTCAAACCACCATGAATTTTTTACTGGAATATTCATGTAAAATCTCCTTGAACAAACATCGTTTAACTTAATTATATGGTATAATTTAATTACATTTTATCACATAGGAAAGTTTATTTTGAAGTTGTCCCATATTTGCTAATGGAGGTGTACTATGTTAAAGAAATTCGGAGAGACATATAAGGTATTTAGGGAATCAAGGAAAATTTCTCTTAGAGATATAGCAAACAAAGGGATATCACGTTCACAGTTATCTAGATTTGAAAAAGGCGAGACAGATCTGACTATTACAAAATTTCTGATAGCACTTGAACAAATAAATGTCCCTATTGAAGAATTCATGTATGCAACTAATGATTTTAAAAGAGATCGTTTCTACCAAACAATAGATGAAGTTAAACAATGTTTCCTTAATCGAAATGTGGCAAAATTACATAAATTATTGATTAAACGCATGGAAAATAATAATTCATCTCTTTTTTCTGAGATGGAAATAATTTTTTTAAAAATCAAACTTCAAGAATTATCAAAAGAAGACTGTTTCAATGACACGGATATAAAAAGAATAACTGATTATTTGTTCGGTGTGGATTATTGGGGTGTGTTTGAAATTTTGTTATTTGGAAATATCATGTATATTTTTAATCATGCTACTTTTCTACTATTATCAAAAGAGATGTTGCATAGAACAGAGTTTTATCACGATATACCAAGCTATAGAAGAGTGATTGCTAGTATGGTTCTAAATGCACTTATTATTTGTATTGAAAGAGATCATCTTGTGGATGCAAAATACTTTGAGAAAAAAATTTCTCAGTTTTATTTTGATGAATCTGAGATTTATGAACGGTTAATTTTTAAATATGCATGTGCTTTTTACGAATTTAAGAAAAATCAGACAACACAGTCAATATTAAAAATGAGAAAAATAATTGGTTTTATGCGTGTAGCAGAATGTGAAAAACTTGCTAACCGATACGATGAGCATTTAAGAAAAATATTAGAGTCATATTTAAATAATGGTATATAGTGCAGATGTGGGACGAAAAATAATTGAATTTATAAAGTGATATACTGTCTTTACAAAAAGATATTGAATTAATGGTGTTAATTTTATTGATAAATCAGGAAGTTTTCTAACTTGTAGTTCAGTACAGTTATCTCTTTTTACAACATATCTAGGTGCAGTTCAGCCTTGTTCTCTTTATAATGGAAGTATTGGAAATATTCATTTTACATCTATCAAAGAAACATGGGATAGACCTATATTTTACAAAATAGCAAATTATATTTTGAATGATAGTAAAAACTGCAGTACTTGTGTGATTTACAATTATTGCACTCAATGTCCGAGTATCGCACTATCTGAAATAGGGAATAGTAGAGATTGTTCTGCGATATGTAAAAAAACGCATTAGCAAGGAGTATCGTATATGCTACCATATCTTAAAACTATTAGATGGTATCTCTTCTTTAATTTTCTTTTTGGTGTAGTATCGAATATCTGCACAGCTTTGTTACCGTATTTCACGCAGGCATTAATCAAAGGGGAATATCAAGTAGCTCTATATGGTTACTCTATGTCAGTGGCAGGCTATTTGAGTTGTAACTATATCCAAATGATACTTGATTGGAAGCAGGGGATTATCTTTTCGACTACTTTGAAAAATGAGTGGTTTCGTTCACTTCTGGGACTCAGTCACCACGATTTCAAGCAGAAAACAGTAGCAGAGTATATTTCCTATCAATCTAATGACCTAGATTCGTTGGAAAAGGACTACCTTCCTCCATTGATGAGTTTTATCAAACAAATTTTACGTATCAACATTTACGCTTTCATTATTAGCAGAACAATTAATCCTATTGTATCACTGATTTTAATCTTTTCTACTGGAATTAGTATTCAAATTCCTAAAATCGTTGGGAAGTTGACCGCTAATCGTAGACAGGTTTACTTGAAAAAACAAGGAGATTACTATCGAACTTTGGAGGATTTGCTCATGGGACATCATTTGGTAAATAAACTAACTATGTCGCATTTTTTGAATCAACAAAAGAGTTCTCTAAAGAATTTGCAGGATAAGTATTTTAAGTATGGTTTGACAAAAATTACAGGCATCTTATTGACAGGTGTTTCTTTTGAATTCATTAGTCTTGTTCTGTTTATTTATTTAGCCTACTCTCTATCTCACCAGCAACTCGGTATTCCTGAGGTGGTGGCGAGTTTCGGATATATTAATGCTTTTTCTGAACCAATACAGGAAATCCTTTATGATTTACAAATGTTAGAGTCCGTAAAGCCTGTAATCAAGAGTTTTCAAAACATTGTTGGGAGACCCGTTTCAGTTCAAGCACCTCAACATTCTTTTGATACGATTACTTTGAAAAACATTTCCAAACAACTGGGAGAATCAAAATTGATAATTACTTCCGCTACGATTCAAAAAGGGGATAAAATTGCGCTTATTGGTAAGAATGGGTCTGGGAAAAGTAGTCTGCTCAACATTTTAAATGGAACAGATGAAGATTTTGAAGGACAGATTGTGCTAGATGGGCTTGTTCTGGACCATCTTTGGGGAAGATTCGGTATGATTCTGCAACAAGAACATACATTTATTTCGAGTTATGAAAATAATGTAACGCTATTCAATAGTTTCAATGCAAAATTCAGAGAAGAAGAATTTGAAAAAATTCCACCACAATCCCTGTCAGGTGGTCAGCAACAACGAATGTATTTAAATCGTGAGGAAAATCGTAAAAATCCATTGCTTATCCTAGACGAACCTTTCTCTGCCTTGGATACTAATCAGTTTAAAATGGAATTGGAAAGAGTTCTGGAACTACCAAGTGCCGTCATTGTTACTTTACATCGCCAAAACGAATTATTAAGTAAGTTTGACCAAGTTTGGGAAATTAAGAATGGAGAACTTGTAATTTTGAAATAGCTAAATTATAAAGAATAAAACGCATAGTATCAAGGTTTTCAACACCTGATATTGATACCGTTTTTCCTTCTTCGGATAAGGAAACAAAAATTTCTTGCTTCATCTATCTGTTAAATTGAGAGATTTCCTCAGAGAAAGACTGTAAAATTTTTGATATAATGTTAAGAATGGACTGATGGATAGTTAGAGGATAATTTTCAACAGAATAACAGGTGAGCATTAAAAATATTTAAGATTGAACAGAAGTCTATCTACCATCATCCATGCAGAAACAAGATTATATGAAATAAAAGGAGTAACCAATGAACGGAAACTATTCAACACGTGAATATCGTGAGAAATTATATGATGACCTTCATGTTCGATTAAGAGATACAGTGATTTTGATGTGTGCGATTTTTATTGCCTCTATAGGTTTAAATATGAATTCAACAGCTGTCATTATTGGAGCTATGTTGATTTCCCCTCTTATGACATCGATTGTTGGACTAGGATTCGGTTTAGCTATTTTTGATACGCGTTTAATCAAGCAATCTTTAGAGGTTTTATTTACTCAAGTATTGGTCAGCTTGCTTGTCTCGACTCTGTATTTCTGGATTTCTCCCTTATCTTATGCAAGTAGCGAATTGATTGCACGAACCTCTCCAACCATTTGGGATGTTCTCATAGCTATTGCTGGTGGGATAGCAGGTGTAATTGGGTCAAGGAAAAAAGAAGCAAACAATATTGTTCCAGGAGTAGCTATTGCAACAGCTCTGATGCCACCTATTTGTACTGCAGGTTATGGTTTAGCTAATGGAAATGTACGATTTTTATTTGGGGCTCTCTATCTTTTCTTGATTAACTGTGTCTTCATCATGCTAACAAACATTGTTGGAACAAGAATTTTGATGAGGAAATCTCCCTTAAGTTCATTTAAAGAGTTAAACATTAAAATGAGAATTGGGTTGATATCCTTGATTGTATTATTGATTCTTCCAGCCAGCTATTCAGCAGTAACTCTGACGATAGATCAAGCGCGAAAAGAAGGAATCAAACAGTTCGTAGGAAAAGAATTCGCCAATCACACGGTCATTAATCAAGTCTACAAGTCAAGGGATAATGAATTAGTCTTGACGGTTGTTGGAGATCCGATTTCAGAAGAAGAATTAGAAACGATCCACCAAAAACAAGCCTCTTACGGTATTCAATCTGTCCAATTGAAAGTCAATCAAGTCCATAATTCGACAAAATTAGATAGTGAGATGACCAAGGAATTTTATGAAACCATTAACAAGTATATCGATCAAAAACTCTCTGAAAAAGATTCACAAAAAGATCTCGTAAAAGAAAATGAAGCAGACAAGGATTGAGGATATTGACCTTATCTAATTCATGAAAGCAAATCTTGGGAGGATATCATTTGTGGTGGATTGACCAATCACTACTAGCTCAGGTTAAATAAAATATAAAAAGCAACAGCTGAAATAGTTGTTGCTTTTTAGGTAGCTAGGATTTTATCCCAGGTTTTATATCTTATTTCTCAACGCGTGATTTGTTGGCGATATCAGCAAGGATAGCTTGAACAAAATCATCAACTGAGACAGTTTGTGTTTCTTTTTGGCCATAACGACGAACGTTGACAGTTCCATCTTCCATTTCCTTGTCCCCAACGATTAATTGGTAAGGAATCTTGCTGGTTTGTGAAGCACGAATCTTGAATTGCATTTTTTCATTGCGCTCATCTACGTCTGCACGGACACCACGGTCACGGAGTTTCTTGGCAACTTCCCAAGCGTAGTCTACGTGTTTCTCGTTAGAAACTGGGATGAGGGTTACTTGGTGTGGTGCAAGCCATGTTGGGAAGGCACCCTTGTAGTTTTCAATCAAGATAGCTGTGAAGCGTTCCATAGTTGAGATAACCCCACGGTGGATCATAACTGGACGGTGTTCTTCACCATCAGCTCCGATGTATTTGAGGTCGAAACGTTCTGGAAGCAAGAAGTCGAGTTGGATAGTAGAAAGGGTTTCTTCTTTTCCAAGGGCTGTCTTAACTTGGATATCCAATTTTGGTCCGTAGAAGGCTGCTTCGCCTTCGGCTTCAAAGTAGTCAACACCCATTTCATCAAGTGCTGCACGAAGCATAGTTTGAGCATTTTCCCACATCTCATCGTTGTCAAAGTACTTGTGAGTATCTTGAGGGTCACGAAGAGAGAGACGGAAGCGGTATTCAGTCAAGTTGAAGTCTTCATAAACATCGATAATCAACTGAAGGGCACGTTGGAATTCCTCTTGGATTTGTTCTGGAGTTACAAAGAGGTGACCGTCGTTGAGAGACATTTCACGCACACGTTGAAGACCAGTGAGGGAACCAGATTTTTCGTAACGGTGCATCATACCGATTTCAGCGATACGGATTGGCAATTCGCGGTATGAGTGAACATGGTGTTTGAAGACTTGAATGTGGTGTGGACAGTTCATTGGACGAAGGACAAATTCTTCCCCGTCACCCATGTCCATGGTTGGGAACATGTCTTCTTGGTAATGATCCCAGTGACCAGAAGTCTTGTAAAGTTCAACAGACGCAAGTGGTGGAGTGTAGACGTGTTGGTAGCCAGAAGCCAACTCCTTGTCGACAATGTAGCGTTCCAATTCACGACGGATAGTCGCACCATTTGGCAACCAGAATGGAAGTCCTTGCCCAACCTCTTGAGAAATCATGAAGAGGTCAAGTTCTTTACCAAGTTTACGGTGGTCACGCTCCTTAGCTTCTTCACGCATTTGAAGGTAGTTTTTCAAATCTTTCTTGTCAAACCAAGCTGTACCGTAGATACGTTGCATCATAGCGTTGTCGCTATTTCCGCGCCAGTAAGCACCTGCTACATGGAGAAGGTGGAAGATTTGGATACGGCCTGTTGATGGGACGTGAGGTCCACGGCAAAGGTCTACGTATTCACCTTGACGGTAGATAGTCAAACCACCCTCGTCTTCAGAGTGTTCTTCAATCAATTCCAACTTATAAGGGTCGTTTTTGAAGATTTCACGAGCCTCGTCTTTCGTAACTTCTTCACGGATTGATGGGAAGTTTTCTTTGACAATTTTTTGCATTTCTTCTTCGATACGAGGAAGGTCTTCGTTAGAGATTTGACCAGCTGTGTTGTCAGTATCGTAGTAGAAACCATCTTCGATAGCTGGACCAACTCCCAAGTGAATGTCTGGGAAAAGGCGACGAGCTGCTTGGGCGAACAAGTGGGCAGCTGAGTGACGCAAGATTGGAAGGGCATCTTCGTGATCAGGTGTCACGATTTCGATGCTTCCATCTTCAGTGATAGCACGAGTTGTGTCGATGAGTTTGCCGTTGAATTTACCAGCCAAGGCTTTTTTAGCTAGGGAATTGCTGATAGATTGGGCAATTTCAAAAGTTGTAACGCCAGATTCGAATTCACGAACAGCGCCATCTGGGAAAGTAATGTTAATCATAATGTTCTCCTTACTTATATTATTGACGAATGTGTTAACCCTATTCTGAAAACAGGGACAGAGGATAGTGAAAGCTAGAAAAACAAAAAGCGACATCCTCGAAAGGACGTCGCAACGTGGTTCCACCTTCATTTATGTACCTCAAAAGAGAGGGACACCTCTGATTGGCTCTAACGTGGCCACCGTTTTATGTTTTCATAAAAAACTCACGAGTAGTATCAGTTTAGGCCTCCTATGCGTTTCCAGCAACCACGCACTCTCTAGTAGAAAGGGACTAAGTGACTTGTCTCTATGGATTATTATAGCATGATTGTGAGATTTTTCAAGGATTTTGTGAAAGTTTTTTGTTTTTCATTTTTTGTAGAATATGCTTGATACCAATACCGGAAGCCATGCCCATCAGAGCCAAGGTTTCATAGATTAGCAAGTAAATTAGTATAAACTCACCAAAGGTTATGATAGTAAAGCCAAAGAGCAAACCAATAGTAAGTAACCACCAAATTGAAAAATAGAATCGGTAGCTATATAGTAACGACACAATGAAGATCACTAGAGGTGTATAGAAGAGAATATTATTTACGTAGAGACTCTTGAGTGTAAGGGAGTCAGAAACGATTAGTGATAACAACTCATAAAGTGGCCAGTAAAAGAAAAAGATGACCAAATAATAGGGGAGATGGGAATAGAATCTAGGCATGATAATCACCTCGTTTAAAAAACAGATAACTTAGATTTCTTGCTATAATCATTATAGCATAATTTAAAACAAGAAAGTAAATCTGTTGACAAAGAAGTTAGTTATTGGTAGAATAGGGATTGTCGTAAAGACAAATAACTTCTTCTTGGTTGCAGGCATGCCAACCTGTCACTCGGATGAAGCCAAATAAAAAGGAGAAACATCATGGCAATCTCAAAAGAGAAAAAAAATGAAATCATCGCACAATATGCACGTCACGAAGGTGATACAGGTTCAGTAGAGGTTCAAGTTGCTGTCCTTACTTGGGAAATCAACCACCTTAACGAACACATCAAACAACACAAAAAAGACCACGCTACTTACCGTGGATTGATGAAGAAAATCGGTCGCCGTCGTAACTTGCTTGCATACTTGCGTAAAAACGACGTTAACCGTTACCGTGAGTTGATCAACTCTCTAGGACTTCGTCGCTAATTCAAGATACAAAGGCCGTCAAAAGCACAAAGCAAAAATAGGAAAATTGACGAAGAAACTTCAGTTTCTAGGAGATTTTATCTTTTTTGCCAAGTGCTTAGGCCGTGTTCAATTGAGCATATCTTGATAATGAAGCTACTCTAAATTGGGTAGCTTTTTTACTTTTGTCACCTTACTTTGGTATGCTCAAGTATTATCTTTGGTTACGGTTCCTAGCACTGTAAGGTAAAATAAACCAGAATGATCTCCTTTCGGGGAGATTTTTTTGTTTCACTAAAAATTTTGTACAATCTTCGCCTCGTCGCCTAGTCTATAAACGATTTATCCAGCAAGAATTATGATGCTAAGGGCGTCAAAAATCCGTATGAAAATAGGGAAAGGACACCGTGTTCGATGAACACAAGGAGTTTCATCTTTTTCACTAGGATTTTAGCACGGGCTCAAATCAGCTCTCTGACTTCAGAGGGCTTTTTTATTGAGGTTTTATCGGTCACAATTTTGGAGACTACAAAAACCAAGGGGTCGCGATGGGTATTGAGAAAGAAGTTTTATCGGTCACAATTTTGGAGACTACAAAAACCTCAAATGGTATCAGCTAATTACACCATAAGGGTGTGTAGCTACTCGGCTTGAAAAGCCGAGTAGCTGTCTGCAAGCCCCTTCGGAGAGCCCACACTTTACGAAGTAAAGTATAGTATGTTATACTTTACATGGAAGTAGTAACCGAATTCCAGTTAGAAATTACTTTGTAACTACGTTTTGAGGAGGAGTAAAATGCTTTCCTATGTTCGACATTACCCACTAGCGATAGCTAAATTAATGTGTCTGTGCTCTCCTAAAATCTGCTGATTTATTACTGACCAATACAGGAGGTTTTTTATGGGACAGACAATCATATCTGCTACTGGTGTTTATATTTCCACCAGTATCGATTATTTAATTATTTTATTTATTTTATTTGCACAGCTATCACAGAATAAACAAAAATGGCATATTTATGCGGGGCAATATCTAGGCACAGGCTTACTTGTAGGGGCGAGTTTAGTTGCTGCTTATGTCGTTAATTTCGTGCCTGAAGAATGGATGGTTGGATTGCTTGGTTTAATCCCTATCTATTTAGGGATTCGCTTTGCAATTGTTGGAGAAGGTGAGGAAGAAGAGGAAGAAATTATTGAAAGATTGGAACAAAGCAAGGCAAATCAACTATTTTGGACAGTTACATTGCTGACAATTGCGTCTGGCGGAGATAATTTAGGTATCTATATACCTTATTTTGCTTCGTTAGATTGGTCACAGACCCTCGTGGCGTTGCTTGTGTTTGTAATCGGCATAATTATCTTATGCGAGCTTAGTCGGGTGTTGTCCTCTATTCCGTTAATATTCGAGACAATTGAAAAATACGAGCGAATCATTGTGCCCTTAGTATTCATTCTACTTGGACTATACATCATGTATGAAAATGGCACGATAGAGACTTTTCTGACCGTGTAGATTTTTTTGTTTCACTAGGATTTTAGCCCGAGCTCAAATTAGCTCTCTGACTTCAGAGGGCTTTTTATATTGTCGCCTTACCTCGATATACTCAAGTATGATCTTCGGTTACGGTTCCTAGCACAATAAAACCAACTATATTCATTCTTTCTCATCTTGTTCCATTGTTGAAAATATGGTATACTTTTCATGAGAATTTTCTAAATTTTTAATATTCTATCAAAGGAGGTTTGCATGCTTTCCAAATTTTCTGGAAGCCGACAGGACCTGAAATTTATATTTCTTTTATGTATTTTGCTAGCTGTTTTATGTATTTCGCTCTTTCTATCAGTTTCAATGGGATCCGTTGCGATTCATCTAGGAGATACCTATCGGATTATTTTGAGCAGGTTGGGGTTTCCTCTTGAGATAGGAGAGGTTTCCAAGTCCACTCTTGCCATTGTATGGAACATGAGATTCCCCCGAGTGTTGCTGGGTCTGATAGTAGGGGCTGGTCTTTCTATGTGTGGTAGTGTGATGCAGTCTACAGTGAACAATCCCATCGCAGAGCCTTATGTCTTAGGAATATCTGCGGGAGCAACTCTAGGAGCAACCTTAAGCATCATTCTTGGTTTAAAAGTGATGATTAGCCTTGGCGCTTTTCTTGGTGCTATTTTGGCAACAATTGCTGTCCTCATCATTGCCTCTATGCAAGGAAGGATGACGACTTCTAGTCTGATCTTATCAGGAACGGTAGTCAACGCTCTCTTTCTGGCTTTTTCCAATTTTATTATCTCAGTTGGAGCTAACGCGGACAGTGTGATGACCATTAAGTTTTGGACCATGGGCTCGCTTGCTGGGACTACCTGGTCTGACTTAGTTCTGCCAACTATAGTAGTGGGAATGGCCTTTCTATTTTTTTCTACGCAGTATCGTGTTTTTAATGCGATGATGATGGGAGATGAGGCTGCTTTAACTTTGGGGATACCCTTACGCTTTTATTGGTATCTTTATGTGACAATGGTGGCTGTACTGACAGCTGTTTTGGTGGCTACTTGTGGGATTATTGGATTTGTCGGTCTGATTACTCCTCACTTAGCTCGAGGGTTAGTAGGAACGAATTACAGGAGACTTTTTCCTGTTGCGACTTTACTAGGTGCCCTTTTCGTTATCTGGGCGGATGTACTCTCTCGTGTCATTATTCAAAATGCTGAGCTGCCAATTGGTATTTTCACGGCCTTGGTAGGTGCTCCCTTCTTTATTTACATTGTTGGAGGTAGGCGAAGGGAGGTGAGGGCCTGATATGGACTTGATTTGTCAAGATGTCCACTTTGGACTAGGAGAGAAAAAAATCCTCAAAGGAGTTTCTCTTAAGGTTGAGGGGCATCAATTTCATACGATACTAGGACCAAATGGAAGTGGAAAAACCAGCCTGCTTAAACTCCTCTATCGTCAGGAAAAGTCAGACAAAGGCTTGATAAGCCTAGATGGAAAGCCGCTGGAGCATTGGCCACTCAAAGAAACAGCCAAGCAAATGGCGGTCGTCACCCAGTTTAATCAATTGCAGTTTGATTGTACAGTTGAGGAAATCGTCTTGCTGGGAAGAACTCCCCACCTCTCTTTTTTACAGAAGGAAAAGGAAAGGGATTATGCCCTCGTTCAAGATGCTCTTGTCAAGGTAGATATGCTCGAGAAGAAAACTTGTCTCTACTCATCCCTATCAGGGGGAGAGAAGCAGCGAGTCTTATTAGCCCGCGCCTTGGCGCAAGAACCGACTCTCTTGCTCCTGGACGAACCAACCAATCACCTAGATATCAAGTACCAGCTAGACTTGTTGGCCATTGTGAAGGAGCTCAAAATCAATGTTCTAGCTGTCCTGCATGATATTCAACTTGCTTGTCGCTATTCGGATTATCTCTATCTGATGAAAGAGGGGGAAATCCTTTACCAAGGAACTCCAAAGGAGACCATCACCTCTGAGTCATTGCAAACTGTATACGGAGTTCAAAGTCAGGTGACTTGGACCGAGGATCAGCAAGCTATGATTCACTATTTATAAGAATGAAAAGGAAAACAAGATGAAAAAAACACTAAGTATTTTACTGGTAACAGTAGCTACCTTAACTTTGGCAGCTTGTGGCAATACTACTACAGAAAAAGCTACCACACAATCTAGCACAGAAACAAGTCAAAAGGCCAGCGCAGAGACGACTTATCCGTTAACGGTCAAAACCTATGACGCGAAAGGAAATGAAGTCGAACAAGTTTTTGACAAGGCACCTGAAAAAGTGATTACCAACAATCTTTCAACTACTGAAATCTTATTGGAGTTAGGCTTGAAGGATAAAATTGTTGGTATGCTCAATCCAGACAATGCTGTGACTGATAAATACAAGGATACGATTGCGACGATTCCTCAAATTGGGGATAAAAAAACAGTCTCACAAGAGACAGTCCTTTCTTATGAGCCAGACGCTGTGATGGGGCGAAACATGATGTTTTCTGAAAAATCCTTGGGGACAGTTAGCACTTGGAATGAAAATAAAATCCCAGTTTATACACAAAAAGCTTCTCTCTCAACGATTCAGCAAGATTTGGGAAATATCGTAGAAGATGTCAAAAATCTTGGAATGATTTTTAATGTTCAGGACAAGGCCAATGAATACGCAGCCCAATTACAAGCTAAAATTGATGCTGTTAAGAAAGCAAACCCAGTAAGCCAAGGTGAAAAGAAAAAGGCTTTGATTATGGTTGCTTATAATGATCAAACCTTCGGTGCCTACAAGTCTGCTTTGCAAGAAAGTTTGCTGAACCAACTTGGTTATACAAACGTTGCTACGGGGACATCAGGCTTGACCTTGGAAAATCTCGTGTCAATGGATCCTGAATTGATTATCTATGTAACCAGCGACCGCAATAAAAAATTGGATGCCAACGCAGTAGAGTTGATGAAGGCAAATGCTGTTTTGGAAGGTGTTCCTGCTATTAAGAATCAAAAAATCATGACTATCTCTTACGATGAGTTGATGGATTATGGTCCAGCAGTGATTGATTCCCTTGAGAAAATCAATGACTTTATCAATAAATAATGAGTTTGATTGGGAAGGAATTCAAGTCAAAATCATCCTTCCTTCAACCTATGATTCCAATCAAACCTATCCAGCGATTCTCTTGAATGATGGAAACTTGGATTTCCTATCATCCCTGTCCGATTCTGTGATTTTAGTGGGCTTGACTTCTAAAAATCGCCTAGACGACTACACGCCCTGGAAGACATCTGCTCTGAGAGATGGGGCTCCAGATTTTGGCGGTCAGGCAACTGCCTATCATTATCATTTATTTGGAGGTCTTTTAGACAAGCTGCAGTCGCTTTATCGCCTGGACGAAACTCGCCTTGCTTATGGAGGTTATTCACTAGGTGGTTTGGCGGCAGTCTACAGTCTTTTCAGCTTTGACAAGGTTTCCTGTGTCTTTTCAATCTGCGGTTCCTTTTGGTATCCTGATTTTGTGGCTTACTGCAGGGAAGAAAAGGTGAAAAATTTGGACTGTTTGTTGTATTTACAGAATGGGCAAACAGAAGGAGCCAATCATAGCAATCGTCTGACTCAAGCACCAGTCTATGCTGAACAGATCCATACCAGTCTTCAGAATTGCTATCCGAACGGCCAGTTTGTCTTTGATTCTTATGGACACCATGAACAAGTAGTTGAACGATTCCTAGCTTTTTCCAGCTGGTTGGCCCAAAAATGGAAAATCAAGTAAAAGAATTATCCCTTGGCTTTTGCCAAGGGATTGTTGTATTTTTTAACCAAGAGCCTCTCTCTTCTTATCTGGATTCCAGACGAAGCTTGCGATAAAGCTAAAGATGATGGTTAAGATAGCAAGGATAATGGCAAGGATGAGGGCAGGGATGCGGATAAACCACCAGAGTGGGTTCGGTTTTTTATTATTGTGCCATTGTTTGGTTTCTTCGTCCAAACGTTGGAATTCTGCTTGGATACGATTAGCGACTGTTTCAATGCCTTCATCATTCATTTTCTTGATATCTGAGATATCAATTGGATTTCCAAAGTTCATATCGACACGTTCACGGCTAACCAAGCCCTTCAAAGTCATAGGACCTGTGTAGGTAACCGGCATGATACGGACCTTGGCCATTTTGGCAATCAAGGCAACGCCCCCCTTGACATCGTTTGAGTGGCGGCTTCCACTTGGAAACATGATGAGAGAGCGGTCACTTTTTTTGAGGACATTGATAGGGTATTTGATGGCAGAAGCGCTAGGATTTTCCCGGTCGATAGGAAAGGCACCACACATACGGATCCACCAACCAAAGATACGGTTAGTAAAGAGTTCTTTTTTGGCCATAAAGATGAACTGTTTTGGCTTAGTCGCAAAGGCCATATAAACTGGATCCCACCAGGTGCGGTGAGGCGCAACCAGGATATAATTTTCATCTTGATTAGGAATTTTATCGGTATTATGATAGTGGGCATTGCCATTGATGGACCATAGGAGCAAGACGACCAATCCACGTAAATAAGTATAAAACATGCGATCTCCTTCGATTGTTTTCTTGTTATTATTATACCTTATCAAAGGAGGGCTGGCAAACTTTTTCCCTTGACTAGGTGCATATTTGGGATGAGATTAGAATTCTTTTAGAAAAAATGATATGATAGAATTTATGGATAAAAATAAAATTATGGGATTAACCCAAAGAGAAGTCATGGAAAGACAGGCTAAGGGCTTGGTTAATGATTTTACCGCTTCGGCTAGTACCAGCACTTGGCAAATCGTTAAACGAAATGTCTTTACCCTTTTTAACGCTTTGAACTTTGCCATTGCTTTGGCACTAGCCTTTGTGCAGGCTTGGAGCAATTTGGTCTTCTTTGCCGTTATCTGCTTTAACGCTTTTTCTGGTATTGTGACTGAGCTACGGGCCAAACACATGGTGGACAAGCTCAATCTCATGACCAAGGAAAAGGTCAAAACCATTCGTGATGGACAGGAAGTTACCCTCAATCCTGAAGAATTGGTGCTAGGAGATGTCATTCGTTTGTCTGCGGGAGAGCAGATTCCTAGTGATGCCCTGGTTCTAGAAGGTTTTGCGGAAGTCAATGAAGCCATGTTGACGGGGGAAAGTGATTTGGTGCAAAAGGAAGTTGATGCCTTGCTTTTGTCTGGAAGTTTCTTAGCTAGTGGGTCAATTTTGGCTCAAGTCCACCATGTCGGAGCTGACAACTATGCTGCCAAACTCATGCTGGAAGCTAAGACAGTGAAACCCATTAACTCCCGTATCATGAAATCGCTGGACAGGTTAGCTGGTTTTACTGGGAAGATTATCATTCCTTTTGGTCTGGCTCTTTTGCTAGAAGCCTTGCTTTTAAAAGGCCTGCCTCTTAAGTCGTCCGTTGTAAACTCGTCGACAGCCCTTTTGGGGATGTTGCCCAAGGGAATCGCCCTTTTGACCATCACTTCGCTTTTGACTGCGGTTATTAAGCTGGGCTTGAAAAAGGTCTTGGTGCAGGAGATGTACTCTGTTGAGACCTTGGCGCGCGTGGATATGCTTTGTTTGGACAAGACGGGTACCATCACTCAAGGAAAGATGCAGGTAGAGGCTGTTCTTCCGTTGACGGAAACTTATGGTGATGAGGCTATTGCCAGCATTTTGACTAGTTATATGGCCCATAGTGAGGATAAAAATCCAACAGCTCAAGCCATTCGCCAACGTTTCCAAGGTCAGGTAGCCTACCCTATGCTTTCGAATCTTCCTTTCTCAAGCGACCGCAAGTGGGGAGCCATGGAATTGGAAGGTCTGGGGACAGTTTTCTTAGGTGCGCCTGAGATGTTGCTGGACTCTGAAGTCCCAGAAGCCAGAGAGGCCTTGGAGAGAGGATCTCGTGTCTTAGTGTTAGCCCTCAGTCAGGAAAAACTAGACCACCACAAACCACAAAAACCTTCTGATATTCAGGCTCTGGCCTTGTTGGAAATCTTGGATCCGATTCGAGAGGGAGCAGCAGAGACGCTGGACTATCTCCGTTCTCAGGAAGTGGGGCTCAAGATTATCTCTGGTGACAATCCAGTTACGGTTTCCAGTATTGCCCAGAAGGCTGGTTTTGCCGACTATCACAGCTATGTAGATTGCTCAAAAATCACGGATGAGGAATTGGTTGATATGGCTGAGGAAACAGCCATTTTCGGTCGTGTTTCCCCTCATCAAAAGAAACTCATCATCCAAACGCTGAAAAAAGCAGGGCATACAACAGCTATGACAGGGGACGGAGTCAATGATATCCTGGCTCTTCGTGAGGCGGATTGTTCTATTGTGATGGCTGAGGGAGATCCTGCGACTCGTCAGATTGCCAATTTGGTTCTTTTGAACTCAGACTTTAATGATGTTCCTGAGATTCTCTTTGAAGGTCGTCGCGTGGTTAATAACATCGCCCATATCGCACCGATTTTCTTGATTAAAACTATCTATTCCTTCCTGTTGGCAGTTATCTGTATCGCCAGTGCTCTTCTAGGGCGGTCAGAGTGGATTTTGATTTTCCCCTTCATTCCAATTCAGATAACCATGATCGACCAATTCGTGGAAGGTTTCCCACCATTCGTTCTGACTTTTGAGCGAAATATCAAGCCTGTAGAGCCAAATTTCCTCAGAAGGTCCATGCTTCGTGCCCTACCAAGTGCCCTCATGGTCGTGTTCAGCGTTCTTTTTGTGAAAATTTTTGGAAGTAGTCAAGGTTGGTCTGAGTTAGAAATCTCAACTCTCCTCTATTATCTCTTGGGATCTATTGGTTTCTTATCCGTATTTAGAGCCTGCATGCCATTTACCCTATGGCGTGTCCTCTTGATTGTCTGGTCAGTAGGAGGTTTCCTAGCTACAGCTCTCTTCCCAAGGATTCAAAAACTGCTTGAAATTTCGACCTTAACAGGACAAACACTGCCTGTCTATGGGGCCATGATGTTGGTCTTTACCGTGATTTTCATCTTGACTAGTCGCTATCAAGCCAGAAAATAAAGAAAGGCTGCAATCTGTGGAGAGCCTACTGAAAAAGTCATCAAATTGATGGCTTTTTTGTTATACTAGAGATGAGGTGAAATAATGCTTGATAATCAGTTAACTATGGATGTCAGTCCTTATTCTAGTTTGTATGATATAGTGGTTCCTAAAACCCACTTTTTACGTCAGCTAACTGAACTCTGTGATTTTAGCTTTATTTATGATGAACTAGAAAA
>CAJNDL010000026.1 GCA_905221505.1 bacterium
CTCAAAAAGGTATTACCAAGTTGCAATACTTTTTTTGAGGCTCTTTTGTCTTGTTCTTGTTTCAATTAACTATATTTGAATTTTTACAATAAAAGAAAATCCGTTAGCTCAATAAGAGTTGACGGATTATTTTATACTTGTACTTGGGTTAAAAATTCTTCTGTAGTAAGAATTTGAGCAAACTCATCTTGTAGAGAAAGGAGATTAATCTCATGGATAGTCTCAGGAGAGATGGCCTGACCGTTTTTGTTAGACAGGGTAAAACTGGCAGTAGCATCTGCTAGTAAAGTGACTTCGAAACCAAGATTTGCTGCCATTCGTGTCGTAGTAGATATACAATGAGGCAGAGTTAAACCAATAAGGACTAAATGACCAATCTGATTTTTTCGTAAATAGGTTTCAAGATTTGTCCCAATAAAGGCGCTATTAACTGTTTTTTGAAAGACAGGTTCTGAAGCAACTGGTTCAAATCCACTTTTAAACTCTTGATTTTGTTTGTTATGAAATTGCGACTGGGGATTATCAGATATGTGTTGAATGTGTAAGACTGGAAGAGCGTGTTTACGAAAGTATGCTAGTACCCTCAATGCTTGATGTTCAGCTTGAGGGTTATTTCGTTCTCCCCAGATAGGTCTATCAAATGCTTTTTGCATATCGATAATCAGTAGAGCAGTATGAACCATTTTAAGCCTTATCCAATTGCAAGAGAGCTTCAATCTCTGCGAGAGTGCTAGTCTGGGAAATGGCTCCACGGAGTTTGGCTGCACCAGATGTTCCACGGAGGTAGTGAGGAGCGAGTCCACGGAATTCACGAACTGCGACATTTTCCCCTTTGAGGTTAATCAAGCGTTTCAAGTGTTCGTAGGCAATTTTCATCTTGTCCTCAAAAGTCAAATCAGGGAGGATTTCTCCTGTTTCAAAGTAATGGTTGATTTGGTTGAAGAGGTAGGGATTTCCCATGGCAGCTCGACCAATCATGACTGCGTCAGCACCGACTTCTTCGATACGCTGTTTGGCTTCTTGAACTGTACGGATGTCACCGTTGGCGATAAATGGAATCTTGGTCAAAGCTTGAGCGACCTTGTGAAGGGTCTCAAGGTCTGCGTTACCTGTATACATTTGCTCACGGGTGCGGCCATGCATGGCGAGGGCAGAAACACCTGCAGCTTCAGCGGCGAGGGCATTTTCTACTGCAAGTGATGGGTCCGCCCAGCCGGTACGCATTTTGACAGTAAGGGGGATATCAAGGACAGATTGGACCTTATTGATGATAGAGTAAATCTTGTCAGGATCCTTGAGCCACATAGCGCCAGCTTCGTTCTTCACGATTTTGTTAACTGGGCAGCCCATGTTGATATCCACGATATCGGTCTTAGTGTTTTCTTGGATGAATTCTGCTGCACGTGCTAGGCTGTCTTCATCACTACCAAAAAGTTGGATAGAAACAGGGTTTTCGCCTTCATCGATATGAAGCATGTGCAGGGTTTTTTCGTTGTTGTATTGGATTCCCTTGTCAGAGACCATTTCCATGACAACGAGTCCAGCTCCGAGCTCCTTTGCGATGGTACGAAAGGCAGAGTTAGTCACACCGGCCATGGGCGCTAGAACGGTACGATTGGGAATCTCAACATTGCCAATCATAAAAGGTGTATTAAGATTTGTCACGAATGAGTTCCTCCAGGTCGTTTTCATCAAAGTTGTAAGTTGTTTGGCAGAATTGACAAGTGATTTCTGCTCCGTGGTCTTCCTCTTTCATTTCCTGTAAGTCTGAGCTTGGAAGGCTGGCAAGAGCATTCATAAAACGTTCATGGCTACAGTCACATTGGAAACGGATTTCTTCTTCAGAAAGACGCTTGTAAGCCTCGTCACCGTAGATTGCCTTGAGGAGGGCTTCAATATGGTCGTCGCTTTCGAGAAGAGTAGAGATAGCTGGCATTGCTTGGATGCGTTTTTCAAAGCGAGCAATCTCTTCTTCCTTGGCTCCTGGCAAGACTTGAACTAGGAAACCACCAGCAACCTTGACCTTGTCTTCCTCGTCTAAAAGGACATTGAGGCCGACTGCAGAAGGGGTTTGTTGGCTTTCAGTCAGGTAAAAGGCAAGGTCTTCACCAATTTCTCCAGAGATGAGAGGAGTCATAGAGTTGTAAGGATTTCCAGTACCGTAGTCTGTGATAACGAGGAATTGACCATTTCCAACAAAAGGTCCAACTAGAACTTCACCAGTTGCAGTCTTTTTGATGTCAACACCGGGATTTTGAACGTAACCTTTGACGTTCCCCTTGGTATCAGCGACGGTGATGATAGCACCTAGAGAACTAGATCCCAGCACCTTAACCGTTAGTTTAGTATTTCCTTTTTCATTGGCTGCGAGAATCTGGCTGGCGATAAGAGTTCGACCAAGCGCTACAGTTGAGCTAGCTTGGGTTTGGTGTTTTTCTTGAGCAGTGCGGACGGTTTCTGTGCTGTCAAGGACAAAAGCACGAAAGGCTCCGCTTTCTGATATAGTTTTAATAATTTTATCCATAGCTACTATTTTAGCATAAAAATGCCCAAAGGGGGAGCCGTGTGTTTGTTGATTTTTAGGATAATGGACTAGGAAATCAGCATGAAAATAAAAAGAGAAACAGATTATTTTAGCATTTCTAAGATTTATGCTATGCTTAAGGTAGAAAATGAAAGGGGTAACAAATGTATTTAGGAGACTTGATGGAAAAGGCTGAATCTGGCCAATTTTCAATCCTTTCCTTTCTATTACAAGAGTCTCAGACGACTGTCAAGGCTGTAATGGAGGAAACAGGATTTTCAAAAGCAACCCTAACCAAATATGTCACCCTACTCAATGACAAGGCTTTGGACAGTGGTTTAGAGCTGAATATCTCCTTAGAAGATGAAAATCTGCGTCTGTCGATCGGTGCAGCTACCAAGGGGAGAGAGATTCGGAGCCTGTTTTTGGAGAATGCTGTTAAATATCAGATTTTGGTCTATCTTCTCTACCACCAACAGTTTTTAGCCCATCAGCTGGCTCAAGAATTGATGATTAGTGAGGCTACGCTTGGTCGTCACTTAGCTAGCTTAAATCAGATTTTGTCAGAATTTGACTTATCCATCCAAAATGGACGGTGGCGAGGTCCAGAGCATCAGATTCGTTACTTCTATTTCTGTCTTTTCCGCAAGGTTTGGTCGAGTCAGGAATGGGAAGGCCACATGCAGAAACCAGAGAGAAAACAGGAGATTGCCACTTTAGAAGAAATCTGCGGTGCAAGCTTGTCTTCGGGGCAGAAATTGGACTTGGTTCTCTGGGCTCACATCAGTCAACAACGTCTCCGGGTCAATGCCTGTCAGTTTCAAGTCATAGAAGAAAAAATGCGAGGGTATTTTGACAATATTTTCTATCTTCGTTTTCTGAGAAAGGCTCCGTCCTTTTTTGCTGGGCAACACCTTCCTCTAGGAACTGAGGATGGGGAGATGATGATTTTCTTCTCTTTCCTCCTATCTCATCGCATTCTTCCCCTTCATACTATGGAGTATATCCTTGGCTTTGGAGGGCCGTTGGCAGATTTACTGACGCAATTGATTCAAGAAATGAAGAAAGAGGAGTTACTAGGTGATTATACAGAGGATCATGTCACCTATGAACTTAGTCAGCTTTGTGGTCAAGTTTATCTATATAAGGGTTATATCTTACAGGACCGCTATAAGTACCAGTTAGAGAATCGCCATCCTTATTTGCTGATGGAACATGATTTTAAGGGGATAGCAGAGAAGATTTTTCATGCCTTGCCCGCTTTTCATCAGGGGACAGCTTTAGATAAAAAAATTCTCTGGGAATGGCTCCAGTTAATCGAATATATGGCTGAAAATGGTGGTCAACATATGCGAATTGGTCTGGATTTGACATCTGGTTTTCTTGTCTTTTCAAGGATGGCAGCCATTTTGAAACGGTATTTGGAATATAATCGTTTTATTACCATTGAAGCCTATGATTGTACTCGGCATTATGATTTGCTGGTTACCAATAACCCGATTCATAAGAAGGAACAGACACCAGTCTATTATTTAAAAAATGATTTGGACATGGAAGATTTGGCAGGGATTCGTCAGTTATTATTCACTTAAAAGGCTTGGTTGTTCCAGGTCTTTTTGTGAAATTCGCACAATCTCCTCACATTTTTTTAAAAATTAAAAAAAGTTGATGAGCAAGAAAGCGCTTTATTTTGTATACTAGTTAGTGTAAAGAGGATACATCCTCAAGATCTTTATCAGGAGGACAGCACATGTCACAAGAAAAATACATCATGGCCATTGACCAGGGAACTACAAGTTCTCGTGCCATTATTTTTAACAAAAAAGGAGAAAAGGTTAGCTCGAGTCAAAAAGAGTTCACTCAGATTTTTCCTCAAGCAGGTTGGGTAGAGCACAATGCCAATGAAATTTGGAACTCTGTTCAGTCAGTTATTGCTGGAGCTTTCATCGAAAGTGGTGTCAAGCCAAATCAAATCGAAGCAATCGGGATTACCAACCAGCGTGAAACAACGGTTGTCTGGGATAAGAAAACAGGGCTCCCTATCTACAACGCTATCGTTTGGCAATCACGTCAGACAGCACCTTTGGCTGAGCAACTAAAAAGTCAAGGTTATGTGGAAAAATTCCATGAAAAGACTGGTTTGATCATCGATGCTTATTTTTCTGCTACCAAGGTTCGCTGGATTTTGGACCATGTAGAAGGCGCTCAAGAGCGAGCAGAAAAAGGAGAATTGCTCTTTGGTACCATTGACACTTGGTTGGTTTGGAAATTGACTGATGGTGCGGCTCACGTGACGGACTACTCAAATGCAGCCCGTACCATGCTTTATAACATTAAAGAACTCAAATGGGATGATGAGATTTTGGAAATCCTCAATATTCCTAAGGCTATGCTTCCAGAAGTTCGTTCTAACTCTGAAATCTACGGTAAAACAGCTCCATTCCATTTCTACGGTGGAGAAGTGCCAATCTCAGGTATGGCTGGGGACCAACAGGCAGCCCTCTTCGGTCAGTTGGCCTTTGAACCAGGTATGGTTAAAAATACTTACGGAACAGGTTCTTTCATCATCATGAATACTGGTGAAGAAATGCAGTTGTCTGAAAATAACCTATTGACAACCATTGGTTACGGAATCAACGGCAAGGTTTACTATGCCTTGGAAGGTTCTATCTTCATCGCAGGAAGTGCCATTCAATGGCTTCGTGACGGTCTTCGCATGGTAGAAAATTCACCAGAGTCTGAAAAATATGCCCGTGATTCGCACAACAACGATGAAGTTTATGTCGTGCCAGCCTTCACAGGTCTAGGTGCTCCATACTGGAACCAAAACGCTCGTGGTTCTGTCTTTGGCTTGACTCGTGGAACAAGCAAAGAAGACTTTATCAAGGCAACCTTGCAATCGATCGCTTATCAAGTGCGTGACATTATCGATACGATGCAAGTAGATGCTCAGACAGCTATCCAAGTCTTGAAAGTAGACGGCGGTGCAGCTATGAACAACTTCCTCATGCAGTTCCAAGCTGACATCTTGGGAATCGATATCGCACGCGCCAAAAACTTGGAAACAACTGCTCTAGGAGCAGCCTTCCTAGCAGGTTTGTCAGTAGGCTACTGGAAGGACTTGGATGAGTTGAAACTCTTGAACGAGACAGGAGAACTCTTTGAGCCATCGATGAACGAATCGCGCAAGGAACAACTCTACAAGGGCTGGAAGAAAGCTGTGAAAGCAACGCAAGTCTTTGCGGAAATCGATGACTAATACTGGAAGAATAAAGCAATTCAGTTAGAAAGTGTGTAAATATGGAATTTTCAAAGAAAACACGTGAATTATCAATTAAAAAAATGCAGGAACGTACCTTGGACCTCTTGATTATCGGTGGGGGGATTACAGGGGCTGGTGTAGCCTTGCAGGCGGCAGCTAGTGGTCTTGAGACTGGTTTGATTGAAATGCAGGACTTCGCAGAAGGAACATCTAGCCGTTCAACAAAATTGGTTCACGGAGGTCTTCGTTACCTCAAACAATTTGACGTGGAAGTGGTGTCAGATACGGTTTCTGAACGTGCAGTGGTTCAACAAATCGCACCACACATTCCAAAACCAGACCCAATGCTCTTGCCAGTTTACGATGAGGATGGAGCGACCTTTAGCCTCTTCCGTCTCAAAGTAGCCATGGACTTGTACGACCTTTTGGCGGGTGTTAACAACACACCAGCTGCTAACAAGGTCTTGAGCAAGGAAGAAGTTTTAGAACGCCAGCCAAACTTGAAGAAAGAAGGTTTGGTAGGAGGTGGGGTTTACCTTGACTTCCGTAACAACGATGCGCGTCTCGTGATTGAAAACATTAAACGTGCCAATCAAGATGGTGCCCTCATTGCCAACCACGTGAAGGCAGAAGGCTTCCTCTTTGACGAAAGTGGCAAGATTACAGGTGTGGTAGCTCGTGATTTGTTGACAGACCAAGTCTTTGAAATCAAGGCGCGTCTGGTAATCAACACAACAGGTCCTTGGAGTGATAAGGTACGAAATTTGTCTAATAAGGGAACCCAATTCTCGCAAATGCGTCCAACTAAGGGAGTTCACTTGGTAGTGGATTCAAGCAAGATCAAGGTTTCACAGCCAGTTTACTTTGACACAGGTTTGGGTGATGGCCGTATGGTCTTTGTTCTCCCACGTGAAAACAAGACTTACTTTGGTACAACGGATACAGACTACACAGGCGATTTGGAACATCCAAAAGTGACTCAGGAAGATGTAGATTATCTGCTTGGCATTGTCAACAACCGTTTCCCAGAAGCTAACATCACAATTGACGATATCGAAAGTAGCTGGGCAGGTCTTCGTCCATTGATCGCAGGCAATAGCGCTTCTGACTACAATGGTGGAAATAACGGAACTATTAGTGATGAAAGCTTTAACAACTTGATTGCGACTGTCGAAGCTTATCTATCGAAAGAAAAAACGCGTGAAGATGTTGAATCTGCTGTCAGCAAGCTTGAAAGCAGTACATCTGAGAAACATTTGGATCCATCTGCAGTTTCTCGTGGTTCTAGCTTGGACCGTGATGATAATGGCCTTTTGACCCTTGCTGGTGGTAAAATCACAGACTACCGTAAGATGGCAGAAGGAGCTATGGAGCGCGTGGTTGACATCCTCAAAGCAGAATTTGACCGTAGCTTTAAACTCATCAATTCTAAGACTTACCCTGTTTCAGGTGGGGAATTGAACCCAGCAAATGTTGACTCAGAAATTGAAGCCTTTGCGCAACTTGGAGTTTCACGTGGTTTGGATAGCAAGGAAGCTCACTATCTAGCAAATCTTTACGGTTCAAATGCACCGAAGGTCTTTGCCCTTGCTCACAGCTTGGAACAAGCGCCAGGACTCAGCTTGGCAGACACCTTGTCCCTTCACTATGCAATGCGTAACGAGTTGGCTCTTAGCCCAGTTGACTTCCTCCTTCGTCGTACCAACCATATGCTCTTTATGCGTGATAGTTTGGATAGTATCGTTGAGCCGATTTTGGATGAAATGGGACGCTTCTATGACTGGTCAGAAGAAGAAAAAGCAGCTTACCGTACTGATGTCGAAGCAGCTCTTGCTCAAAATGATTTAGCAGAACTAAAAAATTAAGAAAAAGGAAAAGAGGTGGAGGGCAGCATTCCTTGTCGCCCGCCCCTTCTTTTTAATGGAGACAGAAAGATGATGAATGAATTATTTGGAGAATTTTTGGGAACTTTAATCCTGATTCTTCTAGGAAATGGTGTTGTTGCAGGTGTGGTTCTTCCTAAAACCAAGAGCAACAGCTCAGGTTGGATTGTGATTACTATGGGTTGGGGGATTGCGGTTGCAGTTGCGGTTTTTGTATCTGGCAAGCTCAGTCCAGCTCATTTAAACCCAGCTGTGACCATTGGTGTGGCCTTAAAAGGTGGTTTGCCTTGGGCTTCCGTTTTCCCTTATATCCTCGCCCAGTTCGCAGGGGCTATGCTCGGTCAGATTTTGGTTTGGTTGCAATTCAAACCGCATTATGAGGCTGAAGAAAATGCAGGTAATATCCTTGCAACCTTCAGTACTGGTCCAGCTATCAAAGATACTGTATCAAACTTGATCAGTGAAATCCTAGGAACTTTTGTATTGGTATTAACAATCTTTGCTTTGGGTCTTTACGATTTTCAGGCAGGTATCGGAACCTTTGCAGTAGGAACTTTGATTGTCGGTATTGGTCTGTCACTTGGTGGTACAACAGGCTATGCCTTGAACCCTGCGCGTGACCTTGGACCTCGTATCATGCACAGCATCTTGCCAATTCCAAACAAGGGAGACGGAGATTGGTCTTACGCTTGGATTCCTGTTGTTGGACCTGTTATCGGTGCAGCTTTGGCTGTGCTTGTATTCTCACTTTTCTAGTTTTACTCTTCGAAAATCTCTTCAAACCACGTCAGCGTCGCCTTACCGTATGTATGTGACTGACTTCGTCAGTTTCATCTGCAACCTCCAAACAGTGTTTTGAGCTGACTTCGTCAGTTCTATCTGCAACCTCAAAGCAGTGCTTTGAGCAACATGCGGCTAGCTTCCTAGTTTGCTCTTTGATTTTCATTGAGTATTAGAAAACAATTATTTTGATAGAGCTTGAGATGAGTATCTCAGGCTTTTTTCATTGAGTATAACTTCTTAGAGCTAGCCAACAACGATAATAATCTTTCCTCCAAAAATTAGGAATAATAAAGGCAATAGCTTTTTCTTTTCAATGTGAAAAACCTCACTTTTGTTTTCTGTTATTTTATGCTAAAATATTAAAAATCAAAAACTGTTCCCATATATGCTTATTGGAGAGATACTATGAAAAAATTTGGAGAAATTTTTAAAAAGTTTCGAGAATCTAGAGGGTTTCGCTTAAAAGATGTCGAAAAAGCTGGTATATCAACATCACAGCTCTCACGTTTTGAAAAGGGAGAGACTGATTTAACCATTTCAAAATTTATGGCTATTTTGGATGAAATTAACATGCCTATTGATGAATTTATGTATGCTGTTCATGATTTTCATCGTGATGAACTGAACGAACTCTTATCAAAGGTTAGGCATTTTGTATCAAATCATGATGTTGATGGGTTGAAAAAATTACTTTATTCTCAGATGGAGTCAGATTCTAAACAGGGGAAATTTTATAAGCTTAACATTATTTTATTAAAAATTCGTTTACAAGATTTATCGGGAGAAGCT
Source organism: bacterium (assembly GCA_905221505.1). Classification (GTDB taxonomy): domain Bacteria; phylum Bacillota; class Bacilli; order Lactobacillales; family Streptococcaceae; genus Streptococcus. The sequence goes on from CAJNDL010000026.1 coordinate 9,242, forward strand.
TATTATTCTGGTGATGATCTATTTTATCTAACTGACTATCTCTTTAGTGTTGAATACTGGGGACACTATGAATTATTGATTTTTTCAAATACGTTAGATGTCCTAAAACATGATGTCTTCATGCTTTTGGCTAGAGAGATGTCTAGACGTTCTGATTTTTATAAAGAAATTCCTAATAATAGACGATTGATTTCATCTATGCTATTAAACGGATATATCACATGTATTGAAAGAGGAAAATTTCTTGATGCTTTATATTTTGAAAAGCAACTGAATCAATGCTTTTTCACTGAAACTGAAATTTATGAGCGATTGGTATTCCAGTATGCCCAATATCTATATCGCTATAAAAAAGAGACGGATTGCAAAGCAATTATTGAAATGAGGAAGTGTATTGGAGCAATGAAATTAGCGGGAAGTAACCACTTAGCAAAGACTTATGAAAGGTACTTAGAAAAAATTTTAGCAGATAAAGAGTAGTGTGCAGATATGGGAAAGGAAGTATCTCGAAATAATATTTTGGTAGAATTGTCTTTAGAAATTTCAATTACGGTTGTTTTATCAGTTCATTGTATTTGAGTGATAGGATTTTTCGAAGTTGTCACCATAATTATGAATTTTGAGGTATTTAATATGCAAGTTCTATCTCCATATATTTTAAGAAAGAAAAGTGAAACAGGAGAATTATTCTTCAATAGTAACAATAATTATTCTTAATAAACAGCATCATATATAGGTTAATTAAATTATTGTATAGTCTCAGTTGGAGTTAATTTATTTATAACTTTTAGACTGAGGCTTTTATATCTATTCGCTTTCTTTTAGATAGGCTTATTTATGAAATTTCTAAAATACATTAAAACTAATATTTTTATCTATTTTTTAATAGGGGTGCTTTTGAATAGCGGAATGGCTCTAATAAAGCCATTGTTATTGGATAAGCTATTGAATATTCGTGAAGAGCAACTTACAATTGGTACAATTTCATACTTTGTTTTATATGGCCTGTGTTTACACCTGTTTTTTTATAGCACGATGTTGCTAGCAAATTTTGTCAGTAATAATCTGCAGCGTCATCTGCAAATTCGGTTAAAAGATCAGCTTATTAAGAAACTATTTTTGAAAGAAAACGTTGTATATGATGAAAAAGTTTCAATTGTTACACAAGATATGGAACTGCTCTATAATCGCTTCTTTTTACCCCTGGATATGATAGTTGGAAGAGTTTTTATACTTTGTACAACGATTGTTTTTATTTTGGTGCAAAATTTTTGGCTTGGTCTTGTTTTTATCGTGTTCTCTTTTCTTCGACCATTACCTCAATGGGTAATGAATAATCGTTTAATGAAAAGTGGTGCAAATTTTTCGGAAATGCAAAAAGCTTTTCATCTATCTGTAGGAGATTTTTTTAAGGGAGCAGATACGATATATTTTTATGGTGCTAGTAAAGAAAACTTTGCTAAGATGAGAAAAAACAACGAGTGTTACGAGAATGCTCGTTGGAAAAATGAATGGACTAGCAATGTCGTTTATTTTTTCAATGGTCCTTTAGAATTCCTTAGTCAGGTACTACCTCTTGCACTTGGTCTTTTATTACAAAAGAGTGGTATAGAGTTAACAACAGCTAGTTTGGTCTCTATGTATATAGCTACAATGAATCTTAGCGGACCTATTCAAAGAATTATGTATAGCATATCTGATATACAGCGATCGCAAACAGTGAAAGAAAAAATATTTTCATTATTGGAAGAATCTTGTTTAGAAACATCATATCCGACAGTCGAATCTTTAGCTGAGCTAGTTTTGGAGGGCGTTTCAAAACAGGTTGGAGAGCAAGTGCTCTTTTATGATTTGTCACTTAGACTAACTAAGCCAAGTAAAGTTTTAATAAAGGGAGCTAGTGGTACCGGAAAGTCAACTCTCCTACAATTGGTAGCAGGAAAGATAAGTCCGAATAGTGGTAGAATTATCGTACGTGATAAATCAGGTCGAGAATTTACTCATTATCAAGGGAATGTCGCTTATATCTCTCAGAATCCATTTTTCAGACATGGGACAATCCGAGAAAATTTAACATTAGGACAGGAGATTTCAGATAAAGAATTACTCTGTTGCCTAGAACAAGTTGGTTTAACGAATGAAATCACCAATATCTTGGATTATCAACTGGTAAATAATGGAGAAAACATTTCAGGTGGACAACGTTTACGACTTGAATTAGTTCGCTGTCTGCTTCGACAAAAAGACATTGTGTTGGCGGATGAGGTTACATCATCCTTAGACAAGGACAATGCATATCAAGTGCGCCAGTTACTTTTGCAGTTGCCTATCATTTTGATTGAAGTTGCTCATCATATTGATTCAGAAACGGTTTATAATCAAGTAATTGATTTGGGAAAATATAGAATAAAATAAATAGACTTGTTCGGCATCTTGCTAGATATAATATATATGCTATATTATGTATTGTTTTAGCTGATTTAAAGATGTGAAAACTAAAAACTATGGCTAAGTTGGAATGTTAAAAATTCAATTTCTGACCACCTAATCTTGTGTCAAATAGTTATCAAACAAAGTCTACTCTACCATTTATCAGTTAAATATTTTTATGTTATGGGAGCGTTACATGTCTAATTCATTTGTCAAGTTGTTAGTCTCTCAATTGTTTGCAAATTTAGCAGATATTTTCTTTAGAGTAACCATCATTGCTAACATATACATTATTTCAAAATCAGTAATTGCCACATCACTAGTTCCCATTTTAATAGGGGTATCCTCTTTTGTTGCGAGTCTTTTAGTTCCTTTAGTTACTAAAAGGTTAGCACTAAATAGGGTTTTATCTTTATCCCAATTTGGAAAGACTATATTATTAACGATACTGGTAGGAATGTTTATACTAATGCAATCAGTAGCGCCTTTGGTGACCTATCTATTTGTTGTTGCAATTTCCATATTAGATGGTTTTGCAGCACCCGTTTCCTATGCTATTGTGCCACGCTATGCGACCGATTTGGGCAAGGCTAACTCAGCCTTGTCAATGACTGGTGAAGCTGTTCAGTTAGTGGGTTGGGGATTAGGTGGACTCTTGTTTGCAACAATTGGTCTTTTACCTACCACGTTTATCATTTTAATCTTGTATATCATTTCTAGCTTTCTGATGTTATTTCTTCCGAAGGCTGAAGTGGAGGTGCTAGAGTCAGAAACTAATCTTGAAATTTTGCTCAAAGGTTGGAAGTTAGTTGCCAGAGATCCTAGATTAAGACTTTTTGTATCAGCAAATTTATTTGAAATTTTCTCAAATACGATTTGGGTTTCGTCTATCATACTTGTCTTTGTAACTGAGTTATTAAATAAAACGGAAAGTTACTGGGGATATTCTAATACAGCATACTCTATTGGGATTATAATTAGTGGCTTAATTGCTTTTAGGCTATCTGAAAAGTTCCTCGCTGCTAAATGGGAAAGTATTCTTTTTCCTCTTGTAGCCATGGCAATAGTGACACTGACTATTCTATATTTTCCAAACGCACAGATGTTTTTAGTATTTTCAGCTTTAGTTGGTATGTTATCGCAACTAAAAGAAGTTCCTGAAAGTGTATTTCTTCAGGAAACAGTAGAGGAAAATAACTTGGTTAATGTCTATTCCGTTCTTGAAGTGATTTCGACATTAGCATTTTCAGTATTTGTTTTGCTAATGAGCTATATTACTGAAAATTTTGGTATTAGCATCAGTTTTTGGCTATCGGCCATTTGTCTGATGATAGAGGCTATTTTAATCTATATCAGACGAGATTATTTTAAATGAGAGACTGGTTAAAAAGTATTTAAAGTCAGAAAAGCGCATAGTATCAGGTGTTGAAACTTGATATTGTGCGTTTTATTATGGAAAGCTTCCCTTCATTTTCTACTGAACTTGAGTTTTTGCCCAGGATCACTCTATTTGAAATATACATAGAAAAACCGCATAATCCTTAAAATAAACTGAAATCTACTGAAAATCTACGGTAAACAATTGAAAAAATACTATATAAAGTGGTACAATGGTAGAAAAATAAGCTAGTAAGAATCACTCTTATTTTAGCGAAAAATTACAGAAATGAATGGTTTTTCTTGATGAAACAGAGAAAAGAATTGTACCTCTTTCTTGGTAGGACAGCCTTGTATTTTCTTATCTTTCTGGGGCTGCTTTACTTCTTTAGCTATCTTGGTCAGGGTCAAGGAAGCTTTATCTATAATGAATTTTAACTTGAAGGAGAATTCCTATTGTGTCAAATAAACCAATAGTAGATATGATTGAAACCATTGAGCATTTTGCTCAGACCCAGCCTAGCTATCCTGTTTACAATGTTTTGGGGCAGGAACACACTTATGGAGATTTAAAGGCTAATTCGGATAGTTTAGCTACAGCCATTGACCAACTAGGCTTGCCTAAGAAGTCTCCTGTGGTCGTTTTTGGTGGTCAAGAATATGAAATGTTGGCAACTTTTGTAGCTTTGACTAAGTCAGGTCACGCCTACATTCCAATTGATAGCCATTCGGCCTTGGAGCGAGTTTCGGCTATTTTAGAAGTGGCAGAGCCAAGCTTGATTATTGCCATTTCAGACTTTCCATTAGAGCAGGTTTCTACACCGATGATGACTCTAGCTCAGGTTCAAGAAGCCTTTGCTCAAGGGACTAGCTATGAGATCACGCATCCAGTCAAGGGCGATGATAACTACTACATTATCTTTACTTCTGGTACAACTGGTAAGCCTAAGGGAGTGCAGATTTCCCATGACAATCTCCTCAGCTTTACCAACTGGATGATTACAGACAAGGAATTTGCGACGCCAAGTCGTCCGCAAATGCTGGCTCAGCCACCTTATTCTTTTGACCTGTCTGTCATGTACTGGGCACCGACCTTGGCACTTGGTGGGACACTTTTCGCTCTTCCATCTGCCATTACACAGGACTTTAAGCAACTCTTTGCGACCATCTTTTCATTGCCAATCGCTATCTGGACTTCAACACCGTCTTTTGCAGATATGGCTATGTTATCTGAGGATTTCAACAGCGAGAAAATGCCTGGCATTACGCATTTCTACTTTGATGGTGAAGAATTGACGGTTAAAACAGCTCAAAAACTGCGCGAGCGTTTCCCAAATGCCCGTATTATCAATGCCTACGGCCCAACAGAAGCGACAGTAGCCCTATCAGCTGTGGCCGTGACAGACGAGATGTTGGCGACTCTCAAACGCCTACCAATCGGCTATACCAAGGCTGATTCTCCGACCTTTATCATTGATGAAGAAGGAAATAAACTGCCAAATGGTGAACAGGGAGAAATCATTGTTTCTGGGCCAGCTGTTTCAAAAGGATATATGAACAATCCTGAAAAAACAGCGGAAGCCTTCTTTGAGTTTGAAGGGCTGCCAGCCTATCACACCGGTGATGTTGGAACCATGACGGATGAAGGCTTGCTTCTCTATGGCGGACGCATGGACTTCCAGATTAAGTTTAATGGTTACCGCATTGAGCTAGAAGATGTCTCTCAAAATCTTAATAAGTCTCGTTATATCGAGTCTGCTGTCGCTGTTCCGCGCTATAACAAAGACCACAAGGTGCAAAATCTATTGGCCTATGTTATCTTAAAAGATGGTGTTCGTGAACAGTTTGAGCGTGATATCGATATTACCAAGGCCATCAAGGAAGATTTGACAGACATCATGATGTCCTACATGATGCCGTCTAAATTCCTTTACCGAGATAGTTTACCACTGACTCCAAATGGAAAAATTGACATCAAAGGATTGATTAACGAGGTGAATAAGAGATGACGGAGTTCTTTCAACAGCTTCCTCATTTAGAGCCATACGGCAATCCTCAGTATTTTGTCTATGTGATTGCTGCGACCTTGCCCATCTTTATCGGTCTCTTTTTCAAGAAACGCTTTGCCTGGTATGAAGCGCTGGTAAGTCTCTTCTTTATCGTCACCATGTTGGTAGGTGGGAAGACCAATCAATTGGTTGCATTAGGTATTTACCTTTTCTGGGAGATATTGCTCGTGCTCTTCTACAAGCATTATCGAAAAAGTAAGGATGGCAAGTGGGTCTTCTACCTAGTTAGCTTTCTATCCCTCCTTCCGATTATCTTTGTCAAGGTGCAACCAGCTATCAATGGAACGCAGTCATTGCTTGGATTTTTGGGAATTTCTTACCTGACCTTTCGTTCGGTTGGGATTATCATCGAGCTGAGAGATGGGGTGATTAAGGACTTTACCCTCTGGGAATTCCTTCGTTTCCTACTCTTCATGCCGACTTTTTCAAGTGGTCCAATTGATCGCTTTAAGCGTTTTAATGAAAATTATCAGACCATTCCTGAGCGGGATGAGTTACTGGATATGCTGGATGAATCTGTTCGCTATATCATGTGGGGATTTTTGTACAAGTTTATCCTAGCTCATGTTTTAGGAGAGACCTTACTCCCTCCTCTGAAGAATCTAGCCCTGCAGTCAGGTGGCTTCTTTAACCACTATGCCTTGGCAGTTATGTATACCTTTGGTCTGGAGCTTTTCTTTGACTTTGCAGGTTACTCTATGTTTGCCTTAGCTATTTCAAATTTGATGGGAATTCGTAGCCCTATCAACTTTAATAAGCCCTTTTTATCAAGGGATTTAAAGGAATTTTGGAATCGTTGGCACATGAGTCTTTCTTTCTGGTTCCGTGACTTTGTCTTTATGCGGATGGTGATGGTGTTGACCAGAAAGAAGGTCTTTAAAAATCGCAATGTAACCTCAAGTGTGGCCTACATTGTAAATATGCTGATTATGGGATTCTGGCATGGCGTGACCTGGTACTATATCGCCTATGGACTCTTTCATGGACTGGGCTTGGTCATCAATGACGCTTGGATTCGTAAGAAAAAAACGCTCAATAAGGAACGGAAAAAAGCAGGGAAGCCTGCTCTACCTGAGAATCGCTGGATTCAGTTGCTTGGCATGGTTGTCACCTTCCATGTCGTCATGCTGTCATTCTTAATCTTTTCTGGGTTTTTGAATGATTTATGGTTTAAAAAATAAAAGGAAATAAAATATGGATATCAAATCAGAAGTTATCGAAATTATTGATGAGTTGTTTATGGAAGATGTTTCTGACATGATGGATGAAGATCTTTTTGATGCAGGTGTCTTGGATAGCATGGGCACGGTTGAGTTGATTGTGGAGATTGAAAACCGTTTTGACATTCGTGTCCCTGTAACAGAGTTTGGTCGCGATGACTGGAATACAGCTAATAAAATCATAGCTGGTATTGTGGAGCTACAAAATGCTTAAACGCTTATGGATGATCTTCGGACCGGTCTTGATAGCTGGTTTGTTGGTTTTTCTGCTCATTTTCTTTTATCCTACTAGTAAAAGTTATAATTTATCAGAAGAAAAACGATATGCAGCAGCGATTAGTACACAAAGTTTCAGAGAAAGATTTCAGAAAGTGAGAGCTCTTTCGGATCCAAGTCTACGATTCATTCCCTTTTTTGGTTCTAGTGAGTGGATTCGATTTGATAGTATGCATCCAGCTGTTTTAGCGGAGAAGTACAATCGTTCGTATAGACCCTATTTTTTAGGACAAGCAGGAGCGGCTTCTTTAAATCAGTACTTTGGTATGCAGCAAATATTGCCAGAGCTAGAAAATAAACAAGCTGTTTTTGTTATTTCTCCTCAGTGGTTTACAGAAACGGAGTATGAACCTGCAGTTTTTCGTAGGTATTTTAACACGGATCAATTGGGCGCTTTTTTGGAAAATCAGTCTGGAGATGTGTCAAGTCGTTATGCTGCTACGCGTTTAATGAAAAAGTATCCTAATGTAGTATTGGGAGATATAGTCAAAAAAATAACCGAGGGTGAGCGACTTTCAGAAATAGATAAGACACTCATAGATACATTGGCACGATTCAACCAAAAACAATCATTTCTATTTGGACAATTGTCAGTGAATGATGGAGAAAAATATAGAGATCGCGTGGAGAAGTATCTAAAAGACTTACCAGATAAGTTTTCCTACGATGAATTGAGAGAAATCGCTGTAAAAGATGCTGAAGCAAATACCACGAATAATGATATGGGGATGGAAAATCATTTCTATGATACGCAAGTAAAGAAAGATTTAAAAAAGTGGAAGGATTATCAGAAAAATTATAATTTTCTAAAGTCATCCGAATATAATGACTTGCAATTAGTCTTGAATCAATTTGCGAATTCAAAAGTGAATGTATTGTTTGTGATTCAACCTGTTAATAAAAAATGGATGGATTATACAGGATTAAATCAAGATATGTATCAACACGCAGTTGAAAAGATTCGTTACCAGTTAGAAAGCCAAGGTTTTACCAATATAGCAGATTTTTCAAAAAATGGTGCTGAACCTTATTTTGTAAAAGATACAATTCATATTGGTTGGTTGGGTTGGTTGGCTTTTGACAAGGCAGTTGATCCTTTCCTATCCAATCCCACACTAGCTCCGACTTACCATCTGAATGAGCGCTTTTTCAGCAAAGATTGGGCGACTTATGATGGAGATGTCAAAGAATTTCAATAGATAATAGTATGGAAGAGTTCAAGAATGAAGCCTATTTTCACGTTTTTTCTTGACTCTTTTTTTGCTTGTGATATAATTAACTGGTAAATGAAGTTTCAAGGAATAGTATTTTTCTCTTAAAAATGGAGAAATCTAGAAGGAAAGGAGTCAGATATGAGACAGCTAGCGAAGGATATCGATGCCTTTTTGAATGAGGTGATTTTGCAGGCAGAAAATCAGCATGAAATCCTAATAGGTCATTGCACTAGTGAGGTGGCTCTGACCAATACTCAGGAGCACATTCTCATGCTCTTGTCAGAGGAATCTTTAACAAATTCAGAATTGGCGCGTCGCCTCAATGTCAGTCAGGCAGCAGTTACCAAGGCCATTAAGTCTTTGGTCAAGGAAGGGATGTTGGAAACATCTAAAGATCCTAAGGATGCGCGTGTGATTTTTTATCAGTTGACTGATTTGGCTCGTCCAATCGCTGAGGAGCACCATCATCACCATGAACATACACTTTTAACCTATGAACAAGTGGCGACTCAGTTTACTCCAAATGAACAAAAAGTGATTCAGCGGTTTTTGACTGCTTTAGTAGGAGAAATCAAATAATGAGATATATTACGGTAGAGGATTTATCCTTCTATTATGATAAGGAGCCCGTTCTTGAACATATCAATTATAGTGTTGATAGTGGGGAATTTGTTACCTTGACAGGGGAAAATGGGGCTGCTAAGACGACACTAATCAAGGCCAGTCTTGGAATCCTCCAGCCACGCATTGGTAAGGTGACCATTTCAAAGACAAATACACAAGGCAAGAAATTGAGAATAGCTTACCTTCCTCAACAGATTGCCAGTTTTAATGCTGGTTTTCCAAGTACGGTTTATGAATTTGTCAAGTCGGGTCGCTATCCGCGAAAAGGCTGGTTCCGTCGTTTGAATGCTCATGATGAGGAGCATATCAAGGCTAGTTTGGACTCAGTTGGTATGTGGGAACACCGAGACAAACGCTTGGGGTCTCTATCTGGAGGACAAAAGCAGCGAGCGGTGATTGCGCGCATGTTTGCTTCGGATCCAGATGTGTTTATCCTAGATGAGCCGACAACGGGGATGGATGCAGGAAGTAAAAACGAATTTTACGAACTCATGCACCACAGCGCCCATCATCATGGCAAGGCTGTTTTGATGATTACTCATGATCCTGAAGAAGTTAAGGAATATGCGGACCGCAATATCCATCTAGTCCGTAACCAAGACTCACCATGGCGTTGTTTCAACGTTCATGAGAATGATCAGGAGGTGGGCCATGCTTAGTTTGTTATCTTATGACTTTATGCAACGTGCCTTTCTGGCTGTTATTGCTATGAGTCTTTTCTCGCCAGTTCTTGGAACCTTCCTTATCTTGCGTCGTCAGAGTTTGATGAGTGATACTCTTAGCCACGTCTCACTTTCAGGTGTAGCCTTTGGTCTGGTTTTGGGGATTTCTCCGACAGTTTCTACGATTGCCATTGTCTTGATTGCGGCGGTCTTTCTGGAGTATCTCCGTACGGTTTACAAGAGCTTTATGGAAATCGGGACAGCTATCCTCATGTCAACAGGACTGGCTGTTTCTCTGATTGTCATGAGTAAGGGTAAAAGCTCGAGTTCTATGAGTTTGGACCAGTATCTTTTTGGTTCAATCGTGACTATCAGCGAAGAGCAGGTCATTTCCCTCTTTGTCATTGCGGCGGTTGTTTTGATTTTGACCTTCCTCTTCCTTCGTCCAATGTATATCTTGACCTTTGATGAGGATACGGCCTTTGTGGATGGCTTGCCAGTTCGTACCATGTCTATTCTTTTTAATATGGTGACTGGGGTGGCTATTGCTCTTATGATTCCTGCAGCAGGAGCTCTTTTGGTGTCGACCATTATGGTCTTGCCAGCTAGTATTGCCCTGCGTTTGGGGAAAAACTTTAAATCGGTTATGCTACTTGCCAGTGCGATTGGCTTTTTGGGAATGGTGGCAGGACTTTACATTTCCTACTATGCAGAAACACCTGCAAGTGCAAGTATTACCATTATTTTTGTAACTGTCTTTTTACTCATCAGTTTAGTAAGACGTTTTATCAAATAGGAGACTAACGTGAAAAAAATTAGCTTATTATTCGCCAGTCTATGTGCCTTGTTTTTAGTGGCTTGTTCCAATCAAAAGCAGGCAGATGGCAAACTAAATATCGTAACAACCTTTTACCCTGTCTATGAATTTACCAAGCAAGTCGCAGGAGATACTGCTAATGTAGAACTCCTCATCGGTGCTGGTACAGAACCCCATGAATATGAACCGTCTGCCAAGGCAGTTGCTAAAATCCAAGACGCAGATACCTTCGTTTATGAAAATGAAAACATGGAAACATGGGTACCTAAATTGCTAGATACTTTGGATAAGAAAAAGGTGAAGACTATCAAGGCGACAGGTGATATGTTGCTCTTGCCAGGTGGCGAGGAAGAAGAGGGCGACCATGACCATGGAGAAGAAGGTCATCACCATGAGTATGATCCCCATGTTTGGTTGTCACCAGTCCGTGCCATCAAACTTGTAGAGCACATCCGTGATAGCTTGTCAGCAGATTATCCTGATAAAAAAGAGACCTTTGAGAAGAATGCTGCTGCCTATATCGAAAAATTGCAAGCCTTGGATAAGGCTTATGCAGAAGGCTTGTCTCAAGCTAAACAAAAGAGCTTTGTGACTCAGCACGCAGCCTTTAACTACCTTGCTTTGGACTATGGACTCAAACAAGTCGCAATCTCAGGTCTCTCTCCAGATGCAGAACCATCAGCTGCACGTCTGGCAGAATTGACAGAGTACGTCAAGAAAAATAAAATTGCCTATATCTACTTTGAGGAAAATGCTTCACAAGCCCTTGCTAACACACTTTCAAAAGAGGCAGGTGTCAAAACAGATGTCCTCAATCCTTTAGAAAGTCTGACAGAAGAGGACACTAAGGCTGGAGAAAATTACATCTCAATCATGGAGAAAAACCTCAAGGCTTTGAAACAAACAACAGACCAAGAAGGCCCAGCAATCGAGCCTGAAAAGGCAGAGGATACCAAGACAGTTCAAAATGGTTACTTTGAAGATGCAGCTGTCAAGGACCGCACCTTGAGTGACTATGTAGGTAACTGGCAATCAGTTTATCCTTTCCTTGAAGATGGTACGTTTGATCAAGTATTTGACTACAAGGCTAAGTTGACTGGTAAGATGACCCAGGCTGAGTACAAGGCCTACTATACAAAAGGCTATCAGACAGATGTCACTAAGATCAATATCACTGATAACACTATGGAATTTGTTCAAGGTGGACAAAGCAAGAAATATACTTACAAGTATGTTGGTAAGAAAATCTTGACTTACAAGAAAGGCAATCGTGGCGTGCGCTTCCTCTTTGAAGCCACAGATGCTGATGCTGGACAATTCAAATATGTTCAGTTTAGTGACCACAATATCGCCCCAGTTAAGGCAGAACATTTCCATATTTTCTTTGGAGGCACAAGCCAAGAAGCCCTCTTTGAAGAAATGGATAACTGGCCAACCTACTACCCAGATAACCTATCTGGTCAAGAAATCGCCCAAGAAATGTTGGCACATTGATGAGAAACCGACTAGTTCAGTTCATAAGAGATAGTCGGTTTTTTGGTACTAGATGGCTAACTTCATTATAGACCTTTCAGATACCTAAGGAATTTTAAACAATGAATAAAATTCTTGAGATATCTGGACCTGTATGTTAGAATGATTTTAATGGATAAGGTTCATTAGAACACCAAAGCCCCTAACTATGCCAGTAGTTAAGGGCTTTTTTGACGTATCTTAGCGATTAAACGGGTGTTGATAGGCCAGTCACTCGGTCTATTTCTTACCATCTAGCCATTTGCAAACGAAATACAAGATAATTCCTTCTATGACCTCCGCTACAATAGTAAGAACGAGCTCAGGTAGTACTTAGATAAACAACGGAGCTAGAAATATTCTGAGCAATGTTTCTAACATATGTAACTTAAATTGATAGAGATTAGACGACAATGTGACAATCCACCTCTAATTCTTGACATTTCAGGAAAAATCGCAGTAAAAACTGCACAGCCTTCTTTAAATGTGCTATAATACAGGAAAAATAATAATGGAGGTCACGATAATGGCAACATTTTTGATGATTTTTGTGGTGGTTTGTGTGCTCCTATTGGTGATAGTCACACTGAGTACAGTTTATGTGGTTCGTCAGCAGTCGGTGGCGATTATTGAACGCTTTGGGAAATTCCAAAAGGTTGCCAATAGCGGTATTCATATTCGCTTGCCTTTTGGGGTTGACTCGATTGCAGCGCGGATTCAGTTGCGCTTGTTGCAAAGCGATATTGTGGTTGAGACCAAGACCAAGGACAATGTGTTCGTTATGATGAATGTGGCGACTCAGTACCGTGTCAATGAGCAGAGCGTAACAGATGCCTACTATAAACTCATGCGTCCAGAATCTCAGATTAAATCTTATATCGAAGACGCCCTTCGCTCTTCTGTTCCAAAATTAACCTTGGATGAATTGTTTGAGAAAAAAGATGAGATTGCCCTTGAAGTTCAACACCAAGTCGCAGAAGAAATGACTACTTACGGCTACATTATTGTGAAAACCTTGATTACCAAGGTCGAACCGGATGCAGAAGTTAAGCAATCCATGAATGAAATCAATGCGGCGCAACGTAAGCGGGTCGCAGCGCAAGAATTGGCGGAAGCTGACAAGATTAAAATCGTCACTGCAGCTGAAGCCGAAGCAGAAAAAGACCGCCTTCATGGTGTGGGGATTGCCCAACAACGTAAGGCGATTGTGGATGGATTGGCAGAGTCTATCACAGAACTCAAGGAAGCCAATGTTGGCATGACAGAAGAACAGATCATGTCCATCCTCTTGACCAACCAGTATTTGGATACTTTGAATACCTTTGCCTCTAAAGGAAATCAAACTATCTTTTTACCAAATACTCCAAATGGTGTGGATGATATCCGTACACAAATCTTGTCAGCCCTCCGTGCTGAGAAGAAATAATAGACTAAAGAGCCTGATTCCAGGCTCTTTTTGCATTACCCTTGTAGCTTTGAGGACTAAATCCTCCTCCACAAATTATAGAATCTTTTCTGAGTATTTAGGGAGTGATGGAGGAAATATTGAAAGCGCTTTTGTTTTGTGTTATAGTCAAGTAAATCGAGTCGTTTAAAGAGGAATGATTGTATGAGAAGAGAAGAAGTTTTACGAAATCACTGGTTTTTTAGCCAGGAGGTGGGGAAAGAAGAGGCCTTGGCATCGGATTTTCAGAGGGAAAATTGGCAGGCGATTCAAGTGCCCCATGACTGGAGTATTTACAATGATTTTGACCATTACTCGCCAGCGCAAAATGAGGGTGGCCAGCTAAATGGGGGTCAGGCATGGTACCGGACGCAGTTCTACTTGGAAGAAGATGCCAGTCTTGTTTCGGTGCGTTTACTCTTTGATGGGGTTTACATGAATGCCCAAGTCTATATCAACGGGCAAGTGCTGGGCTATTATCCCAATGGCTACACACCTTTTTCTTATGATATCACGCCTTATCTAAGAAACGATGGAACGGCCAACCAGCTTGCGGTTTTTGTGGAAAACCAGCAACCTAGCAGTCGTTGGTACTCGGGTAGCGGCATTTATCGAGAAGTGAAATTGTTGATTACAGATTCGGTGCATCTGGATTTGTATGGGCTTACGATAAAAAGTCCTAAGCTAAAGGAGCAAAGGCAATCTTGGGTGGGAACCCAGCTTGAAAGTAAGGTTTCAAATGATGGGCCTCAGTCCGTGTCGGTATATTTGGAACAGAGTATTTGGTATGATGGACAACAGGTTTCAGACTGGCAGGCGACAGATTCTGTAGTGATTGAAGCTGGGGACAAACATCATTTCCAACAAGCAATATCAATTTTTCAACCCTTGCTTTGGGATATTGACCATCCTCACCTTTACCAATTGAAGACTCGCCTTTACAAAAATGGCGTCTTGGTTGATGAAGAAGAGGAAACTTTTGGTTACCGTTATATGGATTGGCAAGCGGATAAGGGCTTCTTTCTAAATGGTCGCTGGTTGAAGATTCATGGGGTATGTCTCCACCATGACTACGGAGCGCTGGGAGCTGTGGAAAACAAGTCAGCTGCTGAGAGACGATTGCGTCAGATGAAGGAAATGGGAGTCAATGCTATCCGAATTACCCATAATCCAGCTAGTAGTATTTTGCTGAATCTGGCTGCCAAAATGGGCCTACTCATCCAAGAAGAAGCCTTTGATACCTGGTATGGAGGCAAGAAAGAATATGACTATGGTCGCTTTTTTGAGGAAGAAGCGACTCATCCAGAAGCGAAGACGGGAGATTTTTGGTCAGATTACGATTTACGCACCATGATTGAGCGTGGCAAGAACAATCCAGCCATCTTTATGTGGTCCTTGGGAAATGAAGTCAGTGAAGCAAATGGAGATGCTCATTCATTGAAGACGCTCAAACGCTTGCTAGAAAGGGTTAAGGAAGTGGATGATAGCCGTTTTGTGACCATGGGAATGGACCAGTTCCGCTTTGGCGATGGTTCTGGAGGTCATGAGAAGATAGCCAATTTGCTGGATGTGGTGGGCTTGAACTACTCGGAAGATAATATTGATAGGATTCGCAAAAGACATCCCAAGTGGCGACTTTATGGATCTGAAACCTCATCGGCTACACGGACGCGTGACAGCTATTTTCGACCAGATAAGGAATGGGTTGGGGATAATCGCCGCGTGCGGAATTTTGAACAGTCGGACTATGGCAATGATCGGGTTCCTTGGGGGAAGACGGCGACGGATTCTTGGATAGCAGATAGAAATAGGCTAGACTATGCCGGTCAGTTTATCTGGACAGGAGTGGACTATATCGGTGAGCCGACTCCTTGGCACAATCAAAATGACACGCCTGTCAAGAGTTCCTATTTTGGGCTTGTGGACACGGCAGGGATTCCTAAAAATGATTATTATCTCTATCAAAGTCAGTGGTTGAATGGTGATCAAAAGCCTATGATTCATATCCTGCCCCATTGGAATTGGGAAATCCACAAGAGTTATCAACAAGTTGTGGATAAGTATGGGGATATCCCTGTTCGAGTGTATTCAAATGCTGGTTCTGTAGAGTTATTTCTCAATGGAAAATCCCAAGGCAGAAAGACTTTTCAGGGAAAATGGACTTCCGACGGTAGAAAATACCAAGAGGGAGCAAGTTCTGACCAACTCTATCTCGAATGGCGTTTGCCTTATAAACCAGGAGAATTGTCTGCTGTAGCCTATGACCGCCAAGGTCAGATTGTGGCAGAAGATAGGGTGGTGACTGCAGGTAAGCCAGCCCAAATCGGGCTACATGCCGAGAAAATACAACTGGAGCCAGATGGACAAGACCTCCTCTATCTCTATTTTGATGTATTGGACAAGGATGGAAATTGGGTGCCGACTGCCTCCAATCAGATTCATTTTAAAATTGAGGGCCCTGCTCGCATTGTGGGTGTGGATAATGGCAGACAGGCCAGCCGTGAACGTTACCAGGTTCAGAAAAATGGTCGGTTTAAGCGGAAAGCCTTTCATGGCAGGGGTGTCCTTTTAGTTCAGAGCTTGGAGCAGGCAGGTCAAGTAAGAGTAAAGGCTAGTGCTAGAGGGCTAGAGCCAGCAAGTTTTGATCTCTTAGTGGGAGAGGATTTGGCTTGCCAGCCAGTGAAAAATAAGCGCTTGTTTGAGATTCGAGTGGACAAGAGGGCAGGTTTGCAAGAAGGAGATTCCCCAGCTATTGGACTTTATCCACAAACTGTGGATAACCCTGTGAACAAGGTGGGGAATAGTGAAGTGATTTGGGAGACGAGTGGTAGTGCTCATGCCATTATCAAGCAGGGGGTGCTTCATTGCTTGTCTGCAGGCGACTTGGCTATCCGCGCTAGTTATCAAGGGAAGACCTATCAAATGCATTTGCAGGTTGCAGAAAATACCTCGCTAGGCCGAGCAGTTTCTGTAAGACCACTTCGCTTGTATACAGCTAAGGGGACTTATCCACAGTTTCCGTCCTTGGTCTTGGTGGACTATGAGTCTGGTGGTGTAAAACGAGTCAAGCTTGTCTGGGAGGAAATTCCTAAAGAAGATTTGGAAAAATTTCATGAATTTACGGTATCTGGCCAGCTAGAGGGTCTGGATTTAAAGGCTTCGGTTCAGGTTTGTGTTCAAGGGATTTGCGCTATTGAACCTGAAAGAGTCTGGACGCTTGTCAAGGAAGCCCCACACTTACCAGAGCGAGTTAAGCTAGTCTTATCAGATGGCAGACGAGATACGGCCAAGGTGACTTGGGATGAACTCGATCCTAAAATTTATGCTCAGGTAGGAAAATATGTTCTCACAGGGCAAGTAGCGGGCTGTGAGTTGCTAGCAAAAGTCACCATTCATGTGACAGATGCTAGTGTAGATGGGGAAGTTATTTCCAATCAGTGGACAGGGTCCAACCTGCCTCTGGTCTTTGCTTCCCACTCAGAACCTAATCACCCAGCCTCTTACCTCAATGACAAGGTCATTGCTCGAAAGAAAGCGATAGCCAATACTTGGATTGCTAAATCAGAGCAAGCCAGTGTGGGTATTCTGTTTGGAGATGCAGGGATTTTAAAACCGCGATTTGTGGATAACCTGACCTTGTATTATGTTGAAAATCAAGACTACGTGGCGGTGGATCCTACCTATATCGACTATTATGTAGGGAATGAGCCTGCCTTGCCTCGGACTCCCAACCATTTGGACAAGGATTCTCTGCTCAAGCAAGAGGAGAATTGGCGCCCTGTATCAGTTATCCGAAAAGTGTCAAGCGACAAGGATGAAGAGCTTCGTTTTGAATTTGATAAGGTGAAAACTTATGCCCTTCGTCTTCGATTTGAAGACTTGACCAGCCCCCTAGCCTTAACAGAATTGCAAGTGCATGCCAAAAAAGTAAAGAAAAATGTAGATAGGAAGTAGTATGGTAAGAGAAATAAAACCGCATGGGCCCTTGCCTAGTCAGGCCCAGCTAGCTTATTTAGAGGATGAACTAGCAGCCTTTATCCATTTTGGCCCTAATACCTTTTATGACCAGGAATGGGGGACAGGTCAGGAGGATCCTGAACGCTTTAATCCGACCAGGTTAGATGCGCGTGAGTGGGTTCGCGTCCTCAAGGAAACGGGCTTTAAAAAGTTGATTTTGGTGGTCAAGCACCACGATGGCTTTGTCCTTTATCCGACAGCTCACACAGATTATTCGGTCAAAGCCAGTCCTTGGAGGAATGGAGAGGGGGATTTGCTCCTTGAAGTGTCCCAAGCCGCCACAGAGTTTGATATGGATATGGGGGTCTACCTATCACCCTGGGATGCCCACAGCCCCCTCTATCATGTGAACCGAGAAGCGGACTATAATGCCTATTATCTGGCTCAGATGAAGGAGATTTTATCAAATCCTGCCTATGGAAATGCAGGAAAATTTGCTGAGGTCTGGATGGATGGTGCTAGAGGAGAGGGCGCTCAAAAGGTCAATTATGAATTTGAAAAATGGTTTGAAACCATTCATGAACTGCAGGGCGATTGCTTGATTTTTTCAACAGAAGGCACCAGTATCCGCTGGATTGGCAATGAACGAGGGTATGCAGGTGATCCTCTATGGCAAAAGGTGAATCCTGACAAACTAGGAACAGAAGCAGAGCTGGACTATCTTCAGCATGGAGATCCCTCAGGTACGATTTTTTCAATCGGAGAGGCAGATGTCTCTATTCGGCCGGGTTGGTTTTACCATGAGGATCAGGATCCTAAGTCACTTGAGGAGTTGGTAGAGATTTATTTTCACTCGGTAGGGAGGGGAACCCCTCTCTTGCTTAATATTCCGTCGAATCAAGATGGTCTATTTGACGATAAAGATATCAAGCGTCTCTATGAATTTGCGGCTTATCGTGACGAGCTCTATAGGGAAGATTTGGCTCTGGGAGCCAAGGTATCTGGTCCCGCTCTTTCCGCAGACTTTGGCTGTCATCATCTGACAGATGGACTTGAGACCAGCTCTTGGGCAAGCGATGCAGGCTTGCCAATCCAGTTAGAATTCGACTTAGGGTCACCTAAAACTTTTGATGTAATTGAGTTAAGAGAAGATTTGAAGCTAGGGCAACGAATCGCTGCTTTTCATGTGCAAGTAGAGGTAGATGGTGTTTGGCAGGAATTTGGTACGGGATTTACAGTTGGTCATAAGCGCCTCTTGCGAGGTCCACTAGTAGAGGCGCAAAAGTTGCGCGTGATGATTACGGAGGCACAGGATTTGCCTGTCTTAACAAAAATTTCACTTTATAAAACTCCTAGCTTAGCAAACAAAGAAGTTGTTCAGGGGCTAGTATTTGCAGAAAAAAGTCTAGCTGTGGCAAAGGGAGAAACTCTTCATTTTAAGGTTGAACGTAGCGAAAGTAGTACTCCTTTGGAGGCTAAGATTTCGATGCAACCGGGGACAGGTGTTCATGGCGTCGCCTATCAGGATGAGATTCAATTCCTTCAATTTCAAGCTGGAGAAAGCAAAAAAGACCTGACCATACCAACCCTGTATTTTGCTGCCGACAAGACCTTGGATTTTTATCTGAATCTGACTGTTGATGGACAGTTGGTTGATCAAGCTCAAGTCCGAGTTTTATAAAATAAAAGAACCTTTGTATCGTGCGAGTCCACTGAAAAAATAGGTCTCTTACTTTTAATGAAATGAAAACCGAGGAATCTCTCGTCAATTTGAGCGAATTCCTCGGTTATTTTGTATTTATTAAGGTCATAATTCGTTTCATATTGACCACGAAGATGGTTGTGGCTGCCTGT
>CAJNDL010000027.1 GCA_905221505.1 bacterium
CACCTCAAAAAGGTATTACCAAGTTGCAATACTTTTTTTGAGGCTCTTTTGTCTTGTTCTTGTTTCAATTAACTATAATATTTAAGGTTAGACTTTTGTCCCATACTCTATTTCCTAAAAAAGTCCCCGCCAATTCCCCGACCAAAATCCGAAAAATACCGAAAAATATCGAAAAATATCGAAAAATGATTTTTAGAATAGTCCCCAAAAGCCTGAAATAGAGCCAAAAAACTCCACCTGATTGGGTGGAGTTAAGGGAGATTATTATGAAAAAGAAAAGTTTAGGATTTTATTAAATAAAGTTAGGAGGTCTTTATTTAATAACTATATGATACAAGACGAAGCTTAAAACTAGCTTAACTTTTCTCAAATTCTACCATTTTTCAAAAAATTTCTATTACCATAACCTCGCCCCACAAAAAAGTCACCTGATTGGGTGACTTTATTAGGAGATTATGATGAAAAAAAGTTTTAGGATTTCATTAAATAAAGTTAGGAGGTCTTTATTTAATGGTTATATAATACTAGACCATCCTTAAACTTTGCTTAAGAAAAAACTAGTTTTGTTATTTTTCTCTGTTTATCCAAGTCATCCCTATACAATTATAGGTGGATAAACTTTCAAAGCCTATAGAACGATAGAATTTCAAGGTTCTTTCTGTCTGTTCCGTCACCAGCTGGACTTGATAGGCATCTTTGTAATCCTCTAAAGCCTCTTTCATTAGGGCACTACCAATCCCTTGACGCTGATAGATTGGTAAAACGATTAAATCCTGAACCATTACTGATGAGAATCCATCTCCAACCAAACGAATCAAGCCCACGACATCATCGCCATCAAGCGCCATATAAACCGATAATGAATGAGATAAGGCCTGCTCCAACATTTCTGGTTGATGGGTATAATTTGTCCAACCGACATCCTGATAGAGATGCAAAACATCCTCTAGCTTGACAAATTCTTGCTTTTTAATAGTGATCATGTCAACACCTCTTAAAATTCTCTCAAGCTCTTGTACTGTCGTCCTTTTTTATCAAAATTTTCAGGAGCCAACCATGTTTCTAAACGAGCCTTGACTTGTGACCAGTCCGTATCAATCATAGACAACCAATCCGTATCTCTCGTACGCCCCTTATAAACGACTGCCTGGCGGAAGGTCCCTTCATAGACAAATCCCAAACGCTCCGCAGCTCGTCTGGATGGCAGATTAAGAGAATCACATTTCCATTCGTAGCGACGATAGTTAAGCTCCTCAAAAACATAGCGCGCCAAGAGATACTGAGCTTCTGTCCCTATTCGTGTTCCCCTGAGTTCTGGAGAAAAAGTGACTGCTCCCACTTCTATTACTCGGTTATTCTGGTCAATGCGCATGAGAGAAAAAGTTCCCAAGGCCTTACCAGTTTCCTTGTCTATAATTGCATAGTAAAAGCGATCCTTACGAGCCAACATCTGATTTAAAACGGCAACCAGCTCCTCCATATCCGTCACTGGTTCCTGAAAGAGGTAAGTCCACATCTCCCGCGGAGTATCTGGACCATAAACAGCTAATAAATCCTCCGCATGCTTTCCCACCGAAAGAGCCTCTACCCTAGCATAACGCCCTTCTAAGAGATCAATAGCAGGCAATTCACCCAGTGTATAACCTTCCATTGACTCCCCAATCATCTGACCATATTCGTTTACTGGCATAACTTTCTCCTTGTTTCACTTTTCAAACTTTACAGTTGCCCATAGTATATCATACTTTCATAAGAAGATTCAAAAAATCCTCCAGATTCTACTCTGAAGGATTCCTATCTTATTTCACAACAATATTAACCAATTTAGTTGGCTTCAATAGTCCAGTGGACTATTGAAGGTGGCAGATAGAGCTAATAAACTCGTTATTTAACGACGATATTAACGAGTTTGTTAGGCACCGCAATTACTTTCACGATTTCCTTACCATCAATCTCTGCTTTGACTTTTTCGTCAGCGAGAGCAATTTCTTGCAATTCTTCACGTGAGAGATCTTTAGCGACCATGAGTTTGGCACGTACTTTACCTTTGATTTGGACAACAATTTCGATTTCGTCTTCAACCAATTTGCTTTCGTCCCATGTTGGCCAAGCCACGTAAGAGATTGACTCACCTGTTGCAGCAACAGTTTGCCAGAGTTCTTCTGCCAAGTGAGGTGCAAATGGGGCAATCAATTGGATAAAGCCTTTGGCATAGTCCACATAGAGCTTGTCTTCCTTGTTAGCAGCGTTGACAAAAACCATAAGTTGGGCAATAGCTGTGTTGAATTTCATAGACTCGATTTGCTCAGTGACAGCTTTGACTGTTTCGTTGTAGACCTTGTCAAGAGCACCATTGTTTTCCGCAACGATTTCTTTGCTTGTAATCAAACGGTAAACACGGTCAAGGAATTTACGGCTTCCTTCCAAACCTTCTTCAGACCAAGCGATGGAAGCATCAAGTGGGCCCATGAACATTTCATAGACGCGAAGGGTATCGGCACCGTATTGTTCCACCACATCATCTGGGTTAACAACATTCTTGAGGGATTTAGACATCTTGGCTGGCGCTTGCTCCAACTCTTCTCCTGTTTCCATATGGAAGAAGGAACCGTCACGTTTTTCAACCTTATCAGTCGCTACAAGAGCCCCACGGTGGTCACGGTAGCTTGTTCCCAAAATCATCCCTTGGTTAAAGAGTTTTTGGAATGGCTCTTTCGTCGGAACAACACCGAGATCATAGAGGAATTTGTGCCAGAAACGAGCATAAAGCAAGTGAAGAACGGCATGCTCTGCACCACCCACGTAAATATCTACTGGCAACCATTGTTTGAGAAGTTCCTCATCAGCCAATTTCTCAGTATTGTGTGGGTCAATATAGCGGAGGTAGTACCAACTTGAACCAGCCCACTGTGGCATAGTATTTGTTTCACGACGACCCTTAACGCCATCTTCACGAGTCACTTCAAGCCAGTCTGTCAAGTTAGCTAGCGGACTTTCTCCAGTACCTGAAGGACGGATGTCCTTGGTTACAGGCAAGACAAGTGGCAATTCATTTTCAGGAACAGCTGTTGAAGTTCCATCTTCCCAATGAATGATTGGAATCGGCTCACCCCAATAACGTTGACGGCTGAAGAGCCAGTCGCGGAGGCGGTAGGTAACCTTCTCTTGACCACAACCTTTCTCTTCCAACCAAGCCACAATCTTAGCAATTGCGTCTTCTTTGTTCAATCCATCTAGGAAGTCTGAATTGACATGAAGCCCATCTTCTGTGTAGGCAGCTTCTTCAACGTTTCCACCTTCAAGTACTTCTACGATTGGAAGGTCAAATTGTTTGGCAAATTCCCAGTCACGTTGGTCATGGGCAGGTACAGCCATTACCGCTCCTGTCCCATAGCTAGCAAGAACGTAGTCCGCAATCCAGATTGGAATTTCCTTGCCGTTGACAGGGTTGATGGCATAAGCACCGGTCCAAACTCCTGTTTTTTCCTTGGCAAGGTCTGTACGAGCCAAGTCTGATTTCAGACTAGCTTGGTGTTTGTAGTCTGCTACAGCCTCTGCTTGCTCTGGGCTTGTGATAGCGTCAACCAAATCATGTTCAGGAGCCAAGACTGTGAAAGTCGCACCGAAAAGGGTATCAGGACGAGTGGTAAAGACTGTGAATTCCTTGTCTGTTCCCTTAACTTTAAAGGTTACATTGGCACCAGTTGATTTCCCAATCCAGTTGCGTTGCATGTCCTTGATAGATTCTGGCCAATCCAACTCATCCAAGTCATTGAGCAAGCGCTCTGCATAGGCCGTGATTTTAAGCATCCATTGACGCATTGGTTTGCGGACAACAGGATAGCCACCACGCTCAGAAGTTCCATCAGGAAGGACTTCTTCGTTGGCAATGGCTGTTCCCAACTCTTCAACCCAGTTTACTGGCACTTCCGCTTCATAAGCCAAACCTTTTTCGTAAAGCTTAGTGAAAATCCACTGAGTCCACTTGTAGTAGTTTGGATCTGTTGTGTTAACTTCACGATCCCAGTCGTAAGAAAATCCAAGCGCATTGATTTGGCGTTTGAAGTTGGCAATGTTTTCAGCTGTAAATTCTGCTGGGTCATTCCCCGTATCCATAGCGTATTGCTCTGCAGGCAAACCAAAAGCATCCCATCCCATTGGGTGAAGGACATTGTAGCCTTGCGCACGTTTGTAACGGCTGAGGATATCGGTTGCAGTATAACCTTCTGGGTGTCCTACGTGCAAACCTGCTCCAGACGGATAAGGGAACATATCAAGAGCATAAAACTTCGGTTTTAATGCATCTGTTCCTGTCTTAAATGTATGATGTTCTGCCCAGTAGCCCTGCCACTTAGGCTCAATTTCTTTATGATTGTAAAAACTCATGGTCTCTCTCCAATTTTGTGATGTTACTATTATACCATTTTTGAGAGAATTTGAAATGTGTTAAAAGAAAAAACTGTATACTGTATCTCATTAATTTTGATGGCTCTGAATTGCTCTATCACCCACTTTTTTATCTTATTGTTATGCGAGAAATCAAAGAGCAAAACAATAAGCTTATCTCTTATAACACAAAATACTAATTTTAGACCAAAGATACGACTGGAATGCTAATTAATGTATTTATAATAAATAGCCGACAACCTATGTCGCTTTTTGATTTATGAAGAACGTCGGATTCAATACGAGGATCAATAAAAGACTACCATTTGGAAAACAGTAGTCCTTATTATTTATTTTGAATTTACATAGGCGTCTACAGCGATGATAGCTTGAGCAACATCTGAAGGCGAAATCTTAAACGGCATCTGATGGATTGTCTCACCCTCCATAGTTGCTTGTTTACCAACTTTTATTAAATCATCATATCCAACTTGATCTAAATGCATTTCTTTTAGAGTTGTTGGCATACCAATTTTTTTGTAAAACTCAATATACTTATCAAGTTCTTCTTTAGGCCTATTTTCTAATAAAAGTTGTACCAAAGTTCCATAAGCTACTTTTTCACCATGTGTTAAATGATGAATGTCACCTGTCAATGCAGTAAAACCATTATGAATTGCATGCGCCGCAGCTAATCCTCCACTTTCAAAACCTAGGCCACTCAATAGAGTATTAGCTTCAACAATATTTTCTAATGCTGGTGTCACAACTTTAGCTTCACAAGCTGCCATAGCCTGTAAACCATCTGCAAACAGCGTTTCTTCACATTTCTTCGCAATTGCAACTCCAGCCAACGTTTGTTGTTGTCCTAACATAGTTTTTCCATTTGCCTGCATAACCGCACGCGCCTCAACCCAAGTTGCTAAACCATCTGCAATACCAGACGCTAATAAACGCTTAGGGGCTTGTGAAATAACTTTTGTATCAACCAAAACTAAATCTGGATTTTTAGAATAAAATAGATAATGATCAAATGCACCTTCATCTGTATAAATAACAGATAAAGCAGATACAGGTGCGTCTGTCGATGCAATTGTTGGAGCAATAATAACAGGCTTTTCAATAAAATCTGCAATAGCTTTTGCACTATCAATCGTCTTTCCACCACCAAGACCGATAATACTATCACAATTTTCTTTCTCAGCTAAGGCAACAACTCGATTGATTTCATTGTCAGAAGCTTCACCATTAAATAGGGCCAGAACAATGTGGAAACCATATCTATGCAAGTAATCTTCAAATCGTTTTCCAACAATATCATAAACCAACTGATCACATAATAGAATCGGACGATTTCCCAAATCCAATATTGATTTGGCATTTTCAAACAAGGCATTTTCCCCTTGAATATATCTAGAAGGACTAGCAAAAATTCTCATATGTATTTCCTCTCTATCTAAATGGAACGACTATTTTGAGTAACAAACCAGTCATCAGAAAAATCATCAACCGCCTTTTGGATAGATGGCATGGCGAAAGCTGATTCAAAAACATCTGCTCCTGCTGTAACAGCATGCGCACCTGCAGCTAAAGCACTATTCACTTGTGCTACATTTTTAAAGGATGCAGCTAAAATCTTACTAGGAGAGTTCTGTCTATCAATAGCAAGAGCTAATTGACGAATGACAGAATTTGAATCAATGTTCAGATTTTCCATTCTATTATAATATGGAGCTAGGTAATCGGCTCCTGCTTCGATAGCTAATAATCCCTGAATAACTGTATAAATAGCTGTTGCAGTGATATGGTAGCCCTCTTTTTTTAGCACCTTTATTGCACGTAATCCAGCCGGAGTAACAGGTACTTTGATAAATATATCATCTCCT
The DNA here is from genome assembly GCA_905221505.1 of bacterium. Taxonomy (GTDB): domain Bacteria; phylum Bacillota; class Bacilli; order Lactobacillales; family Streptococcaceae; genus Streptococcus. The sequence goes on from CAJNDL010000027.1 coordinate 6,273, forward strand.
GCTTGTCTCCGAATTTCATAAGCATCCTTTAAGATGCCTTCAAAATCTTGAGCAATCACCTGAACATGAATAGAGGGTGTAGAGCCAATCAATTCTCTTACATCTTTGAGTCGTTCAAAAAAATTAATAGAACCCTCTCTTTTTGCAATAGTGGGATTTGAAGTTACCCCAGCTAGCGGTAAAATTTCAGACCATTTTTTAATCTCATCTAAATTTAATGTGTCAAGCATAAATTCCATAAAAAGAACCTCTTTATTTTACAAAGTATGCTCAGTACGTCCTATAATATCATCTTGGGTTGCCTTAGAAAGAACATTGAAGAATGCAGAGTATCCCGCAACACGAACAATTAAATCTCTGTGTTTTTCAGGATGTTTCTGAGCGTCAATCAACGTCTCTCTGGAAACAACATTGTATTGAATATGGTACCCATGTAAACGATTAAAGAATGTTCGTAACAAAGCAATTAGTTTTAATTTATCTTCTTCTTTGGCTAACGTTTGAGGATTTACTTTCTGATTTAAGAGAACCCCACCTACGATTTCATCTGTTGGTAATTTTGAAACAGATTTTAAAACAGATGTAGGGCCGTGTTGATCCATATTATGTGATGGTGAACAACCCTCTGCTAACGGTGTACCCGCGTTGCGTCCATCTGGAGTTGCTAATGTTCCACGTCCCTGACCTACGTTGGCTGAGATAGAAGATGTTCCTGAATAACGAATTCCGCCAATAGGTCCTCTTCCATAACGTGTATTAGGATATTTAGCAATTTCATCAACATAAATATCATAAGCAGCAGTAACCAATTTGTCAGCATAATCATCATCATTACCGTACTTAGGTGCATCATGAATCAACATTTCTTGAATGACCTTACCTTCTTCTCCAGCATAATCTGTTTCCAATGCATGCCAAAGCTGACTTGGGCTTATACGTTCTTCCTCAAATACCAATTTTTTAATTGCAGCTAATGAATCCGACAAATTTGCAATTCCAACTTGCAAACCTGATATATAATCATATACTGCTCCACCTTCTTTAAGGTGTTTTCCACGACCAATACAATCATCAGTCAATGCTGAACATAGAATATCAGGAACTTCTCGTTCCAATGATAAATCAATAGAATTTTCAACAATAACACTCATTCGTGTCAAATATCTTAGTGTTTTATCCCAAGCATTTTCTAATTCAGAAAAGTTCTTCATATCCTTAAAATGACCAAAGCTTGGTGCAAACCGTTTACCCGAAGCCGGATCAATTCCATCATTCATCGTGATAAGTAGAACCTTAGGGAAGTTCATATAACTCATACCTGTACAACGATATCCCCATTTTCCTGGAACTGCCGTTTCAACACATCCAATGGCACTGTAGTCATAAGCATCATCTTCCATTACTCCTTTTGCAATAAAAGAAGGAATAATAATCTCATCATTATTAAATGCAGGCATACCAAAACCAAGTTTCATCACCTCAATACACTCATTCATGAAACGAGCATCTAAGCCTGCATGGTAACGTACAGTTAGATTAGGTTGCGGTAGATGAGTTTGTGCAACTGATTTTAATACCAAATAAGATAATGGGTTAACAGCATCCTTCTTATCTCGAGTCTGTCCACCAATTGTAACATTTTGATATAAAGGACTTCCTGCTGAAGAAAATGTATGTGCTTGACTGCGAACCTTATTAATTGTAATTGTCTTAATCCAAAGATTTGTCAGACGTTCAACAATGCTATCTTCTGTTTCTTTACCACTTTCTAAATCAGCCTTCATATATGGATACATATATTGATCAAAACGGCCGTATGAAAGAGAGTGACCATTAGATTCAATTTGTAAAATACATTGAATAAACCAGACTGATTGAATAGCTTCTGCAAAAGTAGTTGCCGGTTCATATGGGACTCGAGAGCAAATATCTGCAATCTCAAGTAATTCTTTCTTACGTTTAGGATTTGCATTTTCGGCTAAACTTTTAGCAAGATCAACAAAGCGATTTGCATATACTTTAATAGCATCGATTACGATAAATATAGAGTCATAAAAATGATATTTATCAATACTTGCTGGATCTGTTAAATCTAGAGCTGCTTTAGCTTTACGAGCCCGCTCTTCAAAACCTCTTAAACCAAATTGCAACAGTTTCTGATAGTTAACTGCTAAGTGAGCATCTCCAGAATTCATCTTACCTTCCATACCGAAGAATCCTGTTTCCATATAAACAGACACTTCTTCAGGTAACAAGGCACCAGCTCTAGCACGTAAATTATTATTTTTCCAAAACGGAGCAATACTTCTAAGTTGTTCTTTTGTTTCTTCAGTAATATAGAAAACATCTCCATCACGCTTTTCAAAAAGATCCAACTCATTGAGAACAAATTCTAGCGTATATTCTGGAAAAATAGGAGCATCTTTATTGGAAGAAGCTTGATTTCCCGCAATCATAGATTCTTCTTCGATATAGATAGTCATATTTTCCAAAATTTCTTTCAGCATATAGGCGCGTTTTAGGACATTAGGTTGTTCCTTATATCGATCATAAGCGCGTGTTGCTAGAACCGCTCTCTCAGCATCAATATAAGGTTTTTTATTTAAAACATCTTCTCGATATTTGTTCATCCTTTCAGTAAGGCTACCAAAATATTCTGTCTTGATTGTCGTTCTTGCTACTTCTTTATTTACCATAATAAGCACCTTTCTTTCGAAAATATTTTTGTTTCTTTCGAAAATATAATACCTGGTTTTTTAGAAAATTTCAAGCTTTTAACTAGAAAAACTTTAACTCTCTAATTTTTAGCACAAATGTGTGTGTTTAATGATAATACACAAATGTTTTTTAGAATTATCATGCTTCATTCTGATAAGCTAAACGATCCTGTACTTTAAAGAATGGGAAATAAACTAATGTAGACATCGCTAATATCACTAGCTGAGTAATAACTCCTTGCCATCCACCAACCATAAATCCTGATATAATAGCTGGGGTACTCCAAGGTAATGTAACTCCTGAAAATGGCTGCATGAAACCTGTTGCAATAGCTCCATATACTATAACAGCTGCAAGTACAGGAACAAGAATGAAAGGTACAAACATAACTGGATTCATGACAATCGGAAATCCAAATACAACTGGCTCATTTACGTTAAATATTGCTGGAAAAGCTGCTACTTTCCCTAACGCTTGGTACTGTTTAGATTTTGATGCAAAAAGCATCGCAACTACAAGTCCAAACGTAATCCCTGAACCAGATAGAATTAAAAATGAATCTAAAAATTGTTGAGTAACAATATGTGCACCATTTTCTAATGATAGATTCCCAGAGGCTAACATAGCTTTATTAGCATCAAGATTAGATAAAAGCAGAGCTGTCACTACTCCATTTACTACCGATTGTCCATGAACACCAAACCACCACAAAAATGATATAAAGAATGCAATTCCAATTGCACCATACAAAGATCCAGTTAAACCTTGCAATGGAACTTGAATAGCAGAATAAATCATTTCTATGAATGTTCCGCCATTAGTCAATGAGCTCGCTAAAATATATACAATCATAGAAAGTAAGAAAATTACAAATGCTGGAATCATTGCTTCAAACTGTTTGGCAATAGCTTGTGGAACTTGTTCTGGCATCTTAATAACAATTTTTCTCTTTATAAAGAAGGTATAAATACTTCCTACTACCAAACCTATAATGATAGCACCGATAATTCCTTGACCTCCAAACCAAACTTTACTAATAGCATCCCCAATTGCCTCACCTTGTTTAGGGATATAGGATGATCTTAACAAAATAAAGAATGCAGATACAGATAGAACCCCAGCTGGCAAAGCCTCTACTCCGCTATTCTTAGCATAAGAATAGGCAATTGAAAAACAAGAAATTAGACCCATAATCGCAAAAGTTCCTGAATATACTTGCATAAACGGCTCTGTCCAATTTGCTCCAAATACACTAGCAATGCTCTTGTTTAATCCTTCAAATGGCAATTGTCCCATAATCAAGAATAAACTACCAACTACTGTCAATGGCAAAATTGCTAACATACCATCTTTTAGAGCTATAATACCACGCATATTCACAAACTTCATCATAGGTGCAATGATTTTTTGAACATCCATCTTTGCCATAATAAATCTCCTTTTCTTACCCACTAATCAAAGATAGGGCCAAATCTAATACTTTTTTCCCATCTAACATACCATAGTCCATCATCGGAATAACAGCTATCGGAACATCACACTTATCACAAATTTCTTTTGATTTATCTAATGTATAAGCAACTTGAGGCCCCAACAGTGCAACATCTAGATTTGGGGCATAATCCGCTAATTTAGACTGAGAAAATGCCTCTATTTCTGCCTCAACTCCACTAGATTGCGCTGCAATTTTCATATTATTTACAAGCATACCAGTAGAAAATCCTGCTGCACAAAACAAACCAATCTTCACCATTATATTTTCCTCCTCTATGTTAATAACAATGATAATACTCTAGTATTATTTTTTATGAAGTTCTTTTCTCAAACTAATAATTTCTTTGATTAAATTAATCTCCGTCATACTAGTCATGAGATGATCTTGTGAATGAACAAAGAGAGCTGTAATTTCTGTCTTTGTACCAGATGCTTCCTGTGCCAAGAATTTTGTTTGTAGATTATGGGCTTCTAATAAGGCTGCATCAGCTAACCGGATTTCTTCTTCACATCGTTCACATGTACCGTTTTTTATGTAATCTAATGCTTTATAAATATGTTGTTTCGCATCGCCAGCATATAAAATTAAACCCATGATAATTTGATCTGGAACAATAATTTCCATAAATTCCTCCTCATTTCACTATGTAAAAAGCTTTTTTCATTTGAAATTTTAAAATTTTCTTTTGTAACTATAGAATACAACTACATAATAAACTTGTCAATCTAAAAACAACAAATAAACTATTTTTATTTATATAAGCACAAATGTGCAATCGATTAAAAAGAAAAAACGATAAACTGATATCAGTCTATCATTTTCACTCGCATAAAATATCTCGAAAAGAAAAATCACCATCTTCTTCTAAAACTTTTAAAATTGTATTTTTATCTGTAATCAGATGGTTTACTAGATTAGCACGCAAGACAGAAAGAATCGCAGATACTTTCGTATCACCGTAAGCAACAGCTAAACTTTGAGGAATATTTTTTAAATCTTCCAAAGAGATTGCTATCGTTCTTTCCTGTAAGTTCTCATAGACTTCTTTACCTTTTGAATCAAAGAATCGACAACAAATTTCCCCTACAGTTTTAACTTTTGTCAATTCTTTAAAGTCATCCTCTGTAAGCATGTCTAACCATTGATGTTTTCCTTTATTACTAAAATCACCAATCCCAACCACAACTATATCTAAATCTTTCCAACTATTTTTCAAATCTTCAAAATATCTTGATTGCAAAATACCATCTGCTAACAATTTATTTTCTTGCACAATTGTTGCATTCATAAATGTACACTCTCCATGAAATTTTCTAGACATTTCATAAATCAGTGTATTCACATGGTATTTAGCGTGTATGTGACTAGGACCACCTGCTAGAGGATAGAAGTGAACATTTCGGACACTTTTGCTGTGGATTAAATCTACTAAATTACTTAAACTTTTCCCCCAAGAAAAGCCAATTTTCATATTATCATCAATTAAATTCCTAAGGACACCTGCTGCAACTTGAGAAATTCTTTCAGATAAAATTGTTGGATTATCATCAAATTCATTTTGAATAATTTCTAAACTTTCCAGACCATATTTTTCTTTTACATAATTTTCCAACTTAAACATATTGGTATCAAAATTCTCTATTTCAATTTTAACAATTCCCGCATTCCTTGCTTCTGTTAACATTCTACTAATAGAGGTTCTATAAATTCCTAATTTTGCTGCTATTTGTGACTGATTTAAGTTTTCAATATAATACAGATAAGCAATTTTAGAGAGCAGTTTATTCCTATCTTGATTCATACACTCAACCTCTTACGAAACTACCTTAACCATTATCCCAGCATTTTCTAATGTAGCTATATTTTGTTTAGAAAGTTTTTCGTCTGTTATTACTTCATATACTTGACTTAAAGCAAATCTTCTTACTGTACCCCTTTTATCAAATTTACTTGAGTCAGTTAGCACAATGACTTTATCCGACGCTGCTGAAATATATTGAACTACCTCACTGCGCATTAAATCTTTTCCTGTAAAGCCCATCTCTTTATCGTAACCATCTGTCCCAACAAAAGCTTGACGTACATGAAAAGTCTGTATCATTTCTTTTAATAACGGTCCTACAGTAACCTGTGAATCTTTCTGAAACTCTCCGCCAAGAACAATAACACGACATGAATCATAAGTTCTCACAAAATTTGCTATAAAAAATGAATTTGTTACAATAGTGACATTTCTTTTTTGCTTGCAAATTTCCTCAGCAAGTAAAGCACAGGTTGACCCAGATTCTATCATTATTGTTTCATTATCTGATACCAATTTTACTGCTTCTTGAACAATTTTTCTCTTAATTTCATAATTAATTGACAAGCGTACATTTAAGTCATCTCCACTATTTAACACAGCATATCCATGCTCTCTGTGTAATAAGCCTTTTGACTCTAATTTATCTAAATCTTTTCTAATCGTTACTTTCGATACATTTAATTTTTCCGATAATGTATTAACATCAATCTTTTCATATTCTGATACTAATTTAATAATTTGTTCCAATCTTTTCATTTTACACCTCCGTTTTATTCTACCAAAATAAAAAGCAAAAAACAACAAATTAAACTTTCGTTCGTAATTGTTTTTCTTTCGTTTTTGTGATAGGATAGACTTATGAAGAGGAGGAACTCTTATGGAAATATCTAAAGGAATTATTTTTAATATTCAACACTTTTCAATTCATGACGGCCCGGGTATTCGTACAACTGTTTTTTTAAAAGGATGTCCTCTGCGCTGTCCATGGTGTTCTAATCCTGAATCTCAAAGAATGAAACCTGAAAAAATGAAAGATGCTCAACGAGAGAAATTCACCTTAGTCGGTGAAGAAAAGACTGTAGAAGAAATTATTACAGAGGTATTAAAAGACAAAGAATTTTACGAAGAATCCGGTGGAGGTTTAACTTTATCAGGAGGTGAAATATTTGCTCAGTTTGAATTTGCTAAAGCCATCTTAAAGTCAGCTAAAGAACATCACATACACACTGCCATTGAAACTACTGCCTTTGTTGATCATGAAAAATTTATTGATTTAATCCAATATGTGGATTTTATCTACACAGACCTAAAACATTATAATTCTATAAAACATAAAAAAGTGACTGGGGTTTTTAATCAAATGATTATTAAAAACATTCATTATGCTTTTTCTCAAAATAAAACTATCGTTTTAAGAATCCCAGTTATTCCTGATTTTAACAATAGTTTAGAGGATGCAGAAGAATTCGCTACTCTATTTAACTCATTAAATATCGACCAAGTTCAACTACTCCCTTTTCATCAATTTGGTGAAAACAAATATCGTTTATTAAATCGAAAATATGAAATGGATGGAGTCAACGCACTTCATCCCGAAGATCTTATTGATTATCAAAAGGTATTTCTGAACCATCATATTAATTGCTATTTCTAGTTTATCTCTTTGAAATGCTCTAGCTATTCGCAGATAACAAGCATCTATAATACATACTTAACTTTTCAAAAGGTTTAGCTAAAAAATTTTAGCCAAACCTTTTCTATTTTACCTTGCTCTAAAATTTTTAAACTGCTATACTTATAACAGAAAACCCTTCCAAGGAGGTAGCAGATGTCTCATTCCTTTAAAAAATCTCTCCAAAAAGAAATTCTCCATAGAAGCTCTATCGCAGCCTTTGTGACCTCTCTTTTACTACTCATTTTACTTTTTGGTTTTTCCTATTTTTTACAAAAGCAACAACTCTACAAAGATACGAGACAGATTGTCAAACAGGTTCAAGAAATGAAAGAAGCAAATAATGAGCTCCTGACTACTATGAACCATAAAATGATTCCTGGATTTTTGGATGGCAAACACACAGAACGAGAAGTCTTTAGCTTATTTTACGAGACAAAAGCTAAATTAAAACTTAGTTCTGACCTCATTATCCTAAGTGATACAGGTGAACTACTATTTAGTACCAATCGAAATCATCAAGAAAGTATTTTATCTCCCTACTACTTAAAACTACTCATTCAAAATCCTTCTCAAGAAAAAGTGATAGAAAAAATTGCACTCTCTTCAGACAAGCAACACTACACACTCTTTATCAAACCACTACTTCAAAACCAACGAGTTAAGGCCTATACTATTGCATTCGTAAATGAGAATGATTTCATCTCAAGTTTCCCAATGATCAATTCCAAATACATCATTACCGATAGCTTTGGAAATATGTTTTCTAACAATACAAATCAGTTCACTCGCTCCACTCTTGAAAAATTTGATGAAAAACTCCTACACTCTCGCACCCACTGGTATGCGAATGAACCGCTTATTGTTCAAAAAGAAAAAGTCGGTGCTATTTTTTCAATCTATACTTTTCAATCCTTCTTTCCCATTCCTAGTTTACTTGGTCTAGCCTCCATTCTCACCTTATGTATATTCTTCCTCTACTTCTGGCAAGCAAGGCGAATTGCTCATAAAATTGCCACACACAATGCTGTTCCTATTGAAAGTTTGGTTTACCAACTTCAAGAAATTCCTAAACAAGCAGAAAAAAGGCTTTCTCTACAGACAGGTGATGAGTTTGAGTTTATGGCAGAAAAAATTAACAATATGTTATACGAATTAGATCAACTTCATCAGAAAATGTTGACCATAGAAAAAGAAAAGTGGATTTTTGAAAGAAAAATGCTGGAAGCTCAGTTCAATCCTCATTTTCTCTACAATACACTTGAGACAATTAAAATCACTTCTTTAATGGATGCCGCTCTTACACAAGACCTAATCCAAAACCTCACGCGCATTCTTCGCTACAGTATCACTGATTTAGAAAAAGAAACAACCATTTGTCAGGATTTAAAGATTATAGAGGATTACCTTATGATTCATAAGATTCGTTTTGAGCACTTTTCTTATGATATTGTCTGTCCAGAAACTGTAGACAATCAGCCTATCCCTAAGCTTTTCTTGCTTCCTCTAGTAGAAAATGCTATAAAATATGGGATGCAATACCGTATTGATCTTCATATTGATATCCAAATTACCTTGGAAGAAGATTCTCTGACTTTTTTAGTCAAGGATAATGCCGGAGGGCTCACAAAACAAGAGCGACTCGCTATTTTAGATTCTTTAGAAAGCCCTCATACCCAGCATGGTATCGTTAACAGCTACAAACGATTGAGCAATTTCTTTTCTGATGTCCAGCTAGATTTAGGAGTCAATCGCCATGGAGAAACTTGGGTCAAATTTGTAACGAAAGGACTAACTCATGTTTAAGCTCATTATCGTAGAAGATGAACACCTCATTCGAAAATGGCTAGAGATTGCCGTAGACTACTCTGCCTTAGGTATCCAAGTCGTAGGAACTGCCAGTCACGGTCAAGAGGGAATGAAACTCATCCAAGAAAAAGAACCTCATATTGTCTTAACAGATATCACCATGCCAATTATGGATGCTTTCATGATGTTCGAAGCCACTCGTACTCTATCCTATGAAAAAGTTATCTTATCAGGTTATAACGATTTTCAAAATGCCAAAAAAGCCATGCAATATGGGGCAGTTGATTTTCTATCCAAACCAATTGATACCAAGGAATTGACAGAATGTCTTCAAAAAATTGTTTTGCGATTACGAGCTAACACTTATCAAGAAACTCCTTTTTTAGAAGAATATCAAACTTTACTCACCTCTATCCAACAAGTCGATACACAAAACCAAATCATTCAGCAAATTCTGGAATTTGTTCATCAACACTACTGCATGCACTTTACCATTTCTACCATTGCAGAGAATCTAGGGTATAGCGAAAGTTATCTATACAAGGTTATCAAAGAAGACTTCCCAATGACGCTAAATGAATATATCTTACGCTACCGCCTCAAGCAAGCTATAGATAAAATGGCTGAATCCCCTAATTCTCCCTTAAGCGATATCTCTGAACAAGTTGGATTTTCAGACTATAAATATTTTGCCAAAGTTTTTAAAAAGTATCTCCATATTTCTCCAAAAGAATTAAAACTCATGGATAAAAACCATTGATGTAAAAGGATTGCTCAACTCTATTTGAACGGTTTATGATTTATGAGTCCTGTTTGGGACTCTTTTTTTAAGAATATTAATGTCCGTATCTACAATGACATCCCCATCTTCAATTTCTAAAAATAGTAGGAAATATTAAATTTGGAAGAGTTTCATTTAGAATAACAGGTACTAACACCTCAATATTTTTTATTAGCTTCATTCTACCACAAATTACCTAAAAAAACGCTTACAACCCATAAACCGCTGGACTTCTTCGCCCTTTCGAGGTATCCTGTCCATGGGTTAGAGTGTAATTGAAAGGAGACACTATGACAAACAGCACATTAACAAGGCAGATTCCAGATTGGACGGAGGTTGAGTTTGAAGGTTTGAGCGAGATTAGCGTTTTGTATTGCAGGCTTTCCGCAGAAGATGCAAACGAAGGTGAATCTAACTCAATTTCCAACCAACGCTTGATTTTAAGCAAACTGGCGGAACGAGAGAATTTGAGCAACCCAATTGTATTTTACGATGATGGATACTCAGGTTCAAACGCCCAGCGTCCAGCTTTCCAACAAGCTCTGGCATTGGTTAAAAACAACCAAGTTTCGAATTTTGTGGTAAAGGATTTGAGCCGTGTTTCAAGAGATTATCTGCTTTCAGGAAATCTTTTGGAGGTGGTTTTCCCTTCGAAAAACATTCGTACAAGAAAATATAGATAGCAACAAGAAATCCAGCCAAGATGCCTATCTCACACCGTTAGTTTCCCTGTTTAACAACTGGTATAGTATGCAGTGTAGCGAGAAAATTAAGCTTTTGAAACATACCAAAGCCAAAAATGGCGAAAAAATCGGTTGGATTACCCCTTATGGATATCTCAATAATCCAGAAAATCGTAAGGAGTGGTTGGTAGATGAATATGCTTCAGAAATCGTTAAACGGATATTTTCGGAGTATATTTCAGGCAGAACGCCAACCGAGATAGCTCAAGGTTTAAGGCGTGACAAAATCCTCACTCCTGCTCGCTACAAAATAAATCTGGGTGTTGCGAACTATCGGATTTTAGAGAGCGACCCTTGTTATTGGAAAACTCAGATGATTTGGCAAATATTGGAAAAAGAGGAATATATCGGCTCAACCATTAACTTGAAAACTGCGAAAATTTCCTATAAACAGCGGAATTGTCGCATGCGACCTCGTGAAGATTGGCTAATTTTCCCAGATAGCCACGAAGCGATTATTTCGAAGGAAGATTTTGAAATTGCAAGAAAAATGATGGGACACAAGCGAGTCATTCAAAGACAGAACTGGAAAAACAAAACAGGACACGAAAATTTGTTTGCAGGCTTGCTTTATTGCGAAAACGAGCATAAATTAAGTTTTTGCCCACAAGAAAAAGATGGCGTTAACCTCGACCATTATAAATGTCACCATTTTAGACGAGCTGGCGATACTTGTTCGGGCGGTCACTATCTTCGTAAAGAAGTATTGGAAAACCTAATTTTAAACGAGCTTCAAGAACTGATAAACTCGTTTCAGATTAACGAAGCAGATTTATCACAACGCTTGAAGAACAAGTTTGAAATCAAAGAAACCAAGAAGTTCAGCGAACTACAAAAACAGATGACCAAAAACGAACAGCGAATGGCGGAGTTGGATACTATCATCCAGCGACTCTACGAAAAGCAACTGTTGGGTGAGATTGCAGACGACCGTTTCAAAAAATTGTGCGATAGCTATGAGGCGAAACAAGCCGAGTTGAAGGAAAAAGTCCAAACCGCCACCGAAACTCTTGGGGCGAAAATGAAATCTGCCCACAACATTGAAAAATTTATGACAACCATTCGAAAATATACTCAGCTTGAGAAGTTGACACCGAAAATTATCAACGAATTGATTGATAAAATTATTATTCACCAACCGATTGGTAGAGGCAAGAATAGACAAATTAAACTGGAAATACACTACCGATTTATTGGTGATATTTAAGTATTTAAAAGAGCAAGTTGTAGATCGCTCTATATATAAGAATGGGACTGCTGAGCGAAGTATGGTATAATGAGAGAATGAAATACCCAAAAATTGATTTAAAAACCATTCGTCTGCAGGCCAGACAATTTCAGGCTGAAAATCCCCGCCTCTTTCTCGTCTATCTCTTACCTAGCATGCTGGTCATTTTGTCTGGTTTCCTCAACCCCTTAGAGCGTATCAACGAGTCTATTTTAGAGCAAACCTTTTTAAGCGTTCTTGGTCATGTATTCCAAGCCTACCTCTTTCCTCTATTAGTCTCCTTTATCGGAACGATTCTCCTGACCAGTTCAGTTTATACAACGCTGAAACTCATCAAGAATCCTGATACAGAACTATCCGTCAAAAATAGTCTCTCACTCTTTAACGAAGAGCACTTTTCTCAAACCTTTTTGACTCTCCTTCTCAAACGTTTCTATCTCTTTTTATGGAGCATTCCTAGCTTGCTTGGGATTTACTTCCTCTTTTACAGTAGCTTTCTAGCAAAGAAATTCGTTGCCCTTCATCCTGAGTTTCCCAACCTAGATCTCACGTCAGTTGAAACTGAACGTTTCCTCATGACCTTTGGTCTTTACGTTCTAGCAAGTATCCTCTTGATGATCATAGGAAATAGTCTCTATATTCCACAATACTATGCCTATTCACAGGTAGAATTTCTCCTCTGTGACACCCTAGACTTGGGACAAGCCAAACCAGGACAAATCCTTAAAACCAGCCGTTTCCTGATGAAAGGTTACAAGTTTCAGCGTTTTATCCTAGACTTACAACTCCTTCCTTGGTATTTCCTCAATTGGATTACCTTTGGGATTACTAGTTTTTCACTTCTTCCTTATATTCAAATCAATAAAATAATTTTTTACCGAGCAGTATTGGCTCGAAAACGTCCAAAAGCTTGAAGGTTTTCCCTCAAGCTTTTTTCTATCAATGAGTTTCTCCACCTACCAACTTGAGATCCTGATCTCCATGTTCTATCATGGCGCCGATTGCCGCTTCTATCCCTCGCCGAATATCCACTAAACTCATAGCTGGGGTAGTCGGTCTATTCACCACCTGTTCCATCATATAAGGAATATGCATAAAACCTGCCTTAACATGTGGAAATTTCTTTTCTACCAAATAGAGGGCCTGATACATCAAATGATTGCAGACAAAAGTCCCTGCCGTATTGGAAACAGAGGCCGGCAAGCCCTCTTTTTTTATAGCTTGAACCATCGCTTTAATCGGTAAACTACTAAAGTAGGCAGGAGCACCGTCTGGTCGAATGGGAAGGTCAATCGGTTGATTTCCTTCATTATCAGGAATCCGTGCATCATCTTGATTAATAGCCACTCGCTCAGGTGTCAAGCTGGTTCTTCCACCTGCTTGGCCGATACAAAGGACAAAGTCAGGTTGATAACGATCCATCTCTTCTTCCAATACTTGAGCCGATTTGTGAAAGACTGTTGGGACTTCTAGCCAACGGACCTCAGCACCATGAATTTCAGCTGGTAAACCTTTAACGGCCTCCAAGGCTGGATTGACCTTTTCCCCTCCAAATGGCTCAAAACCTGTCACTAATACTTTCATTTCCAACTCCTTACAACCAATTCAATGAGACTCTTTTCTGACAATAAAATAAGTATAACATATTTCCCTTATTCTAGAGTGAAAAGGACTAGCGAGACTAGGATTGACCTTCGAGTTTATTTAAAGAGTAAAATACTAATCAAGGTCAAAATAGCTGGTCCACCTTGCTTCAAAATAATTTTCTTATCTGCTGTTAAAGAGCCATAAGCCGCAGCACCAATCACAAACAAGACAAAAATAGTCACAATTTCTAAATTCTGTGAGAAATAAATTCCATACAAGAGAAAGACTCCTAGCAAAGCGTTATAAATCCCTTGATTTTTGAACAATGAACTTACCGACGGACGAGCCAGTTCTGCCTTTTCCATGTTAAAGACGCGACTAGTCGCATCTGATTGCGTTGCAATACTTTCCAAATAAAAAATGTAAAAATGCTCCAAAGCAACGATTGTTGCTAAAATGATTGTCATAATTGACATATTTTTCTCCTTAAATCTCTATATTTTCAATACCCAAAACCAATTTATTTAATAAACGGCTGAGTTCTGTTCTCTCAGACTCTGTTAAGATACTTTCCATCGCTTCCTTAACCTTGATATGCTTCAGAGGAGGATTCACCACTAACTGCTCCTTGGCATACTTCGTAGCCTCTACCAAGACTTCCCGCTGATTTTCAGGATTGCGATGGCGCTCCACCAAACCTTCCTTTTCCAAAAGTTTGAAATGTCGTGTTAAAGCAGCCTGATCAATCTTCAAACGCTCCTGAACCGCCATTTGGTTACAGGGAGAATTCTCCAGCAAAAACAGTAACATCTGATACCGTGTCAAACTAATCCCAAGCCTTTTTTCAAATAATTGTGTGCTCGCTTGCTCAGACAATCGTAGTTGATACAGTAAATCTTGAATCTCTATCATTTCTTCTCCTTTTCTATTGACTTATCAATAATTGACTTATCAAGTATAATACAAAGTAAAATGGATTGCAATAATTATGCTTGAGTCATTACAAGATGGTGACTCTCCATTTTCCATTCAAATTGACAAAGAAAAAACGAACGAGACTCGCTTCCTAGCACGAAAGCTAGATCTCATTCGTCAAAATGATATTACTAATTCGGTTTTATCCATTCATTGAAACGTGAACGTGGTCATAGTGGTTTTCTGTCACGCTACCACGGTCTGGCATTGGGTTCCAAGTATTAGCTGGCCCATATTTGCTATCGAATGGAGCATAGAAACGTTGTTTCCAGATGATATAACTAATGCCACGGCTAGCCATGTTTTGAATAGCGTATTCCGCAATCTTATCCCCTAGTTCTGAGCCTTCTGGTACCATAAAGTCGATAGCCAAACCTTTTCCGTGATCTCCACTGTCTCCTAGACGGTAACCACTAAAGGATGTGATGCCAAACAAGTTGGCAATTTCTTCTTTAAAGGCAGCCGTCTGTGGTTGAAGACCTGCATTTTCAGATTTTGCTACTGCTAGTCCAGCATAATCAGGCGCAGCTGGAGCTGCGTAAGTTGTTGAAGCTGTTTTTGTCTCTTCTGGTTGATAAGTAGAAACTGCTGGTGTAGCTTCACTTGATGCTACTTCTTTTACTTCTTCTGAACTTGTTGCAGTTGTCTCGGTTGATTTTTCTTCTACTGGAGTTGTAGTTGTTGCCACTGTTGACGCAGCCTGAGGGCTGGCTTGTGTTTCCTCTTTCTCAGCTGGCGTCATTACCTGAGGAGCTACTTCTTCAACTGGACTGCTTGTTTCGACTGTTTGCTCCGCTGACGTAGAAGAATCTGTAGATGGTGCCACTTCTTCTGCAGCAGTCACTGTCTCTGTAACTTCTGAATTTGATGCTACTTCTTTTGTGCTTGGAGCTTCTACCGCTTTTGGAACTTCTGCAATCGGTTGAGAAAGATCTGCAACCTGAACAGTTTGATCATCAACGGTCACTTGATTGGTTGTCAAATCTGCTGTCGCAGTTGTCACTTCTTCACTAGAATCTGCTTGAGGAGTTTGGATTTCAACTTCTGTTACTTCTTCTGCTTCATTGACAGTCGTTGTCAAAACAGTTTCTGGGAAAATCAAGTCCATATTAGTAATTTTATTCAAATTCGCAAGAACTGTGACATCTACACCCAAGGCTTCTGCAATGGTGCTTAAAGTATCACCATACTGAACTGTATAACTTGTTTTGTTGTCCGTTTTAGTCAAATCGTTTTGGATTTGCTCAACACTACGTGCAGTCCAAAGAACTTCTTCTGCTTGAGTTGCCAATACTGGGGCAAATGACAAGGCTACTGTTGACGCTAATATTATTCTTTTCTTCATTCTTTCAAATTCCTTTCAAATGAGTACCTGTCTATGATAACACAAAAAATGCAGAAAAAAAGCCCTCCCGGGCCTATTTAACAGAACTGTCTATTCATTGTAACAAACTCGGTTACTTGAAATAGTTTGTTAGGTCTCTGTCACAAAACTGACACAATCTTATCGTCACTTTCATTCAAAAATATAAGGAATATCTGCTAGTGCTTGAATTCTATAATTACCTTCATAAGTCGACTCTAAAAAGTTGATACTTTGAATCCCACTATTCTGAGCGAATTCCACATCCAGAGTCCGGTCCCCTATATAATAGGTGTTATTAGGATTCAGCTGATACTTGTCTAACAGATAGGTAGCCGCTTCTGGACTTGGCTTCCGCGCAAAGCCGCTCTGACTGGTTAAAATCGCTGTAAAATAGGATTCCAACCCAAAATCTCTGAGAATGGTAAAAGCATTGTCTCCCTTATGAGTGTAAACAAAGTTCCGAATCCCTACTTGATCTGCCCAAGCTAACACTTCACGCGCACCTGGCATCAAAATTACCTGAGCATTCTTTTCAGCCAGACTCTGGGCACGCACCTGATTTAGCACTTCCACATCCATCTTTCGCTCTTCTGCCACCTGCACAAGCAAATCCTGCACCGAATACTTGAGGATAAACTCTCTCACTTTCTCCTTATCATAAGGAATAGAAAACTGACCAAAAGTCTCCTCAATCCCTGATAAAATCGCTTCGTAAGAGTCCAATAAAGTCCCATCTAAATCCCAAATAAAAGCTGTTTTTTGCATTTCCTATCCTTTCAAGCTCATATAACGCTGGTAACGGTAGCGTAGAAATAACCAACGAAAACCATTATCCAAAAGAGTTCCTGCCCAAATACCAGGCAAACCCCAACCAAGAACAATCCCCATCAGATATCCTGTTCCAATGCGAATACACCACATTCCTATACTTGTCGCATAAAAGGGAAGCCGAGCATTGCCCAAACCCTGCCAAACTGCCGTATAGATGACTGTTCCTATCGTCATAGGAGTTCCAAGTAGTGAAAAAAGTGTCACTAGAACACTAGCCTCAACTGCTAGAGGATCAGTCGTATAGAGATGAGTCAGTGGTATCCCTAAGGCATAGATACTGAAGGTCAAAGGCAACATGAGAAAAAGAGAAAGCCAAAAGGTTTGCTTGCTCAAACTAGCGACTCTTTCCCAATTATCCTCTCCAACTGCTCGGGCCACCAGCATAACCGTTGCCGTAGCAACGCCAAAGGCAGGCATGTAGTTAAACTGGGTCAAGACTTCTCCGACCGCATTTCCAGCCACTGCCTCCGTCCCAAAAGAAACGACCAAGGCAATGATCACTACATCTCCAGCCCGCATCATAAGTCGCTCTCCAGCTGCTGGTAAAGCCAAGGTCAACAGTTCCTTATCCAAACCAAAAGTCGGCTTCGCATAAGGCAGTTTTAATTGTGACCACAAAATCACAAGACCAACCAAACGAGACAAAATAGTCCCCCAAGCAACACCCGCTATCCCCATATCAAGGATAAAAATAGCTAGACTGGAAAAGAGAATATTCAAGGCATTTGACAAGAAGCTGACATAAAGAGGCAGACGCGGATTATGCGTTGCACGAATCAAGGCTCCCAGACTCGTCATCAAGCCCAAAAGAACAATCGTTCCACCTACCAAAGATAGGTAGAGTCCTCCACTTTCGGCCACATCTCTCTCCGTTCCCAAGAGTCCAATCATCTCTTGCCCAGCGAAGATGGACAAAGCTCCTAAAAGAAAACTTACTAGTAAAGTAATTTTCAACGCCTCAGTCACATGATAGGCTAGCTTAGACTGATCCTTCTGCCCCAAACTTTTTGAAATAACACTAGAAATAGCTGCCCCAAGAGCAATGAAAATCGCCTGATAAATGGTGATGATATTACCAGCGACTGATACACCTGAAATAGCTATCAATCCTAAATGAGCAACCAAATAACTGTCCACCATTCCCATGAGCATCTGCAAAAAGTTTTCGCCCATAGCTGGCAATGCAATATTAAGAATGTCTTTATTTTTCTTAAACAATCTCTCCTCCTGATGAAAAGAAACTCAGTTGGTTTCCCAACCGAGTTTACTCCCTCTGTCTTAAAGTCCTAGATAAGCCTCAACCGCTGCTTGCATATCAGCAGCTGCCACGGTTGTCTTGTGACGAACTGGAGCTGTTTCAAGCCCATCAACTGCTGGTGGCACAGCCACTCCTGAAATGTCATGTAATTGAGCCAAGGCTTCAAAGTCTGTCAAACCTACTTTCCCTGTTACAGCCTCTACTGCAACCACTGGGAACTTATAAGGACTAGCTGTTGAAGCAATCACAGTCTTAGTCGCATCATCAGTAACCGCTTGGTATTTTCTATAAACTGCTGAGGCAACCGCCGTATGTGGATCCTCAATATAAGAATCTGACTCATAAACACGCTTGATTTCTGCCGCTGTTTCTTCCTCAGTCGCATATTCAGCTGCAAAGAGCTCCAGAATCTCTACATCAAAATCAGTCAGTTCATATTGTCCTTGTGTATTCAAGGCATTCATGAGTTCAGCCGTCTTAACCGCATCATTTCCCAAAAGGTGGAAAATGAGACGCTCCAAGTTTGAAGATACCAAGATATCCATAGATGGACTAGTTGTTACTTTAAACTCACGTTTCTTGTCGTAAACACGTGTCTTGAAGAAGTCTGTCAAAACATTGTTGTCATTTGAAGCACAGATTAATTTGCCAACTGGCAAACCAATTTGCTTAGCATAAAAGGCAGCCAAGATATTTCCAAAGTTTCCTGTTGGTACTGTGAAGTTAACCTTTTCACCAGCCACAATTTCACCAGCCTTAACCAACTGAGCGTAAGCATAAACATAATAAACAATTTGTGGTACCAAACGACCAATGTTCATAGAGTTAGCTGACGAAAATTGCAATTTGTTTGCAGCCAATTTTTCACGAAGTGCTACATCGTTAAACATATGTTTCACGTTGGTTTGCGCATCGTCAAAGTTACCGTCAATGGCAATAACATGAGTATTGTCGCCAGTCTGAGTAGTCATTTGCAACTCTTGTACCTTGCTGACACCATCCTTTGGATAAAAGACGATAATTTCAGTACCGGGTACATCTGCAAATCCTGCCATAGCAGCTTTCCCAGTATCACCAGATGTTGCTGTCAAAATGACAATCTTGTTCTCCAAGCCATGTTTCTTAGCAGCAGTCGTCATAAAGTATGGCAAGATAGATAAGGCCATATCCTTGAAGGCAATCGTTGAACCATGGAAGAGTTCCAAGTTGTATTGCCCATCCAGTTTCACCAGTGGCGCAATCGCTGGAGTATCAAACTTGCTATCGTAGGCATTGTTGATACAGTAGTCCAACTCCTCAGCTGTAAAGTCATCTAAAAATGCTGACAAAACAAGCTTAGCAACTTCCTGATAAGAAGCATCTTTCAATTTGTCAAAGTCCAAATCTACCTTTGGATAAGTGACTGGTGTAAACAAACCACCATCCGTTGCCAAACCTTGCAAAATTGCTTGGCTAGCAGTTACTGTATTGTTGGCATCACGTGTTGATTGATAAACTAATGTCATTACTCTCTATCCTTTATCTATAGTCTCTTCCATTATATCATGATTTTTCAGAAAATTCTCCCTTTATAAGAGAAATTATAGCCCTAAGTCTTCTTTCAAAGGCTGTAAGTAGATCATTTCATGCTTATTTCTCATCTTCAGACCTTCCTCAGCTAACAAGAGTAATTCTTTTGAAAAATCTATAATCGAAGTTTTCTCCTCATATGTTAGCTTCTTCTTAGAAAATTGCCGTCTTAAAGACTTATAATTTCTCCCAAATGCTTTAAAGAAAGGTGCTGTTTCTAAGTAAGCTTCTAACTTGTCTAAATTAAGCAACAATCCCAAGTGAAAGGCTGCTGAAGTAAAAGTCCTATCAAGAGGCTGAGTACACACACTACGAAACTCAACCGTTCCTCGAGTCGTTAAGTCTTGATACTGATAACTACGATGAGTTTCAAAATCCTTCTCTTGAGGATAAATAAGAACATCGTCCCCATTCAGAGCAAATGCCTGGATTTCAGGCATAGCCAAATAATCCCTTGCCTGAATCGGATAAAAATAATAGGTTTGCCCATCACGTTCCGCAGTAAAAATTGCAGAATGATCTAGATAGTCAAAAAAATCATCTTCATCATCAAAGATTCTAGCATTAACCCCAACATTCTCTGTATAGATACCATGCATAGATTCTTCCCAGAAAATATCCCTTGAAATTTTCGTATCCCAATCCGCATCCAAAAACTCAGAGTTTGCAAATAAATAAGCCTTAACTGCTTCAATTTGGGTAAAAGCATTAATCACTCGTAAGTAGTTAGACTTTGAAACATCCAACTGAACCTGACTCCCACAGATAAAAGCACCATATTCAGGGAAATGATGCAAGTCTGATTTAGTCACATTTCTACTCAAATTCAAATAGTCCATCAACATCTGATAGCGTGGGTAAGCAACTGGACAATTCTCATTTTTATCCCAGTTGGGATGAATACCACAGCCAACAATAACATGATGGGATTCACTTAATTTACTCTGAATTACATCCATATAATTATTAAAACGATTCTCGACCTCTTGAATCGTTTCAGCCTTACCAAATGCAAACTCAATCGTTGTATAGGAAACTTCAAATAAAATAGCATCCTGACTTATCGGATCTACTAACTGGATAGGATTTCCAAAATCATCTACCTTTTCTACAATGAAATCTAAAGCAGAAACTAAATAATGAAATAGTTCCTTTATAACACCAACATCTGTAGCAAGCCCCTCTAAATTTGCAACAGGATATTCCAGCTCAATCCCGACAAACAATTCAGGATTTTCTTTAATATTTTTCAGATACCGATGTTTTAATAAATCGATAGAACGAGACATACTATCCTACTCTTTCTTAATCTAAATAAAATTTGAATAACTACTATTATACCAAAAATAATACAAAAAAGGAACGAAGATCAACTACGTTCCTAACGCTATACTATACCGGCGGCCGGGGTCGAACCGGCACGTCCTTGCGGACACTGGATTTTGAGTCCAGCGCGTCTGCCAATTCCGCCACGCCGGCAAATAGTAACTGGGGTAGCTGGATTCGAACCAACGCATGAGGGAGTCAAAGTCCCTTGCCTTACCGCTTGGCTATACCCCAATAATATAAAATAGGCGAGTGATGGGGATCGAACCCACGCATGCCAGAGCCACAATCTGGTGTGTTAACCACTTCACCACACCCGCCATAATTCTATTCACACGGGCAGTAGGAATTGAACCCACACTGAAGGTTTTGGAGACCTTAGTTCTACCTTTAAACTATGCCCGTAAAATGGAAGGGGAGGGATTCGAACCCCCGAACCCGAAGGAGCGGATTTACAGTCCGCCGCGTTTAGCCTCTTCGCTACCCTTCCAAAATATATAAATGGCGCGAGACGGAATCGAACCGCCGACACATGGAGCTTCAATCCATTGCTCTACCAACTGAGCTACCGAGCCT
>CAJNDL010000028.1 GCA_905221505.1 bacterium
ACCTCAAAAAGGTATTACCAAGTTGCAATACTTTTTTTGAGGCTCTTTTGTCTTGTTCTTGTTTCAATTAACTATATATGTAACTGACTTCGTCAGTCTTATCTACAACCTCAAAGCAGTGCTTTGAGCAACCTGCGACTAGCTTCCTAATTTGCTCTTTGATTTTCATTGAGTATAAACACAAGAAAACTCAGACCGATCCGTCTGAGTTTTTTTATGATCTTAAGTTTTCGAGATAACGCTGGGCTGTCTCTAGGTTAAAGGTTTTATCTGCTATAAGGCGCTCGACTAGGGGAGCTACCTCTGACTCACTGGCACCTGCTAGGAGGGCTAAAGATTTAGCCTGCAATTTCATGTGACCTTGCTGAATTCCTGTGCTCACCAAGGCTTTGAGGGCTGCAAAGTTTTGGGAGAGACCGATAGACACGATAATCTGGGCTAATTCTTTGGCAGAAGGATTTCCCAGTAATTCATGACTGAGGGCTACACGAGGGTTGAGGCCGATAGAGCCACCCTTGGTCGCTACCGGCATAGGCAGGGTCATCTCACCGACCAATTCTTCTCTTTCCATGTCCAGTGTCCATTGACTAAGACCTTGATAGCGTCCATCTCGACTGGCAAAGGCATGGGCCCCGGCTTCGATGGCACGCCAGTCATTACCTGTGGCAATCAAAATGGCATCAATACCGTTAAAAATCCCTTTATTGTGGGTAGCTGCTCGATAAGGATCAGCTTGCGCAAATTGGCTCGCCAAAGCAATTTTCTCTGCAATTTCTCGTCCTTGATCCTTTTGACGGCTCAAATAGTGAAAGGCAATGCGACAGCTTGCAGTCACTAGAGAATCAGTTGCGTAGTTTGATAGAATCCCCATGAGACTCTGTCCCTGACTGAGTTCTTCTAAGACTGGCTTCAAGGCTTCCAGCATGGTATTGAGCATATTGGCTCCCATGGCTTCCTGAGTATCGACATGAAGATAGACGACAAGGAAGTCTGTTTCGCCTTTAATCTGCTCTACATGCAAATCACGCGCACCACCCCCGCGTTTAACGATGGAAGGATAGGCTTGATTGGCAAGTTCCAAGAGCTCCGCTTTTTTACTACTAATTCTATTCTGAGCACTATCCATATCAGGCACTTGATAAAGAGCTACTTGACCGATCATCTGACGTTCATGTACTTGCGCAGTAAAACCACCTGCTCGCTTGATGATTTTACTTGCATAGCTGGCCGCAGCAACCACAGACGGTTCTTCTGTCACATAGGGAACTGTGTATTCCTGACCATTGACAAGGACCTCTGGAACCAGCGAATAAGGCAGAGAAAAAGTTCCCACCACATTCTCACTCAGCTGGTCTGCGACAGTTACGCTAATCTGTTCATCCTGCTCCAGACTCGCTTGCTTCTCAGGACTAAGGAGCGCCTGAGCTTTTAACAGCTCGAGGCGCTCTTGGTATGATTTTTTAGAAAATCCATTCCAACTTAACTTCATTATTTTTCAACCTTGCTATAACGGCGTTGGTGGTCCACAATTTCAACCAAGGCAAACTCTTGATTTTCATAGCCAGCAAACTGGGCAGAATTTGTTTCATCTAAGTCTACTTCCTCAAAGAAGACTTTTTCATAGTCAGCTACGGATAGGGCAGTTCGTTGGTTGAGCTTGTTCAATCGGTCTTTATCCAGATAAGCCTCATAACCTTCAACCAATTCACCACTGAAGAACTCAGCCACAGCGCCACTTCCGTAACTATAAAGGGCAATTTTATCCCCAGCCTTCAAGCTATCTGTATTTTCCAAGAGAGACAAGAGTCCAAGAAAGAGGGAACCTGTATAGATATTCCCCACTTTTTGACTGTAGAGAATAGACTGGTCAAAATGCTTTTGCAAGAGGTCTTTTTTCTCTTGAGGCAGGCTCTTATCCATGATTTTTTTCAAGCCTTTTAGCGCTAATTTAGGATAAGGCAAGTGGAAGCAAACAGCTGCAAAATCATCCAAAGTAAGCTGGTAGCGTTTTTGATATTCAAGCCAAGTCGTTTTCAAACTATCCAAATATTGTTGGGTAGAATAGACACCATTTACGTAAGGAGTTGTTGAGTAATTTGGACGCCAGAAATCCATGATGTCACGGGTTTGAGCCACATTGTCATTATTAAAGGCCATAATGCGTGGATTTTGTGTAATCAACATAGCCACACTTCCAGCGCCCTGAGTTGGTTCTCCTGGAGTTTCAATACCGTATTTGGCAATATCACTGGCAATGACCAAGACCTTGGACTCCGGAGAATTTTCCACATGCAATTTGGCATAATGGAGGGCAGCTGTCGCTCCATAGCAGGCTTCTTTAATCTCGAAACTACGAGCAAAGGGCTGGATGCCCAGCAAGCCATGCACAAAGACGGCCGCAGCCTTACTCTGGTCAATTCCTGACTCGGTAGCCACAATGACCATATCAATTTCTTGTCTTTCTTGCTCAGTTAAAATAGAGTCACTAGCACTGGCCGCCAAGGTCACGATGTCCTCCGTTAGGGGTGCAATACTCAATTCCTTGAGCAAGAGTCCTTTACTTAATTTTTCAGGGTCAATTCCCCTCGCTTCTGCTAAGTCTTGTAATTTCAAGACATATTGACTGGTCGCAAAACCAATCTTATCAATACCGATTGTCATATTTACCTCTGTTTTATCATTCATTGTAAAAAATCGTTCTATACTATTTTATCACAAATGGCAGTAAAAGAGAGAAAAAAGACTTGATTCACTAAATCAAGTCTCTTGTTCGTCTAACGATTTTGCTGTTTTCGTAAGTAGGAATACAGTCTGAGAATCACTGTTCCGCTAGCCATGCCAATAGAGATTACCAGAGCCAGCATGACAACTAAGGTTGCGCTGGCAATGGCGTGACTGTAATCACCTGTCACAAAAAAGGCAGTTGTCCGATAAGACAGATATCCCGGAACCAAAGGTGCCAAAATGGCCAAGATAAAGACCACAGCAGGCGTCTTATAAAGAATACTCAAAATTTGGCTGACACAAGAACCGATAATAGCCGCAATGAAGGTGGCTACGATGACATTGGTCGGTTCTTTAAGTAAGAGATAAATTAGCCAGACAGCCATGCCCAAAATTCCTCCTGGTAAGAGCATAGACCGTTGAACATTGAGTACGATTAAAAAAGTGATGATAGCAAGAAGACTTGCCACTGCTTGTAATAAAAAGGTTGTTAGTGTCATATTAGTTCATCAATACCAAGGCGACAGAAGTTCCTGCCCCTAAAGCAAGGGTAATGAGTAGGGATTCAAACATCTTACTCATACCAGAGTTTATGTGGTTGGTCATGATATCACGAACCGCATTGGTCAAGGCAATTCCTGGTACAAACGGCATGACCGCACCAGCTATAATCAAATCTGCCGTTGAAGGAAAGCCTGTGTAGCGAGCCCAAAACTGGGCAATCATCCCAAAGACAAAGGCTCCAGCAAAGGCTGTCACAAAGGGAATTCGGATAAACTTCTCCACATAGAGGGAAAAGGCAAAACCAAATAAGGTCGCTACTCCTGCCCCGAGTGCGTCGTAGATATTTCCACTAAACATAATTGAAAAGAAAGGAGCACTAAAGGTCGCAGCCAAAGTTACCTGCAACTTGGTATAGGGAAGCGGTTGAGCTTGCAAGGCCTTCAATTGCTTGAAGGCTGTTTCTAAATCAAGATTTCCTCCTACCAACTGACGAGAAATCTGGTTCACATCACAGACTTTTTCAATATTATAAGAAGAGGAGGTCACACGCTTCATGCGCGAAATATTGGTATTTTCAATGGAGAAAAAGATTGCAGCAGGCATGGCAAGAACATTGCAATCCACAATCCCCTGCGAATGCGCAATTCGAATCATGGTATCTTCTACACGATGGATTTCTGAGCCACTTTTAAGGAGAATAGTCCCCGCTAGCATAATCACATCAATGACGGCATTTAATTCTTTTGATTCTTCCATGCTTGCCTCCTTTTATCAACTCCCTCTATTCTATCACAAATCAGGACTCAAAAAAAATCTTTGCCATGAAATCATGACAAAGATTCGTTTAATCACGAGAATTTTCGTGGTTACCTTCACTACTTGATTGAGTCGTAGCAGGTGCATTCCCTCGTTGATTTCCTTGTTGGTTCCCCTGACCTGGTGTCGTAGTAGAACCTTGGTTTCCACGTTGGGCTGGTGCTGATGATGACGTTGACGGCGGTGTTTTTGGTTTATAGATTGAAATCTTGACACGCGTCTTAGTCAAATCAACCTTTTCACCCGCTTTTGGACTCTGTTCAACGACTGTACCCTCAGCAGTTCCATCAGGAGCTGTCGACACTTCTACAACTTCAATATTGGCTTCTTTAATACCGACAATTTGAACGAGATTGTTTTTAGTAAATTCAAGACTAGATCCTATATAACTTGGCATGGAAACGCTAGTTACTTTCTTAGCAACGGTTAAGGTAATCGTTGAGGCCTTGCTCAAATCATAGGTTGTTCCGGCAGCTGGACTCTGTCTGAGAACAGTTCCTGCTTCGCTCTCACTTGATTCTTCTTCCTCAATCTTGATGAGATTTTCAGGAACCTTCTTCTGCTTGAGTTCTGCGATAACATCTGTAGATTTACGGCCGATATAGTTACTCAATTGGAAGGATTGCTTGCCTGATGAGACAACCAAATTGATTTTCGAACCTTCTTTTCGAGTCTTTCCAGCTTCAGGATCTGTACGGATAATCCGCCCTTCTTCCACCTTTTCACTAGCCTCTGATTTCTCCTCGCCAATCTCAAAATTGGCTTTCTTGAGCGTTTCCTTGGCCTCCGCAACTGTCTGACCTGCCACATCTGGAATGGCAATGGTTGCAGGAGTTCTGGATAATATCCAAATCAGAGAGGCTGCCACCAATACAATACTGGCCAACAAAATCATATAACGAACTCTAAATTTCCGTTTCTTAACAGGCTTGCTTGCGTAATTGTCTTCTGAAGCCTGCTGACTCGGCTTCGCAGTCTGTGGCTTCGGACTTTGTGTTTGCACCTTAGGAATCGAAGTCAAGGTACTCTGGGATACTTTTGGTAGTGTCTTGGTGTCTGCCTTAGTAGTATCATTAAATACCAGTTTAGGCTCATTTCGACGATTGTAAGACAAGCTACTAGACAAGTCCACATACATCTCTGCAACTGACTGATAACGATCTGTCAATTTCTTGGCAGTTGCCTTGATGACAACATTCTCCAAAGCCTGAGGCACAGATGGATTTTCATCAATAACTGACGGCAGTGGTTTCTGGAAATGCTGAAGGGCAATGGTCACCGCGCTATCCCCGTCATAAGGGATATGGCCTGTCAACATCTCATAGAAAATAATCCCCATGGCATAGATATCACTCTGTACAGTTGCCTTCGAACCACGCGCCTGCTCTGGTGACAAGTAATGAACGGAGCCCAGCATAGAGTTAGTCTGGGTCAGACTCGTCTCTGCAAAGGCGACCGCAATCCCAAAGTCTGTGACCTTGGCAGTCCCATCTGGTGTCAAGAGGATATTTTGCGGTTTCAAGTCCCTGTGAACAATTCCTCTGGTATGGGCCAAACGCATAGCCAATAGGATTTGTCCCATGATACGGACAGCTTCTTCATTAGAAAGAGGATAGTGTTCCTTGATATAGCGTTTAAGGTCCAGTCCAGCAACATACTCCATTGCGAGATACTGTTGACCGTCTTCCTCACCAATATCTGTTATCCGAACGATATGAGGATGGTCTAGATCTGCCATAGCTCTCGCTTCACGCTGAAAACGAGCTACAGCTATCGGGTCCGTCTGGTAGTTGGTCCTCAAGACCTTCACTGCCACTTCTTCTCCGTCTAGAATTAAATCCTTGGCCAAATAGACATCTGCCATGCCTCCTCGGCCAATCTGTTTCACAATCCGATAGCGTCCGGCAAAAATCTTGCCGATTTGGATCATTCTGCATCCTCCTCGTTCATAGAAACAAGGGCAACCGTAATGTTGTCTAAACCTCCTGCATTGTTAGCAAAACGGACGAGCGTCGCTGTTTTATCTGCCAAAGGAATATCACTGGTTACAATATCACAAATCTCACTGCCTGAAATCATGTTGGTCAAACCATCACTATTGAGCAAGAGATAGTCACCTGGCTCAAGGGTAATCATTCCAAAATCAGGTTGAACTTCATCTTTTTGACCGATAGATTGAGTAATAATATTTTTCTGTGGATGGCTGGCTGCTTCTTCTGGTGTCAATTGACCCGCCTTAAGCAATTCATTGACCAAGGAATGGTCGCTCGTTAACTGGTGGTATTCCTCTCCACGAATCAAACCGATACGAGAATCCCCAATATGGGCATAGATAGCCTGATTGCCAATAATAGCAACAGCCTCTAGAGTTGTTCCCATTCCTTTATAGGCATCATCTTGTCCAAGTTGATGAATCTTTTGATTTTCAATTTCTAGGTAATTGGCGAACCATTCACGCACTTCATTGATTGTATCGATTTGGGTATCAACCCAAGCTATACCTAGGTCTGTTACCGCCATTTCACTAGCGATATTCCCTGCGCGATGACCTCCCATCCCATCAGCTAAAATAATCATAGTACGCCCAGCTCTATTGACATAGTGGTTGACATAGTCTTGGTTATTTGTTCGTTTCTGACCAACATCTGTTAATAATGAAATTTCCATGTGTTAGTTCCTTCCTAATCTGATATCCTGCGAAATTGGCTGATAAAGAATCCATCACTTCCATACAATTCAGGGGTGATGAGGATACAGCCATCTTTCATGATATCCTTACATTCATGTTCTAGTTTCACCTGCTCAAATTCAGGATGACTTTCTAAAAATGCCTGTACAACTTGAAAGTTCTCTTCTGAGACAATAGTACAGGTACTATAAGTTATTATACCACCTTTGCGTAGTGTTTGACAAACACTACCTAATATTTCTAGCTGAATTTCCTGTAAGGACGCGAAATCTGATGTTTCTTTGTTGTATTTGATATCAGGTTTCCGGCGTAGAAGACCGATTCCTGAACAAGGAGCATCAACTAGAATCTTATCAAAGTAATCCTGACCAAAAAATTCATGCACTTTTCTGGCATCCAATTTTTGCGTTTGAACCCGATCTGCAACCCCTAGACGTTGGGCATTTTCTTGGATTAAGTCCAACTTGTGGTCATACAAATCCAGAGCAGTAACCTGACCTGTCGTGAGATAGGAGGCAATATGGGCTGTTTTCCCACCCGGAGCCGCACAGGCATCTAGGACCTGCTCATCACCTTGTAAATCAAGTGTCGGAGCAACCAACTGACTGGACTCGTCTTGAATAGTAATGGCTCCCTCCGCAAACAAATCATGGCCTGCAAAATGCCCTTGCTCCTTAACAAGACCAGAAGGAGACAAGGATGAATCACTAGCCTCCAACAAGGCTTGGATTTCCTCTTTTCGGCTTAAATCAGTCACTCGGATGCTGGCCTTATTTCGCACCAAGAGGCTTTCAAAGATGGCTTGTGCTCGCTCCTCTCCGTATTCTTCCTTAAGTTTAGACACGAGCCAAACTGGGAGAGAATAGGCAATGGAATCACGTTTGTTTTTTCGTTTGATGCTGGCAATATCTGGCCAGCCTTCACGTAGGATACGACGCAAGACAGCATTGACAAATTTTTCACTGCCTTTTTTACGAACTTTGGCCAATTCTACTGCTTCATTGACCACAGCATGGTCTGGAATTTTGTCCAAATAGCGAAGTTGGTAGGCACTCATGAGAAGCAGGACATAGAGCCAACTGTCTAACTGGTCTCTATCTTCGATAAAGTGGGACAGGTACCATTCCAGAGTCAATTTACGGGCTACTGTTCCATAGACAATCTCAGTTACCAAGCCCTTGTCTGCCGGCGAAAGTTGACTTCCCTTGAGATGCTTATTTAAGGCGATATTTGAGTATGCTTGATTGATAAAGACATCCTCTAATACTGCTAGAGCTAGACTTCTAGCCGTTTCTACTTTAGTCACCAAATCGTTCTCCTACTGTCAATGTGCGTCCAACACCGTTGAGGAAGGAAGCAATGTCCATCTTAGGTTTACCAGCTGGCTGCACTTGTTTGAAAGACAAAGCTCCTTCTGCCGTTGCGACAATCAATTCTTTCTTGCCGATAGAGAGAATCTCACCTGGATTTCCCTGACCTTCTACTGGTAGAGCTTCATAAATCTTAAAGCGGTCGCCCTTGAGGAAAGTATGGGCCACAGGCCATGGGTTCATGCCACGAATTTGGTTGAAGAGTTGGCGATTGCTTTTAGTCCAATCCAGTTTTTCTTCCTCTGGCTTGATATTTGGAGAGAAAGTGACCCGACTTGGATCCTGCGGTTCAGGTTTGATGTCACCAGCAATGTATGCAGGCAAAGTATCCAAAAGCAAATCACGACCTACAAGCGCTAATTTCTCAAATAAGGTACCGACATTGTCCTCATCTGTGATAGGGATGCTACGACGGGAAATCATATCTCCTGCATCCATTTCCTTGACCATTTCCATAATGGTCACACCAGCTTCCTCATCCCCTTGAATCAAGGCGTAATGGATAGGAGCGCCACCACGGTGTTTAGGAAGGAGGGAGGCATGCACATTGACCGCAAAGTCCATGCTATCAAGGAGTTTACTTGGGAGAAACTGCCCAAAAGCAGCAGTCACAATTCCATCTGCTCCTAGCTGCATAATAGTTTCCATCTCTGGACTTCCAGATAATTTTTCAGGTTGGTAGATAGGGAGTCCAGCTTCCTTGGCAGCCTGCTTGACTGGTGTCTCTTGGATCACTTTTTTACGGCCAACAGCGCGGTCTGGCTGGGTCACAACGGCTAGAATTTCGTAACGGTCATCTGTCAAAAGTCCTTTTAAGACTGTTGCTGAAAAGTCGGGTGTTCCCATAAAGATTAATTTCGTCATATCTTCTCCTTCTTATAAAAATTGCTGTGGCTCATGGTCAATGCTAAGACGGAGCTCACTATTTTCCCGTTCTTGAGTCAAGGCCAGTACTCGATTGAGGGTCGGACCAAGCTCATCCTCTAAACGGTATTTAATTAAAATCTGGTAATGATAAAGGTTGTGGGTACGAGCAATGGGTTTGGGCGTTGGCCCAAGAATGTTACTGGTCTCTGATAAGCCTGACCGCAAAATGTTCATGACTTCATAGGCACGTTTGACCACCTCTTCTTCTTTCTTGTGAGAAAGGGTAATGCCAATCGTGAAATAGTAAGGTGGATAGCCGAGTTGTCGTCTAATTCCCATTTCATAGGCGTAAAAACCTTCGTAGTCCTGATCCTTGGCAAATCGAATAGCATAATGCTGCGGATTGTAAGACTGGATCAAAACCTGACCAGCTTTTTCAGCACGACCTGCACGGCCTGCCACCTGAGTCAAGAGCTGGAAGGTTCTCTCAGAAGAACGGAAATCAGGCAGATTCAAGGCCGTATCCGCATTGAGAACTCCAACTAAGGTTACATTAGGAAAATCCAATCCTTTGGCAATCATCTGAGTACCTAGTAAAATATCCGCTTCCCCTCGACCAAACTGGTCAAGCAGAGCTTGGTGACTACCTTTCTTGCGCGTCGTATCCACATCCATACGCAGAATGCTGGCCTGAGGAAAGAGTTCTGCTAGCTCATCATAAGCCTTTTGTGTCCCTGTTCCATAGTAACGAATACTGCGGCTCTTACAGTTAGGACAGGCCTGAGGAATGCCCTTAGAAAAACCACAATAATGGCAGTTCATGGTCTTGGTATCCATATGCAAGGTCAGGGAAATATCACAGTTGGGACAAGTATCCACCGTTCCACACTCCCGACACATGACAAAGCTAGAATAACCACGGCGATTGAGCATAAGAACCACATGCTCTTTTTTAGCCAGACGGTCTTGAATGGCTTCTAGCAAAGGGGGCGTAAAGTTTGACGTCTCGTTTTGTCCGATATAGTCCCGAAAATCAATCACTTGAACCTCAGGAATAGTAGCTAAAGGATTGGCGCGTTGGGTCAGACGTAAGTGTTGATAAACACCTTTTCCAGCCCGCGCACGGCTTTCCAAACTAGGTGTCGCTGAACCAAGGACCAAGGCCGCTTGATTATATTGGGCCCGTAAAATAGCCACCTCTCTGGCATGGTAACGGGGATTGCTGTCTTGCTTATAAGTCGCTTCATGCTCCTCATCAATAATCATGACACCTAGATTTTTCAACGGAGCAAAGATGGCCGATCTGGCACCAACCACAACTTGAGCATCGCCTCGTTCCACTTTGCGCCATTCGTCGTACTTTTCACCATTAGACAAGCCTGAGTGAAGGATGGCCACTTTCTCACCAAAGCGAGCGATAAATCGCTCCGTCATCTGAGGAGTCAAGGAAATCTCAGGCACTAACAAAATGGCTGTTTTCCCCTTATCCAAAGCTCCTTGGATAATCTGCAAGTAAACCTCGGTCTTCCCACTTCCTGTAATCCCTTGAAGGAGGAAGGGAGGCTGATGACTGCCAATCGCACTGACAACCGCATCACGCGCCTGTCTTTGCTCTGGATTCAACTCCAAAGGCTGACTTGTCTCAATGCCTTCAAAATAAGCAGCTGAACGTTGCACTTCCTTTTGAACTATGGTCACAGCACCTTGTTCCACAAAGAAGTTGACTTGCTCCCGCGAGTAAGATTCTAACAAACTAGCCAAGGAATCACTCTCCGGATGAGACAGCAGATAGTCTCTCAATTCCAACTTTTTCTTGGAGCGCGCAGAAATCTCGACACCTTCTAACTGAACAAGGTCAACCTCATACCAAGACTGGGTCTTGACCTTCTTTTGATCAATCGCCTGATATTCTAGACCAAGCAGACCTTTTCTAGTCAAACGCATCATTTCAGCTTGCTTACCTAAATCCAGAGAAGAAAAAGCAAGCGAATCTTCTGAACCAAACAGACGCTCTCGGTCTTCCTGACTCAGACCTTCCAGAGGATAGAGAATCTTGTCATAGCTAGAATTTAGAAATCCCGGTAGCATGGCCTTGAGGATAGAGATTTTGTAAGAAAAGACGGACTTGCGTAACTCCTCAGCCAACCAGAGTTGTTCTTTGGTGAGAACAGGAGAAAAATCCAGTACCTCGGCAATATCTTTTAAATCTTGCTCCATCTCTTCTTCATCTGATTGGGACTCCAAACCAAGAACAATTCCTTGAATCAGGCGATTTCCCTTACCAAAAGGCACATGAACCCGCATCCCAACTTCCAGCATTCCCTCAAATTCCTCCGGAATCCTATAACTATAGGGTTGGTCTGTCTGCATCAAGGGCACATCTACGATAATCTTGGCTATAGCCATCTTCTCACCTCCTCCTTGTCAGTACATTCTTGCAATAGAAAAAATAAGATTGAGTCCCCCCAACCTTAAATTTTTTCACCATCTTCTTTTTCTTTAGCGATTTGCTCTTTGATTTTCTTTTCTTCTTCTTCTTTGCGGCGTTTTTCTTCTTCGATACGGCGACGCACTGCTTCACGTTTTCCTTCTGGATCTGGGTGAATTGTAACGTTTCCTGATTCGATTTCTTCTAAAGCGCGAAGAGTTGATTTTTCAGACTTGAAACCTTGAGTTGCTGGCGCACCTGCTTCCAATTCGTGGGCACGTTTTGCTTCCAAGATTACTAGTGAATATTTTGAAGGAACCTTGTCGAGCAAGGTATCAATAGAGGGTTTTAACATCATTTGCTTGTACCTATTTTCTAAATTTTATCGGGTAGTTGGAGATTTTGGTAACATCTCCTGATAGTGACCAATGACACGATCCACACGGAAGTGCTCTGCTTCAATCACACGTTTGACACGCTCAGCAGCTAGGGGCACCTGATCGTTGACAATCGCATAATCATACTCACGCATGAGAGCAATTTCTTCCTTGGCTTTTTCGATTCGTTGGGCAATTACTTCTGCACTATCTGTTCCACGACCTACCAAACGATCTTGTAACTCATCCAAATCTGGTGGTGTCAGGAAGATAAAGACAGCATCTGGAACCTTTTTCTTGACCTGAAGAGCGCCCTGAACCTCAATTTCAAGGAAAACATCGATTCCCTTGTCCAAGGTTTCATTGACATAGGTCAGAGGAGTTCCATAGTAGTTGCCGACATATTCTGCGTATTCCAACATCTGTCCTTGACGAATCAGCTCTTCAAACTCTTCACGAGTACGGAAGAAATAGTCAACACCGTCCACTTCTCCAGGACGTTGTGCTCGTGTCGTCATCGATACAGAGTATTGAAATTGGTTTTCAGAACTCTCAAAAATCTCTCTTCTAACCGTTCCTTTTCCAACCCCTGAAGGACCAGAAAAAACGATTAGTAAGCCTCGGTCTGCCATTGTGTCTCCTTTTAGTCAGTCTGTAAAAATAAAATAAGATTTCCCTTCAGATAGTAGCAATTTGCGCAAACTATCCTTCTACAGTCTTTCTATCTAGTGTAACAAAAAAGCAGTAATTTTTCAACTGCTCTTTCTTATTTATTTAGATTTATACAAGGTATCCCCTTAAAATATACTTGCCTTTTTATTCTATTTAAGAGATAATAAAACTACTAATATAAAAAGGAGAAGTTTATGGGAAATTATAAAGGAAAAAATGTTGATGAAGCGATTGAAAATGGCTTATCTGAACTCAATCTCAAAAAAGTGAAGTCAAAATCAATATTATTGATCATGGAAATGCTGGAATTTTTGGTTTTTTTGAAAAAGAAGCTGAGGTTGAAATCACACCATTAAGCCCTCTGGAATTGAAGGTAAAAAAATTAATTCCATATTTAATCGGTGCTGTTGCAATATTTATGATTCTTATATCAGTTATAATTGGAGTGTACTCAGATAAGTCAACTACTGTTTCTCCCCCTTCATCTACAGAAACTAGTAGCGTTATTGAAAAATCTGTCGAGAAAACTAGTGAATCATCCTCTACATCATCAAGTTCGACGCCTGATTCCTCTAGTTCAACTAACACCACATCAAGCTCGACCGAAACCTCGTCAACAAGTCCAACCCAATCAGCTGTCATCACGACTGAAAACAATGAGGAATTTAAAGCACTATTGCAGACTGATGACTCAAGCACCATAACAAATTTTATTCAAAAATATAAAGGTCAAATCATCGAATTTGATGGACACATAGCAGATATTTCACACTATAAAAATTACAAAACAAAATTCGATATGCTTATTTATGGCGGTAATTACTTAGGAGCAGAACAAGCACCTTCGGGACCAAACTTTAAATTTGTAAATATAACAACAGTTTCTAACGCCGCTTTCAACTCTTTTAATGGCGAAAATATTTCTAAAGGACAAAATGTACATATAAAAGCACAAATTGGAAACTATAACTCCACTCAAGACTTAGTCTATCTATCTCCAATTGAGGTTTCACCTCGATAATATAACGAATTATTTCAATTAATTTATTCAAAAAAACTGAAGTCAGCTTCTCTTCTGACCTCAGTTTTTTTATTATTTAGCATAATCTACTGCACGAAGCTCGCGAATCACGGTTACCTTGATATTTCCTGGGTAATCGAGATTATTTTCAATTTTCTCACGAACTTTGTGAGCCAAGATTGTGACTTTGTCGTCCTTGATTTGTCCTGGATTGACCATGATGCGGATTTCACGTCCTGCTTGAAGGGCAAAGCTAGTTTGCACTCCTTCAAAGCCGTTAGCAATTTCTTCCAAATCATGAAGACGTTTGATGTAGCTTTCAAGAGACTCACTACGAGCACCCGGACGTGCCGCGCTCAAGGCATCTGCTGCAGCGACAATCACTGCAATGACGCTTTCGGCTTCGACATCGCCGTGGTGGCTAGCAATTGTATTCACCACAACTGGATGTTCCTTGTACTTACGGGCCAATTCCATACCGATTTCAACGTGGCTACCTTCAACCTCACGGTCAATGGCTTTTCCGATATCGTGAAGGAACCCTGCACGACGGGCCAGAGCCGCATTTTCACCAAGTTCGCTGGCCATAATACCAGCCAATTTAGCAACCTCAATCGAATGACGCAAGACATTTTGTCCATAAGAAGTACGGAACTGTAAACGTCCCATAATCTTCATCAAGTCAGGATGAAGGTTTGGCGCACCGATTTCATAGGCAGCAGCCTCACCATATTCACGGATCTTATTGTCAATCTCTTGACGGTTTTTCTCAACCAACTCCTCGATACGAGCTGGGTGGATACGACCATCTTTGAGCAACATTTCCATAGTCATACGGGCAATCTCACGACGAATCGGATCAAATCCTGACAAGGTCACCACTTCTGGTGTATCATCGATAATCACATCGACCCCTGTCAAACTTTCAAAGGTACGAATGTTACGACCTTCACGACCAATAATGCGTCCCTTCATGGTATCATCCGGTAGATGAACTGTTGAGTTTGTTGACTCCGCTACATACTCACCAGCAATACGTTGCATAGCTTGAACCAGGATGTCCTTGGCCATTTTATCAGAACGTTCCTTGACCTCCTGCTCAGCTTCGCGAATACGGCTGGCAATCTCCTTGGTCAAGTTTTCCTCTGTCTGTGCCAAGATAATATCTCGTGCTTCTGCCTGAGACAGAGCACCAATACGCTCTAGTTCTGCTTCTTTTTGTCTTTCGACTTCCTCTAATTGCTCTTCACGCGCATCAAGGTTTTTCGCTCTATCAGAAATACTTTGTTCTTTTTGTTCAAGTGTTTGTTCTTTACTCGTCAAATTGTCGTCCTTACGGTCAAGGCTAGTAGCTCTCTCTGTCAAACGACTTTCGATTTGTTTGAGTTCTTGACGTTCTGATTTGAATTCAGCGTCCACTTCTTCACGGTATTTTCTGGCTTCTTCTTTGGCCTCCAATAGTGCTTCTTTTTTAAGAGACTTGCTTTCACGTTTGGCTTCATTAACAAGTAAATCCGCTTCACGTTCAGCTTGTCCACGTAAATTAGTTGCTTCTTGTTCAGCATTTAAAAGCATCAACTCTGCAGCTTCCTGAGATGATTTCATCTTAGCTGAGATGCTGACATATCCAATGACTAAACCAATGATGACGGCAAAAACAGCAATCGCAAGCGACATGATTTCCATGTTTTTACCTCATTTTATTGTTATTCCGAATGACATACATTCCTTTACATTCTACCATAAAAAAGTGATTTTCACAAACCTAAAATAGAATATGTTTTGGGGAATTTGGAATTTAATTCGCTATAATTTATTGGTAGAATCTCTATTTCTTAGAAATCGTAGTTTAGTAAAGATTTGAGAAAAAGCCTACTTCGCAGTAGACTTAGTTTATTTCTATTCTAATCGGTACTCTGCCGAAATTCTGCTCTGCGATGATTGGATTTCCTAGTTGGTAAATCCGGTCTGCCTTTTGCGTCATGCTATCCCAAGGCTCTTTACCTATGTGGCTGACTAAATGTACCTGCCCTTTCAGAGATTTGAGATGTTGTCTGCCTTTTGCGGTAAATCCAAGGATATGAATGCCTTCTGGCAAGTCACTTTCTCTGGCCTGCACCAGAATATAGGTCAAGAGGCGTCTGACACGCGCCTTGGTGTAACGTTTGGTGGCAACCATCTCAACCAATTCGTCAACAGACTGGGCTGTTTTGATGGCACCCTTGATGCGCACCGCCATTTCTTGATTGACCTGATAGATGGTGGTTAGGTCTAGATTTGACAATATTTGATAGCGGAGCAGAGGAAAATAATTTTCCCAACTCACCTTACTCGCCTGCTCAAAGGTGGAAACAGAAGGCATAAAGCGTTCCAAGAAATCTTTGTCCTTCTGGTGCTGACGGAGGGCTGTAGCCGAGGCAAAGTCCACATTCTTGTCCACAGAATGGTAACCTGCCCCCTGACGCTGAATCGGATGCAGTTTGATGTTGCGTCCTGCAACCGCCTTGGCATAGGCCAGAGCAAGAACATGATTTGGCGTATTGCCAGAAAAATCAAGACCTGCAAATTCCTTCCACATGGCTTGGGTTTTCTGGGGATAGGAGAGAAAATCTGGCAGATTTTCCACAAATTTCTCCATCTCAGCACCCTGCTCTGTGTATAAGTCAGCGATTTTCTGGTAATCCAGAACTTCCTCCGTCCCAAAGGCTAGAGTATCAATCCCCAACCGAGCCAAGATATCCACAGCTCCTTGGCCAAAAAAATCCGCAGCCTGAACACTGACTAAAAAGGGCAATTCCACTACCAGATCCGCTCCATTTTCCAGCGCCATCTGAGCCCGAGTCCACTTGTCCACGATAGCAGGCTCTCCACGTTGCATGAAATTTCCAGACATGGCTACGATTTTCAATCCCTCAGCCTGCTCCAGCAGGTATTTGTGCCCATTATGAAAAGGATTAAACTCCGCTATAATACCCGTGATGGTCATAGTAATCTCCTACTTCTTTAGTATCAAATTGAGTCAATTATATTCTGTAGGCTCCGTTTTTGAGTAGTTGTTTCCTCAATGAATTTAATTGACCATTCTTTTAAGTAATTGTGTCTACTAAAATACCAGCCATTTATCCACTTATTTATTAAAGTTTTTTCATCATCGCTCAACATGTTATAATATTTTCTTTCATTTATCTTCCAATTTGAAACTATATCAGCCTCTAATTTTTCTATATTTTCATAATCACTTATTGATAATATATCAATACCTAGATTAGCAAATATTAAAAATTGCAAGCTAAAATAAAAGTGAACTTCCTTTGTTAGTAAAAAGTGCAATTCTAATTTGTTTTCTCTACTATCTTTTCTACAGATAAAG
This sequence comes from bacterium, assembly GCA_905221505.1. Classification (GTDB taxonomy): domain Bacteria; phylum Bacillota; class Bacilli; order Lactobacillales; family Streptococcaceae; genus Streptococcus. Next base: position 16,839 of record CAJNDL010000028.1, read on the forward strand.
TAATTGAAACACGTAACAATTTTCTCTGTGATATCCTCCATTCTGCTATACTTTTCATCCATTCTTTCTATGATTGGAATACATAAATTTTTGTAAGTCCTTTCTTTCTGTATTTTAAAAAGTGCATTCATAAAAGTTTTATGTGCTACAATATTATTCCTGTCTGCTTCAGACCACTTAATTAGTATCTGTTTTTGGAGTTTATCATCTAGCTGATTAACACCTACTGCAGCAAAGTATTCCTGGAATGAACGGTGAGAGAATTTTAAACTAACGCCTTCTTGAAGCATCATGCAAGCACTATGAGTCGCATCATAAACTATATCATTCGTCTTTAATTCAAGGTTATTTTTAAAACAATATTTAGTAATTATTTCATCAAGTGTAGTTCTATCGAAATCTACTTTTCCTTCAAAGAATGTTTTTAAACCAATGTAGGCTAATATATTTCGAAATTCTTCAGGAGTTAATTTTGCTTTTAGTTCTCTTTTGTATCCTGATTTAGATGCATCATGTCTTTGGTACAATGTATAAAAGGCCTGATTATAAAAATCAGTTAAATTATTTGGAATAGAAGCACCAGCTTCGTAAGTCATTAACATAATTGTTAATAGGAGTGGGATAGAAGCAAAAGATTCATGAGTATCATATAAATGATCCTTTAATTCTCTGTAGAAACGCCTTTTTACTTTCTCATCATAATTCAACTTATCAATTAAGGCTAACGCTTGCTCTCTATTTAGTTTTTTTATCTCATACTCAGCAAACTGATTCCAACCAATAAATTCCTCAGACGGTCTTGACGACAAAACATATCTATTGCTATTGTATAACGTTACAAATTCTTTAATTTCTTTGTCCAACCAAGAACGTTTTGAAGGATTAACCTCATCTAAACCATCAAAAATTATTGTATATCTTCCAGCCTCTAATGTCGCTTTAAAATATTTCTTTTCTAAATTTAAATGATGATTTTGAACCTCTTGGTAAATAAAATCAACTAATTCATTTTCTGAGAAATCAGATTCATTAAGTGATTTTAATTCAATAAAAATTGGAATTGATGTAGCTTGTTGTACTTGATTGATAAAAATATGCTTTACAAGCATTGATTTACCAATCCCACCCGTTCCTGTCAAAATAACGTTAGATGTTTTTTCAAAAATCAATTCTGTGTTAGAGGTTTCTATTAAATCTGAATTATTATCATCTAAATAAACATGCTCATAGAAATCATATAAAAATTTCCCTTCATTTTTATACAACAATGTTTTTACAGTGGAATATTTTTTATAAGTAAATTGTAAATATTCTTGATAAACAACACCTAACTCTTCTTCTGTTTTAAACTGTAAGTCGTTATAAATTTGCTTTAACTTTTGATAAATTTTGGGTATATTGGTAATTACTTCTTTTTCAAGAATATCACCAAATGGTACTGGTATATTCATTTTCCCTTACCTCCTAAGCATAAGATTAACAATATTTGATTTACTTCTGCACGACAAAAAACCAACGGGTGCTGGTTTCTGTTGGTTCCTTGTCCTCAAAGTCTGCATAGAGTTTGAAAGACTTGAATCCAGCCTGTTCCAACAAGATATCATAGGTCAAGACCTCATAGGTCCGCTCCTCATGCACTTCATCGTGGCGACTAAAGGAACCATCCGCTTCCTTGATAAAGAATGTCAGCTCATGCACGATGGAGTGAGGCGCCGCATCCTCGTAGGTATCCCAGAGCATAGCGAAATCTTCCGCATTTTCATGATAGGAATAGCCTGGAAAAATCTCATCCGTCTGGTAAGTCGAATGCACGTCAAAGATGAAAACTCCGTCTTCATTAAGAGCATTATACACTTCCTTAAAGACGTCCCCTACTTCCACCTCATCCTGCATGTAACAAATTGAGTCCGAATAACAAGTGACAAAGTCATATTTACCCACCTTGGATAAATCCAACATATTGCCTTCAATAAAATCAATCTTTTGCTTAGACGAAATCGCTCTCTTCTCAGCAATCTTCAACATATCCGCACTCAAATCAAGTCCTGTCACATCAAAACCAGCCTGAGAAAATCGAACAGACTGGATGCCTGTCCCACAAGCCAGCTCCAAGAGTTTCTTTCTCTCCTTGGTCTTAGGCAAATGACGAAGTGAAAAATCCGTCCATTTATCGTATAAACTATCATCCATCACAGCATCGTAAACAGCCGCAAAGGTTTCATAAGTTGCCATAATCATGATACAAAGAGCCTCTGTGGCAAACACCACTCGCCCTTTACCTTTCTATCAATTTTTTCTAAAATAAGCAAAGAAACCCAGTTGACTGCAACTGAGTTCATCTTCTAAGCAAGAGTTTCTGAAATATCTACTGAATTCGCCTCATGCCATAGCTTCTCTAGGTTATAGTGGGCACGCATTTCTTCTGAGAAGATATGCACGACAACAGAACCTAGGTCCAGCAAAACCCAGCCTCCAGTTGCATCACCTTCGATGTGACTTCCTTTAAAGCCTGCTTCAGCTACTTTTTCACGGATGTTATCAGCGATAGCGTCCAACTGACGGCTATTCATTGAGCTAGTGATGACAAAATAGTCCGTCACACTAGTCAAATCTTGTACATCAAGTGCAAGGATATCCTCTGCACGTTTCTCATCAGCCGCTTTCACGACTAGTTCTAGTAATTCTTTTTCGTTCATTTAGTCCTCTTTCAAATAGTGCACATAGGCGTTATAGGTTTCAAGGGTTTGGGGATAGATGGGGAATCCCTGATGAGCTAGATGCTCCACAGTACGAGCTGTTTCGTAGGCCACTGCCTTATTGAGCGATAGACTCGCAATCTCACGCGCCACATCTACTCCTGGAAAGGCGCGATTGTGCTCGATGTAGTCTGCGACGTAGATAACCTTATCAAGATCAGTCATCTGGTCAGCCCCGACTGTATGAATTTCAATAGCTCGTAGAATTTCAGAATCATGCAAATCCAAGTCTTCTTGAATCTTGTAGATGCCAACCATACCATGCCAGACATTATTGCCCCAGTTTTTGAGGTCAGGGTCTAGCTGATATCGGTCAATCAAATCCAAAAATTCCTGATCTGACAGCTTTTTAGCATAGTCATGAAGAAGGCCTGCTAATCCTGCTTTCTCGGCATCAACTCCAAATCGCTGAGCCAATTCTATGGCTGCACGCTCCACACCTAAACAATGGGTTAAACGTTTTTCAGGTAGAAGCTCTGCCATTTTTTCCAACAAAACCTCACGGGAACAGTTGATGTAGTCTTGATAGGCCATCAGTAGAGCCCCTCCTTCTCGATATATTCTAGCACTGGCTGAGGTAGGAGAAAGTTGGGTTTCCGACCTTGGGCAAGGAAGTCACGCACCATGCTGGACGAGATATCCATGAGAGGCACATCCACCCAGATAACTGGATAGGAAGTCCCAGCCTTGTAGCGTGGGCGCTGAACCCCCACAAACTGAACCATGTCAACCAATTCATCAATTCGGTACCACTTAGGCAGATAGTCCACCATGTCAGCACCGATGATAAAGTAATAATCCGTATCAGGATGTTGCTCTGTCAAAATCTTCATGGTGTCGTAGGTGTAGGAAATACCCTTACGTTCCAACTCAATGGTTTCAATGGCTAAGCCGTCAATCCCCTCAATCGCCAACTCAAGCATCTTGAGACGATGGTATTCAGAGATGGTTTCCTTTTTATCTACATGAGGAGGTTGATATTCAGGCATGAGCAGGACTTGGTCCAGACCCAACTGTTGCCGTACTTGGTCCGCAACGATCAGATGGGCATTATGAACGGGGTTAAAATTCCCCCCTAAAATCCCAACTTGTTTGCGTTTTTTCTCCTTGATTTCTGGCTCCAACTCTACTTTGGTAAAGGGAGTTAATAATTCAATTGCCATAGGCTAGTCTCCTTTATTTCTCTGTAAAAACAGTTATTTGGAGTAGTTTTTTAGATTTCTTTGACTTTTTTAGAAATCTTGCGATTTTCTTTCTTGCTGGATTGCTTAAACAAGATCAAGATGCGTCCGATTTTTTGGACAGTATCTACACCGATTTCTTCTTCCAAGATTTCAGCTACTTCGTGGATGTTTTCATCTGTATTTTGTAAGAGCGTTACTTTAATCAATTCACGAGCGTCAAGAGCCTGACGAACGCTGGTTTTGATTTGGTCGTTAAGTCCATTTTTCCCGATTTGGATGATGGGTTTGAGGGTATGTGCCTGGCTGTTGAGAAAGGCACGTTGTTTTGATGTTAATGACATAATTTTCTTCCTTGTTTTTTGATAGTTATTTTAAGTGGTGAGGGACGGTCGGAACTAATTTTCCAAAGATTTCATCTTTGAAAAATGGATTTCCTGACCTCACAATTGAGCCTTGGTCTCAATTGTGCCCTTTGCCAATCTATCGATTGGCAAGACACCACGGCAATAACTATCTTTGTATGAGCTCACTTTGTTCGCTCAGCGATTTTGTTTTAAATAATTGCTTTTCGTGTGACGACTGCGACGCCTTCGGGTGCCCAGATGGCGACTTTTGCTGTGCCTGTTACACGGATCCAGCCTAGGCCTGAGATGACTAGGTCTGTCTTGTCCTTGATGTTAAATACATGTTGGACTAATTTTGGAAAATCTTCTTTTTCCTTGCTATTTGGTGGTGTTAAAAGGGTTCCGAGGTGCTTGTCGTAAAAGGCACTAGCGCCTTCTAGCTTGGTACGATGGAGTGTAAGTTCATTGTCAAAGAAGGCTGTGAATCCTTGCTTTTCACCCGCAATGAAATCAAATCGTCCGAGACCACCTAGAAACAGAGTTTGTTCAGGATTGAGCTGATAGGTTTTAGGCTTGATTTCCTTTTTGGGACTGACATACTTGAGGTTTTTGGCCGTCAAGTAGTGAGCCATCTGGTGACGGTGGATAATCCCCGGCGTATCGTAGATATAAGAGCCGTCGTCAAGCGGAATCTCAATCTTGTCCAAGGTTGTCCCTGGGAAACGCGAAGTCGTAATGACATTCTGGTCACCCGTAATTTCTTGGATAATAGCATTGATTAGAGTTGATTTTCCAACGTTGGTTACACCAACCACATAGACATCACGGCCCTTACGGTAGTATTCAATCTTGTCAATGACTTCCTTAATGGCATGTTTATTTTGTGCTGAAGTCAGGACGACATCAATGGGACGAAGACCTTCTTCGTGGGCACGTTCCATGAGCCACTGGCTAATCTTTCCCGGTTTTACTGACTTAGGCAGGATATCTTTTTTATTCCCTACCAAGAGGACATCATTGCCCGATACAAAACGTGGCAAGCCTGGGATGACAGAGCCATTAAAGTCAAAGATATCAATGACATTGACTACCAAGGCATCACTGTCTCCCACCTCGTGCAAGAGCTTGAGGAAATCATCATCTGTCAACTGGACATCAGTGATTTCATTGTAGTGGCGGAGACGGAAACAACGTTGGCAATAGACTTCGCCGGTCTCCAAACCTTTTTCAAGTGCCGACTGGGGGGTAAAACCAAGACCAGTCTTGTCTGTTGTCTGAATGGTTGCTCCACAACCAATACAGAGAATTTCTTCCATAGTTAAATTCCTTTTTTATATGTAATCGGTCCGTACTTTTTAGTGATTTTTCGCATAACACGGCGCTCGCGAGCCCGGTTAATCTGCGTTTTGATGGAGTCGTGTTGGACCAAGGGTTTGACTAAGATCGAGCGAATGCCTGCACGGTGAGCTGCTCGTATATCTGTCATAAGTTGGTCGCCAACCATGACCACTTCCTTTTTCTCATAGTGGAATTCCTTCATGGCACGGTCAATCCCAAATGTGAAGGGCTTTAAGGCCCAATAAACGTAATCAATCCCAAATTTCTCAACTGCGCGTTGAACCCGTTTTTTGGTATTATTTGAGACCACGATGATGCGAATACCCGCGTCACGAAGGTCATGTAGCCATTGCTTCATCTCTGGCGTCCCATCAGGGTTGTTCCAAGCAATGAGGGTATTGTCCAAATCGACCAAAACAGCCTTGATTCCCTGCGCCTGCAGGCTTGGGACTGTCAGATCATAGACTGCTTCCACAGCAAAATCTGGCATGTAATTTTCAATCGCCATTCTGGCTCCTTTTCTTAACTTTTTTTCGCAATTTTCCTTAGTAATAATGACAGGATAATCCACAAACCTGCACTGGCCAAGCTGATGTAGAGCCAAGCATGGGGCTCATCTGTTAAAGGTAGGGGAACATTCATTCCGAAAAAGCCTGTTACGACTGCCAAAACAGCTAGCAAGACTGAAATGATGGTCAAGGTTGTCAAATTATCATTCAGATTGTTGTTTAGGATGTTGTTGTAAGATGCTGATAGTTGTTGAAGGACTTGTGAAATCAAGTCTGTCATGGACACCAGCTGATGAGCTTCAATCATGGCATCATCAAACTGTTCTCTCTCAATCTCATTAAAACTGCGATAAAGGGCATGCCCTTGAATATGCTCCAGCAACATGCGATTTTGCTTAGCAGCTGCAGTGAGATAAACCATACCGGTCTCCAAGTCAGACAAGGCAAAGAGATTTTTCTTGGTCGTCCGCTGACGCAAGAGGCCATTGACCTCATCCTTACTCTTGTCCATCTGCTCGATGACAGGATAGTAGGCATTGCTGATGATTTCCAGACTAGCAAAGAGAAACTTATAAATCGAAAGTGTGTCATGACTCTCCAGATAACGAGTCATCTGTTCAATGACATAAGCGTTCTTGGTATTACTAATGGTAATCAGGCGACGATGTTCCACGATAAAGGTCATGGGAAAGGCTTCGTAGTATTCCTTATCCTTTTTCAAGTTCAAGACATTATAGATAAAGGTCACAGTCCCATTTTCACGGTGATAATCCATGTGGGCACGCTCATTCCTATCCAGTGCGTACTCAATGGTTTCCTTGTCCAAACCGTAGATTTCAGAAAGGTCTTCTAGTTTTTTCAACTTGTCCAAATCTAGGTCAATCCAGGTACAGCCATTGCCCAACCGTTTTTCTAAAAACATCTTCTCTCCTTTACCAAACTCTTTCTATTGTACCATAAATCTGCTAAAATTTCAGGCCTGGTCTGTCCGAGAGAAATTGCTGACAACGGTGATATTGCGATTGGGAACGAAGTGCAGAACCTGATCATCACCCCTGAGTTGCGTTGTCCGAATGCCGACGCTGACAACCTTGCCCGATACAGTAATGGGGCCATTTGTCAAAACAACCTCATCTCCCACATCCAGTTGACGTTCAAAGAGGATAAAAAAGCCATTGATGACATCAGACAGAAATCCTTGGGCTCCCATCCCAATAGCCACCCCAGCAATTCCAGCACCAGCCAGCAAACTAGAAACAGGCAAACCTAAAATAGACAAGATACAGTAAAGCAAAAAGAAATAAAGAGTATAATTAAACACATTCTCTAATAAACGTGAGATGGTTTTCTGACGCCCGACATCATGACGAGACATTTTTAGAGAAGGTTTAACAATTCTCTGCACCATGGTATGAAGCAGTTTTTTAGCTATATAAAAGAGTAAAAACAGGAATAAAAGAGAAAGTAGCTTGGTCAAGATATTCTCGATAATCGCTGTAATATCAAGCTTATTGAGGTAGGTTTGAATAAATTCTTGCATAGAAAACTCCTTTCATTTATTATACCATACTTTCATAAAGTGTCATTCTCCATAAATATTCAAAAATAATTTCAAAAATAGACAGAAAATTCTTGATTTTGGTTCATATTTATACTATAATCATAAACATTACACAACAAAGGAGATTATTATGAAAAAAATCATTCATGCTTGGAATAAGGCAAGCCTGATCAAACGAATTTTGATTGGTATGCTTATTGGAGGAACTCTAGGACTGACACTTCCTAATGTTTCAGGAATTGGCCTGCTCGGAGATCTCTTTGTTGGTGGCCTCAAAGCCATCGCACCGATTCTGGTCTTTGCCCTCGTTGCTAACGCCCTATCCCAACATCAAAAGGGACAAGATAGCAATATGAAAACGGTTATCTTCCTTTACTTGGTAGGAACCTTTGCCGCTGCCCTTATCGCTGTACTAGCAAGTTTCATCGTCCCTGTTGAAATTACCCTAAATAGCGCTAATACCGATATTGCTCCACCAGATGGGATTGGACAGGTCCTCAGCAACCTCTTGCTCAAACTGGTTGACAATCCAGTCAATGCCCTCGTCACAGCCAACTACATTGGTATCCTATCATGGGCAGTTGTTTTCGGGATTGCCATGAGAGAAGCAAGCAAAAATAGTAAAGAATTGCTCAAAACTATGGCTGATGTGACTTCTAAGATTGTCGAATGGATCATCAACCTAGCTCCATTTGGGATCCTTGGTCTTGTCTTCAAAACCATCTCTGATAAGGGAATCGGCAGCCTAGCCAACTACGGAATCTTGCTTGCCCTCTTGGTGACAACTATGTTCTTTGTGGCCCTAGTAGTCAATCCATTGATTGCCTTCCTCTTTATGAAGAGAAATCCTTATCCCCTCGTTTGGAAATGTTTGCGTGTCAGCGGTGTGACAGCCTTCTTCACTCGTAGTTCTGCGGCTAACATCCCTGTCAACATGAAACTTTGTCACGATCTTGGACTGGATCCAGATACCTATTCTGTTTCTATCCCACTTGGTTCTACTATCAATATGGCCGGGGCAGCGATTACTATTAACGTTTTGACACTTGCTGCAGTAAATACTCTTGGAATCCCTGTTGACTTTGCTACAGCCTTTGTCCTCAGTGTAGTTGCAGCTATCTCAGCCTGTGGTGCTTCTGGTATTGCGGGAGGTTCCCTCCTTCTTATCCCCGTTGCTTGTAGCCTTTTCGGTATTTCTAACGATATTGCCATGCAAGTTGTCGGAGTTGGTTTTGTGATTGGGGTCATCCAAGACTCATGTGAAACAGCCCTCAACTCTTCTACAGACGTCCTCTTTACTGCCGTTGCCGAATACGCAGCAGCCCGTAAAAAATAATCCATAAAGACAAGCCTGCTCAGGTCTTGTCTTTTACGCTTTTATTCTAACTTATTAGGAAATTCTTATGTCTATTAGCCAACGTACGACCAAGCTCATCTTAGCCACTTGCCTCGCCTGCCTGCTTGCTTATTTTCTCAATCTCTCTTCAGCAGTTTCGGCTGGAATTATCGCTCTCTTGAGCCTATCTGATACCCGTAGAAGTACCTTAAAACTGGCCCGTAATCGTCTTTTTTCTATGTTTCTAGCTCTGGCTATTGGGTTTTTGGCTTTTCACTTGAGTGGATTTCATATCTGGAGCCTTGGTATCTACCTGGCCCTCTACGTTCCCCTAGCCTACAAGATGGGCTGGGAAATTGGCATCACACCAAGCACTGTTTTGGTTAGCCATCTCTTGGTACAAGAGTCAACCTCTCTAGACCTTCTAGTCAATGAATTCCTTCTCTTTGCTATCGGTACAGGATTTGCCCTGCTTGTCAATCTCTACATGCCTTCCCGAGAAGAAGAAATCCAGCACTACCACTTGCTGGTGGAAGAAAAGTTGAAAGACATTCTCCAGCGCTTCAAATATTATTTATCTAGAGGGGACGGGCGTAATCGAGCACAATTGGTGGAAGAATTAGACATCCTTTTGGAAGAGGCACTCAGACTGGTCTATTTGGATCACTCTGACCATCTCTTTCACCAGACCGACTACCATATCCACTACTTTGAGATGAGACAGCGACAAAGTCGTATCCTGCGAAACATGGCCCAGCAGATCAACACCTGTTACCTAGCTGCCAGTGAAAGCCTGATTTTGGCCCAACTCTTTTCAAAAATTGCCGGCCAACTGAGCCAGACCAATCCTGCTTCTGATTTGCTAGATGAAATTGAACGCTATCTAGAAGTCTTCCGGAACCGAAGTCTTCCAAAGACAAGAGAAGAATTTGAAACCCGTGCCACCCTTCTTCAACTCCTACGTGAAGCCAAAACCTTCATCCAGGTAAAAGTTGATTTTTACCAAAAATATGGACAGTAATACTCTTCGAAAATCTCTTCAAACTACGTCAGCGTCGCCTTACCGTGTATAGGTTACTGACTTCGTCAGTTCTATCCACAACCTCAAAACGGTGTTTTTGGCAGCCTACGGCTAGCTTCCTAGTTTGCTCTTTGATTTTCATTGAGTATAAAAAAGAAAACTTCAGACCAATCACAAAAAGTGAATATCTGAAGTTTTCTTTTATTTGTAAGTTAGTACCATAAAGGCTAGTAATAGGACGAATAAGCTATATAATTTAGCATCTTTTCCACAGGAAATTGAGATAAGATACAGTATACCTTACTGTCACATTATCCACGACACGGAGTTTAGCAAATCGTTTTCATTTGCCAAACGAAGTTAATGAGGCAAGCAGGTAGGCCAATTTCTACCCGTCACGGCGTAAAGTTTTACGAATCGATACTATTCGTAAAACTTTACTAGTGGAGCGCCTAGAGCCTGAGACAAAATAGTTCTCAACCACAAAAAGCTAGAGATTTCCAATTGTGGAACTCTAGCTTTTTAATTTTGAGTTGTTCTCTTATTGTATTTTAGGAGGTTATTGGCCATAAGTACCAATCCCAT
>CAJNDL010000029.1 GCA_905221505.1 bacterium
TCAGTAAAGCAACTGATGACAATAAAATTTTTTTCATAATCATATTGTCCTTTCTGTTTTATTTTTGTATAATCATAATCATACCACAAATAAAAAAACAGGTTTAATTTTTTGCAGAAATGGAAGAGGAATACTATGGAAAATTTTGGTGCAGTTTTAAAGGATATCCGTATTTCAAAAAATTTTCGTCTTAAAGATTTGGCTTGTGATAAGATTAGTGAGTCAACTATTTCTCGTTTCGAAAATGGGATTACAAAATTATCTATTGATCATTTTTACATGTTGTTAAATCGCCTGGGGATCTCATTTTCGGAATTTGAAGAATTAGTTCATTGCTATTATTCCAAAAAAGAATGCTTTTTTGAAGAATTAGAACATGCTGTAAACTCTTCAGATATCATTTTGTTACAAGAACTAATAAAGAAAATAGAGCTAAAACAAAAGCAGGAAAAAAGTTTATGCAATTTTCACATAAAATTGATTGCTGAACAACAGATTAATCGCCTTGCAAACCTTCCTTACAATGCATCTAAATGTAATGAGCTAATCAAGTATTTGCTTTCTGTAGATAATTGGATGGAGTATGAACTGAAAATTTTCTATAATTCGGTGTTTTTTATGAACACTAAAACCATAAGCTTACTATATAGAGCTGTAATCAAGAAAACACGACATTTTTTAAAAACAGATATGGGAACACATAGAGTAATTCCTTTATATTTATTTAATTTAGAATTATTATTAAAAAACAATTTGTTAGATAGCGCTCAATTTTTTATAGATGATTTAGAAAATTTACTGACTAGACAAGGATATTATTTTGAAAAGACTTATTTACTTTTTTTAAAAGGTATTTATCTCATAAAAACGAATCAAGTAGAGTTAGGTAAAAAAGAATGTTCCAAAGCTATGAAAATATGTAAGGAATATAATGATAGTGTCACAATAGAGAAATTAAACAAGACCTTTAAATCAGATTTAAAAGGATTTGTTTTTTAAATAAAGTTAGATAGAAAATGAGATAAAAGAAAAAAGGATAGCCTCTCTGCGATGAGATGTTATCCTTTTTGATTTAAAAATTATTGCAAATTAACCTTGTTTTTCAAGATATAGTAGGTTCCGAGATAAAAGATAGCTATGAAAATGAGTTCTTCAACAATGCCTACGCTTGCTCCCATATAGAAATTATCATTAAATCCTGCAAGTGAATTAATATAGAAGTTAGTACTGGTATTGAAGAAGACTTCAATAAATCCAATGACGATTTGGATACCAATGTAGGCTGCAACAGCAAGTGCGGTACGGTATTCATTGAACAGTTGTCCAATGGAAATGGCCAAGTAAATGCAGAGGATACTGGAAATGGTATTTAGTAGGAGGGATAACCCCACAAGAGAGAGTTGAGGAAGGTATGTTCCTAGAAGTGGAATCAAGTCAGAATTTGACATCCATTCTGGAACCGTTATAGTCACAATAAGAAAAGCACTTAGAGCCAGTACAGCCGAGCTAAGTATAGACCAGATGAAAGCTCCGACTAATTTAGCTGTGATGATATAGTGCTCAGAAACTGGCAAGGTCAAAGTCAGATAGCCTTGGCGGTCATAGACACTTCCTTTGAAGCGTTTAATAATCAAGAAAAGAGTTGAAATCCCAAGTGTAATTATCAAGCCACCAAAGACGAGAGCCAGAAAGATAAATAGGAAAGGTTGGCTATCTTTGAAAGATATATAATTATAGTAGTGGCCTTGCATTCCCAGGGGGACGGAAAGGGCTAGAACAGCAGCGTAGAGGGCTAAATACCACTTGTTAACATTTTTAAATTCGTAGCGAACTAAATTCCAAAACATAATAATCTCCTTTGCTTAGGCCTTAAATTCCTGACGGAAGAGTTGGTCAATGGATTCACCTGACTCGTAACGAATATCATCTACATTGCCTTGACGAACGACTTTTCCGTCTTTGAGGAAGACAATTTCATCCAAGATTGGCTCGATATCAGAAATCAAGTGGGTAGAAATCAAAACGGTAGAAGTTGGGGAGTAGTTGTTGATAATGGTATTGAGGATATACTCACGGGCTGCTGGGTCTACCCCACCAATGGGTTCGTCCAGAACGTAAAGACGAGCATCACGGCTCATAACCAAAATCAGTTGGACCTTTTCCTTGTTTCCTTTTGATAATTTCTTGAGACGGCTATTTTCATCAATGCCAAGGTCTGCAAGTAGATGATGGGCGCGTTCAAGATTGAAATCTTTATAGAAGGTCTTGAAGTAGGTTAGGGCTTCTTTGACCTTCATTTGTTCATTGAGATAGGTCGTATCCGGCAAATAAGCTACGATGGCCTTGGTTGCTGGGCTTGGGTCCATGTCGTTGATGAGGACGCGTCCTTGGTCTGGTTGTAAGAGCCCATTGATTAGTTTAATCAGGGTTGTTTTTCCTGAGCCGTTTGGGCCAAGGAGACCAACAATTTTTCCAGCTGGGATGTCAAGAGAAACATTTTCAAGGGCTGGGGTTGCTCCATAAGATTTGGATACATTTTCAAATGCTAGTAATGACATAGGCTTAAACTCCTTTAATATAATCACTGACTACGCCTGGTAGTTCTTCTTTTTCATAGCCAAAATGGGTCATGGAGGAAACGAAGTGTTCCAATTCTTCTTCTGATAGTTGTTTGCGCGATTGGGCGATCAGTTCCTTATCCTCAGTTACAAATCGTCCAGTTGTTCGCTTGCTGTAAACAAATCCTTCTCGTTCGAGGTCTGACAAGGCCCTTTGGATGGTGTTGGGATTGACACCAGCCTCGCTCGCCAGCTCTCTCACGGTTGGAAGTTGTTGATTGGGTTCCAGTGCATGGGAGACAATCTGAAGCTTGATTTTCTCCATAATCTGTAAATAAATGGGTTTTTTGTTGTCAAATGTCCAGGACATCTTGGTCTCCTTTCTTTTATCCTTTTGTCTTAATTAAATAATACAACAAAACAAAAAACTTGTCAAGCAAAAAGAAGAATTGTTTTGGGAATCGCTTAAAAAATGGTATAATGAAAAGAAAACGATAAGGAGGGAAAGGATGCGTTGTCCAAAATGTGGGGCTACCAAGTCAAGTGTTATTGATAGTCGCCAAGCAGAAGAAGGGAACACCATTCGTAGAAGACGTGAGTGCGATGAATGCCAACATCGTTTTACAACCTACGAACGGGTAGAAGAAAGAACCTTAGTGGTTGTTAAAAAAGATGGCACGCGAGAACAGTTCTCCAGAGATAAAATCTTTAATGGGATTATCCGCTCAGCCCAGAAACGTCCTGTGTCAAGTGATGAAATCAACATGGTAGTCAATCGTATCGAACAGAAACTCCGTGGTCGAAATGAAAATGAAATTCAAAGTGAGGACATTGGTTCGCTTGTCATGGAGGAGTTGGCTGAACTGGACGAGATTACCTATGTGCGTTTTGCCAGTGTCTACCGTAGTTTTAAGGATGTCAGTGAGTTAGAGAGCCTGCTCCAACAAATCACCCAGTCCTCTAAAAAGAAAAAGGAAAGATAAATGAAGCCAATTGACCGTTTTTCTTATCTAAAGAATAATCGGGTGTCGCAAGATACCTCATCTCTGGTACAGTGCTACCTCCCGATTATCGGTCAGGAGGCACTGAGCCTTTATCTTTATACGATCAGTTTTTGGGATAATAGCAAAAAGGAATATCTTTTTTCAAGTATTCTCAATCATCTCAATTTTGGGATGGATAGACTGATAAAATCCCTGAAAATCCTATCTGCTTTCAATCTTTTGACCCTCTATCAAAAGGGGGACGTTTATCAGCTAGCTATCCATGCCCCTCTCTCGAGTCAAGAGTTTTTGGAGCATCCTGTTTATCGCAGACTTTTGGAGAAAAAAATTGGCGATGCAGCTGTGGAGGATTTGAAAGTTGAAAATGCTGAGGGAGAAGAAATACCTGTCTCCCTCAATCAAGTCTTTCCAGACTTGCCAGAACTGGGAAGTCAAGAAGATCTTGGTTTTAAGAAGAAAGTGGCCAATGATTTTGACTTGGACCATTTTCGTCAGCTCATGGCTCGAGATGGACTGCGTTTTGCGGATGAGCAGTCCGATGTATTGAACCTGTTTGCTATTGCAGAAGAAAAGAAGTGGACTTGGTTTGAAACCTATCAATTGGCCAAGTCAACAGCTGTTTCCCAGGTTATTTCAACCAAACGTATGCGGGAAAAAATTGCTCAAAAACCTGTTTCCTCTGACTTTAGTCCTAAGGAAGCGACCATTATAAAAGAAGCCAAAAGTAAAACTGCCCTGCAGTTCTTGGCAGAAATCAAGCAAACACGCAAGGGAACTATTACCCAAACAGAAAGAGAACTTTTGCAACAGATGGCTGGCTTGGGCTTGCTGGACGAAGTCATCAATATTATTCTCTTATTGACCTTTAATAAAGTGGATTCGGCAAATATCAACGAGAAATATGCCATGAAGGTGGCCAATGATTACGCCTATCAAAAGATTCATTCGGCAGAAGAGGCAGTCTTGCGCATCCGTGAACGTGGGCAGAAGAGTCAGGCTCAAAAAACCAGTAACCCCAGTCCTGCCAAGTCCAATGTACCCAAGTGGAGCAATCCAGATTATAAAAATGAAACCAGCGAGGAAACTCGTCTGGAATTAGAACGTAAGAAACAAGAACTATTAGCTCGATTAGAAAAAGGAGGAGATTAGATGGAAAGTGTCGGAGACGTACTCAAGCGTCAACCTAGCCGTTTTCATTATCAAGATTTGGTCCAGAAAATCATGAAGGACCCTGATGTTGCGGCCTTTATCCAGCAAGAATCCCTCAGCCCAGAGGAATTGAATCGCAGTATCTCCAAGTTTAATCAATACATCACCGAGCGTGACAAGTTTCTCCGTGGTGATACAGATTATATTGCCAAAGGATACAAGCCTATTTTGGTTATGAATCATGGTTATGCGGATGTTTCTTATGAAGAAACTACTGAACTAATCGCAGCAGAAAAAGAAGCGGCTATTAAGAACCGTCTCAAGTTAATCAATCTGCCAGCCAGTCTCAAGAAAGCTAGTTTGGCTCAAGTAGACTTGGATGATTTGGGGCGCTTGCCAGTTTTTGAAAAGCTATTAGCCTTCGTAGAGCAATATCCAGCTATTCGAAAAGGTCTTTACTTATATGGAGACTTTGGTGTGGGTAAAAGTTTCATGGTGGCTGCCTTGGCTCATGATTTATCAGAAAAACGTGGTGTTTCATCAACCCTCCTCCACTATCCTAGCTTTGTCATCGATGTCAAAAATGCTATCGGTGATGGCAATGTCAAGACCTTGGTGGATGAGATTAAGCTTTCTGAAGTCCTGATTTTAGATGATATTGGTGCCGAGCAATCAACAGCTTGGGTGCGGGATGAAATCCTACAAGTCATTCTCCAATATCGGATGCAGGAAAATTTACCGACCTTTTTCACATCCAACTTCAACTTTGAAGATTTGGAGCAGCATTTTGCTAAAGGGAAACAAGGAAATGACGAAACCTGGGAAGCTAGACGGGTCATGGAACGCATCCGTTACTTGGCTGAGGAGACTCGTTTAGAAGGAGTGAACCGCCGATGACAGAAACGATTAAACTGATGAAAGCTCATAAGTCTGTGCGAAGATTTAAGGAGCAAGTCATCCTTCAGGAGGACTTGACTGAAATCCTGACAGCAGCTCAGATGGCCTCGTCTTGGAAGAATTTTCAATCCTACTCTGTGATTGTGGTGCGAAGTCAAGAAAAGAAAGATGCCTTGTATGAGTTGGTGCCTCAAGAAGCCATTCGCCAGTCTGCTGTTTTCCTTCTCTTTGTTGGAGATTTGAACCGAGCAGAAAAGGGAGCTCAGCTTCATACCGACACCTTCCAACCTCAAGGTGTAGAAAGTCTCTTGATTAGTTCGGTCGATGCGGCTCTTGCTGGTCAAAATGCCCTGCTGGCGGCTGAAAGTTTGGGCTATGGTGGTGTTATCATTGGCTTGGTTCGTTACAAGTCAGAAGAAGTGGCAGAGCTTTTTAACCTACCTGACTATACTTATCCAGTTTTTGGGATGGCACTGGGTCTTCCAAATGAAGAACATGAAGTCAAACCTCGCTTGCCATTGAATCAAGTGATATTTGAGGAAGAATATCAGGAACAGACAGTTGATGTGATTGAGGCTTATGACCGTGTACAGGCAGACTATGCTGGGGCGCGTGCGACTACAAGTTGGAGTCAGCGCCTAGCCGAACAGTTTGGTCAAGCTGAACCAAGCTCAACTAGAAAAAATCTTGAACAGAAGAAGTTATTGTAGAAAGTGAGAAATTATGGCCCTACCAACTATTGCCATTGTAGGACGTCCCAATGTTGGGAAATCAACCCTATTTAATCGGATCGCTGGTGAGCGAATCTCCATTGTAGAAGATGTCGAAGGAGTGACACGTGACCGTATCTATGCGACGGGTGAGTGGCTCAATCGCTCTTTTAGCATGATTGATACAGGAGGAATCGATGATGTCGATGCTCCTTTCATGGAACAAATCAAGCACCAGGCAGAAATTGCTATGGAAGAAGCAGATGTTATCGTTTTTGTTGTGTCTGGTAAGGAAGGAATTACCGATGCGGACGAATACGTAGCCCGTAAGCTTTATAAGACCCACAAACCAGTTATCCTCGCAGTTAACAAGGTGGATAACCCTGAGATGCGAAATGATATCTATGATTTCTATGCCCTCGGTTTGGGTGAACCACTGCCTATCTCATCTGTCCACGGTATCGGTACAGGGGATGTGCTAGACGCCATCGTAGAAAATCTTCCAAATGAATATGAAGAAGAAAATCCAGATGTGATTAAGTTTAGCTTGATTGGTCGTCCAAACGTTGGAAAATCAAGCTTGATCAATGCTATCTTGGGAGAAGACCGTGTCATTGCCAGTCCAGTTGCTGGAACAACACGTGACGCCATTGATACCCACTTTACAGATACAGATGGTCAAGAGTTTACCATGATTGATACAGCTGGTATGCGTAAGTCTGGTAAGGTTTATGAAAATACCGAGAAATACTCTGTCATGCGTGCCATGCGTGCGATTGACCGCTCGGATGTGGTCTTGATGGTTATCAATGCGGAAGAAGGTATCCGTGAATACGACAAGCGTATCGCAGGATTTGCCCATGAAGCTGGTAAAGGGATGATTATCGTGGTTAACAAGTGGGATACACTTGAAAAAGACAACCACACTATGAAAAACTGGGAAGAAGATATCCGTGAGCAGTTCCAATACCTGCCTTACGCCCCGATTATCTTTGTATCAGCTTTGACTAAACAACGTCTTCACAAGCTGCCTGAAATGATCAAGCAAATCAGTGAAAGCCAAAACACACGTATTCCATCAGCTGTCTTGAACGATGTGATTATGGATGCCATTGCTATCAATCCAACACCGACAGACAAAGGAAAACGACTCAAGATTTTCTACGCGACCCAAGTGGCAACCAAACCACCAACCTTTGTTATCTTTGTCAACGAAGAAGAACTCATGCACTTTTCTTACCTGCGTTTCTTGGAAAATCAAATCCGCAAGGCCTTTGTCTTTGAGGGAACTCCAATCCATCTCATCGCAAGAAAACGTAAATAAAAAAGTAGAATCTGGAATGACATTTCCAGATTTTTTTGATAGAATGAAGGTAAAGAAAGCGCTATCAAAGAGAGGGGGATGGTGATGAAACATTTGTTTAAATTGATAATCTTATTTCCCTGGTTTTACTTTTTCAGCTGGATTGAAAAGGACAATAGAGATAGTAAATTTTTCCCAATTTTTTACTATTTTTACTGGTTTTACATCCCCCTCTATGCTCTTTTTAGCCTTGCTTGGACAGTTATTTCAGTTCTGTTTTTCAATATTGTCTTGAGAAATTTGACAGATATCAAGTTATGGGGCATTTGGTTTCTTTTTATTCTGCTAGCTATTGGTATGAATAGGTTAACTTATTTCTGTTTCAAAAAAATGCTTAGACTAAGAAAGGAGTTAGGAAAGTCTAAGGGTGGAAGGCATTGATTTATATGGTTTTTATTGATAGGAGGTAGTTTATGAAGATTCCTCTCTTAACTTTGGCAAGGAATAAATTTGTTTATGTCTTGCTTACTTTGATTTTTCTTGCTTTGGTTTATCGTGATTTTTTGATGACTTATTTCTTTTTTGATATTCATGCACCTGACCTAGCCAAATTCGATGGACAAGCAATTAAAAATGACTTATTAAAATCAGCTTTAGATTTTCGTATTCTCCAGTTCAATTTAGGTTTTTATCAATCATTTATTATTCCAATTATCATTTCTTTGCTAGGTTTTCAATATATTCAGCTGAAAAATAAAGTTTTACGATTGAGTATTGGAAGAGAAGTAAGTTATCAACGGTTAAAAAGAAAGTTGACTTTTCAACTTGCAAGTATCCCTTGTGTGATATATTTAGTGACTGTGCTGATAATTGCAATCATAACCTATTTCTTTGGGACTTTTTCGCCTCTGGAATGGAATTCTCTATTTTCTGATGGAAGTAGTTTACAAAGGCTCTTGGATGGAGAGATAAAAAGTTATCTGTTTTTTATAGGTGTCCTTCTAATCGGTATCTTCATCAATACGGTCTATTTTTTAAAAATAGTTGATTATTTAGGGAATGTGACTCGTTCGGCAATCGCCTATTTGATGTTTCTTTGGCTTGGTTCTATGTTGCTCTATAGTGCCTTGCCTCACTATATGGTTCCTATGACGAGTTTGATGCAAGCTAGCTATGGGGATGTAAGTTTGATGAAACTCTTTACTCCTTACATCCTTTACATCGTCTCTTATATGGTGCTTGAAAAATATGAAGATAATGTTTAAGAATTTTAACAATATTTGGCTAAAGAGAAAGAGTGTTTTACTACTTCGTATAGCTCTGATGATGATTTTGACCAACTATCTATTGTCAATAGCGGTTCAAAAGCAGGATATTTTTCTCTTTTTCAAGAGGGAATTGATTTCAATCTTTTCCTATAATGACTATTCTGAAGCGAATTTAGAAATCCCCAAACTCTTGTTAAACCTTTCGCTTTTCATGCTAGGATGGCTCTCAGTCATTTTGTTTGAAAGTGATTTGGCAGACCATTACCATCACTTGATTCGCTATCAATCAACCTCCTTTTTCGATTATACAAGGAAACGATTGGTTGTCATTTCTAAATTTTTTATTCAAGATTTATTTGTCTGGTTTCTTGGTTTACTTCCTCTAGGAATTCATTTTAAAACAGTTGCTCTCTTCTTTTTACTTGCTCAGTTAATGATGTTGTATTTGTTACTGTCTTATCTGATAGCACTTATTAGTGTAGGCGCTGGCTTTTCGTTTTTTCTATATTTTTTAGCATTTGTGGGACAAGAATGGATGATGGATTATATTGTAATAGTATATTTAGGACTCTTAACTCTATTAGTTCTTTTGATTGTTAGTCGGTTAGAAGAGTCGTTTAAGAAAGGATAAACGATGAGACTTGAAATTATAAATGGACAGAAAAATTACGGGAAAAGACCTATTTTAAATGAGTTAAATCTGGTCTTTCAATCAGGAAATATTTACGGTCTTAAAGGTGATAATGGATCTGGTAAGACAGTTCTTTTAAAGATACTTGCTGGTTATATTAAGCTTGATAAAGGAAAAGTTCTTCAAGACGGGAAAGTCTACGGGATAAAAAATCATTATATTCAGGATGCAGGGATTTTAATTGAAAAAGTTGAGTTTTTATCTCATTTATCTCTGAGAGAAAATTTGCGATTGTTAAGGTATTTTTCATCTGAAATTACTGAAAAAAGAATTGCCGATTGGATTCAATATTATGATTTACAGGAATTTGAAGACATTGAATACCGTCATTTATCCTTAGGAACGAAGCAAAAAATGGCCTTGATTCAAGCCTTTATTGCCGAACCATCTATACTCTTTCTCGATGAACCTATGAATGCTTTAGATGAGAAGAGTGTGAGGTTGACAAAACAGGTCATTTTATCTTATCTGAAAAAAGAAAATGGTTTGGTTATCCTGACATCGCACATATCGGAAGATATTTCAGATCTTTGTACAGAGGTATTATTTGTCGAAAATGGGCATATACAGTATTCAAAAGATATACAAGCTTAGGAGGTAGCTTATGGCACATCTAAAATCATTTATTACACGCTATTCTAAGGTCTATATTGGTTTAGTTCTGTTGATCTGGATTACTTTCTTCTTTCTTCCTTGGGGCAGTCCGATTCTGGGGGGAAAGATTGACCTCTTAATCATGCAGAAAGTTTTACTAGTTTTTGGAATTCTGTCGATTTTGATGGCCTTGCTGTCCAAGAAAGTCAGTCTCTTTGTTTTTGGATTGATCTGCTGTTTTTCTCTTTGGATTAATCTATTTATCCTATTTGCGATTTTGCCGATTTTTGGCAATTAAAGTATCATAAAAGTCAGAGAGGTTAGCTTGGAAACTAGCCTCTTTTTCCTTTTCAAAATGGGGATTCTTCCTTGAAAATAATCAGTAATTGTGCTAAAATTAAAAGAACATTCTAAAATATTCGGAATTTAAAGTAAGGAAAAACATGGCTAATATTTTAAAAACAATTATCGAAAATGATAAAGGAGAAATCCGTCGTCTGGAAAAGATGGCTGACAAGGTTTTCAAATATGAAGACCAAATGGCTGCTTTGACTGACGACCAACTAAAAGCAAAAACAGTTGAATTTAAAGAACGTTATCAAAATGGAGAATCACTGGATTCGTTGCTTTATGAAGCATTTGCGGTTGTCCGTGAGGGTGCTAAACGTGTCCTAGGTCTCTTCCCATATAAGGTTCAGGTTATGGGGGGAATCGTTCTTCACCATGGTGACGTGCCAGAGATGCGTACAGGGGAAGGGAAAACCTTGACTGCGACTATGCCGGTATACCTTAACGCCCTTTCAGGCAAAGGGGTTCACGTAGTTACGGTCAATGAATACCTGTCAGAACGTGACGCGACTGAGATGGGGGAATTGTACTCATGGCTTGGTTTGTCAGTAGGGATTAACTTGGCCGCTAAATCTCCAATGGAGAAAAAAGAAGCCTATGAGTGTGATATTACTTACTCAACCAACTCAGAAATCGGGTTTGACTACCTTCGTGACAACATGGTCGTCCGTGCTGAAAACATGGTACAACGTCCGCTAAACTATGCCTTGGTCGATGAGGTTGACTCTATCTTGATTGACGAGGCTCGTACGCCATTGATCGTATCAGGTGCTAATGCGGTTGAAACCAGTCAGCTCTACCACATGGCAGACCACTATGTAAAATCTTTGGACAAAGACGACTACATCATCGATGTGCAGTCTAAGACTATTGGTTTGTCTGATTCAGGGATCGACAAGGCTGAAAGCTACTTCAAACTTGAAAACCTCTATGACATCGAAAACGTGGCTTTGACTCACTTTATCGATAACGCCCTTCGTGCCAACTACATCATGCTCCTCGATATTGACTATGTGGTCAGCGAAGAGCAAGAAATCTTGATTGTCGACCAATTTACAGGTCGTACCATGGAAGGTCGTCGTTATTCTGATGGCTTGCACCAAGCTATTGAAGCCAAAGAAGGTGTGCCAATTCAGGATGAGACCAAGACATCTGCCTCAATCACTTACCAAAACCTTTTCCGTATGTACAAGAAATTGTCTGGTATGACGGGTACAGGTAAGACTGAGGAAGAAGAATTCCGTGAAATTTACAACATTCGTGTTATTCCAATCCCAACAAACCGTCCTGTTCAACGTATTGACCATCCAGACCTACTTTTTGCTAGCATTGAAGCTAAGTTTAAAGCGGTTGTCGAAGACGTTAAGGCTCGTTACCAAAAGGGTCAGCCTGTCTTGGTTGGTACAGTAGCGGTTGAAACTAGTGACTATATTTCTAAGAAATTGGTCGCTGCTGGTGTTCCTCACGAAGTCTTGAATGCCAAAAACCACTATAAAGAAGCTCAAATCATCATGAATGCTGGTCAACGTGGTGCTGTTACTATCGCAACCAACATGGCCGGTCGTGGTACTGACATCAAGCTTGGTGAAGGGGTTCGCGAATTGGGTGGACTTTGTGTTATTGGTACAGAACGCCATGAAAGTCGTCGTATCGATAACCAGCTTCGTGGACGTTCAGGTCGTCAAGGAGATCCAGGTGAGTCACAATTCTACCTATCTCTTGAAGATGATTTGATGAAACGTTTTGGTTCTGAACGCTTGAAGGGAATCTTTGAACGCTTGAACATGTCTGAAGAGGCGATTGAGTCTCGTATGTTGACACGTCAGGTTGAAGCAGCGCAAAAACGTGTCGAAGGAAATAACTACGATACTCGTAAACAAGTCCTTCAATACGATGATGTCATGCGTGAACAACGTGAGATTATCTACGCTCAACGTTACGATGTCATCACTGCAGACCGTGACTTGGCACCTGAAATTCAGGCTATGATCAAACGTACGATTGGTCGTGTCGTTGATGGTCATGCGCGTGCCAAACAAGATGAAAAACTAGAGGCAATTTTGAACTTTGCTAAGTACAACTTGCTTCCAGAAGATTCGATTTCAATCGAAGACTTGTCAGGCTTGTCTGATAAGGCCATTAAGGAAGAGCTCTTCCAACGTGCCTTGCAAGTTTACGATAGTCAGGTTTCAAAACTACGTGATGAAGAAGCAGTTAAAGAATTCCAAAAAGTTTTGATTCTACGAGTGGTAGATAACAAGTGGACAGATCATATCGATGCCCTCGATCAATTGCGTAATGCGGTTGGACTTCGTGGCTATGCTCAGAACAACCCAGTTGTTGAGTATCAGGCAGAAGGTTTCCGTATGTTTAATGATATGATTGGTTCGATTGAGTTTGATGTGACACGTTTGATGATGAAAGCACAAATTCATGAACAAGAAAGACCACAAGCAGAACACCATATCAGTACAACAGCGACTCGCAATATCGCTGCCCACCAAGCAAATATTCCAGAAGATTTGGATTTGAGCCAGATTGGACGGAATGAGCTTTGCCCATGTGGTTCTGGTAAGAAGTTTAAAAACTGTCACGGTAAAAGACAATAAAATGAGATAGTTTAGAGGCGGATACCTTGTGAAAAGTAAATTTTTGCTTGGTATCCGTTTGATTTATAAGGAGATGAGTTATGGTATTTACAGCAAAAAGTCCTAAAATTAATATTGAAGAAGTTCGTGCCTTATCAAAATTAGAAGGCCAAGCTTTGGAGAGAAAATCACAGCGCGATCAAGAGCTAGAAGCCATTATACGTGGAGAAGACCAACGGATTCTCTTGGTAATCGGGCCATGCTCATCTGACAATGAAGAAGCTGTCCTTGAGTACGCTAAGCGTTTGGCAGCTTTGCAAGAAGAAGTAGCAGACCGTATCTTTATGGTTATGCGCGTTTATACAGCCAAACCCCGTACTAACGGAGATGGTTACAAGGGCTTGATTCACCAGCCTAATGCGACAGAAGCGCCAAGTCTCATCAACGGAATCAAAGCTGTGCGCCATCTTCACTATCGTGTCATCACAGAGACAGGTATGACAACGGCTGATGAAATGCTTTATCCTGAAAATCTTCCGCTTGTAGATGATTTGATTTCTTATATGGCGGTTGGTGCCCGTTCAGTTGAAGACCAGCAACACCGCTTTGTGGCCAGTGGGGCAGATTTCGCGACTGGTTTTAAAAATCCAACCTCTGGAAATCTCAATGTCATGTTTAATGGGATTTATGCTGCTCAAAACAAACAAAGCTTCCTTTTCCTAGGAAAAGAAGTGGAAACAACTGGTAATCCTCTTTCGCACGCCATTCTTCGTGGAGCGATTAATGAGTATGGTAAGAATATTCCTAACTACTACTATGATAATTTGATAGATACCATTGCCCAGTATGAGAAAATGGGCTTGGAAAATCCCTTTATCATCGTCGACACCAATCATGACAATTCTGGTAAGCAATATATGGACCAAATTCGAATTGTCCGCCAGACCTTGATTAACCGTGATTGGAATGAAAAAATCAAGCAGTACGTTCGTGGCTTTATGATTGAGTCTTATCTAGAAGACGGCCGTCAAAACGAACCAGAAGTATTTGGCAAGTCTATCACAGACCCTTGCCTTGGCTGGGAAAACACGGAAGCCCTTGTCAGAGAGATCTACCAAACGTTAGGAGAATAAGATGGCATTTATTGAAAAAGGTCAAGAAATCGATATTGAAGCAATCAAGGCAGAAACCCAATTGTCTGCGGAAGCATTGCGACTAAAGGAGCGTCGTGACAGAGAATTGGCAGACATCATTTCAGGTGAAGATGACCGTATCCTTCTGGTGATTGGTCCTTGCTCGTCTGACAATGAAGAAGCTGTCTTGGAATATGCCCGCCGTTTATCCGCCTTGCAAAAGAAGGTGTCGGACAAGATTTTCATGGTTATGCGTGTTTATACTGCTAAACCTCGTACAAACGGAGATGGTTATAAAGGTTTGGTTCACCAGCCAGATACTTCAAAGGCTCCGAGTCTAATCAATGGCTTGCAGGCTGTGCGCCAGTTGCACTATCGCGTGATTACAGAGACTGGTTTGACAACGGCAGATGAGATGCTTTATCCGTCAAATTTGGTCTTGGTAGATGATTTGGTCAGCTACCATGCTGTAGGGGCTCGTTCTGTGGAAGACCAAGAGCATCGCTTTGTGGCTTCAGGAATTGATGCACCAGTCGGGATGAAAAATCCAACCTCTGGGAATCTTGGGGTTATGTTTAACGGTATCTATGCTGCTCAAAACAAACAGACCTTCCTCTTCCATGGCCAAGAAGTTGAGACTTCAGGTAATCCTTTGGCCCACGTCATCCTTCGTGGCGCAGTCAATGAATATGGAAAAAATGAGCCTAATTTTTACTATGAAACCCTGCTAAATGCCATTGAACGTTATGAGACAATGGGACTTGAAAATCCTTTTATCCTCATTGATACCAACCATGATAACTCAGGCAAGCAGTATATGGAGCAGATTCGCATTGTTCGCCAGACCTTGCAAAATCGTGATTGGAACGAGAAAATCAAAAAGACAGTTCGAGGCTTTATGATTGAATCCTACCTAGCAGATGGTCGTCAAAATCAACCAGAGGTCTTTGGTTGCTCTATTACAGACCCTTGCCTAGGTTGGGAAAATACAGAGGCTTTGGTAGAAGAGATTTATGCTACCTTGACAAAATAAGTGAAAAGGATGGAGTTGGGGAATCTCAACTCCTTTTGATGAGAATGATAGTTGGACACGGAATTGACATCGAAGAATTAGCTTCGATAGAAAGCGCAGTTACACGACATGAAGGATTTGCTAAGCGCGTGCTGACAGCTAAGGAAATGGAACGGTTTAACAGTCTTAAAGGGCGCAGACAAATGGAATATTTGGCTGGTCGCTGGTCGGCTAAGGAGGCCTTTTCCAAGGCTATGGGAACGGGCATTGGCAAGCTCAGTTTTCAGGATTTAGAAGTCTTGAACAATGAACGCGGGGCGCCTTATTTTAGTCAGGCACCATTTTCAGGAAAGATTTGGCTGTCTATCAGCCATACAGATCAGTTTGTGACAGCCAGTGTCATTTTGGAGGAAAATCATGAAAGCTAGTCCACATAGACCAACCAAGGCTCTGATTCATCTGGGAGCTATTCGACAAAACATTCAACAAATGGGGGCTCATATCCCTGAAGGAACGCTTAAATTTGCGGTTGTCAAGGCCAATGCCTATGGGCATGGGGCTGTTGCCGTTGCCAAGGCGATTCAAGATGATGTTGATGGTTTTTGCGTTTCGAATATAGATGAAGCCATTGAACTCAGACAGGCTGGACTCAGCAAGAAAATCCTTATTTTAGGAGTTTCTGACATCGAAGCTGTTGCTCTAGCTAAAGAATACGACATTACCTTGACAGTGGCTGGGCTAGAGTGGATTCAAGCACTCTTAGTTAAGGAAGCAGACCTATCAGGCTTGACTGTTCACCTCAAGATTGACTCAGGAATGGGACGGATTGGTTTCCGAGATGCCAGTGAGACTGATCAGGCTCAAGACTTGCTTCAACAACATGGTGCTCGCGTTGAAGGGATTTTTACCCACTTTGCGACTGCAGATGAGGAATCAGATACCTACTTTAATCAGCAGTTAGAACGGTTTAAAACTATTTTGGCCAGTATGAAAGAAGTTCCAGAGTTGGTTCATGCCAGCAACTCGGCAACGACTCTTTGGCATGCAGAGACTATTTTCAATGCGGTCCGTATGGGAGATGCTATGTATGGTCTTAACCCAAGTGGAGAAGTCTTGGACTTGCCCTATGACTTGAAACCAGCCTTGACTTTGGAATCTGCCCTGGTTCATGTCAAGACAGTTCCATCTGGAGCTTGCATGGGCTATGGAGCGACCTATCAGGCGGATAGCGAGCAAGTCATCGCGACGGTGCCAATCGGCTATGCGGATGGTTGGACACGAGACATGCAGAATTTCTCTGTCTTAGTAGATGGCCAAGCTTGCCAAATCGTCGGTCGGGTTTCTATGGACCAAATTACCATTCGTCTGCCTAAACTTTATCCGCTGGGAACAAAAGTTACACTAATTGGTTCCAACGGGGACAAGGAAATCACAGCAACTCAGGTAGCGACCTACCGTGGGACTATTAACTATGAAGTGGTTTGTCTCCTCAGTGACCGCATTCCGAGAGAATATTATTAGAAAAGAAAGGAGTGGAGCATGAATCTACATCAACCCTTGCATGTCTTGCCTGGTGTGGGACCAAAGTCAGCAGAAAAATACGCCAAACTAGGAATTGAAAACTTGCAAGACCTCTTGCTCTACTTTCCTTTCCGTTATGAAGATTTCAAAACCAAGCAAGTGCTGGAGCTGGAAGACGGTGAAAAGGCGGTTCTGTCTGGTCAAGTCGTGACTCCAGCCAGTGTCCAATATTATGGTTTTAAGCGCAATCGTTTGCGCTTTAGCCTCAAACAGGGAGAAGTCGTTTTTGCGGTGAATTTCTTTAATCAGCCCTATCTGGCTGATAAGATAGAGCTGGGAGCAACCCTGGCTGTATTTGGAAAATGGGACCGCGCCAAGGCAAGTTTGACAGGGATGAAGGTTCTGGCTCAGGTGGAAGATGACCTCCAACCTGTCTATCGTCTGGCTCAGGGAATCAGTCAGGCCAGTCTGGTCAAGGTTATCAAGACGGCCTTTGATCAGGGGTTGGACCTCTTGATTGAGGAAAATCTTCCCCAGTCTTTACTTGATAAATACAAACTCATGTCCCGTTGCCAGGCTGTTCGCGCTATGCATTTTCCAAAGGATTTGGCTGAATACAAGCAGGCCCTTCGCCGTATCAAGTTTGAGGAACTCTTTTATTTCCAAATGCAATTGCAGACGCTCAAGTCTGAAAATAGAGTTCAAGGAAGTGGTCTGGTTCTGGATTGGTCTCAGGAAAAAGTGTCGGCGGTTAAAGAAAGTCTGCCATTTGCCCTGACACAAGCTCAGGAAAAGAGTTTACAGGAAATTTTAACTGATATGAAGTCTGACCACCACATGAATCGTCTCCTGCAAGGGGATGTGGGGAGCGGAAAAACGGTGGTCGCTGGTTTGGCAATGTTTGCGGCGGTGACGGCTGGCTACCAAGCAGCCCTCATGGTGCCAACAGAGATTCTAGCAGAGCAGCATTTTGAGAGTTTGAAGGGTCTTTTTCCGGACTTGAAACTGGCTCTCTTAACAGGTTCCTTAAAAGCTGCAGAAAAAAGAGAAGTTTTGGAGACCATTGCTAAGGGTGAGGCTGATTTGATTATCGGAACCCATGCTCTGATTCAGGATGGGGTGGATTATGCTCGTCTTGGATTGATTATCATCGATGAGCAACACCGTTTTGGTGTGGGGCAAAGGCGTATTTTACGGGAAAAAGGAGACAATCCTGACGTTCTCATGATGACGGCGACTCCCATTCCACGGACGCTGGCCATCACAGCCTTTGGCGATATGGATGTTTCCATTATCGATCAGATGCCAGCAGGGCGGAAGCCTATTGTGACGCGCTGGATTAAGCATGAGCAGCTGCCTCAGGTCTTGATCTGGTTAGAGGGAGAAATCCAAAAAGGTTCTCAAGCCTATGTTATCTCTCCCTTGATTGAAGAATCAGAAGCTCTGGATTTGAAAAATGCCATTGCATTGTCTGAGGAGCTGACAGCTCATTTTGCTGGCAAGGTTGAGGTTGCTCTGCTACATGGTAAGATGAAGAATGATGAAAAAGACCAGATTATGCAGGATTTCAAAGAGACAAAGACGGATATTCTGGTTTCGACGACGGTTATCGAGGTCGGGGTTAATGTTCCCAATGCGACTGTCATGATTATCATGGATGCCGATCGCTTCGGGCTGAGCCAGCTTCATCAGCTCAGAGGTCGTGTTGGTCGGGGAGATAAGCAGTCCTATGCTGTTCTCGTTGCCAATCCCAAGACGGATTCTGGGAAAGACCGCATGCGCATCATGACAGAAACGACCAATGGTTTTGTCCTTGCGGAGGAAGATTTGAAAATGAGGGGTTCAGGTGAGATTTTTGGAACCAGACAGTCAGGGCTTCCAGAGTTCCAAGTGGCCGATATTATCGAAGATTTTCCGATTTTAGAAGAAGCCAGAAAGGTTGCTAGCTACATTAGTTCTATCGAAGGTTGGCAAGAGGATCCGGAGTGGCGCATGATTGCCCTTCATCTGGAAAAGAAAGAACATTTAGATTAAGCTTTCTCTAAGAAAAACTTAAGCTAGCTTTCAGGTTTGACCCTTATACTAGAGTCATCAAAAAGAAATGAGGACTCTCACATGACAGTAACGATTAAAGTAAATTACCAAACCACTTTCCAAAAGAAAGAAGCAACAAAATAAGATTGAATAGGATAAAAAGAGCGAAAATGCTCTTTTTTCGTTTCTAAAACTACTTTCAATCCACAATCCTAAAAGTAAGAAAATCTAAATTCATTTTCTATTTACCCTTCTTTATTGCATTGATTTCTCAGATATGTTACAGTTGTGGTAGCGATTACAAAACAAAAGGAGTATGCTATGAAAAATCCAGCTTTGCTAGAAGAAATTAAGACCTATAAAGGCAGGGATGAGGTGCCAGAAGACTTTGATATTTTCTGGGATAAGGAAGTGAAAAAAGTTTCAACTCTTCCAGCCTACCAGTTGGAGGAAAGAGATTTCCACCTTCCTCAAGTCAAGTGCTATGAGTTAAGCTTTGAAGGAACCAATGCAGGCAAAGTCTATGCACGCGTCGTTCTTCCAAAGAGTGAGGGTAAAGTCCCAATAATTTTCCATTTCCATGGTTATATGGGACGTGGCTGGGACTGGGCTGACATGCTGGCCTATACCGTGTCTGGTTACGGTGTTGTCTCCATGGATGTGAGGGGCCAGTCGGGCTACTCGCAAGACGGTTTGCGTTCTCCTCTAGGAAATACGGTGAAGGGGCATATCATTCGTGGTGCTGTGGAAGGTCGGGATCACCTCTTTTATAAGGATATTTATCTGGATATTTACCAGTTGGTTGAAATCATTGCTAGTCTACCTGAGGTTGATGAGGAGCGACTTTCTAGCTATGGTGCCTCACAAGGTGGTGCTCTAGCATTGGTTGCAGCAGCACTCAATCCTCGAATTGAGAAAACAGTTGCCATCTATCCTTTCTTGTCAGACTTCAGACGGGTGCTTGAGATTGGTAATACTAGCGAGGCTTATGATGAACTTTTCCGTTATTTCAAGTTCCACGATCCTTTTCATGAAACAGAGGAGGAGATCATGGCGACCCTTGCCTATATCGATGTGAAAAATCTTGCCCATCGTATCAAGGGTGAAGTTAAGATGATTACAGGCTTGGACGACGATGTTTGTTATCCCATTACCCAGTTTGCGATTTACAATCGTCTGACTTGCGATAAGGCCTATCGTATCATGCCAGAGTATGCTCATGAAGCTATGAATGTTTTTGTCAACGACCAAGTCTACAATTGGCTCTGTGGCAGTAAGATTCCTTTTAAGTATATAAAATAATGAATGAGAGAGCCTAGTAGCTCTCTTTTTGTACAGAGTCTAGTCAGCAAAGATTATAGTTCATATATACTTTGAAATTCATACTCTTCGAAAATCTCTTCAAACCACGTCAGCTTTATCTATAATCTCAAAACAGTGTCTTGAGCAGCCTGCGGCTAGCTTCCTAGTTTGCTCTTTGATTTTTATTGAGTATGAGTTTTTTTCTTGACCTTGGTGTAAAACAATTCATTTTGCTATCTAGCTTGGTATAAGTTCTTTCAAGACATTGAAAATCGCCTGTGAAATGTGTTATAATTTATAAGAAAATATACAGTTTGGCTGCAAATGAATGTATATATAAGTTTATGTATAACTTAGTTTTTCTGATTAGGATAATATCTTATAAAAAACTATATTCTTGGAGATACAGTACTTAAATAGCATTTGTAAAGGAACAAAATAATCTATAGCTATTTTTATTGTAAGAATCAAAGTAGAGAATGTTATGCTAATGGAAACTGTAATATTTTATTTTTTAGAATATACTTGGATAAATTAACTTTGAAAGTTAAAGTGAGGTAATGTATGTTTGTGTGTTTAAAAGGTTTAGGGAAATTTCGTAAATCCAAAGCTTATGGTTTGGTTGGTTGTTTGACATTATCAGCGGTGATTGGCTTAGCTGCACCAGAGTTACCAGTTATTGGTGGCGGGGTTGTTTATGCTGATGTCATTCAAGGCGGTAGTGATATTCACGATGTGGACGTTCATAGTAAATCTGCAGAAGGTGTTGCTATGACTTATACTACTTATGATAGTGGAACAAGTGGAAAACAAACAGCTTCTGGTAGTGGGGTATTTGTTGCACCAAATGTGATGGTGACAGTGGCGCATAACTACTATGATAAAAACCAAGAGGATAAGTCTGCGGTCTTACGTGGTGGAGAGTCTGCTCGTAGTTATGTTGTGATGAACTCAGAAACAGAGAAGAGTAACAAAGTGCCCACATCAGGGGTACCCGAGTCTCTTGAAAAAGACTCTATTCATTTGTATGATGAGAAGAATTTTGGGAAAGACTATAGCAACGATTTAGCAGTAGTTATCACTAAAAAACCTGTCGAAGCTATGACAGGTGGTGAAGATTCACCAAGAGAATTGAGTGATAAAGAGGTTTCTACGGGTGATAGCATCACTATGGTCGGATATCCCAATGATTTTTCTACTCCAAATTTAAGTAAAGAAAATAAAGCTCGATTGAAAGACGGTAAGGCTTATTCAGTCTCAACAACTGTAAGCAGTATCAATAAAGAGAGTGGTGCAGTCACTTATCATTCCTCAGCTTTAGGAGGTTTTTCAGGTGCTCCTTTGTTTAATGAGAAAGGAGAGGTAGTCGGTATCCACCAGCACGGAACTAACACTTCAAGCGCTTCTGAGAGTGAGCGTATTGGGGGTGGTACTCTCTTTACGGAAAAGCACAAGGCTTGGATTCAGTCTATGATTGATAAATATGCTATCACAGGTTGGTATATAGACGGTGCAAACCGTTACTACTATAATGAAGATCATATAGCTTTAAAAGATGTAGAGTATGAGATTGACGGTGCTTTGTATAGTTTTGATGAAAAAGGTCGAGCTACTTTACTGGAAGGTGAAGAAAAAGGTCGCGTTTTACTTCGGGTGGAAGATACTAAAGGAACTCCTTTGATTTCAAATAAGGTTGTTCAGGAAGGTCCTGTTGGAAGTGGCTTGAATTTTCATTTGAGACAAAATCCAGACTTCAAACAGTTAATAGCAACTTCCCCAACGGCTAAAGTTGTATCCTATAACGGAGTGCCAATTAACAAACTAGCAAGTGATACTACTTGGTCTGATGAATATGTCAGTAAGTTAGCTTTAGGTAATACAATTATAAGAGCTGTGGTGTCTGATGTGATACCAAAGTCTAACTCTGACTTTACTAGAACGGAAGTTGGTAAAGTTGATTTAAGTGGTAAATCGAACTTACCTGTGCCTAGTAAAGAGGTGTTACAAGCTCCGAATGGTTCAGAAAATTTCTATGCTACAACACACATTCAAACGCCAGATGGATCGGGGTCAGGTACTTTAATTGCACCAAATTTGCTGTTAACAGTCGCTCATAATTTCTTAACAGTTAAAGGTTCTGAGGTAGTTACTAAATCTGGTCGCACCAATACAGTGTATAAAGCAACTTTACCGAATGGTAAGTCTGTGAATTTTTCAGATGATGATATTGTTTATTGGAATAAGAAAGATTCAGTATTTGGATTTAAAAATGACTTAGCTTTGGTTCGGTTAAAAGAAGCAGTAAAAGAAGTAACTCCTGTAGAGGTTGTAAAACAATCTTCGAAAGTTGCAGAGGGGGATTCAGTTTCGGTCTATGGTTTTCCAGATAACAAGCTAAGTCCAGTTTTAGATAGCAAAGTAGTAGGAACTACAGACTTCGGTTCTGGAATAGAGGGAATTAGCTATGGAGGTACGAAACCTGGAGCGTCTGGTGGTGGTCTTTATAATGATAAAGGTGCTTTAATTGGAGTTCATCAAAATGGTGTTGTAGGAAGTCGTAGTGGTGGTTTAGTCTTATCAAAAGAGCAGCTGGATTGGGTTCGTTCTTATATTGAGGGTCAACCAAAAGATCCTGTCTATGTGGAAGATAAAGAAGTGGAACCTTCTAAGAAGGATTCGGATAAGGATTTAGCTGGGAAATTAGATCCAAAAAAAGATAGTGGAAAAGAAGATTCTGGTATTTTAGGTACATCTGGTGACTTTGCAGCTCCTACAGTAGCTAAGCCAGAGTTTAGAGGCGGGGTCAATGGTGCAGATGCTGAGGTTCATCACATTTCAGACTTCACAGGCGGAGTGAATGGAGGCGACTCACTTGTTACAGAAGTTCCAGAGTATAGTGGTGTTCTATCTACATTAGGTGATTCTCCAGCTCCTACCGTAGCTAAACCAGAGTTTACAGGCGGGGTCAATGGTGCGGATGCTGAGATTCATCATCTTTTAGACTTTACAGGCGGAGTGAATGGAGGCGACTCACTTGTTGCAGAAGTTCCAGAGTACAGTGGTGTTCTATCTACATTAGGTGATTCTCCAGCTCCTACCGTAGCTAAGCCAGAGTTTAGAGGCGGAGTGAATGGAGGCGACTCACTTGTTACAGAGGTTCCAGAGTACAGAGGCTTCCTATTTACATTAGGTGATTCTCCAGCTCCTACCGTAGCTAAGCCAGAGTTTAGAGGCAAAGTGAATGGTTCGTATGCTGAGATTCATCATCTTTCAGACTATACAGGTGGAGTTCCTTTCACTGAATCTTCTAAACTAGAAATGCCAGAGTATAAGGGTTCATTAGCAATAGCAGAAGAATCGGCCCCAACAGTTGAAAAACAGAACTTCACAGGCGGAGTGAATGTGGTAGCAAGTCCTATGCATGATAACAATAGAGATAGTAAGAACGAAGCAACAATGAAACAAGATATCACAAGAATTGCTAGTTCACAACGTATTTTTAAAAATGAAGCAGGAAGTGTGCAAATTCAAGCTTCAGAAGAAGTATTGGAAAATGTGATAGGTGTTCAAATTCAAGAAGTTCAAGTTAGTGATCTAAGCTCATTAAACTATAAAGCATTTGATATTCAATTGAAGGATACAGCTGCTAGAACTGTTCAGCCTAACGGAAAAGTCCTAGTTACTTTTGCTACGGATCATTCTGTTGAGAATATTTATGCTGTAGATCCAGAAGGAAAACTACATCCTATTGAATTCGAACAAAAAGATGGAAAGATTATTTTTGAGACTAGCAATTCTAGTATTTATGCGATGACTTTCCGACACTCTGTTGACAATCCACTATTTAAAAATGCTACAAAAGATAAAAAAGAAGAGGAGCTTGCACCATCACCTAAATTGTTATCTATAAATGAGAACTCAGAATCAAACCAATCAGAGAATAAAGTAGGTAACAATGAGCAGGCTAAGTTACCAGATGCAGGTGAGTCTGATTCATTACTAACAATCTTATTTGGTTTTGTAGGAGTGCTTCTTGGAGCAATGATTTCTTATAAGCGAAAAGACAGTTAATTTGTCTTCAGTTGTTCTTTGAACTTTTATGTTCATATAAAATAAACCACTCGCTATGCGAGTGCGCGTCGAAGATTATACTCAAAAAATTCCAAGCGCGATACAGTAAAGGTGTTCAAGCTAATTGTAAAGCGAAAAGAGAAAAATATGAAACAAAAGGCTCAGGGCTTATCGTTTACACTCTTTATTGAAGGAGAAAGTTTAGTCCTAACTTAATGACATTGGAGAATATATTATTTCTCTTTTTGTTATAGAAGTCGAAAGTACTTTTAAAGAAGATAGAAGTATAAAAATATTTCTGAAAATAGAATCTATTATAGATCACTATAGAAAAATATATTGTTTTGTTGTATAATAAAGAAAAATCTAGATTTTTAGGAAATAAAATAATTACTTTTAGAGAGTCATAGATTAATCAAGAATAAGCAATCGTATTAGTTGAATTGCTTTCCAGTGCTAACTTTTTAACTAATTCAAAAATTTTAAAAAATCGCTTAGCAAAAGCGTCGGAGGGGTTATATGAATCAGAGTTTTATTAATCGTGAAAACCGATATGGTATTAGAAAATTTACTATCGGAGTTGCTTCTATAGTTATCGGCTCGGTCTTGTCTGGTATTTCACCAGTATTAGCACAAGAAACCACTACTAATATTGATGTAAATAAGGTTGAAACTACTTTAGAAAGTAGAACATCTGTATCAGGACCTGTAGATTCTAGTAAATTAGCTTCAGCAATTGTTAATGGAGTTGAAATTAAAAAGGAAAGTCTGAAAGAAGAAGTACCAATTAATCAAGGGGGAAATTCTAGAAATTTTCCAGTAGAATCAAATGAAGGAAGAGGAGAAAAAACAGATAATCTTCCAGGAAAAACTAGAAGTGCAGATGACGTTGTGCTTCCTCCACGTGATTACTTTGCTAGAGACTTGAAGAATGTTAAAACTGTATTTGAAAAAGAAGACCTTGCTACGAATGCTGGAAATGGGCAAAGAGTTGACTTAGCAGAAGAATTAGATAAGTTGAAACATCTTCAAAATGCGACTATTCATATGGAGTTTAAACCAGATGCTAATGCTCCGCAATTCTATAATCTCTTCTCTGTATCAAGTGATAAGAAAAGGGACGAATATTTCAGTATGTCTGTTAATAAAGGTACTGCAATGGTAGAAGCTCGCGGAACTGATGGAAGTCTTTTTTACGGAAGTTTCTCAGATGCACCACTTAAAGTAAAACCTGGACAATGGAATTCAGTTACTTTCACGGTGGAAAGACCGAAAGTAGATCAACCAAATGGACAAGTTCGTCTATATGTAAATGGTGTATTATCTAGAACGAATACGAAATCTGGTCGTTTTATTAAAGATATGCCAGATGTCAATAAGGTTCAGATTGGAGCTACTAAGAGAGCGAACCAAACAATGTGGGGATCAAATCTTCAGGTTCGTAATCTGACTGTATATGACCGTGCCTTGACGCCTGAAGAAGTTAAAACACGTAGTCAGTTATTTAAAGTAGCGGATTTAGAAGTGAAATCATCGGAAAGTGCAAAAATTACAGAGAAGAAGGAAGTTTTTGTAAGTGGTGTAAATGGTGGATTGAATAAGGATGGAATTAATACTTACCGAATTCCAGCACTTCTAAAAACAGATAAAGGCACATTAATTGCCGGAGCGGATGAAAGACGTTTACAATTCTCAGATTGGGGAGATATTGGTATGGTAGTTCGTCGAAGTCAGGACGGAGGAGAGACGTGGGGAGATAGAATAACAATTTCTAATCTTCGTGATAATCCAGATGCCAAAGACAAAACTGCTCCGTCGCCATTAAATATTGATATGGTATTAGTTCAAGATTCGGAAACTAAGAGAATCTTTTCGGTTTATGATATGTTCCCAGAAGGAAAAGCAGTATTCGGTATGCCTGCTAAACCTGAAAAAGCATACGAGCGTATAGGGGATAAAACTTATCAAATTTTATATAAAACAGGCGAAAAAGGATATTATACAATTCGTGAAAATGGTGAAGTTTATAATTCTAAAAATCAAAAAACAGATTATCATGTTGTAGTAAATCCCAAAAAACTAGGATATAGCGACAAAGGTGATTTGTATAAAGGGAAGGATTTAATTGGTAATGTTTACTTTGCACAAAGTACGAAAAATCCTTTTAGAGTTGCAAATACTAGCTATTTATGGATGTCTTATAGTGATGATGATGGTAAAACATGGTCTGCACCGAAAGATATCACACCAGAGATTCGACAAGATTGGATGAAATTCCTTGGAACAGGTCCTGGAACAGGTATTGTATTACGTACAGGTGAGCATAAGGGACGGATATTGGTACCAGCTTATACAACAAACAGTATTTCGCATTTAGGTGGTTCGCAGTCTTCGCGTCTAATTTATTCAGATGATCATGGGGTAACTTGGCATGCTGGAGAAGCCCCAAATGATAATCGACCTGTTGGAAATAGTGTCATCCACTCGTCTAATATGAATAATAGTGGCGCTCAAAATACAGAATCAACTGTTCTTCAATTAAATAATGGGGATGTCAAACTCTTCATGCGTGGCTTGACTGGAGATCTTCAGGTTGCTACTAGTAAAGATGGTGGAGTGACTTGGGAGAAAACAATCAAACGTTATCCAGAAGTAAAAGATGCCTATGTGCAAATGTCAGCTATTCATACTATGCATGATGGGAAAGAGTATATTATTCTTAGCAATGCTGCTGGACCAGGACGCGAACGAAAAGATGGTCTAGTTCACTTGGCACGTGTTGAGAAAAATGGCGACTTAACTTGGCTGAAGCATAATCTAATTCAAGGTGGGGAATTTGCATATAATTCATTACAAGACTTAGGTGACGGAGAATACGGAATTTTATATGAACATAGCGAGAATAGTCAAAATCGCTATACAATTTTTTATAAGAAATTTAATTGGAACTTCTTGAGTAAATAAAAGCTAATTATAGACATAAGAAAACATCTTTGTGTTAGACTTGTCGTTCAAATACAAACGCTAAATTTTAGCAACAAAAAATTCTCTGGGCGACTTGTAGTTCAAGCATTTTTTATGATAGTTGTTAATCCAATTTTTGATGAATGCGACTTCTTTAGGAGTCGTTTTTTTAGTTTCTTTAGGTAACCATTTATGAATGAGCTTATTGTGATTCTTATTATAGTCAATTGAAACAAGAACAAGACAAAAGAGCCTCGAAAAAAGTACTACAACTCGGTAATACCTTTTTGAGATGCTTTTTG
>CAJNDL010000030.1 GCA_905221505.1 bacterium
ACAGGCAGCCACAACCATCTTCGTGGTCAATATGAAACGAATTATGACCTTAATAAATACAAAATAACCGAGGAATTCGCTCAAATTGACGAGAGATTCCTCGGTTTTCATTTCATTAAAAGTAAGAGACCTATTTTTTCAGTGGACTCATCTGTGGATTGCGGTTTTTTAGGCGTAAGATTGCCAGCCGAAATATGGTATAATAAGAGGTAACAGAGTTTTGGAAAGAGAGAAAAGATGATTTCAAAGAGATTAGAATTAGTGGCTTCCTTTGTTCCCCAAGGGGCCATTTTACTAGATGTGGGGAGTGACCATGCTTATCTGCCAATCGAGTTAGTCGAGAGAGGCCAAATCAAAAGCGCCATTGCAGGCGAGGTTGTGGAAGGTCCCTATCAGTCTGCGGTTAAAAATGTTGAAGCTCACGGCTTAAAGGAGAAAATCCAGGTTCGTTTAGCCAATGGCTTGGCAGCCTTTGAAGAGGCAGATCAGGTATCGGTCATCACCATTGCAGGTATGGGGGGCCGTTTGATTGCTAGGATTTTAGAAGAGGGCTTGGACAAGCTGGCTAATGTAGAGCGTTTGATCCTCCAGCCTAATAATCGTGAAGATGATTTGCGCATTTGGTTGCAAGATAACGATTTTCAGATTGTAGCAGAAAGCATTTTAGAAGAAGCTGGTAAATTTTATGAAATTCTAGTAGTGGAAGCCGGACAAATGAAGCTATCAGCCAGTGATGTTCGCTTTGGACCTTTCTTGTCCAAAGAGATCAGTCCAGTCTTTGTCCAAAAATGGCAAAAAGAAGCTGTTAAGCTAGAGTTTGCCCTCGGACAAATTCCAGAAAAAAATCTGGAAGAACGTCAAGTTCTAATAGATAAAATTCAAGCCATCAAGGAGGTTCTCCATGCTAGCAAGTGAAGTGATACAAGCTTATGAAGGCTTTTGCCCTCAGGAATTTTCAATGGAGGGTGACAGTCGTGGTCTGCAAATCGGCACTTTAGACAAGGATATTCAAAGGGTTATGGTTGCCCTGGATATTCGTGAAGAAACGGTGGCTGAAGCTATTGAAAAGGAAGTGGATTTGATTATCGTCAAGCACGCGCCGATTTTTCGTCCTATCAAGGACTTGGTAGCCAGCCGTCCGCAAAATCAGATTTACATCGACCTCATCAAGCATGACATCGCAGTTTATGTCAGCCATACCAATATTGATATCGTTGAAAATGGTCTCAATGACTGGTTTTGTCAGATGCTAGGCATTGAGGAGATGACTTATCTTCAGGAGACAGGTCCAGAACGTGGAATTGGACGCATTGGAAATATTCAGCCTCAGACCTTTGGGGAATTGGCCGAGCATGTCAAGCAAGTCTTTGGCCTAGATAGTCTTCGAATGGTGCATTATCAAGAGACTGATTTGCAGAAGCCTATTTCAAGAGTGGCTATCTGTGGTGGTAGCGGGCAGTCATTTTATAAGGATGCTTTGGCAAAGGGAGCAGATGTCTATATCACTGGCGATATCTATTATCACACAGCTCAGGATATGTTGTCTGATGGCTTGTTGGCATTGGATCCAGGACACTATATCGAAGTGCTTTTTGTGGAAAAAATCGCAGCACTCCTTACTCAATGGAAGGCAGAGAAGGGCTGGTCTATTGATATCTTACCTAGTCAGGCATCAACCAATCCTTTCCACCATATCTAGTTAGAAAGTGAAAACAATGAAAAAAGTAGCCATTATCGGAGCAGGGATTGTAGGTGTCACAGCTGCCTACTACCTCTCAAAAGAAAGTGACCTAGAGGTGACAGTTTTTGATCATGGACAAGGTCAGGCCACCAAGGCCGCAGCAGGAATTATCAGTCCTTGGTTTTCAAAACGCCGTAATAAAGCCTGGTACAAGATGGCACGCTTGGGAGCTGACTTTTATGTGGATTTGTTGGCCGATTTAGAAAAATCAGGGCAGGAAATCGACTTTTACCAGCGTTCGGGAGTCTTTCTCTTGAAAAAGGATGAATCTAAGTTAGAAGAACTCTATGAATTAGCCCTCCAGCGTAGGGAAGAGTCTCCCTTGATAGGGCAATTAGCCATTCTGGACCCAGCATCAGCAAATGAACTATTCCCTGGCTTGCAGGGATTTGACCGCCTGCTCTATGCTTCTGGTGGAGCAAGAGTAGATGGTCAACTCTTGGTGACTCGTCTGCTAGAAGCCAGTCAGGTCAAGCTGGTCAAAGAAAAAGTGACTCTGATACCTTTAGCATCAGGATATCAGATTGGT
Organism: bacterium; assembly: GCA_905221505.1. Lineage (GTDB taxonomy): Bacteria > Bacillota > Bacilli > Lactobacillales > Streptococcaceae > Streptococcus. The sequence continues at coordinate 2,271 of CAJNDL010000030.1, forward strand.
GGAGAGGTGTTTGATCAGGTTATTCTAGCGACGGGAGCTTGGTTGGAGGACTTGTTAGAACCCTTGGGTTATGAAGTAGATGTTCGTCCTCAAAAAGGACAACTCCGAGACTATCAATTTGCTCAAGACCAGGGGTCTTACCCTGTTGTTATGCCCGAGGGGGAGTGGGATTTGATTCCTTTTGCAGGTGGGAAATTGTCCCTAGGCGCTACCCATGAGAATGATATGGGATTTGATTTGACAGTAGATGAAACTTTACTCCAACAAATGGAGGAGGCAGCTTTACCTCACTATCCAGCCTTGGCAGAAGCGAAATCATCTGGTGAACGTGTAGGAATCCGTGCCTACACTAGTGATTTCTCACCTTTCTTTGGGCAAGTACCAGGATTAGCAGGTGTCTATGCGGCTAGTGGACTAGGTTCATCAGGCCTCACAACTGGTCCTATCATTGGTTACCATCTAGCCCAACTGATGCAAGGCAAGGAATTGACCTTGGACCCAGTAAACTACCCAATTGAAAACTATGTCAAACGAGTAAAAAGCGAATAAGAGTTTTACTGAAATTTTATCCAACTCCCTAGGATGGCAAATGACATTCCCTATCAAAAATGGTAAAATAAGAAAAAATCCGAGAATCGAGGAAAAAAGATGCAAGAAAAGATTTTGGTAACAGGTGGAGCTGGTTTTATCGGAACCCACACTGTTATTGAGTTAATCCAAGCAGGTCATCAGGTTGTTGTGGTGGATAACCTTGTCAACAGCAACCGAAAAAGTTTAGAAGTTGTTGAAAGAATCACAGGAGTTGAAATTCCGTTTTATGAGGCAGATATCCGTGATACGGATACTCTCAGAGATATTTTCAAGCAAGAAGAACCAACAGGTGTCATTCACTTTGCTGGTTTGAAGGCTGTCGGTGAATCCACTCGTATTCCTCTTGCCTATTATGACAACAATATCGCTGGAACTGTCAGCCTTTTGAAGGTCATGGAAGAAAATAACTGTAAAAACATCATTTTCAGTTCTTCTGCGACAGTTTACGGAGATCCTCATACAGTGCCCATCTTGGAAGATTTCCCACTTTCTGTGACCAATCCATATGGTCGCACCAAGCTTATGCTAGAGGAAATTTTGACAGATATCTACAAGGCAGACTCAGAATGGAATGTGGTCTTGCTTCGTTACTTTAACCCAATCGGAGCCCATGAGAGTGGTGATTTGGGAGAAAATCCAAACGGTATTCCAAACAACCTCTTGCCATATGTGACTCAGGTAGCTGTTGGAAAATTAGAGCAAGTGCAAGTGTTTGGAGATGATTACGATACAGAAGACGGAACTGGTGTTCGTGATTATATCCACGTTGTCGATTTGGCTAAAGGTCACGTTGCAGCTCTACAAAAAATCCAAAAAGGTTCAGGTCTAAACGTTTACAACCTTGGAACAGGTAAAGGCTACTCAGTTCTTGAAATTATCCAAAACATGGAAAAAGCAGTGGGACGACCAATTCCTTACCGCATTGTAGACCGTCGCCCAGGTGATATCGCTGCCTGCTATTCAGATCCTGCAAAAGCCAAAGCAGAACTTGGTTGGGAAGCAGAACTAGACATCACCCAAATGTGTGAAGACGCATGGCGTTGGCAAAGCAAGCATCCAAATGGATTTGAAGACTAAGATGGTGATGTCAATCATTGTCCCCTGTTTAAACGAAGAGGAAGTACTTCCTCTTTTTTATCAGGCTTTGGAAAATTTGATTCCTGATTTGGGAGTAGAAATCGAGTATGTCTTTGTCGATGATGGATCAAGTGATGGGACCTTGGAACTCTTAAAGACCTATCGGGAGCAAAATCCGGCAGTGCATTATCTTTCCTTCTCTCGAAATTTTGGCAAAGAAGCAGCTCTGTATGCAGGCTTACAATATGCGACAGGAGATCTGGTGGTGGTAATGGATGCAGACCTCCAAGATCCTCCTAGTATGCTGCTTGAGATGAAAGCCTTACTAGACCAAAATGCAGATTTGGACTGTGTTGGAACAAGGAGAACTAGTCGGGAGGGAGAACCCTTCTTTCGCAGTTTCTGTGCTGATCTCTTTTATGGTTTCATGAAAAAGATTAGTCCAGTAGCCTTACCGTCAGGTGTTCGTGATTTTCGCATGATGAGAAGGTCTGTAGTGGATGCCATTTTATCCTTGACAGAGTCCAATCGTTTTTCAAAGGGACTTTTTGCCTGGGTGGGTTTTAAAACCCACTATCTGGACTATCCCAATGTCGAAAGGCGGGCTGGCAAGACCAGTTGGAGTTTTAGGCAACTCTTTTTCTACTCTGTTGAAGGGATTGTTAATTTTTCAGATTTTCCCTTGATTATAGCCTTCGTAGCTGGTCTCCTATCTTGCTTTGTTTCTCTACTGATGACCTTTTTTGTTGTGGTTCGGACCCTTATTTTGGGCAATCCGACATCAGGTTGGACCTCTCTGATGGCTGTTATTCTCTTCCTTGGAGGCATTCAACTCTTGACCATTGGGATCCTCGGCAAGTATATTAGTAAGATTTATCTAGAGACAAAAAAAAGACCACTTTATCTTATCAAAGAAAAAAGTGACCTTCCTGATTTTACAGAAAAAAATAGAGAGAAAAGACTATAATTTTACATGGAAATGTGCTAAACTAGAGGGAGTGGATTATCGCCATTGATTTAGGCTTCCTGGTTTCCAATCAGGGCGCGAGTTGGGCAATTTTTAACAGCCTCTAAGACGTCCTGACTAGGAGAAATTTCTTTTTCCAGTTGATCAGGGTCATCGTAAAAACGCACGATTCCATTATCGTGATAGTCAAATAATTCAGAATAAGTTTGGCAAAGCCCACAGGCGATGCATCGTTCAGGTATAAGTGTGATTTTCATATTTATATTGTAATAAGAAAAGTTAAAAAAAACAAGGAGTAAGGTATGGCAAAAGAACCGTGGCAAGAAGATATTTATGAAAATCAAGAAGAAACAAGATCAGAACGTCGTAAGAGAACTCAAGGTAGAGATGTAGTAGCCAATCGTGTTTTAACAATCCTAGCCAGTATTTTCTTTGTAATTGTGGTGGTGATGATTATTGTTCTCATCTATCTATCATCGGGTGGGAGTAATCGCACAGCAGCCTTGAAAGATTTTCACGATTCAGACGCAAATGTAGTACAGATTTCATCTTCTAGTAGCTCCCAGCCTGAACAGAGTTCAGAATCAGAATCTTCTTCTGAACACTCGGAGGAAGCTACAGATCCAGAAGGGACGACAAAAGTCTTGGCTGGAGAAGGAGAAGCAGCTATTGCAGCTCGCGCTGGGATTTCGATTGCTCAGTTAGAGGCCTTGAATCCTGGGCACATGGCTACAGGGTCTTGGTTTGCTAATCCAGGTGATGTTGTTAAAATCAAATAGGAGTTGATATGAAAACAATTCAAATTGCTATTGATGGTCCTGCTTCAAGTGGTAAGAGTACGGTCGCAAAGATTATTGCCAAGGATTTTGGTTATACCTACCTAGATACTGGTGCCATGTATCGTGCAGCGACTTATATGGCTCTCCAAAACCAATTAGGAGTAGAAGAAGTTGAAGCACTTCTAACCTTATTGGACCAGCATCCAATTAGTTTTGGACGCTCAGAAACTGGAGACCAGCTTGTTTTTGTAGGAGATGTGGATATTACCCATCCTATCCGTGAAAACGAAGTGACCAATCATGTTTCTGCTATTGCAGCAATTCCTGAGGTTCGTGAGAAACTAGTTTCCCTCCAACAAGAGATTGCCCAGCAAGGTGGAATTGTCATGGACGGTCGCGATATTGGGACTGTTGTATTGCCACAAGCAGAATTGAAAATTTTCCTAGTAGCCTCTGTTGATGAAAGAGCAGAGCGCCGTTACAAGGAAAATATCGCCAAGGGAATTGAGACAGACCTTGAAACCCTAAAAGAGGAAATTGCTGCGCGTGACTACAAGGATAGTCATCGCGAGACTTCGCCTCTCAAACAAGCAGAGGATGCTGTCTACCTTGATACAACTGGTTTGAACATCCAAGAAGTAGTTGAAAAAATCAAAGCAGAAGCTAAAAAAAGAATGTAAATGTTGAAGAGCCGATAGATTGATATCGGTTTTTTTCTAAATTTGTCAAAATGCTGATTTTAAGGTATAATAGTTGCTGTTCGAGAAATTTTGATTTTCAAAGAATAGTGAATGATGATAAGGAGAAACCATGAACAACCTACCAAATTGCCCACAATGTAACTCAGAGTATGTCTACGAAGACGGTGCCCTACTGGTTTGCCCAGAGTGTGCTCATGAGTGGAATCCTGCTGAAGTTGCAGAAGTAGAAGAAGGCCTTGTCGCTATCGATGCCAATGGAAATAAATTGGCTGACGGTGATACAGTAACTCTCATCAAGGACTTGAAAGTAAAAGGTGCGCCAAAAGATTTGAAACAAGGAACGCGCGTGAAAAATATCCGCATCGTAGAAGGCGACCACAATATTGACTGTAAGATTGATGGCTTTGGTGCCATGAAACTTAAATCAGAGTTTGTGAAGAAAATTTAAACATGTCAAAGAACTACAAACTTGTATTTTATAGCCGTATCTTCTTGTTTCTAGCGGCTTTTACGGGAGTTTATCTTGAAATCGCCAAGCATGGCGGATTTGGGATGCTTCTCTATTATACGGTTCTGTCAAATCTGTTAGTAGCGATTTTTACGCTCTATCTCCTAAAGGTTATGAGCCGTTTAGGTGAAAACTGGCAAAGACCAAGTCTCTTGCGCTTAAAAGGTGGGGTCACCATGAGTATCATGATTACTTGTGTGATTTACCATTTCCTCTTAGCGCCTATTGCGACTAATTTCTATACTCTGGAAAATTTCCTTTGCCACTATATCGTTCCCCTTTGGTTTTTAGCGGATACCCTCTTTTTTGACAAACAGGGTCAATACAAGATTTGGGATCCAGTTGTGTGGACGATTTTACCCTTGCTGTATATGATGTTTGCTCTTTTTAATGGTTTGGTACTGAAACTTGATGTTCCTAATTCTAAGGTCAGTCCCTTCCCTTACTTCTTTTTGAATGTGAATAAGGGTTGGGATGTCGTGTTTAAGTGGTGTCTGATTATCTTTGTTGCCTATATGGTAGCAGGATTTATCTTCTACTTTATCAAGCAAATTAAGAGAAAGTCATCCTAATACTCTTCGAAAATCTCTTCAAACCACGTCAGTTTCGCCTTGCCGTATATATGTTACTGACTTCGTCAGTTCTATCTGCAACCTCAAAACAGTGTTTTGAGCTGACTTCGTCAGTTTCATCTACAACCTCAAAACCATGTTTTGAGCTGACTTCGTCAGTTCTATCTACAACCTCAAAGCAGTGCTTTGAGCAACCTGCGGCTAGCTTCCTAGTTTGCTCTTTGATTTTCATTGAGTATAAGACACAAGGGATTCATTTTCGAGTTTAAGAAGGAGTCTATATACGAATGAGACTTCTTCTTTTCTTGCTTGTTTGATAACCATCAAAAAATAGAAGATTAAGAGAAAGATAGAAAGAGATTTCATGAAACAATTTTTAGAACGTGCCAGTATTTTGGCTCTCTCCCTCGTTTTGATTACGTCCTTTTCGATTTCAAGTGCCCTACCAGCCATGTTTGACTATTATCAAGGTTATCCTAAGGAACAAATTGAGCTTTTGGCGAGCTTGCCTTCCTTTGGGATCATGATCATGTTACTACTAAATGGTTTCTTAGAAAAAATATTCCCTGAGCGCTTACAGATTAGTTTGGGTTTACTGATTTTATCACTGAGCGGGACGGCTCCCTTCTGGTATCAAGCCTATCCTTTTGTATTTGGAACACGGATTCTCTTTGGTTTGGGTGTTGGGATGATTAATGCTAAGGCTATTTCCATTATCAGTGAACGCTATCAAGGAAAAACGCGAATTCAGATGTTAGGGCTACGCGGTTCTGCAGAGGTCGTGGGAGCTTCTCTCATTACCTTGGCAGTCGGTCAGTTGTTGGCCTTTGGTTGGACAGCTACTTTCTTAGCCTATAGTGCTGGATTTTTGGTGCTGACTCTTTATCTACTCTTTGTCCCTTATGGAAAATCAAAGAAAGAAGTCAAGAAAAAAGCGAAGGATACAAGTCGTTTAACTCGTGAAATGAAAGGCTTGATTTTTACTCTAGCTATTGAAGCGGCAGTTGTAGTTTGTACCAATACGGCTATTACTATCCGTATTCCAAGTTTGATGGTGGAAAGAGGACTTGGAGATGCCCAGTTATCTAGTTTTGTTCTTAGTGTCATGCAGTTGATCGGGATTGTGGCTGGTGTGAGTTTTTCTTTCTTGATTTCTATCTTTAAAGAAAAGTTGCTCCTCTGGTCTGGCATTACCTTTGGCTTAGGGCAAATTGTGATTGCCCTGTCTCCATCCTTGTGGGTGGTAGTGGCAGGAAGCATTTTGGCTGGTTTTGCCTACAGTGTAGCCTTGACGACGGTCTTTCAACTTGTCTCTGAACGAATTCCAGCCAAACTCCTCAATCAAGCAACCTCATATGCGGTTTTAGGCTGTAGTTTTGGAGCCTTTACGACCCCATTCGTTCTAGGTGCAATAGGGTTACTAACTCACAATGGAATGCTGGTCTTTGCCATTTTAGGATCCTGGTTGATTGTAACCTCTATCTTTGTTATGTACCTACTTCAAAAGAGAGCTTAGGATTGATTCCTAAGTTTTTCTTTTTGGAACTTTTGTACCCAGACAATTATAAATTTTCTAGCTTGTTACGAGACTAATTTCTTGATAAAATAGAGGTTATGACGAGATATAAAGCAACTATTTCCTATGATGGTTACGCCTTTGCTGGCTTTCAGCGCCAGCCTCATGCGCGTAGCGTTCAGGAAGAAATTGAAAAAACCTTGACTAGATTGAATAAGGGGCAAGCCATTACCGTTCACGGTGCTGGTAGGACTGATAGTGGGGTTCATGCTTTGGGACAGGTTATTCATTTTGACCTGCCTTATCAAATGGATGAGGAAAAACTTCGCTTTGCTCTGGATACCCAGTCCCCTGAAGATATTGATGTGATTTCGATTGAGCTTGTGGCGGATGATTTTCATTGTCGTTACGCTAAGCACAGCAAGACCTATGAGTTTATCGTGGATAGGGGCCGTCCTAAAAATCCCATGCGCCGTCACTATGCTACTCACTTTCCTTATCCACTCGATGTGGAGCGGATGCAGGAGGCCGTCAAGAAATTAGAAGGAACCCATGATTTCACAGGTTTTACAGCATCTGGAACTAGCGTAGAAGACAAGGTTCGCACCATTACAGAAGCTAGTTTAACAGTCGATGAGACAGGGCAGTTTTTGACCTTTACCTTTTCAGGAAATGGTTTCTTGTATAAACAGATTCGCAATATGGTGGGGACGCTGCTCAAAATAGGAAACAATCGGATGCCAGTAGAGCAGATTGACTTGATTTTAGAGAAGAAGGACAGGCAGTTAGCAGGTCCAACGGCAGCACCAAATGGCTTGTATTTAAAGGAGATTCGTTATGAAGAATAATCGTATTTTAGCACTTTCTGGAAATGATATTTTTAGTGGCGGTGGATTATCGGCTGATTTAGCCACTTATACTTTGAACGGCTTGCATGGCTTTGTAGCAGTGACTTGTTTGACAGCCTTGACAGAGAAGGGTTTTGAAGTCTTTCCAACTGACGATGCCATTTTTCAACATGAATTAAATAGCTTGAGAGATGTGGAGTTTGGGGGAATTAAAATCGGTCTTCTCCCTACTGTTAGTGTGGCTGAGAAGGCTTTGGACTTTATCAAGCAGCGCCCAGGTGTGCCTGTGGTATTGGACCCTGTCTTGGTCTGCAAGGAAACGCACGATGTGGCTGTAAGTGAACTCTGCCAAGAGTTGATTCGCTTTTTCCCTCATGTCAGTGTGATTACGCCTAACCTCCCAGAAGCAGAATTATTGGCTGGTCAGGAAATCAAAACCTTGGAAGACATGAAAACTGCAGCGCAGAAATTGCATGACTTAGGAGCGCCAGCAGTTATTATCAAGGGAGGCAATCGCCTTAGTCAGGACAAGGCTGTAGATGTCTTTTATGATGGCCAAACCTTTACGGTCCTAGAAAATCCTGTCATCCAAGGTCAAAATGCTGGTGCAGGTTGTACCTTTGCCTCAAGCATTGCCAGTCACTTGGTCAAAGGTGATGAACTTTTACCAGCAATAGAAAGCTCGAAGGCTTTCGTTTACCGTGCCATTGCACAAGCAGATCAATATGGAGTAAGACAATATGAAGCAAACCAAAACAACTAAAATCGCCCTTGTATCCCTCTTAACCGCCCTTTCTGTGGTTCTAGGTTATTTCCTAAAAATTCCAACACCAACAGGCATTTTAACTCTTTTAGATGCGGGTATCTTCTTTGCGGCCTTTTATTTTGGAAGTAAAGAGGGAGCCGTCGTTGGAGGACTAGCAGGTTTCTTAATTGACCTCTTATCAGGCTACCCTCAGTGGATGTTCTTTAGCTTGGTCAACCATGGCTTGCAGGGATTTTTTGCAGGATTTAAAGGCAAAACTCAGTGGCTAGGCCTTATTTTGGCAACTATTGCCATGGTAGGTGGCTACGCCCTAGGTTCAACTTTAATGAATGGCTGGGCAGCTGCCCTACCAGAAATCCTACCAAATTTCATGCAAAATATTGTAGGAATGATTGTAGGCTTTATCCTTAGTCAAAGTATCAAGAAGATTAAATAAAGAGCCGGCTAAAAGTTCTAAAAATCAGCAAAAACGCATAGTATCAGGTGTTGAAAAACTCGATACTATGCGTTTTATTGTGGGAAGATTTTATACTCTTCGAAAATCTCTTCAAACCGCGTCAACGTCGCTTTGCCGTAGATATGGTTACTGACTTCGTCAGTTCTATCCACAACCTCAAAACAGTGTTTTGAGCTGACTTCATCAGTCTTATCTACAACCTCAAAACAGTGTTTTGATCAACCTGCGGCTAGTTTCCTAGTTTGCTCTTTGATTTTAATTGAGTATTAGATGAATATTAATCAAAATAAAGCAAATCTTTGCTGGTGCTTGTAAAGAGGTCAAAGCCATCCTTTGTAACAACACCGCAGTCTTCGATACGGACACCGACTTTACCAGGGATATAGATACCTGGTTCAACAGAGAAGCACATGCCTTCTTCGATGACCATGTCGTTTCCTTCCATGATAGATGGGAATTCGTGGACATCCATACCGATTCCGTGACCGAGCCGGTGGTTGAAGTATTCACCGTAACCAGCTTTTTCGATGACTTCACGGGCAGCGCGGTCCACTTCATGGGCAGTCACACCTGGTTTGATAAAGTCAAGAGCAGCTTGTTGGGCTTCAAGAGTCAAGTTGTAAATATCTTTCTTGAATTGGTCTGGTTTACCGACAGCGACTGTACGAGTCATATCTGACGCGTAGCCGTTGACGAGGACACCAAGGTCAAAGAGGAGAAGAGCATCATTTTCAACCTTGTTAGCTGCTGGAATGCCGTGTGGATTTGCAGCATTATCACCAGTCAAGACCATGGTATCAAAGCTCATTTCATAACCTTCACGTTTCATGGCAAAGTCGATTTGAGCGATAATATCTGTCTCGGTCTTATCAAGAGAAATATTATCAAAACCAATATGAACAGCCTTATCAGCATAAAGACCTGCAACCATCATTTTTTGCACTTCATCTGCTGATTTGATGAGGCGCATGCGTTGGATACGAGGAGTGAGATTTTCAAACTCAGCAGTTTCAAAGACTGTTTTCAAGCCATGATATTTGGTCAAGATGAGATTGTCAAACTCAACAGCGACACGTTTGAAGTCGTGCTGTGGAAGAGCATGTTTCATTTTTTGCCATGGATTTTCAGAGTCTACATAGCCCACAACTGGGAAAGAGACAGTGCTGCTTGCACGCTCAACCTCAAGGGCTGGGACAAAGAGGAGAGGTTCCTGATCCGCTAGGACAAAAAGGAACATTTGGCGTTCATGGGGATCACTGTAAAAGCCAGTGAGGTAATTGATTGTGACGGGGTCAGATACGACAGCGACGTCTAGTTTTTCTGATTCAAGATATGTTACGATTTGTTGTAATTTAGACATATGCTACCTTCTTTCTACCCCTCTATTTTGGCAAAAAAAGAGAGAAAATGCAAGGGAGAAGGGTAAAAGAACAGCTAAAAAGAACTCCGACAAGATAACGGAGTTCTTTGATATAGTTTTCTTAATTTAAGAAAAGTCAGCCTTGCTTTTGACGTCGCTATATTCTTCAGCGATTTCTTGGCTGAGAATGTCCTCATAGGCAGGGAGTTGGATATCCTGACCATATTTCTTCTTGAGGGCAGTAGTGACTAGGCGATAGGCTAGATTGGCATTACGAGAGAGGATAGGTCCGTGGAAGTAAGAACCAAAGACATTCTTATAATGAACCCCTTCGCCGACCTTTTCTTCGTTATTTCCATTTCCATAAACCACCTGTCCCAGCGGTTTTTGGTCATCAGAAAGGAAGGTACGACCCTGGTGATTTTCAAAACCATAATAGGTTTCATCGAAATCTTCATTGTGAATCTTGATGTCACCGATAAAGCGGTTATTAGTCTGGTTGAGGGTATAATGGCCCATGACACCGAGCCCTTCGATGCGTTTTCCTGAAGCCTCAACATAATATTGTCCCAATAGTTGGAAACCACCGCAGATAGCGAGAACCACACCGTCGTTTTGGATGTAGTTGTCAATGCTCTCTTTTTTAGCAGGTAGGTCGTCTGCAATGATACTCTGTTCAAAGTCTTGACCGCCACCGAAAAAGGCGATATCATAGTGGTTTTCATCAAAATCATCATGGAGAGAAACGATGTCAACTGTCACATGGGCCCCCATCTTTTCAGCCACATACTTGAGCATGAGGATGTTTCCATTGTCCCCGTAGGTATTCATGAGGTTGCCATAGAGGTGGGCAATGTTGAGTTGATAAGGGTAATTGCCAGCTTTTGAGGAAAGTGAAGTATAAACCATTAGTTCATCTCCTTTCTAACAATCTGACGACTAGCCAGCAGTTCTCGGAATTCCAGCATAGCAGTATAGGTAGCTAGGATATAAGCATGCCTGCAGTCTTGGTTTTCAATGGTCTTGAGAACTTGCTCCAGACTACTTGTTTCAGTGATTTTATCAGCTGGGTAACCAGTCACACGAAGACGACGAGCGATTTCAGAATGACGAACACCGCCAGCGTTGATTTCAGGGATGTCCATCTCAGTGATTTGTTCAAAGTCCGCATCCCAGATCCAGCTGGTATCAATACCATCAGCATAGTTGGCATTAAGAAGAACAGATAAACTAAATGGGTAAGGTGCTAGTTTAATCATCTCGATAGTTTGGGTTGCACCGACTGGATTTTTAATCAAGACCAGGGTGCATTCTTTATCACCGATATGGAAGGTTTCCTGACGACCAAAGACAGCACGACTCTTGTCAAATCCTTGCTTGATGAGTTGTGAATCTGCACCGAGGAAACGGGCAATAGCAACTGCAGCAAGAGCATTGTAGATATTGTAGAGTCCACCGATTTGGATACCGTATTCTTGGCCGTCGATGACAAAGCGAGAGCGATTGTTGGTCAACTCAACCAGTTCTGTCAAGCGATAGTCTAGATCAGGACGTTTACATCCACAACCTTCACAGATATAGGCACCCAAGTTTGCATAGGTATTGTGCTCATATTTGAGGATGCTTTGACAGTCAGGACAGAGAATTCCTTCTGTATTATAGTGAGCCAGTTGGGCTGGCCCTTTCTCCAAGTCAAAACCAAAATACTCTACAGGATTTGGAATAGCTGGCTTGTAGAAAAGTGGACTGTCTCCATTAAGGAGAACAGTAGCCGTAGGTACCTTACGAATAGCATCCAAAATCATCTTATAAGTTGTGTAAATCTCACCATAGCGGTCCATCTGGTCACGGAAGATATTCGTGATGACAAAAAGGCTTGGCTGGATATAGTCACAGATACGAGATAGACTGGCTTCGTCGATTTCGAGGACGGCAATATTTTTCCCAGTTTTAGAAGATTTGGCTGTTAAGAAGGTTGTTGCAATTCCTGTAATCATGTTGGCACCGCTTGGGTTGGTCAGAACTTGACCATAAACCTCTTTTAAAATGCCGACAGTCAGGGCAGTTGTCAAGGTTTTTCCGTTGGTTCCAGTGACCACGACAATCTCGTAGTTCTTAGCAAGGTTTTGTAAAATATCTTTATCAAATTGAAGGGCAAGTTTACCTGGGAGCGTACTTCCACGGCCAAGACGGCTTAAAACGAAGTGGGAAGAACGCCCAGCAAGAAGGCCCAAAGTAGTTTTTAATTTCATGTTTCTATTATATCATAAAAGAAAGAAAAGACAGATTTGAGATTTCGCAGAAGTAAAAACAGCCCAAAGAGGGCTGTTGAATACGATTAAATCTCAACTTAAATCGCAAACAAGTCATTCAAGTTCTCAGCCAAGGTTGGGTGAGTGAAGATTTGTTTTGTGAAATAAGTGTAAGGAATCTTGTTGTCCATAGCAACAGTGATGATGTTGATGATTTCTTGAGAACCTTCTGAGAAGATGCTTGCTCCAAGAATTTCTTTTGTTTCAGTATTGACAACAGCTTTGAAGGCTCCACGAAGGTCTCCATTTACGTGACCGCGAGGCATTGCTGCAACAGGGATTTCCTTGACAGCGTATGGAAGTTTCAAATCAGCTGCTTGGCTTTCAGTCAAACCAACTTGTGAAAGTGCAGGTGTGATGAACATAGTATTTGGTACATTGAGACGGTCTTCAAGTGTGTAGCTGCCATCTCCAGCAAGGTAGCTGTAAACAACACGGAAGTCATCAAGTGAAATGTAAGTAAATTGAAGTCCACCGTTGACATCTCCAACTGCAAAGACACCAGGAACGTTTGTTTGACAATGTTTGTCTACTTTAATAGCACCACGTTCAGTTAGTTCAATATCTGTATTTTCAAGTTGAAGTGGTTCTACATTTGGTTTGCGTCCAGTTGCGTAGAGAAGGGCATCGAAACGGTACGTTTCGTTTTCAGTTACGACAAGCACTTGGTCACCGTCGTTTTTAATTTCAGTGGTACGGATATTTTGAAGCAATTCAATGCCGTCTTCTTCCATGTATTGTTTAGCAAGAGCAGCGATTGAAGGTTCTGCACGAGGTAGGAAAGTATCCAAGGCATCTAGGACTGTAACCTTGCTTCCAAGTTTGTTGTAAAGGCCAGCAAATTCAAGACCGATATTTCCACCACCAAGGACTCCAAGTTTTTCAGGCAATTTGTCCAAATTTTGGATACCTGTTGAGTCAAAGACGTTCTTGCTTGTAGCAAGTCCTGGAATTGGCAAGACGTTTGAAATAGCACCAGTGTTGATGACGATTGTTTCAGCAGTCAATTCTTGTTTTTCATCACCAGCTTGGATTTCGATGACTTTATTTGAAAGGAAGTGAGCTTCCGCATCAAAAATATCGACACCTGTACCAGCAATAGTCGCATAGTTTTTACCGTTGAGGCGACCAGTGATAGTGTTTTTGGTAGCAATGACTTCTTCAAAAGACAAGTCTTTCTCAGCAGCAACTAGCAAAGTTTTAGTTGGGATACAACCAATGTTGATACAAGTTCCACCGTACATAGCTTTGCTACGTTCAACGAGGGCAACTTTCTTGCCAGCTGAAGCCAATTTACCAGCTAGTGTTTTACCAGCTTTACCAAATCCGATAACGATTAAATCATAAGTTAACATTAATCTTCCTCCTATTTCGAATTTCATTCTAGCACAAGAAAAAAACTTTTGCACAATTCTGCTACGCTTTAAAAAAGTTAATGAAATAGTGGAAATTTCATCCTCATTTTCTAAGGAAAATCGTTTACATGACTTTATCGACGGATTTAACTATCTTTTGCTCTGGTCTTGTGTTATACTAGATAGGTTGCAAAGAAAACGGTACTTTTCTTTTGTGGAAAAGAAGCAACACGATTTTGTATCCAGTATATGAAAGTACGTCATAAAAAGAAAAGTATAAATCAAGCCCTATAGGGTGGCTTCGCACCACCTTTAGAAAGAAGAATAACGTGAAATTTAATGAATTAAACTTGTCTGCTGATTTGCTAGCAGAGATTGAAAAAGCTGGTTTTGTAGAAGCTAGTCCTATCCAAGAACAAACTATTCCCTTGGCTCTCGAAGGTAAGGATGTTATCGGTCAAGCTCAGACTGGTACAGGAAAAACTGCAGCCTTTGGTTTGCCAACCCTTGAAAAAATCCGTACAGAAGAAGCGACCATCCAAGCCTTGGTCATCGCTCCAACTCGTGAACTAGCTGTTCAAAGTCAAGAGGAACTCTTCCGCTTTGGTCGCAGTAAGGGAGTCAAAGTCCGCTCAGTATATGGTGGATCAAGCATTGAAAAACAAATTAAGGCTCTTAAATCTGGTGCCCATATCGTGGTGGGAACACCTGGTCGCCTCTTGGACTTGATTAAACGCAAGGCCTTGAAATTACAAGATATTGAAACTCTTATCCTTGACGAAGCGGATGAAATGCTCAACATGGGTTTCCTTGAAGATATCGAAGCCATCATCTCGCGTGTCCCTGAAAGCCGTCAAACCTTACTTTTCTCAGCAACTATGCCAGATGCCATCAAACGTATCGGTGTTCAGTTTATGAAAGAGCCTGAGCATGTGAAGATTGCTGCCAAGGAATTGACAACAGAATTGGTTGACCAGTACTATATCCGTGTTAAGGAACAAGAAAAATTTGATACCATGACTCGTCTTATGGATGTGGAACAACCTGAGCTTGCTATCGTATTTGGCCGTACAAAACGTCGTGTAGATGAATTGACTCGTGGACTTAAAATCCGTGGTTTCCGTGCAGAAGGAATTCATGGAGACCTAGACCAAAACAAACGTCTTCGTGTCCTTCGTGACTTCAAAAATGGCAATCTTGATGTTTTGGTTGCAACAGACGTTGCAGCGCGTGGTTTGGATATTTCAGGTGTGACTCATGTCTACAACTACGATATTCCACAAGATCCTGAAAGTTATGTTCACCGTATCGGTCGTACAGGTCGTGCTGGTAAGTCAGGTCAATCGATTACCTTTGTTGCTCCAAATGAAATGGGCTACCTTCAAATCATCGAAAACTTGACCAAGAAACGCATGAAAGGTCTTAAACCTGCAAGTGCAGAAGAAGCCTTCCAAGCTAAAAAACAAGTAGCTCTCAAGAAAATCGAACGTGATTTTGCAGATGAGACAATCCGTGTCAACTTTGAGAAATTTGGCAAAGATGCTCGTAAGCTAGCTGCCGAATTTACTCCAGAAGAATTGGCCATGTATATCTTGAGTCTGACTGTCCAAGATCCGGATAGCCTTCCAGAAGTGGAGATTGCGCGTGAAAAACCACTGCCATTTAAACCATCAGGTAATGGCTTCGGTGGTAAAGGTAAGGGAGGTCGTCGTGGAGATGACCGTCGTGATCGAGACCGCCGTGGCAATGGTCGCCGTGATGATTTCAAAAAAGGCAGTCGTGGAAATGATCGTTATGATAAGGAAAAACGTTACCGTAAGGATAATAAAAAACCACGCACTACTTCAAGCGAAAAGAAAACAGGCTTTGTTATTCGTAACAAGGGCGATAAATAAGAAAAAGCGGTTCAAAATGAATCGCTTTTTTTATATAAGGAGACCGAATGGAAAAAGAAAGATAAATAAAATAGATATATTATCTTCTTGTAATATTATAATACACAAAAATAGGGAGCTTGTCAATAGAAAAGAAGCAATTTAATTAAAAATATTCTTGTTTTTTCAAATTGCAATTAAATAAGCAATTTTCAGATAATAATTGAAAATTCAAGCTGTTTATGTTATAATGATAGCGATTAAATTCGAGGTGAAAAATGGCACATTTATTAGAAAAAACTAGAAAAATTACTTCTATCTTGAAGCGTTCAGACGAGCAGTTGCAGGAAGAACTACCCTACAATGCGATTACACGTCAGCTTGCTGATATTATTGATTGTAATGCTTGTATTGTTAACAGCAAGGGTCGTCTCCTTGGCTATTTTATGCGTTATAAAACCAATACAGATCGTGTAGAGCAATTCTTCCAAACGAAGATTTTCCCGGATGACTATGTACAGGGCGCGAACATGATCTACGATACAGAAGCCAATCTGACAGTTGATCATGATTTGAGTATTTTCCCTGTAGAGAGTCGTTCTGATTTTCCAGATGGCTTGACAACCATTGCGCCAATTCATGTATCAGGGATTCGTTTAGGTTCTTTGATTATTTGGCGCAATGATAAGAAATTCGAAGATGAGGACTTGATCCTTGTTGAGATTGCCAGTACCGTTGTTGGGATTCAGCTTCTCAACTTCCAACGTGAAGAGGATGAGAAAAATATCCGCCGTCGTACTGCTGTTACCATGGCGGTCAATACCCTTTCTTATTCAGAACTCCGTGCTGTATCAGCAATTTTAGGGGAATTAAACGGGAACGAAGGTCAGTTGACTGCGTCAGTGATTGCAGACCGTATTGGAATTACTCGCTCTGTGATTGTCAATGCCCTTCGTAAACTTGAATCTGCTGGGATTATTGAAAGTCGCTCACTTGGAATGAAGGGAACCTACCTCAAGGTCTTGATTTCAGATATTTTTGAAGAAGTGAAGAAAAGAGATTACTAATGGCTAAGGCTTTGATTTCGATTGATTATACAGAAGATTTTGTTGCTGATAGTGGGAAACTGACAGCAGGTGCTCCAGCTCAAGCTATTTCAGATGCCATCAGCAAGGTAACTAGATTAGCTTTTGAAAGAGGAGATTACATCTTCTTTACTATCGATGCTCATGAGGAAAACGATTGTTTCCATCCAGAAAGTAAACTATTTCCTCCTCATAATTTGATTGGGACTAGTGGGCGTAATTTATACGGAGATTTGGGAACCTTTTATCAAGAGCATGGTTCAGACAGTCGTGTCTTTTGGATGGATAAACGTCATTACTCAGCTTTTTCAGGGACTGACTTGGATATCCGTTTGAGAGAGCGTCGCGTGTCTACAGTTATTTTAACAGGTGTTTTGACAGACATCTGTGTCCTACATACAGCTATAGATGCCTATAATCTAGGATATGACATTGAAATTGTTAAACCAGCTGTTGCTTCCATCTGGCCTGAAAATCATCAATTTGCCCTAGGTCATTTCAAAAACACACTTGGAGCTAAGTTAGTAGATGAAAATCTAAATGAACTTTCTGAGTAATTTGGTTGCTGAAATGAAAAAAGAGTTGGAATATCGTAGACCAGATTCACTTCCAAACTTGACTGATTTGTATTTTAATTTTTATATATTGTTATGTTTTTTTAATTATTTTGTTCTTGTTTTTAATTATAAATCATGACATAAGAAAACGAGTATCTCCAATTAAGGAAATGCTCGTTTTTTTGATAGTTAAAAATCGGTTTTTGCTCAGCCTCTTGAGGTAGATTATTTTAATTTTAGCATGATTCTATACCTTACCATATTGCCTTCCTCGTAATACTTTTTAGCTAAATTTGATCTAACTATAACAGCAGGACTGGCAGAACTCTCCATCAAAGCTTTATACTTTCTTTGGGGGGACGTTAATTTTTCTTCCTCGATAATTTGTGTCTTTCTTTTAGCGTATGCCATATATTACACCTCCTTAATAATTTTTTCTAATCATAGCTAGAAAATCAAATCCTTTATAAAACCAACTCTCTATTTCTAATTGAGCAGTTTTGTTTCTGTCATGATTGATAAAGTTTAGTGTATTGCTCTGCATGTTATATCTCAGAGCTATTGTGTATGCGCAAAGCCTGTTTATATAATAACTCACAGACTCAATATTTGCAATAGTGAAAGGGATTATTATTTTATTTAACAACCCTTTGTCAATTGGTTTAGGAAATTTAATTTTTAGAAAACCGTAAATTGTGATATCCTTACTAGTTGTTAATGGAGATATAGCTAATATAAGAGTATTGTTATCTGAATCGTAGTAGTAACATTTTCCTGTTCTAAAAACATTATTATAAGTATCAATTAATGCTGGTTCTATAGTAGCAGTCGTTCCTCTTCTTTCTGATATTCTTCGTCTATCCACAAAGGCACAATAAATTTGTGAGCTATTTAAATTCTTAACAGACAAATCAGATTCAAAAAACATTAGGTCAATATTTGTAGTCTCCGAAAAAACAGCATCGAACACTTCTGTGAGTTCGTTAAATATCTCATTCAAGTATTCTTTACTTCTAACAGTCATATATTTACTAAAATTAGAGACTAAGTTTTTGCCTATCTTAAAGCGTTGAAAAATGCTTACATTTGTATTTGAACCTATCCTGTCGTAGGTGTTTTGGATAATATCTGTATAATTCTCTACATCTTTCTCAAGCCTCTCTAAAAAAATATTATGAGTTTTTAGTATTCTTTCAGAAGTGGAGGAGAGTTTGGCTGTAAAGTTTCGAAACTCCAAAGAAAGTTTATAGTATGTGTAGAAAAAATAACCAGTTACGCACAATACTGCAATATTAATAATTATGAGCCAAAATATGATTGATTGTCTATAATTTTCAATCAATTTTATATCGAAATTTATTAGTGATACTATGAGAGCACTAAGGTCGACAAGTGAAAACATAGAAGCGGCAATTTTCAATACGTTTTTCAAAAATTTTCCATTAAAAACATATTTAACTATGAAACGGTTTAATATTTCATTCATAATACACCTATATCTTTCAAAAATATATCTTATTTTATCACAAGTTTTGAAAAAAAGAATCATTTTTACAACAAAATGTCAACATTATTACCTTTTCACTCACTCAACCAACATCACCTCCTTCGCAATTACCTATACGTCCTACAAGCCAACATGTATGGGCGTCTCCTGCAGTTATTTTCGGAAGTATCGTACCAGTTTTATTAAAATTCAGGGTTGTATTCAATTTCCAACAATTCCAATGAAGTTTTCGCAGTTTCAGTCACGTAAAAGTCATGGTAGTTAAAAACATGATTTTCTGTCCCATATCCAGTCAAGTCTCAGTCAGGATGAAATCACTCTAAGTCTTTAAAGAGGTTGAGTAAATCTTTCCACAGCAAAACGCATATTATCAAGGTTTTTCAACATCTTATACTATGCGTTCTACTGCTTCTAAAGACTTTTTACTAATCCCTTTCTAGGGATGAGCATAATAGATGCGTTCCTTAGAAAACATATCAGACAAGCGGTTGAATTCTGTACCATTATCTGCCGTGATGGAAAGAATTTGATGCTGTTTTAAGATGAGTTTTAAAGCCTGATTGACCGACTCAGCGCTTTTATTTAGAATCAATCGGATTATTTGATGTCTACTCTTTCGATCCGTCAAAACAAGTAAACAGTAGTTTTTCACTCTTGTAAGTAGAACCGTATCAATCTCATAATGCCCATTCTCTAAGCGAAGATTGATAGCTTCAGGACGCTGTTCGATGGATTTACCAGCAGGTTTAAAGTTGGTGCTAGCCTGTTTCTTAGTAGTTTTTCCTTTTCTAGGATACAGGAGGTTCTGTTTGGTTAGTCCTAATTTTCCATGATGGATCCAGTAGTAGATAGTAGAAATTCCCACGTTAACGCCCTTAGCCTTGCCCATCATTTCAGGAGAAAACTTTTGGTTATGATAGTGGAGAATCTTTTCCTTTAATTCCTTGGTCAAGCTTGATTTCTTGACCGAGCGCTTGCGATTGCTTTCATAAGACTGTTGAGTTTAGTCGGCAGAATAAACCTTTTTGAAGTGCCTCTTTCCAATACATTGTAGGACTGTCCCACGTCTGATTTCAGTATGGATAGTTTGAGGAGCTTTTCCAAGTAGAGAAGCAATTTCTCTATTTGATTTCCCTTCTTTTTTCGATCTTTCGATTAAGAGACGGCTATCGATTGTCAAATGTTTTGGCTTTTGTAGTATAATGGTTTTGCATCTCTGTGCCTTTCTTGTGTTTGTGGTTGAACAACAAGTATAACACAGAGGTGTTTTCTTATGACTAGAATTAGCTTTCATTTGATAAGAGGCTTCTCAGCCTAACAGCATTAAGCCTCTTATCAAATGAAGTCGAGTACTAGCCATAAGCTAGTTGAAACATCTAATTTTTAGGAGGGTTGGGTGGCTAACTTCATTATAGAACTTTCAAAATCACATTCAAATCACACAAATCACACAAAATGAAAAAAATTGAAAAAAGTGTTGACAAGCCTCCCAAAAGTTGATATACTAGTAAAGTAATCGACGCGGGGATGGCGGAATTGGCAGACGCGCAGGACTAAGGATCCTGTGACCGCTTTAGGTCGTGAGGGTTCAAGTCCCTCTCTCCGCATGGGATAAGAGTTAGCTTAGGCTAGCTCTTTTGTTTTTGTAAGCTTTATAATATCTATGGTGGCGTCCATCGCTTTCAGATAAATAATATAGTTTGAAATTTCTCCTAATTCTCTCTACTCTTTCTACTTTTTCCGAATAAATAGATAGAACCATCGAATCTAGTAAATCTAGATTTAAAACTATGGTATAATAGAAGGAGGAAATGGATGACTTTAAGACATCCGGGCATCAGCCCAACCAATGACTTGGTTGCTAAGAAAATCTTTAGCAATCCAGAAATCACTTGTCAATTTATTCGCGATATGCTGGACTTGCCAGCAAAAAATGTGACCATTTTGGAGGGAAGTAATATTCACGTCTTGCCTTCTCTACCCTACTCGGCGCAGGATTTCTATACTAGTATAGACGTCTTGGCGGAGTTGGACAATGGGACGCAGGTTATTATCGAAATACAAGTCCATCATCAGAATTTTTTCATCAATCGTCTGTGGGCTTACTTGTGCAGTCAGGTCAATCAGAATCTTGAAAAAATTCGCCAACGTGAAGGTGATACCCACCAGAGTTACAAGTATATCGCACCAGTATACGCTATTGCTATCGTAGACAGCAATTATTTCCAAGATGAATTAGCTTTTCATAGCTTCAGCATGCGAGAGGATACGACAGGTGAAGTTTTAACTATCACAAACAATGGACAAGAAAACCATCTGGTTAAGATGGCTTTCTTAGAATTAAAAAAATATAGAGAAACCAGCAAAGACGAGGTTCGCAAACCATGGTTGGAGTTTTTCGGTAACAAACCCTTTACCCAGCAACCCGAGCGAGCCATCAGTCAGGCAGACCAACTGCTGGACTACAAGAGCTGGTCCGAGGAGGACAGGAAAATGTTTAGTCAACTACGTATGCGTGAAGAACAAGCCTTGTTAGCACAGGACTATGCCTTGGAACAAGCTGAGGAGAAAGGTTTAGAGCGTGGGAAAGTTGAAGGAAGGGAAGAAGGAAAACTTTTTGCCTTCCTAGATATGGTTCGCCAACATGTTCTAACTTCCGAATTTGCGAGTGAGCAATTAGGCATGACTGTTGCTGAGTTTGAAGAACTATTGAAAGTGCATCACGAATAAGAACTAAAAAAATACAGATAAACCAGCAAAGACGAGGTTCGCAAGCCGTGGTTAGAGTTTTTCGGTAACAAGTTTTAATGAATCCACTGTCTATAAAATGTGAGGTTAGGCATTCAACTATTCTAAAATAATGACAGATTTTTCCTAAGTAAAAGGTAAGATCTGTTTTTTTTATTTATGGTGTATTGAAGCTGGAATAGTACGCCACTAATTCTAAAACCTTTATGAAAATTAATTTGAATTTACTAATCTTTTTATTATGTGACTATTAGTCCGTCTCGCTCCGCTAGGTGCGAGACAAAAAAACTACCCGCTATGCGGGTGCGCGTCGAAG
>CAJNDL010000031.1 GCA_905221505.1 bacterium
GTAACTTTATCTTCGCTAGGCTTCTGGATAATAAAACTGCCCTTGAGGTTACCAAACACCTCTATGATATTAAGAACGCTCTTCACCAAGCGGATAAAGATTTCTTCCAACTCTTTCCTGTCATTCTTACCGATAATGGTGGAGAGTTTGCCAGAGTTGATGACATCAAAATGGATGTGCGAGGAGAGAGTAAACTCTTCTTTTGTGATCCTAATCGCTCTGACCAGAAAGGGAGAATTGAGAAAAATCACACGCTGATTCGCGACATTCTACCTAAAGGAACTTCTTTTGACAACTTAACTCAAGAGGATATTAATCTCGTTTATTCTCATGTCAACAGCGTCAAACGTGCTGCTTTGAATGGAAAATCAGCCTATGAACTCTTTGCCTTTACCTATGGAGAAGAAATTCCTAAACTTCTCGGCATTTCTAAAATACCTGCAGAAGACGTCTGCCAGTCGTCTAAATTACTCCAACATAAGTTCTAAAAACTAACCTTTAACCGCATTCAAACGTCTCACACTAACTTCCACCATAGCGGAACTTAATCTGAAACGCTTTCAGATGAGCGGATTTTGTGCGCTCTTTTTTTCGATTCATTTTGGCTACAAAAGCGATGAAATCAAGCATGAGTAAAACCAGTGGAACTTACCCTGACACGGATTTCCACTGGTTTTTACGATTTTTATCAGACTAACTTCCACTTGTACTAGCGGTGGAACTTAGTTTGGGAATTTACCTTATCTTCAATTTTAATCTTGTTAAAATTGATTAACATTTATAGATGGAAATGATATAATAGTGGCACATATTGATTAGCAAAAATTAGTATTATTTAGAAGTGAATCTATAACATGAAAAGAATCATAAAAATTTGCCCTGTGGTCAGTATTTTAGTTGTAATTTGTTTATTGCTAGGAATTCTTACTACCTTTTTGGGAAGTGTAATGTATGACTTATTTGCATTTCATTCAAAGCCAATTTATTGTTGGCAATACTTTAGTGGTACATTTATGCATGGAAGTAAAGAAGCACCAGTATGGTTTATATGGTTTCATTTAGTTTTAAATACTTTAATGTTACTTCCTTTTGGTGGGCTATTGGAGTATAAAAGGGGATCAAAATATGTATTTTTAGTTTTTATTACTTCTATGGTAATATCTTCAATTGTATTCCATATATTAACACAGAATCAAGAAATTCAGGCATCGGGTATCTCTGCTATTGGCTATGCTTTTGTAACAGGTGGGGTGATGAATATGTTTAGTATATGGAAAAATTTCAATTTAGGATTAAAACTATTTTATATCCTTTTAATCGTTCTATCTCTCACCATGCTTCTACCAAATATAACAGGCTGGATTTCAACCTTTCTTCACATGTCAGGAATTGCCAGTTATATCATGATTTCCAGCATCAACAACTCTTGTGTTTGTGGTGAATAACAAGTATAACACAGAGGTGTTTTCTTATGCCTATAACTAGATTTCATTTGACAACAGTTTCCCTTGAAGATGTTCGGTCAGCTAAACCAAGGCTAGACTTAGCCTTGGCTAGCGAGCCTAATATCTTCAAGCCTATTATCAAATGAAATCAGGAGCTAACTATAAACTAGTTAAACCATTATAT
Source organism: bacterium (assembly GCA_905221505.1). Classification (GTDB taxonomy): domain Bacteria; phylum Bacillota; class Bacilli; order Lactobacillales; family Streptococcaceae; genus Streptococcus. The sequence continues at coordinate 1,630 of CAJNDL010000031.1, forward strand.
TTTTAGGAAGACTGGGTGGCTAACTTCATTATAGAACTTTCATTTTTATATGAAATATCGACAACTGTTACGGTGATTTACAGAAAAATTTCTTTTAGCAGGATAGTGAACATTTGAAGTAAAAAGCCACTCACTCCAAAGAGCAAGTGGTCCTTATACTTTTTATTTTTCGAGTAAGCTGAGCGCTTCAGCATCCGCAATAATCGTCACATCAGGGTGATTTTGGAGGCTACTTGCTGGGAGGTTCTCGGTCACTGGGCCAGATACTGTTCCAGCAATAGCTTCTGCTTTTGATTCACCATAAGCAAAGAGAAGGATAGACTTGGCATCCAAGATGTTTTTAATCCCCATTGAGATAGCTTGGGTTGGAACATCTTCAATCTTTTCAAAGAAGCGAGCATTGGCTTCGATAGTAGACTGGTCAAGCTCTACTAGATGTGTTTGACTGTCAAATGGAGTACCAGGCTCATTAAATCCGATATGTCCATTGCGACCGATTCCCAAGATTTGCAGATCAACTGGATGGTCAGCCAAAATTTGATTGTAGCGTTCAACTTCAGCTTCAGCATGATCCTTAACCCCACGAGGCAAGAAACTTTCTTTAAATGGTTTTTGGTTGAACAAGTTTTCTTGCATGAAGTGACGATAAGACTGAGGATTGTCGCCATCAAGGCCTACATACTCATCAAGGTTGACACTGGTTAAATTTGAAAAATCGAGGTCACTTTCAACAATTTCCTTGTAAAATTCAAGTGGACTGCTTCCTGTCGCAAGTCCCAATGTTTGAGCACCATTGGCTAATTTTTCCTTCAAAATCTCAAACGCAACTTTTCCACCTTCAACTTGGTTTTCAACTTTAATAACTTTCATCTTTTCATCCTCCGTTTTAATCTATATTCATTATATGGTATAGACCAATTTTTGTCAAGTGAAAACGATTTAATTTTCAAAAAAAGAGCGTCCAAACTTGAAACATGTTATAATGGATAAGATTAGAACTTAGAAAGAATGAACAGATATATGAATACAGCTGATTTTGATTTCCACTTACCTGAGGAATTAATTGCCCAAACACCCCTTGAAAAACGAGATGCCTCTAAACTTCTCATTGTCAACCGTGAGACGGGAGCAATGCAGGATAAACACTTCCACTCTATTATTGATATGCTGGAACCTGGTGATGCCCTTGTTATGAACGACACCCGTGTTCTTCCTGCCCGCCTCTATGGGCAAAAAGAAGAGACAGGAGGCCATGTGGAACTTCTCCTGCTAAAAAATACTGCTGGTGATGAGTGGGAAGTTCTGGCTAAACCTGCCAAACGCCTCAAGGTTGGTACTCGTGTCAGCTTTGGCGATGGTCGTCTCAGCGCTGTCGTTACAAAAGAACTAACCCACGGGGGGCGTATTGTCCGCTTTGAATACCAAGGAATTTTCCTAGAAGTTTTGGAAAGTCTGGGAGAAATGCCACTACCACCTTATATCCATGAAAAACTGGATGACCGTGAACGTTATCAAACTGTCTACGCTAAAGAAAGTGGCTCTGCTGCTGCACCGACTGCTGGATTGCACTTCAGCAAAGAACTGCTAGCAGAAATCCAAGCCAAGGGTGTTCATCTAGTCTATCTGACTCTCCATGTCGGACTCGGAACCTTTAGACCCGTTTCTGTGGACAATCTAGACGAACACGAAATGCACTCAGAATTCTACCAACTTTCTGAGGAAGCAGCTGCCACTCTTCGCTCTGTTAAGGAAAATGGTGGTCGCATCATCGCTGTCGGAACCACTTCTATCCGCACCTTGGAGACTATTGGTTCCAAGTTTGATGGGCAAATTCAGGCAGATTCTGGCTGGACCAATATCTTTATCAAACCTGGCTACCAATGGAAGGTTGTAGATGCCTTTTCAACCAATTTCCACCTGCCAAAATCAACTCTGGTCATGTTGGTTTCTGCCTTTGCAGGCCGTGAATTAGTCTTAGACGCTTATCACCATGCCATCCAAGAACACTACCGCTTCTTCAGTTTTGGTGACGCCATGTTTATCTATTAATTTACATAATCAAAAAACGCATATTATCAGGCATTAAAACCTTGATAGTATGCGTTTTGTAATGGATAAAAATTGAGTTAATTTATTCTCAAGCTCGGATCTTTCAAACTCTGCACACTGGCATTGATTACCGCACCGACAATCAAAATCTTAGCGATGAGAATAAACCAGAACATCATGACAACCACGACGACAGAACTGAAAAAGCGAACGTCCACTAGGTGATTAACATAGTTGTTGACATAGACTGAAAAAATATTAAGCAGTAAGACCAGAGTCAACAAGACAAAGGTGCTACCTGGCAATACATGTCGAATTCGTCGCACCTTAACATTTGGCAAGAAATAATAAAGCATAACCAAGATGGCAAAAATCAAGGCATAGACCAAAGGTCCTGTTAGGTCTTGCAGGTAAGCAAAGAGAGGACTATCAGATTTCCAGTAGCTTTTGATGAGGTTGAGGAGCATACGGCCAAAAACACTCAGAAAGAGAGCCAAGGCAAAGAGAATCTGCAAGCCAAAACTGACAAACAAACTCATAAGCTGATGGGAAATCATTCCTCGATTTTTTGCTACTCCGTAGGCTTTATTAAAGGCTTTCTGCAGAAAGTTCATGGATTTGGAAAAGGTCCAGAGGGCTGACAAAACCGCAAAACTCAATAAGCCCGTTGACGGTTGAGTCAGTACCTCTGTAATAATCTTTGCGACCACATCATATACCGTATCCGGCAAAAATTCATTGACAACCTTTAAAAAATTGGAAACTGGAATATGAAAATAGGGAAGGATATTGACCACCACCAAAAGCAAGGGAAAGATCGAAATCAACCAATAGTAGGCTACTGCAACACTGGTCAACTCACTATCTGATGCTTGATAATAATGTAAAAAAGCTTTTAATAACGGCTTGTCTATCAGCTCTTTCCACCACTTCTTCATGTCACACTCCTTCACTTACAATCTTGATTAATTTCTTCTTACCAATTCCACCATATCATAAGGTAGGGTATTGGCAGCTTCCTTCAATGAATAGTTCTCTAAGTTATTCACATTTTGTCGTAACTTCTTGGCATACTTGGTCGTAATCAATCGTTTTTCTTCATATTCGAAAATCAACTTGCGCTCCAGATAATAGCCTCTCAGCATTTCATCGATATTGTTAGGTTTGACACGATTGATAACCCGTTCGACAAAGGCACCACTGGTGATAATAGCTGTTTCTCTGAGACGAGAATCCTGCATAAAGCTAATCAAGGAACTCTTATAAACCCCTTTTAGGTTCTCCAAACTTTCGATAATCATCTCTGTATTTTCTAGATAAAGCTCTGCAATTTGGTCATAGTCAAGGGCTCTGAGTTTCTGTGATTCTTCATTTTTCCAACTACGGAAGGTCTTACCAAAGGTAAAGACTTCGTGAAGGAGAAAACGTAAAATCCGCAAGGAAACAAGGAAATAATAGGTCAATCGTGAAGCAAACTTGCGATTGATACCTTGTTCCATATTTTTCAAATAACGTTGGTAAACTCGATAGGCACGCTCACTCATCTTGCCTTCCTCGTAGGCTTGTTCCAGACCATCACTTTCAATACTGAGGATAAGAAGTTTCAGGGCCTCCCAGTCTTCTTGAGCTCCCTTATTTTCTTGACTCAGAATGAGATTTTCAATACGTCCATGGTAATTGTCAATGGCTGCATAGAGGGGAAGTTTATTTCTGGTATCTTCCAACTCTTTTTCCAACTCTAGCGTTACTTCATTCAAAATAGCGATATGCATGAGATAGTCCGTGCTTTCTTCTTGTTCATCAGAAAGATGAGGCAAGACCAAGAGACCTGTTAAAAAGCTGACAAGCGTCACACCCGCGACAAGGAAAAGTAAAATTGGATATTCCTGCTCTAAATCACTTGGTATCAAAAGAATTGTAGCAATCGACACCGTTCCCTTGACACCTGAAAAAGTCAAAAGAAGCATGTCCTTCATATACTTATTTAACTTTTTCTTGAGGCGTCGAGTCCTGTAGGCATAATAGCCATAGATCATGACAAAACGAATGGCAAAGAGGACAAAGGTAAGGGCGACAAGCGATACCAGCAAGAGTAAGGGATTATAGATTGGATTGGTCAAGATAGGTTCTGCTATCATTTCCAACTCCATTCCCAAAATCACAAAGACAGAACCGTTGAGCATAAAGGTCACTGTATGCCAGACTGTCTCGGTCACCGTATCCACTTGGGCCTCGAGAAGCGTGATTTTCTTAAAGCGACTTGCCTTCAAAATCCCCGCAACTACAACGGCAATAATACCTGAAACGTGTACTTCTTCTGCTAAAAAGAAAGTCACCAGAGGCAAACTCAATTCCAGAAGGAGCTCACTAGCTATATCCGTTGCACGTACACTTAGCAAGAAAGTATGGAGGAAGCGGTTGGTCATGGCTGTTAAAAATCCAATCAAAAAACCGCCTAGGATTGAAAAGATGAGCGAGCTACCTGCTTGGCCAAGGGAAAAGGCTCCTGTTGTCCAAGCGGCCAAGGCCACCTGAAAGGCCACCAAGCCAGAAGCATCATTCAAGAGACCTTCACCTTTGAGGATATTAGACACGCGCTTAGGAAAGCTAAAACGCTCCGAAAGAGAGGCAAAGGCCACCAAGTCCGTTGGCCCAAGAGCCGCCCCAACAGCTAAACAAGCTGCCAAGGGAAGGCTGAGCCAAAGAAGATGAGCCAAACCACCCAAACTCAGGGTCGAGATGAAAATCACTGGAAATATGAGATAAACAATGATTCGCCAGTGTTTTAAAATAGCTGTAATATCCGCTTCTTCCGACTCTCGGAAAAGCAAGGGCCCGATAACCAGGGCCAAAAACAACTCCGTATTGAGATGAAAATCGGTATTGGGTAAAAAGAGACCAATCACAATTCCCAACAGAATTTGCACCAAAGGGAGAGGCAAAAAGGGCAAGAGCTTATTGGTTGTACTTGAAACAATCAAGACCAGTAAAAATAGGATGAGGTAAATCAGTAATTCCACGCAATTCCTCCTTAGTCTTTTTTACAACAGGATTCAAATATCTCCTTCTGCTCTTTGATCTTTTGATCAATCTTGGAACAATCTTTGTGCTCAATTTTTCTCTGGCACCGTTCCATTTCAAGAGCTACTAATTTTTTCTTGATTTTCAGCATTTTTTTGCTCATATGCGCTTGATCTAGCACACCTACTGCACGTTCGTGGTGGGTGGACTCGACAAATTTCTGGCGCATGGTATCCAACTTTTCACGTAGGTATTGTTTATCCATGTCTATATCTCTCTAATTTTTCAATCATAACTAAAAATGGTGGGTTGTTGACTTGGTTTAAAGTTCGGTAAATGGCAGCTGTATACTCTTGTTGGTTCAACTTGCTAACAAAATTCAAGACAGCATCTCGCTCAATATCGCCTCCTTCATGGCCATAGTAAATCATGATAGCAATCCGTCCCCCTTTGACAAGCAAGTGACACAGCTTTTCTAAGGCTTCAATCGTTGTCTGAGGTTGAGTAATGACTGACTTATCAGCCGACGGCAGATAGCCCAGATTAAAAATTCCTGCTTTGGACTCTGTCACAAACTGGTCCAGTGTCTCATGACCTTGCAAGATTAACTGGGCATTTGTCATTCCAGCCTGATCCAAACGCTCTTTGGTCTTTTCCAAGGCTTGTTCCTGAATATCAAAGGCATAGACTTGCTTGGCTAACTTAGCTAAAAAAAGCGTATCGTGACCATTTCCCATGGTTGCATCCACTACGATATCGTCCTGAGTTACAACCTCAGCCAAAAAATCATGTGCCATTTCAAGTGGTCTTTTCATTTTCAAACTCCTGTTTTACAGCCTTACATCCTTGAACGCTTCCACGACGTCGCATTTCAGTTTCAATAGCATTTAGCACTTCCCATTTATTGAGGCTCCACATAGGTCCAATCAGCATATCTCTCGGTGCATCTCCCGTGATTCGGTGGATGACGATATGCTTGGGAATGATTTCCAGTTGGTCACAGATGACCTTGACATACTCGTCCTGGCTCATCAATTGCAAGCGTCCCTCGTGGTAGTCCCGTTGCATACGTGTATTGGTCATAAGATGAAGCAAATGCAGTTTAATCCCCTGAATATCGTTATCCGTGACACAACGGCGGACATTTTCAATCATCATTTCATGGGTTTCACCAGGCAAACCATTGATCAAATGAGAAACAATCTCAATCTTAGGATACTTTCTCAAACGCTTGACCGTTTCTACGTACAATTCATAGGAATGGGCACGGTTAATCAAGTCAGAGGTTGCTTCATAAGTAGTCTGCAAACCCAATTCAACCGTCACATGCATGCGCTCCGATAACTCAGCCAAATATTCGATGGTTTCATCGGGTAAACAGTCTGGCCGCGTTCCGATATTGATTCCTACTACACCTGGCTCATTGATAGCCTGCTCATAGCGCTCTCGAATCACTTCCACCTTTTCATGGGTATTGGTAAAATTCTGAAAATAAACTAGATACTTCTGAACATCTGGCCACTTGCGGTGCATAAAGTCAATTTCCTTATAAAATTGCTCACGGATAGGCGCATCTGGTGCTACGATAGCATCACCAGAGCCTGAAACCGTACAAAAAGTACAACCCCCATGAGCCACAGTTCCATCACGATTGGGACAGTCGAATCCCGCATCAATAGGGACTTTAAAAGTCTTTTCTCCAAAGAGTTTTCGATAATAATCATTCAAGGTATTATAAGATTTCATAACTTTCATTATAACAAAAAACACCCACAATCTCAAAAGCCTGACTTTCCTATAAATTCCTCTGTTTCTCATTTCCATTAGCCATTTTTTATGATACAATATGGGTATGATTTTAATGAAATTAGCATCTATTTTATTATTGATACTGACTTTAGTAGTCTGCATTATCATAACCAAACTTTTTAGATTAAAAAAACTAGGACGAAACTTTGCGGATCTGGCTTTTCCAATCTTGGTATTTGAGTATTACCTGATCACAGCTAAAACCTTTACCCATAATTTTCTCCCTAGACTGGGACTAGCCCTCTCACTCCTAGCCATTATCCTCGTTTTTTTCTTTCTTTTGAAAAAACGTAGCTTTTACTATCCTAAATTCATCAAATTCTTCTGGCGTGCAGGGTTCTTATTGACCTTTGTCATGTATATCGAGATGATTGTTGAATTGATGGCTCAGAAATAAAAAAATGAAATCAAAAACACCTCAATCAAACTAAAATACAATGATTGAAGTGTTTTTCTTTATATCTTTTTTAATAATTTCTATTTACTCTCTTTATCCGGAAAGAGGTAACCAATACCTACACAAGCCAGCACACCTGCTCCAATCACCAAGCCACTTGAAATTGGCAACAGGTCCAAAATTGCATTCGCAATAATAAAGGCAATAATCAAACACATCAGACTAGCCTTGTAATCCTTTTTCAAAAGATTCTCTAGAGTGAAAAAGAGGAACAGCCCTACCGGAATCAATGACCAGAGGTTGACATCCAAACTTGGCCAGCCTACAGAACCAAAATACAATACTGTCGCTGCTGCTACCAAAAATACAATTCCCAATAATTTTTTCATTTGTTTATCTCCGGTTTCTTTTTAGGAACTTGACGTGCCTGACATAGACCCTTCATGTCCTTTACATGAACCATTATAGCAGAGGAATTTCTCAAGAACAAGGTCTTTTGCCTATCTGGTCTATATCTCGGTCTAAGTGGTTGAATAGTTAAGATAAAATAAAAAAGAAACCCAGTAGAATGAGTTTCTTCACTTTGCCGATTGCAGGGCTTGAACCTGTGACCTACGCGTTACGAGTGCCTTGCTCTACCAACTGAGCTAAATCGGCGATTACACTTACAGTATAGCACTCTGAGAATAGATGTCAAGGAATTTTCATCTCTATTTAAAAAAGCCTGTCCTGAGACAAGGCTTTAAGTTTCTTCCTCTTAAGACCCTGCACTTTCGTAGGAATCCAAACCCTTGTCCCATAGTTTCAAGGAAATAGCAAAAAAGACGAGGGAAATCAATATCAAACCTCCGATGTTAAAGATCACATCCTTGTCCTGCAAGAAATAGCTAGCAGGATAGTAAGCCGTAAAGGCAAAAGGTACGATAAAGCTAATCAACCAACGAAGAAGCGAATTGTAAATGGAAATCGGATACTTGGCAAAATCATTAAACATATAGAAAATGTAAATCATGGCGCCTGACTGCTTGGTCCAAAAAGCGATACTAGCTGTCGCGATTTTCAAGGAAGTATAAATCAAGGTCGCAAAAGGAATACAAACTAGGAAAAGCAGGAATTTTGGAAGCGTCCAAGCAATGCTGGTCACTGTTGTTCCCAGTAGGATGCCACCGACCAAGAGTTCGCCCAAGGCATCAATCTGAAAGGTCTCAACTAGGATGTGAAAGAGAGGATTGATAGGACGAGTCAGATACTTATCAAACTCTCCCTTTCGCACCAAGCGTTGTCCTAACGCCCAGAGATTGTCAAAAAAAAGATGATCTAGTCCCTTGGGAATCAAAGAAAATCCATAGATAAAGGCGATCTCTTGAAAGGTCCAGCCTTCTAGGGATGGAATGTGTTGAAAAATGACATTAAGAAACAAGAGATTCAAGCCTTGAGTTAGAAAAACTCCCAGCACACCAACCACAAAATCAACCTTGTATTCCATGATTTGTTTGATGTATTGTCTGATAAAAATCAGATGCATGCGTTGATATTTTTTCATACTAACCTCCCTGAATGGTGATAAAGGACTGGACTCGTTTCCAAATCAACTGAGACAAGCCCACCATCACTAAGAGCCAGAAAAACTGCAAAGCGAGAGCCTGAAGAATCTGACTGACATCGTATTTTCCAACAATAATCATGACTGGCGTGTAGATCAAGGATGAGAAAGGCAGGAAGGAGAGAATATCTGAAACAACCTTTGGAAAGAAAGCCAAGGGAATCAAACTCCCAGACATAAAGGATACTAGTGAAGCCTTAAATACTTGAGAACCCCATAAATTTTTAAACACAAATGCTGAAAAACCAAAACAGATATTAAAGAAAAAGTTAATCAGATAAGCCAGAGTTAAGCTAAAGAGATAAAGAATCGTTAATCCCAGTACTTCTACAATACCTTGCCCAGATAAGATTTTCATCAAAACGATGACACTTAAAAATGGCAGTCCAACAGAGATAAAAATCAACCACTTGGAACCAAGCTCGGTGAAAAGATAAGAGGCCGCAAAATGGACTGGTCTTAATAAGCGCATGATAATAGAGCCATCTTTTACCTCATCACCGATCATAAAGGAGCTATCTGACTCAGTTAATAAATTAGTCACAAAACTCATGATGATATAGAGGGTGATATCTGCCATGCTGAATCCCTGAATCAAGGACTCTTGCGAGGAATCAAAGACAGCCTTCCAGAGATAAAAGGCCACAAAAGCTCCCATAACATCACCAATCCGATAGAGAAGAAAATTGACTCGGTAGGTAATCAACTCCTGAATCCCTGCATTGATAAAGGGTTTATAACGTCTCCACAATTTGACCATCTTAGAGCTCCTTTCGGTAGAAGCGACGGATAATATCCTCAATATCCGTATCCACCATCTTCAAATCACGGATTTCAAAATCAGACAGGGTTTGCTTGATAATATCAGCTGACTGGTAGCGTGAACTATCAAATTCAATATTAAGGCTATTTCCTTGTCTATCAACGGTCATATCAGGCAGACCTTCATAGTGAGAAACTAGATGACTTTGACCTGGCACCAAATCAAAGGAAAGAGTCTTCATCTTGCCAAAAGTCTCCTTAAGCTGGCTCACCGTCCCATCAAAAATCTCCTGCCCCTTGTCAATCATGAAAATCCGATCACAAAGTTGCTCAATATCACTCAAGTCATGAGTGGTCAAGAGAATGGTTGTTTCTTCCTCTTGATTGATTTGGGTAATAGCCCGACGAATGTTATCCTTGACCGAAACATCCAAACCAATGGTCGGCTCATCTAAAAAGAGAACCTTAGGATTGTGAAGCAAGGAAGCTGCAATGTCCGCCCGCATGCGCTGCCCTAGTGAAAGAGTTCGCACAGGATCCTTGATAAAGTCCTTCAAATCCAAGACTTCATTTAAAAAATCCATGCGCTTGTGGAAGAGCGAGTCTGGTACATCGTAAATCTCTTTCAAGACCGTGTAGGTCTCTTGCAGAGCCAAATCCCACCATAGCTGGGTTCGTTGCCCAAAGACAACCCCAATATCCTTGACATAGTCCTGACGATTATCCTGGGGAATCTTGCCATTAATCCGACAAAAGCCAGATGTCGGTTTCAAAATCCCTGTCAACATTTTGATGGTTGTCGACTTTCCAGCACCATTTGCCCCAATAAAGCCTAGAATCTGGCCCTTTGGTACCTCAAAGGTCAAATCCTTGACCGCTTCAAAGGTCTGCTTTTCAGGATGAATAAAGGAGCGCAAAGCCCCTTTCAAGCCTGGTTCCTTCACTGTCTTCACAAAATTTTTCTGAAGATGTTCTACTTCTATCATTGCCATATCTATCTCCCTATCGTAAGGAATAGAAAATCATATTTTCAAACACAAGTATTCTAAATCCTTACTTTCTACACCTTCTACATTTTATTATTACAAAAGGCTTTATACCAACCTATTATAGTCCAATAAAAACTAGAATGCAAGCGCTTGCCTACAGATTATGAAATTAGAGATTTCTCTCTTAAAATGATATTTTTAACCCAAAATTCTGCCTTAATAGTTTCCTTAAAACACCAAAAAACCCACCCAATGTGCAGGTTGGTGGGTAAGAAAAAGAATTTTTTAATCAAAAAGATTCACGATTCCACTGTTATTCCTTTAGCATTTAATTATTATCATCATCCTAAATAGATTTCTAACCCCTCAATTACTCTTTAAAAAATCTTCAATCTGAGAAACTATTTCATTACTTTGATAATGGTAGAGATCATGAGGCACATCAACATACACAACTTGAACATTAGCCTGGTCACTTGCAAATTCCTCTGCAAAATGCTGCCATTCTGATTGACCAAAACTAGTGCCTTGACCGTTAGACACCAGTAATAAGGTAGGAATTTTCAGATTGATGCTTGAGGGAACTTTCTTGGCATTTTCCTTTACTAAACGAGATTCATTTAGCATAGCTTGTGACATCAACTGCTTATAAGCTAGAAGTTTATATTGTTTTCGTTCACTTTCGGTCAGAGTTTGATTTTTTATATAAAAAGACTCAGGGAAGTAGCGTAATAAACCAATCTTGCTGCTCCAATAAGCCACAGTAAGCAAGGCCTGATTGTCCTTTAAATTCTCATAACTAGCTGGCAGTGCCCAATCTAACCCAACCAAGGTTTTCACTTCATCAGGATATTTTTCCTGCCAAGCTAAACTCTCAAGACTAGCCATGGAATGAGACAAAATGATAAAAGGACCTTTGACATTTGCTTGTGAAAGAGCTTGACGCGTCTCAGACAAAACCTCCATCACATCTCTTGAATGATTGCTATCATCACTATAACCATATCCTGCTCTCTCCACGATGACTACCTTATACCGTTTCGATAAGGATTCCGATACTTCTTTAAAGTCCAATATAGGAGAAGCAATACCAGCACCTGAAAGAACTACTATAGTCTCAGGACCATTCCCTTCAACGTAAACATTTATTTGATGACCATCGACGAGAACTTGTTGTCCCATAGGTTTCAGTGAGGCTTGTTCCTTTTCCAAACTGATACGGTGAAAGATGAATGTAGCGAGTAAAAACAAAAGAATGAAACTAAGAAGCCCTATACACCATTTTTTCAGTATTTTCATAGCATTATTGTACAAAAAATAGGTCCTTTTATCAACTTAAGATTGATTCTTCTACAATATATTCACACCAAAAAACCCACCCAATGGGCAGGTTCTATCTATATAGTTCAGCTAGATTAAGCTTTAGCATCTGGAGCATAATGAACAGTTTTTCCATGTTTCTTAAAAAGCTTTAATTATGATTTTGATAGTAGATTGAATAAGGTATGAACAACTCGCTTAGGAAAGTCAATCTAATTTCTAGAAATATTTTTAGCAGTCGCAGTATACTATTTTAGATTCAATCTACTATATATAAGTTCCATGAAATAGAATATAATCTGACTAAATGCGTATATGTCAATCGGATTTGTTCCCGATTTCAAACAGTAATCTGTTCAAGCTACTTGATTGATGTAACACTCTCAAGATGGTAACTGTATCCTTATCAAAACGATAAAACACTGAATAATTTTTTACTAGTAGTCGTCTAACTTTAATATCTAAACTGAGCAATTCCTCTACAATAGCACATCTTTCAGGAAATATTTCTAAGGTTTTAATCCCTTCTGCAATAGCTTCAAAGTGATTCATAGCAGTTTCCGGCGATTGAAGCTCGTCTGCGATATAATGATAAATGGCTTCTATATCTCCTTCAGCTCTTTTTAAAATATTAATGGTTATTTTAGTCATACGTTCCGTTCCTTAAATTCTTTAAAGAACTCATTGACAGATCGAACATGACCGTTTTCTGCTTCATGATAAGCTTCAACCATTATTTGTCTAAATCGTTCAGCTGTCATTTCCTCTACATTCACTGATGAAGGTACATCTGGCAATGCAATATCAAAAGGGATTTTCTTTGTTAATGATACTTGTTTCAATAATAGTGTAACTAATGTTGATATCGGCATCCCAAGCTGCTTCAAAACCTGTTCAGCTGATTGTTTATCTAATTCATCAACTCGAACACTAATTGTAGCTGTTTTTCCCATTCTTATCACCTCACTTACGATTTGTACTGTAATTGTACATCAATTTGCATTACTTGTCAATTAAATGTTTTCTGAAAACGAAATACCACTATTACACTGTTGAAAGATTAGATTAGCCTATCCGATAAAAAAGCAGTAACACAGAAAACTATTGACTATGAAACGCTCTCGTAATCCTAACCCCTAGAGGTTTCAAGAACCTACTGGTTTATTGAATGTTGTGAATATAGAAACTAAAATTATAAGAAAAGTCTCATTTGTATATTTAACCCCAAAACATGGATTCTGGGAGACATTTATCATTTATTGATTTTTATAATTCATTACATCTTTTTAATTGATTCATTCACAAATCATGAAAATCTTTTAAACTTTTATTTGAAAGTTCATGGATATACATTATAAAAAGTTATCAAATTTTTTCTGCTATACCTATGATGAAATCTGATACAAAGGAAGCAACTTGTTCTTGTAAAATGCGGTAAACTAATTGCTTTATTAACAAGATCAAATTATCTATTATTTATCAATTTTATTCAATTTATTAATTCCAACATTCAGTTTATGCTCGGTTTTTTCTAAATGTACATCTATATCAGTATTCATATTTTTTAATAATGTACGTATTTCAGATACCCTATTTAATTCATTTGATAGTTTTTCCCTAAGAGTATCCATATCATTCTCCTTCTCGTTATTCACTTCTTTTTTAATCGATTCCATAACAATAATTACAATCGCCATTAAAGTTACTAGTATAATAACCGTCACAATAAGTAGTTTCAACCAATAATCTAATTGACAAAATAATTCAATAATTGTATTGATAAATCCAATATGATATTGTTTAACATTATCAAACCAAACTGGAAGATATTCAATTAGAATAAATGAAATATATTCTGAAATATAAATTATATTAAATAGAATTTTATTAAATGCTGCTTTTTTAGTAAGTAATTTCTTTTTATCACCTACTACTTCTGATTCTACAAATTTAAAAATACTATCAATTACATAATTTACTCCGATTCCGACCGCAATAGCGTAGAAGGTTTTAACTGAATCAGATAAACTATCGTTTTTTCCAAAAACAACCAAAGATAACGGGAAAATAGTAAAAGCTACAGCCAGTAAATTACTAAAAAATTCAAATGGTGCCTTATCTTTCAATTTCTTCATATTTAAAATTACAATTATAATGGTAAAAATAAATGTAACTAAAGAATATACTGTCATAATTATTTGATACCACAGATAAGTTGATAACCATATACCTAATATTAAGAAAATGAAAAAAATTCCAACCATATACATTAATTTTTTATCTGTTTGTTCAATATTAATCTTCTTTTTCAACATGCAACCTCCTTTTATCCTCTTATTTAAGTAACGTTTTTATTTGATACACTCAACTAGATGTGTAAACAAAAACCCACCCAATGGGCGGGTTTCTGTATGTATTGTTCAGCTAGATTAAGCTTTACCTTCTGAACCGAATACGTCGATACGTTCTTCAACTGATGCTTGAATAGCTTTTACACCATCAGCCAAGAATTTACGTGGGTCGAAGAGTTTTTTCTTGTCGTATTCTGCTTCGTTTGCTTCGTAGTCACGAGCAAATTTACGAGTTGCGTTAGCGAATGCGATTTGGCATTCTGTGTTAACGTTAACTTTCGCAACACCAAGTTTGATAGCTGCTTGGATTTGCTCATCAGGAATACCTGATCCACCGTGCAATACGATTGGGAATCCTGGAACAGCTTCAGTCAATTTTTGCAAGTGATCAAGGTGAAGACCTTTCCAGTTTTCTGGGTAAGGACCGTGAATGTTCCCGATACCAGCTGCCAAGAAGTCGATACCAGTTTCAACCATTGCTTTAGCGTCTTCGATTGGAGCCAATTCACCATCACCGATGATTCCGTCTTCTTCACCACCGATAGTACCAACTTCAGCTTCTACTGATACACCATTTGCATGAGCAAATTCTACAACTTTACGAGCTTTGTCAAGGTTTTCTTCAACTGGAAGGTGTGAACCATCAAACATAACTGAAGTATAACCAACTCGGATACACTCAAGTGCATCTTCGTAGTGACCGTGGTCAAGGTGGATAGCTACTGGTACAGTGATACCCATTGATTCAACAAGGTTAGCGATCAAGTTGCGAGCAACTTTGTAACCACCCATGTATTTAGCAGCACCCATTGAAGTTTGGATCAAAACTGGAGCTTTTTTAGCTTCTGCTGCGCGCAAGATAGCTTGAGTCCACTCAAGGTTGTTTGTGTTAAATCCACCAACTGCATAACCGTTGTCACGAGCTGCTTGGACAAATTTTTCTGCTGAAACGATTGCCATTTTATCAGGCCTCCTGTATATTTTTATGGGTCATCCCATTTACATTGTTCATTTTATCACTTTTTGACAAAAAAATCTAGTTTTTCCCGCAGTTTCGATTGAATTTCTTCTAGCTTCATCTATGTAAACCCTTTCTCTGACTAGTCTTGGGTAACTTTTGGAAAAGCTATGTAGAAGGTTAAACGATTCTCCTGCATTTCAAAACGATAAACTAATTTTTCATGTTCTAATAAACTTTTGACCACAAAGAGACCCATCCCAGACCCCTTAGCCTTGCGACTAGCATTGTCAGAAAAAGACTGGGCCAGTTTTTCTTGTTCTTCTGGACTACAGCTATTCTCGATAAAAAGTTCCCCTTCTCTCTCTCCGATGCGGATCAAGCCACCTGGAACAGAATGCTTGATAGCATTGCTGATGAGATTAGATAGGATCAATTTCATGACAGATGGATTTAGATAAGCCTGCTGATGCTTCAAACTATTGTCAATCTGAAGTTCTCTTTCCTTGGCTAGCAAGGCATAATCCTTAACCAGACTTTGCGTCATCTGGAGGAGATCCATTATTTCCCTATCATCTCGTAATTCCTGCACAGAAGAGAGAGAAAGTATCTGGAGAACGTGGTGATTGAGTTCATCCACAATCCCCAAGGCAACTCCCATATAGTGGTCTCTATCCTTATAGCGACCGATATTCTCTTTCATATTTTCGATTAGGATTTTCAAACTAGCCAGTGGTGTTTTTAGTTCATGGGAAGCCCCTCGTAGGAATTCAACCTTCATTTTCTCAAGCTGGAGAATGGCTTCATTCTTTTCATGCAAGTCCGCAATGACAGTTAAAAGGTGCTGGTAAAGGCTATTGATTTGTTCCTTGAGATCCCCAATCTCATCCTTAGAATCCACGCGCAATCGCACTTGGGCATCCAGTTCCATCATCCGACGGGTCACCCGCTTGATTTCCAAAATCGGGGCAACAATGGTCCGAGCATAGATGTAGGCTACCAAGAGGGAAATCAGAAAGGAGGCCAACAAGGTATAAGGGAGAAACTGGAGACTAATCTGCTCTGCTTCCTTTTGCAAATCCATCGAAGCCAGAAATTGAAGAGTCATAGTACTACCATCTTGCGTTTTCACCTCCCGTTCCTCGATAAAGAGGGAGGTGGTCTGGCGATCTGTATCCAGAGGAAGGCTGTCCTTGACTTCCAACTTGTCCTCGGTTATCTCCCCTTTGACTGCCCCCTTGATCTCACTGGTCTGGGAATACAAGTCTAAGACTTGCTCTATACTCTGCCTATCCTTTCCTTCGAGTGACCGGGCAATAGCTGTCGCTTTCTGACCAATGGTTTCCTGACGGTGGCTCAGATAAGTCGAGGGAAAGAGAAAATAAATGGCTAAATGAAGACAAATAACCAGAACACTAAAAATCGAGAAGGTATAGATAAATATCTTTGTAAATAAACCTGTTCGTTTCATTTTCGCTCCAATTTATAACCAACATTGCGCACAGTGAGGATACAATCCAGGTCTAGCTTTTTCCGCAGTTCCTTGATATAGACATCAATAACACGGTCAAAGGGGACCTCATCTGTGGCCTTCCAGACCGCATCAATTATCTGAGAACGAGTCAAGGCCCGTCCCTCATTTTTCACCAGATAGTCCAGAATTTCCAACTCTTTAGCATTAACAGCCACTTCCTCTCCTGCTAGGCTTGCACTGTAGCTCTCAAAGTCCACCTTGGCATCCTTATAGGAAAAGGTTCGTTCCGTATCGTAGTAGCGCTTGAAAATTGCATCCACCCTCACTTTTAAGAGGGACAGAGAAAAAGGTTTTTCCAGATAGCCATCTGCCAGAGAGGCAAAGGCACTCATCTTGTATTCCTCATCCTGAAATGCGGTCAACATCAGGACAGGAACCTGGCTGGTTTTACGAATCTCAGCTAAGACTTCTAGTCCATTGAGTTTGGGCATTTGGATATCCAGTAAAACCAAGGCTACTTCATAGCCGGAAAATTGCTCTAAGGCTTCTTGACCGTCCGCCGCCTCAATAGTTTCATAGCCACAATCCGTCAAATAGTCACTGATTCCTTCACGGATCATCTCTTCATCTTCTACAATTAAAATTTTCATAGAAAAATCTTACACATTCCTTTAAATTTCTTGTAAATCATATCGGTTTCATCCTGAAAAACAGAGGACTTATCAAGATGAAATAGATAAAAATGCTACCTATATTATACCCCATTTAAGGGAGAATAGGTAGCAAGTTTGTTATTCACCATCCAGCAAGAGCTCTTTTGGTTGTTTTCTAAGGAGATTGCTTGATGCAAGCGCCATAACGAGAACCACTAGAACCAAGGCAATGACAAAGACAATGATAAAGTCTGATGTCTGAATGGAAATGTCTAGGCTCGACAAGGTCTTGCTAAATCCATCTACTTCTGCACCACCACCAAGGTTAGAGGCCTGTGCAGCCTTGCTGGCTTGCTTGGCAACACCTGAAGTGACATTGGCAAGAACAGTATTTCCGATTGCACGGGCTGTGTAGCTGGCTAGGAAGTAAGCAGAAATAAGAGCAGGGATGGCAATCAAGATAGATTCAGTGATGAATTGCCCCAAGATACTTGCCTGCTTGAGACCGATAGAAAGGAGAATGCCAACTTCCTTGCGACGGGCATTGATCCAAAGACTAAGCAAGAGGGCAAGGAGAAGAACTGAGAAGCTCAAGCTACCCCAGAAGAGGAGGTTGGCCATCTTATACATGCCAGAGATGGATTGCTCTAGAGCTGGGTAGTTAGAGGAGCTCTTCACCAGTGTGTAGCTCTTCCAGTTGATACCACTGATACCATTCAACTCTTTCATGACATCATCCAAGTTTTTATCCGCTGTTACAAAGAAGGTTGCGTCCCCATAAATAGCTGTGTCTTCTGTGTATCCATAAAGTTTTGCAGCAGTGTGAATGTCTGTGATAGCTGTATTTTCATAGAGTTCTTGTGAGTAAGTTACTGCCGACTTATTGTGACCATCAAAGAGACCCTTGATTGTCACTTCGACTGTTTCCTTAGCACCTTTTTCATTGTCTGCATCGTAGACATTGGAGTCTAGTTTGACCTTATCCCCTACTTTCCAGCCGTGTTTGGCTGCCAAGTCCTTATGCATGAGGATCTTGTCCTTGTCATCGTTTGTTAGGTGCTCACCTTCGACTAATTTATAAGAACCAGAGACAAACTTGTCTTCTTTGGAAGAGTCATTGACACCTGTAATCATCAAACTACTTCCAAAATGTTTAGCACGGTCAGGTGTCAGATTTTTCTTTGTTTCTGGCGTTTCGATCAGGTCATAGCCAGTCAAATCTCCGATAGCATTGATGCGTTTAACATAAGACTCGATGGCCTTGTTTTCAGTGATTTTTTTGATATCTTCACCCTTAATATTCCCAGCACCACGAGGCGTTCCTTGATTGACGCGACGATTGATTTGCATGGAGAAGCTATTGGTGATATTTTTAAAGGTCTCCTGAGAGGCCTTGGCAGTAGCTCCCTTGATCGACAAACCGACCAAACTTAAGCTCGCCATGAGGAGAATAATCAGGAAGATGACAATTGATTTGAAAAACTTCCTTGTAACATAGGCAAATGCGTTGTGTAACATAGGTTCCCTTTCTAGATTTTGTTCTATTTCAATGTCTTATAACTTATATAAATTATTTTTTTCCTATTTCCCTTAGATTGTGCGGACGGGAGCAACTTCCTGTAGGAATTTCATCCCTAATTTTTGAGCCATATGTCTCAAAAATTCCGGCCTAGATAATAACTTTGTTATTATCTAGGCTATCACTACTGCGGGAAATAATTGTTAAAGACTCACTTCGTTTATTATTACTTTACACGTATCTGGTTACCAACTAATATTATTTTAAAGTTTAATAACTAGATTCTATATTTCAGTCAGTTTCTTATCCTTCAATTCAAGTGTAATATCTGACGCTTGTGCCACTTCTTTACTGTGGGTGACGACGATGACACATTTACCTGTTTTCTGGGCAAGTGATTTGAGCAGTTCAACAATATCTCCGGCAGTTTTAGGGTCCAGATTTCCTGTTGGCTCATCCGCTAGAATAACTGGAGCTTCTGAGACCAAACTACGAGCAATAGCAACACGTTGTTGTTGACCACCTGATAACTGGAGAACGTTCCGCTTGATCTGACTTTCATCCAAACCAAGTTCAAGAAGCGTATCCTTGCTTGCTTTTTTGTTGACCAAGCGGATATTTTCCAGCGGAGAAAGATAATCTATCAAGTTATAATCTTGAAAGACCAGGGAAATATGGTGCATGCGATGGTAGGAATATCCCTTCTTACGAATGTCCTCTCCTTGGAAAAGGATAGAACCTTCAACAGGACTATCTAGACCAGCAAGTAGAGACAAGAGAGTGGATTTCCCTGCTCCCGACTCACCAATGATACTGTAAAATTTCCCGGGTTCAAAATTATAATTGATCTGATATAAAACTGCCTCAGCAGTGTTCTTATAACGGTAGGTAAGGTCTTGTAATTGTAATAAAGTCATGATTTCTCCTTCTTATACTCAATGAAAATCAAAGATCAAACTAGGAAGCTAGCCTCAGGTTGCTCAAGGCACAGCTTTGAGGTTGCAGATAAAGCTGACACGGTTTGAAGAGTTTTTCGAAGAGTATTAACTAATAGATGATAAAATTTCTTTCGGCGATTTTCTAAATAAGAATAGGAAACAAAGGGCTACAGACAAGCAACTAAGCAGAACTAGAAAAACATAGGATTCTGCAAATGATAGGCTGCTGGTTGATAAACTACTTGCTTTGGCTAGCGTATCTTGTAAACTTGCCTGATCTCCACTTGCTAGTAGAGTTTGGAGTAGGTAAGATGTGATGGCGTTTCCTGCAACAAATGCTGGAAGCAAAGATCCAAGCGATACCAAAACTACCTCTAAACAGAACTGTAGGAAGATTGAGCTTTTGCCTTTTCCAAGTGCAAGTAAAATCCCCACTTCGTAAACCCTTTCCCTCAACCAGAGAGACAAGACCAAAATTAAGGCTCCTGCTCCTGCTATCAACATCCCATAAAGGAAGATGGTGAGGAAGGTTTGGAAGGTTGCTACTGAGTCTTTGATTTGTTCAAAGGCCTTGTTTTCCTTCTCGACTTGGTAACCTTGACTTTCTAAAGCCAAGTTTTCCACCTGCTTCATGAGTCCGTCCATTTCCTTAGGATTTTCTATATAGAAGCGAGCTGCACTGACTAGAGATTCACCATTTCCCAAAAGGGTTTGGCTACTTTCATAGTCTGTAAAGACCTGGTTTTCACTGAAGTCAGATGACAAGCCTGTAAATTTCTCTTGTTTTTTACCAGAAAAAATTCCGACAATCTCAAACTCTACTGTTTGCCCTTTTCCAGATTCTGACTGACCAGCATCCAAGCCAATCTTGTCATGAAGCGAAAGACCGTTCTTCTTGGCCAACTCTTCGTGGATTAGGATTTTCTTGGAATCCCCTTTTTGAAGGTATCGCCCTTCTTTTAGGTTGAAAGCCGAACTAGTAAAAGTAACATCCTTGGCTGAATCTTCAAGAGCCGTTAAGCTAACCAAATTCTTGTCCGCTGCTGACAAATCATCACGTTCTACGCTCTGCTCACCACTCACTACTTCCTTGTCTTTCAGTTTTGCGACCGTTTCGAGTTCGGGAGAGACATTTTCCAGTCCCTTAATCTTGCTAACGGATGCTAGGTCTGATAACTTAAAAGTCTGACCATTTTCTATCTTCTTAATAGAAAAAGATGTGTTGAGTGATTTATAAAGATTGGTTTCCACTGTTTTGTTGGACTTCATCAGAGTCAAACAGGCTGAAATTCCGGCCAATAGGACCAATAAAATCAGAAATAAAATAAAACTTCTCAGCCGTTTTCTACTGACATAAGCCCAAGCTCTTTGGATTGGATTCATTTGTCACCTCCATATTTGTAAGACTATTATAAAACCCAAATATGAAATGTTTATGAAATACGAAAAAAAGAACTAGAGTTCTCACAAATGAGTGATGTTTCTAGTTCTTTTTGATTTACAAAGACTTTATGCAGGGAAAGCTACCAATGATCAGATGAGATCATCTATTTATGCTTCCTCTTCATCGTCTTTTTTCTTTTTGGCAAATAGCAAACCAAATGCCCCAAGAAGAGAGAGAACTCCTAATGCACCTGTAGCACGGTCTTCTTGTGTACCAGTATTTGGCAATACTGCTTGCGGTTGAGAAACTGATGGATTCGTTTCTGACACTTCATTCGGCAATTGAGCAGGCACTTCAACTGTTTGACTTGGTTGTTCAGCCGGTTGAGTAGCTGGCACCTCAGCAGGGGTAGCAGTATCCGGTCTACGATTTGTATCGTCAGATGGTGTAGCTGGTCTTTGTTGAGCGTCACCTGTGTCAATCACTGGCGCATCTGGGGCTGTTGTGTCTGTTGCGTTCTTAGCGGCACTTGCTCCTGATGTGTTATTTGATGCGTCTGTGGCTGTCGCTGTCACATCTCCTACTGGAATGTTTTCGGTTGGCGTAATCGTTACTTTGCCGTTGGCTCCTGCTGTGCCACGTCCAATTTCTTTTCCTCCAGCTGTTAACACGACTGTTGAGCCTGGCTCTGCTGTTACTTCGATTGGTGTCTTCGTATTCGCTTTGCCTGTTAGGTCTGTGTCAATCACTGGCGCATCTGGGGCTGTTGTGTCTGTTGCGTTCTTAGCGGCACTTGCTCCTGATGTGTTATTTGATGCGTCTGTGGCTGTCGCTGTCACATCTCCTACTGGAATGTTTTCGGTTGGCGTAATCGTTACTTTGCCGTTGGC
>CAJNDL010000032.1 GCA_905221505.1 bacterium
TAACCTTTAACCCCATTCAAACGTCTCACACTAACTTCCACCATAGCGGAACTTAATCTGAAACGCTTTCAGATGAGGGGATTTTGTGCGCTCTTTTTTTCGATTCATTTTGGCTATAAAAGCGATGAAATCAAGCATTAGTAAAACCAGTGGAACTTACCCTGACACGGATTTCCACTGGTTTTTAGGATTTTTATCAGACTAACTTCCACTTGTACTAGCAGTGGAACTTAGTTTGGGAATTTACCAAAATTTCATAGGAAGCTATGTTTATGAAGAAAAAATCACCTTTTCTTGATTTTTAATCCTATTTGCTGTATGATAAGGGAAAAGAAAGGGGGGGCAGAAATATGGCTTTTACCAATACCCACATGCGGTCGGCTAGTTTTGGCATCGTTACCAGCTTGCCTGATGATGTCATTGACTCTTTTTGGTATATCATCGACCATTTCTTAAAAAATGTCTTTGAATTGGAAGAAGAACTTGAGTTTCAATTGCTTAATAACCAAGGTAAGATTACCTTCCACTTCTCAAGTCAACACCTCCCTACAGCCATTGATTTTGACTTTAACCATCCTTTTGACCCTCTATATCCCCCGAGAGTCCTAGTTTTAGACATGGATGGTAGAGAGACTATCCTCCTCCCAGAAGAAAATGACCTATTTTAATACTCAAGGAAAATCAAAGAGCAAACTAGGAAGCTAGCCGCAGGTTGCTCAAAGCACTGCTTTGAGGTTGTGGATAGAACTGACGAAGTCAGCTCAAAACATCGTTTTGAGGTTGCAGATGAAACTGACGAAGTCAGTAACCATACATACGGTAAGGCGACGCTGACGTGGTTTGAAGAGATTTTCGAAGAGTATAAAAACTCTAGCCTTCAGTTGCAAGTGACTGAAAACTAGAGTTTTTTCTATTTTTTCAAAGCATCATACAAGTTACGGATAGGTTGCTTTAATGTAGGATGGATAAAATGAGGTGCAATTTCCTGTAAGGACTCAAGGACAAAAAGGCGTTCCGCTATGTAAGGATGAGGCAGAATAAGGTCGTCTGTATAAAGAATCTGATCCTCCACAAAGAGCAAGTCCAAATCAATCAAACGAGGTCCCCAATGCACTTCTCTCACCCGTCCCATCTCTGACTCAATGGCTAACAAGGTCTCTAATAGCACTGGGGCAGGCAACCATGTTTCTACTTCAACCACTTGATTAGCAAAGCTATCCTGTTCCACACCACCCCAAGGCTCCGTCGTCAAGACACTGGACTCTTTGAGAATATGGATGCCACGAGCTCGCAGTTTATCAATGGCTTGTTTCAAGTTTGCTTGCTTATCTCCCATATTGCTTCCTAGGGCGATAAAGGCTCGTTGCTTGCGGCGATGGATGGTTACTGAGCATGTATCTAGTGGCAAATGCACCGGTGCCCAAGGTTTTTTCAGTTCCAACTTCATTTCTTGGACAAGAGAATAAGCCTCAAAAGTACGTTCCACCAGTTTATAAGCTACCGTTTCAATCAAATCTTCACTCGTTTCCTGAAACCAAGTCGTCCACTGCTGACACAGTTCTCCGTAATGGACAGAGGCTGTTAAATCCAAGTCTGTCGCCGCTTTGGTCATATCATAGGATAGGATAGCTGAAACGACAAACTTCTGCCCCAATTCCTTCTCACTAGGAAAAAGACCATGATAGGCAAAAATTTCCAAATCTTTAATCTGCAGTTGATCCATAATGATTCCTTTCTCGAAAAATCCGCTTGAAGCGGATTCTTTTTATACTCAATGAAAATCAAAGTGCAAACTAGGCAGCTAGCCGCAGGCTGCTCAAAACACTGTTTTGAGATTGCAGATGGAAGCTGACCTGGTTTGAAGAGATCTTCGAAGAGTATTATAGTCCCATTAAACGATAAGCCTGATCTCGGAGATCCTTATCTGTTTCAAATAGACCACGAGCTACTGTCGTCAAGGTTGCAGTGCCTGGTTTTCTGACACCACGCATACTCATACACATATGTTCTGCCTCAATGACAACAAAGGCTCCTTTAGCGCCTAGATAGTCCATCAAGGCATCGGCCACTTCGATATTCAAACGTTCTTGAATTTGTGGTTTTTTAGAATAAACTTCAACCGTACGGGCTAGCTTAGACAAGCCTGCCACACGGCCATCTGGAATGTAGGCAATATGTGCTCTACCATAAAATGGCAAGAAGTGGTGTTCACACATGGTATGGAAAAAAATATCCTTTTCTACCACCATATTATCGTCAATAATCTCAAAGGATTTTGACAAATGCTCCTCCGCTGTTTGACCAAGACCTGAAAAAATCTCTTGGTACATACGGGCTACACGAGCAGGTGTTTCCTGCAAGCCCTCGCGGTTAGCGTCCTCTCCGACAGCCTCGATAATCATTTTTACAGCTGCTTCAATCTTTTGTGTATCCATTTTCGTTTTTCCTCTCCATCAGATAGGCTCTCACTTGGCTCAAGAAATACAAGGAACCTGTGACAATCCTAACTGTTTTTTTCTCTTCTTTTTTATCTGTCAATTTCTGCTCTAGAAAATCCTGCCAACCTTGGTAGCTGAGATTTCTAGACTTAGCTGCCTCTTCCAGCACTTTTTCATCAGTCGCCCGATTATCGTCAAAATGTGTCAGGGTAAGCTCGGTATCTGGGATTTGCTCCAACAAATCCAACATATCCTCCAAGGCCTTGGTTTTGATACAAGTAAAGAGGATTTCCTTACGATAATCCGCAAAGCGTTCTTGTAAGGTTGTCAATAAAGCCTTGATAGCATGGGGATTGTGGGCTCCATCCAAAATCATCAGGGGGTCTCTTGACACGATTTCCAAACGCCCCGGCCACCTTGTTTCTTCCAAAGCTTGAGCAATCAAGTCATTGCTTGCTAGTTCTCGACCATCTTCTTGACAAAAAGTATCAAGTAAAGCTATGGCCATCCCAGCATTCTCTATCTGGTGCAAACCAAGCAGGCCAGTCTGGAAGCGACCTTGTCTGACAGCACTTGTATAGTCAAAGACTTCCCCTGTCACCACACTTTCTTGATGACGAACCTGATAATCTGTCCCGTAGGCAAGTCTCGGCGCATCTTTCCCTTCCGCAATGCGGTCAATCACAGCCAAAGCTTCTGGAGCGATACGACCTGTTACCAAGGGAATACCTTGTTTGATAATACCAGCTTTCTGCTCTGCTATGGCCTCCAAGGTGTCACCAAGTAGGGCCACATGATCCAGTCCAATAGTGGTGATGCCTGTCAAAATAGGCTGGCAGACATTGGTACTATCCAAAAGTCCTCCCATGCCCACTTCCATGATGACCACATCTACTTGCTCTGAAGCAAAGTAGTCATAGGCTATGGCTGTGATAATCTCAAACTCGGTTGTCCCCTGCAAATTGGCGACCGCTTCTCCCTCCAGCAAAGACTGATAGTCTGCCATGAGGGCTTCTAGTCTAGCCTCTGGGATAGATTCCCTATTGATGCTAATCTGATCTGTGTAATGAATGAGATAGGGCGAGCTAAACACGCCAACTCTCAGCCCCATCTTTTCTAGCATATTTTTCAAAAAAGCAATGGTCGAACCCTTGCCATTGGTCCCTCCGATATGGATGACCTTGAGTTTGAGATGGGGATTGCCACGCAAAGCTAACAGTTCCACCATTCGTTCCAAGCCAAAATGCGGTTGATCCGTCCGGTAGTTAGCAATCCACTGATTGTTTTGAATTTCTTTCATCTTATTTATATTGTTTTAAATCTAAATTTTCCGCTTCATCAGCCAGACGAATAGTGGAGGCAATTTCAACTGCCATCCTGTGACTAGCTACGTCATGCACGCGCACCACTTCTACACCCTGTCTCGCAGCGATACTAGTTACATGAGCCGAAGCCGTATCTCGATTACGGAAACCAAGTTCTGTCTCAGGATTGACTTCAAAACCACTTTCTTCAAGGATATTGATGACAAAGCGCTTGCGCGACACTCCAAGAAAGATTGGATAGCCTTTCTGATGGAGTCTATCCAAGTCCCGTAAAAGAAGCAGATTTTCTTTCTTGGTCAGACCAAAGCCGATTCCCGGATCCAACAGGATGTTTTCTTGAGCAATCCCAGCTTCCTCTGCTCTCGTTAGTGCTCTGTCAAAGAAAGCCTCCATCAAGTCTTCGATTGGCAATGTTTCAAAGTCAGCTAACTCTTCCTCTGTAAAAGCTTGTCCAAAACCAAAATGAGGGAAGATGAGCGAGCTAGGGTGCTGAGGTCGCGCCATGACTGGATTAAACATAATGACTACTTTCGCTCCAGTCTTAGCAACCACATGGGCCATTTTTTCATCACCCATGAGACCCGTGATATCATTAACTAGATTGGCACCAGCAGCCAAAGCAGCTTCTGCTACTTGACTCTTCCAAGTATCAATGGAGATGAGGACATCACTTTCCTTGCGAATCGCTTTAATCACTGGAACAACACGCTGGATTTCCTCTTCTATCTCAACATAGCTACTTCCCGGCCGAGGCCGAGTTGATTCTCCACCGATATCTAGCATGCTGGCTCCTTCTGCTATCAATTTACGAGCCTGCTGGAGCGCTTGCTCAAGCGCAAAAAATTGACCACCATCCGAAAAGGAATCTGGGGTTACATTGATAATTCCGCAAATAGCTGTCTTTGCATGATTGACTTTACTTGACATATCGGTCACTCCCTCAAGGCTTTTCACCATATTATTTCTCTATTTTACCATAAAAAGAAAAAGATGGACACGATTGCATTCATCTTTCCCTAGTAGAAAGAGATTGGTTCCTACATGAAAACTTTCTAAACAGAAATCCCTAATGTCCGACTCATGATCACCATAAGAGCTAGCAGACAGAAAACAACACCATTCACAATCATGTGAAGCAAGATAGACATTTCCAAACGTTGGGTCTTGTAGGCTGTCCAAGTTAGCACAGTTGACATTCCTCCATAGATAAGAAGAGAAGGTAGATTTGTCGGTAAATGAAGCAAGGCAAAGATAATAGCACCGACTATATAACCCACATTTTCTTTACCACGAAAGAGTTTTTTAGGAATCACTCCTCGACATAAAATCTCCTCACAAATAGGAGCTATTAGAACCAGTAAGAAAAAACTGGAAATTAAGGAACTATTCTGGACCAAATCATTAATATTTGATTGATTGCTGGTTGTTGTTTCATTCATCAAATGCAGTAAGACCACACCAAGAATATTAAAGGCAAGAATCACTAGATAGCTTAAGGCCAATCTAGCCAAATCCTTAGCCTTGAAAAACGATAAACCAAAACTAGCCAACTGTGTTTTCCTAGCACCTATTATAAATACAGTTAAAACCACAAGAGATAAGGCCCCTACTAATAGTCCCGCTTGAAACAGTGGAAATTTTCTGCTAGTTAAAAAAGTTGCTAGGGCTAAAGGAAACTGAGAAAACAAAAGCCCTACTAGAAAGATTATTAACCACTTCCCCCTGTTTAATACTTCATCCCAAATATTCTTTTTTATCATCAATCATACTCCTACCATTCAATCAAAATCACCTACCTAGTTTGAAGCAATTTTCAAGTAACTATAATATAAAAAGGGGAGAACCCCTTTTTATATTATAGCATTTATAGGGCCATGCTGATGTAGTTAAGGATAAACAAGGCATCCAAAATCCAAATCATGACATGAACATCTTTAGCTTGACCTTTGACAAGCTTAGTCAAAGTGTAAGTCAAGAAACCAACTGCAATCCCTTGAGTGATAGAGTAGCTGAATCCCATAAAGATAGATGTGAAGAAAGCAGGAACCGCTTCAGACATATCATCCCAATGGATATTTTTCAAGCTAGCCAACATCATAATCCCAACGATAATCAAGATTGGAGCTGTAGCGGCTGTTGGTACAATCGCTAGAAGTGGACTAAAGAAGCTTGAAATTGCAAAACAGATTGCTACAACCAAGGCTGTCAAACCAGTACGTCCACCTGCACCGATACCAGCAGCAGACTCAACATAAGTCGTTACGTTCGAAGTACCAGCGATGGCACCAATTGAAGTACCAATCAAGTCAGAGTAAAGAGCCTTATCCAACTTAGCTGATTGGTGATTTTCACCATTTGTCGCTACGATACCAACTTTTTCACCTGTACCGATCAAGGTACCAATCGTGTCAAAAATATCTGTCAATGAGAAGGCAAGAATGGCCATCAGAGTTTCAGGCAAGCGAGCTGTATCTGAAATCAAAGCTCCTAAACCTTCTGAACCAAGAGCTGCACCAAAGATTGTCTTCAGATCTTCAAAAGCTGCACCAACATGGTTATTAGCAAAATCGATACTAGACAAATCTACCAAACCAACTGCAATAGCAAGAACAGTTGTTGTCAAGATAGAGAGGATAATTCCCCCTTTAATTCCTTTGATAACAAAGAAGATTGTGATAGCAAGTCCTGCAAGAGCCACCAAAACAGCAGGATTATTAAAGCTGACCAATCCTGGAACTGCTGAAGCATTTGCTGTAATCGCTGCTTGAGCCTTATCAGCCCCTTCTCCTGCAACCGTGTAATTTCCTGGATCGATAGAGAATTTCAAAAGCCCAGCATTCTTAATTCCCACGTAGGCAAGAAAGACACCGATACCAGCTGAAATAGCTGAGCGAAGAGCGTTTGGAATCGATTCAATGATCATTTTACGAACATTTGTCAAGGTAATAATCAATGAGATAATTCCACAGATGAAGACCATAGCCAAGGCTTCTTGCCATGAATAACCAAGCCCAAATACAACTGTAAAGGTAAAGAAGGCATTGAGTCCCATACCTGGCGCTTGAGCGTATGGCAGGTTAGCATAGAAGGCCATCATCAAGGTTCCAGCTACTGCACCAATAATCGTTGCGAGGAAGACACCCTGAGCAGGCATTCCTGTTTGCGAAAGAATTTGTGGGTTTACAAAGAGAATATAGCTCATTGCAAAGAAAGTTGTTAAACCAGCGAGAACCTCTGTACGAACGTCTGTACCGTTCTCTTTTAGTTTAAATAATTTGTCCATTATCAATCTCCTTTTAATTTTTACGAACAATAATAGAATTATATCATTTATCATTCACTTTTTCAATATCTTTGTTTGATTTATTTAAGAATTTGATGAAATTTCATTTTTTGTTTCGAATCTGCTTTTCTGCCTGCTTTCTGCTATAATAGTAGACATCTTATCTGAAAAGACACTAGAAAGGTCCCTATGACGAAGAAAATTATTGCAGTTGACCTAGATGGAACCCTGCTCAACTCAGACAGTCAGATTTCTGACTTTACCAAAGAAACCATTAAAAAAGTTACTGAACAAGGCCATCAGGTTATTATTACGACAGGTCGCCCTTACCGAATGTCAAAAGATTTCTACCGTGAGCTTGGCTTAGACACTCCTATGATTAATTTCAACGGATCCCTCACTCATTTACCAGACCGAATTTGGGACTTTGAAAAGTGTTTGACCGTAGACAAAAAATATCTTTTAGACATGGTTCGACGTTCAGAGGACATTCAAGCCGATTTTATTGCTGGAGAATATCGTAAAAAATTCTACATTACAAATCCTAATGAAGAAATTGCCAATCCCAAACTATTTGGTGTAGAAGCTTTCCAGCCTGAAGATCAATTTCATCCTGAATTGGTGACCAAGGATCCTAACTGTATTCTGCTGCAGACCAGAGCCAGTGACAAGTATGCCTTGGCAAAAGAATTGAACGCCTTCTATCAGCATCAACTGTCTATCAATACCTGGGGTGGTCCGCTCAATATCCTTGAATGTACTCCAAAAGGAGTCAACAAGGCCTTTGCTTTGAACTACCTGCTCAAGGTAATGAACCGCGACAAAAAAGATTTGATTGCCTTTGGAGATGAACACAACGATACCGAAATGCTAGCTTTTGCTGGGAAAGGCTATGCCATGAAAAATGCCAATCCGGAGCTACTCCCTTATGCGGATGAGCAAATTTCCCTGACCAATGACCAAGACGGGGTTGCCAAAACCCTACAAGACTTATTCTTATAGCCCCTACTGACCAGCTTGCGAGCTGGTCTTTGTGTTCTTTTCACAGTCTCATCAACCAGTTAATCGATTGTTCTATTTTTCGCCTCCAAAACCTTGGAAAAGGCTTTCTTTTGTGATATACTTCACATATAAATACAAGAGAGCTCGTCACACTCGACTCTGTTGACACAAAATCAATCCAGTCCTGTTTCTCCTGCTCTCAGTTAATATCAAGGAGGATAGCTATGAAAGCTGTTGTTGTAAATCCAGAAAGCACTGGTGTTGCTGTTGAAGAAAAAGTACTCCGTCCACTTGAAACTGGAGAAGCACTTGTAGAAATTGAATACTGTGGTGTTTGCCACACTGACCTCCACGTTGCCCATGGTGACTTTGGTCAAGTACCAGGACGTGTTCTAGGACATGAAGGTGTTGGTATCGTTAAGGAAATTGCTCCAGATGTGAAAAGCCTTAAAGTCGGTGACCGCGTCAGCGTTGCTTGGTTCTTTGAAGGATGTGGTACTTGCGAATACTGTACAACTGGCCGTGAAACTCTTTGCCGTACTGTAAAAAATGCTGGCTACTCAGTAGACGGTGGTATGGCTGAACAATGTATCGTAACTGCAGACTATGCTGTCAAAGTTCCTGACGGACTTGATCCAGCCCAAGCTTCTTCTATTACATGTGCTGGGGTAACAACCTATAAAGCTATTAAGGAAGCAAAAGTTGAACCAGGCCAATGGGTTGTTCTTTATGGTGCTGGTGGACTTGGTAACCTAGCTGTTCAATACGCTAAAAAAGTATTCAATGCTCATGTCATCGCAGTTGATATCAACAACGACAAACTTGCCCTTGCAAAAGAAGTCGGTGCTGATATCGTTATTAACGGACTAGAAGTTGAAGATGTCCCTGGACTCATCAAGGAAAAAACTGATGGAGGAGCTCATTCAGCTGTCGTAACCGCTGTGTCTAAAGTTGCCTTCAACCAGGCTGTTGACTCCGTTCGTGCTGGTGGTCGCGTCGTCGCTGTTGGTCTTCCTTCTGAAATGATGGAACTCAGTATCGTCAAAACCGTTCTAGATGGAATCCAAGTTATCGGTTCTCTTGTTGGAACTCGTAAAGACTTGGAAGAAGCCTTCCAATTCGGTGCAGAAGGTTTGGTAGTTCCAGTTGTTCAAAAACGTCCAGTAGAAGATGCCGTAGCCATTTTCGACGAAATGGAAAAAGGTCAAATTCAAGGACGTATGGTACTCGACTTCACCCACTAATCTAATAGAAACCTATTTTAAAAGTTGGAATACGCTTCCAACTTTTTTATATTAAATTTTAAAATAAGGATTCAAAAAATCCCTCTCAAAACTTAATATGTCAATATTTTCAGATGTAATCTTTTTAATTATTTTATGATAAATAGTTGATTTTTAGATGAAAACGGTTTATACTTAAAAAGTCTTAAAGTTTTCTTAAACGAAAACTAAAACAAAAAAGGAGGAATGACAATAATGAGTATCGGAATCATTATTGCGAGCCACGGCGAATTTGCTGCGGGTATTCATCAGTCAGGTTCTATGATTTTTGGTGAACAAGAAAAGGTTCAAGTTGTAACCTTTATGCCAAATGAAGGTCCTGATGATTTATACGCTAAGTTTAATAACGCTGTTGCTGCATTTGACGCAGAAGATGAGGTTCTAGTTCTGGCTGACCTTTGGAGTGGATCTCCATTTAACCAAGCTAGCCGCGTGATGGGAGAAAATCCTGAGCGTAAGTTTGCTATCATCACAGGTCTTAACTTACCGATGTTAATTCAAGCCTACACAGAGCGCCTCATGGACGCTGTTGCAGGTGTAGAAAAAGTCGCTGCGAATATCATTAAAGAAGCCAAAGATGGCATCAAAGCTCTTCCAGAAGAGCTAAACCCAGTTGAGAAAGTGGCAAGCGCTGCAGCTTCTCCAGTTGCCCAGGCTGCTATTCCAGAAGGAACTGTCATCGGAGATGGAAAACTCAAAATCAACCTTGCTCGCCTAGACACTCGTCTACTTCACGGTCAGGTTGCAACTGCCTGGACTCCAGATTCAAAAGCAGACCGTATCATCGTTGCTTCAGATAATGTAGCTAAAGACGAATTACGTAAAGAATTGATTAAACAAGCAGCTCCAGGCAAAGTGAAAGCAAACGTTGTTCCTATCCAAAAACTAATCGACGTTGCGAAAGATCCTCGCTTCGGAGGAACACATGCCCTTATCTTGTTTGAAACACCTCAAGATGCCCTTCGTGCTATCGAAGGTGGCGTGCCAATCAAAACTCTTAATGTTGGATCAATGGCTCACTCAACTGGTAAAACAATGGTTAACAACGTTTTGTCTATGGACAAAGATGACGTTGCTACATTTGAAAAAATGCGTGACCTTGGTGTTGAATTTGACGTACGTAAAGTACCAAACGACACGAAAAAAGATTTGTTTGACTTGATCAACAAAGCAAACGTGCAATAATCGATTTTATGAAAGGATTTTAAAGATGTCTATTATTTCTATGGTTTTAGTAGTCGTTGTAGCCTTCCTAGCAGGTCTTGAAGGTATCCTCGACCAGTTCCAATTCCATCAACCAATCGTAGCTTGTACCCTTATCGGTCTTGTTACTGGTAACCTTGAAGCAGGGATTATCCTTGGTGGTTCTCTTCAAATGATCGCCCTTGGTTGGGCTAACATCGGAGCTGCCGTAGCTCCTGACGCTGCTCTTGCTTCTGTTGCTGCTGCCATTATCATGGTTCTTGGTGGCGACTTTACTAAGACAGGTATCGGTGTTGCCCAAGCGGTTGCTATCCCTCTTGCAGTTGCTGGTCTATTCTTGACTATGATTGTCCGTACACTCTCTGTCGGATTGGTTCACACTGCTGATGCTTCTGCTAAAAAAGGTGACTTTAAAGCAGTTGAACGTGCTCACTTTGTCGCACTTCTTCTTCAAGGTCTTCGTATTGCAGTCCCTGCAGCACTCCTTCTAATGGTGCCAACTGAAACCGTACAAAGCATTCTAAATGCTATGCCTGATTGGCTCAAAGACGGTATGGCTATCGGTGGTGGTATGGTCGTTGCCGTTGGTTACGCTATGGTTATCAACATGATGGCAACTCGTGAAGTATGGCCATTCTTCGCTATCGGTTTCGTGCTTGCTGCCGTGTCAGATATTACTCTAATCGGATTTGGTGCTATCGGTGTTGCTATCGCTCTTATCTACCTTCACCTTTCTAAAACTGGCGGAAATGGTGGCGGAGGAGCCGCAACTTCTAACGACCCAATCGGCGATATCCTAGAAGACTACTAAGATAAGAAAGGACTGAAAACATCATGACTGAAAAACTTCAATTAACTAAATCAGATCGTAAAAAAGTTTGGTGGCGTTCAACTTTCTTACAAGGTTCTTGGAACTATGAACGTATGCAAAACTTGGGTTGGGCTTACTCATTAATTCCAGCTCTTAAAAAACTCTACACTAAAAAAGAAGATCAAATCGCTGCTCTTGAACGCCATCTTGAGTTCTTCAACACTCACCCATACGTAGCCGCTCCAATCATGGGGGTTACTCTTGCACTTGAAGAAGAACGTGCTAACGGTGTTGAAATCGACGACGCTGCTATCCAAGGGGTTAAAATCGGTATGATGGGACCTCTTGCTGGTATCGGTGACCCAGTATTCTGGTTTACAGTACGCCCAATCCTTGGATCACTCGGTGCTTCACTTGCCCTTACTGGTAATATCTTAGGTCCAATCCTCTTCTTCGTTCTTTGGAACTTGATTCGTATGTCATTCTTGTGGTATACACAAGAGATTGGATACAAGGCTGGATCAGAAATCACTAAAGATATGTCTGGCGGTATCCTTCAAGACATCACTAAAGGAGCTTCTATCCTTGGTATGTTCATTCTTGCTGTCCTTGTTCAACGTTGGGTAAATATTAAATTTGCTTTCGATGTTGCCAAAGTTCAACTAGATGAAAAGGCTTATATCCATTGGGATAAATTGCCAGAAGGATCTAAAGGTATCCAAGAAGCATTCGCACAAGTAGGACAAGGATTGTCTCAAACACCTGAAAAAGTTACTACTTTCCAACAAAACTTGGATATGTTGATTCCTGGACTATCAGGACTACTCCTTACTTTCCTTTGCATGTACTTGCTTAAGAAAAAAGTATCTCCAATCACTATTATCCTTGCACTCTTCGCAGTGGGTATTGTGGCACATGTTCTTCACATCATGTAATCAAACAACTTAAAAGGAACCAGGTTCTAAGCCTGATTCCTTTTTTCTATACTTTTATACTCAATGAAAATCAAAGAGCAAACTAGGAAGCTTGCCGAAAGCTGCTCAAAGCACTGCTTTGAGGTTGTAGATAGAACTGACGAAGTCAGCTCAAAGCACTGCTTTAAGGTTGCAGATGAAACTGACGAAGTCAGTAACCATACATACGGCAAGGCGAAGCTGACGTGGTTTGAAGAGATTTTCGAAGAGTATTATTCTGCCAAGGCTCCCATTGGATCCCATGGTGCAAGTACAATTGGTTCTGCTTCGTAAGCAGCTTGTTCTTCGGTTGTTAACAATTCTTTGCGGACAACAATCTGGTAAGTGTATTCGTCCATCCAAGCATCTGAGGCAACAAAGTAACCATCTGTACCGACCTTGTCTCCCCATGAGTTTTCAACCTTCCACTTGATTGATTTGCCATTTTCATCCAAGTCAACACCTGTCAAGACCATGGCGTGGGTCATCAAGCTTTCGCTATAGTCCAAACGTCCAGCCTTGTCTTGAGTAAGTTTAATGTCCATGCTTGATTCAAAGTCATAAACATCTGTCGCAAGGATTCCAGCCTTACGGTTGCTGAGCTGACCGACATCAGAACCAAACCAAACAGTCTCACCTGCTTGCATTTGGGCAACCGCCAATTCTTTCAAGCGCTCCATTGGAACGTTGATGTAACGAACCGCACGGCTACCAACCACATTTCCTAACATCTCAACTGTGTAAGATTTGCCGTAAGGCTTGTCAGCAGTTGGAGCATTGATAACAGAAACGTAATCTTCTAGAGGAAGATTGACATATTTCTTGTAAAATTCTTGTGGTGTAATGCCCTTTTCGCTTTGGTAGTTGTTATCCTTATCACGATAAGCAAAGTCAAATTTACGTGGTGGAAGTCCTAGTGACATGGCAAGGAAGTTAAAGATCTCTTGCAAGAGGTCTTCTTTCTTAGCTTGAACAGTCGCTTGGTCTGCACCAGAAGCAAGCAAGTCACGCAAGATTTGAGCATCTTGGCGAAGCAATTTGTTGAGGATTGCATTTAACTCACGGCTACTACTAGATGAAACTGACTCAGGGTAAACTGACTTAGGCACGACACCGTATTTTTCAAAGAGAGAAACGACCATATCCCACTGTCCACCGTCTTGTTGAGGTGTTTGAAGTAGGAATTTAACCTTACGGCTAGTTAGGTCTTGGTCTGCAGTCGCAATCACTTGCTCCAAGAACCAGTTTGATTTCTCATACTTGTCCCAGAAGAAAGTATGGGCCTGTGACAACTCAAAGTTTTCCAGTTTGTATTGAGAGATAAGTTTGTGGCGGAAGGTGTTGAGAGCCGCAAACATCCAGCAACGACCAGACGCTTTCTGGTTGGTTACCTTATCCTTTGTCAAATCCAATGAGAAAACAGGTGTGTTGTCTACATGGCTTTGGCGACGTTCTAGAGCTGCAAAAATTCCGTTATGGCTAGCAGCATTTTCAATCGCTTGGTATTTTACATTTGCTTCATAGTTAGCAAATAGTTTATCAGTAAATGATTCTTGAATCGCGTTCATAGATTCCTCCTTTTATTCTACAGTCTATTATAACGCTTTTCACAAAGGAAGCAACTGAAAAACATAAAAGGCAAGGATATTCTTCCTCACCTTTTCGAATATAAACCAAATTAAGCAATACTCGCAAGGAGAACTTCTAATTCCTCCTCGGTCAAGCGACGCCATTCCCCTCTTTGTAAGTTATCATCTAACATCAGAGTTCCCATAGTCAAACGCTGCAGGTCTACTACTTCCTTGCCACAGTAAGCCACCATACGCTTGACTTGATGGAACTTCCCTTCTG
Source organism: bacterium (assembly GCA_905221505.1). Taxonomy (GTDB): domain Bacteria; phylum Bacillota; class Bacilli; order Lactobacillales; family Streptococcaceae; genus Streptococcus. The sequence goes on from CAJNDL010000032.1 coordinate 14,150, forward strand.
CAATGGTCACACGGATTTGGCTTTGATTCTTTTCTGGATCTATGGAAAGAATCTCCAGTCTAGCAGGCTGACAGGTAAAGTCTTTGAGCGGAATGCCCTTGGCAAATGTCTCTACGTCTTCTTGGGTCATGATTCCCTTGACGTGTGCCTGATAAGTCTTGTCTACATGACGCTTGGGTGAAAGAAGAGCATGAGCCAGCTGACCATCATTGGTCAAGAGCAAAAGACCATGCGTATCAATATCCAAGCGCCCTACTGGAAAAACTTCCTTAGTACGATCTAAGCCATCCAGCAAGTCCAACACAGTTCTGTGCTTGGGATCCTCAGTCGCTGAAATAACTCCTTGGGGCTTATTCATCATGTAGTAGACAAACTCTTCATACTCCAACACTTGCCCATCAAAGCGAATCTCATCTCTTTCTTCATCAATCTGCAATTTAGCTGATTTTTCTTTTTTACCATTTACCGTCACGCGCCCAGCCTTGAGCAAGTTTTTGACCTCAGTCCGACTTCCCACAGCGCAGGCAACTAAAAATTTATCTAATCTCATAGAATCATTATACCATATCAAAAGGAGGCTGCTACAATGATCAACCTCCTTTTCGTTTCATACTCTTCAAAAATCTCTTCAAACCGCGTCAACGTCGCCTTGCTGTAGGTATGGTTACTGACTTCGTCAGTTTCATCTACAGCCTCAAAACCATGTTTTGAGCTGACTTCGTCAGTTCTATCTGCAACCTCAAAGCAGTGGTTTGAGCAACCTGCGGCTAGTTTCCTAGTTTGCTCTTTGATTTTCATTGAGTATAAGATTTAGGAAATTAACTTCCACGTTTCCAGAAAATCGCTAAGACAATCATGGCACCTAAAATCGCTGGGATAATGGCTGTTCCTGATAAAACTGGCCCCCACGTTCCAAAGAGCAAGTGCCCCAGAAAGGCACCAATCCAACCGAGAAACATTTTTCCAAAACATCCCATGCGTTCTCCACGATTGGTCAAAGCACCTGCCAAGAGTCCTACTAGGAGACCAGCAAACATACTTCCTATCATCTTGGCTCCTTAATTTGCCCAATCTCCGTTACGGAAGAGAGGTACACGTGTTCCATCCTCACGGATACCATCGATATCCATCTTATTAGAACCAATCATAAAGTCCACGTGAACATCTGAACGGTTAAGTCCGGCAGCTTCAAGCTCTTCTTCGCTCATCTCTGCTCCACCAACGACACTAGTAGCATAGGCTGCACCGATAGCCAAGTGGTTTGATGCATTTTCGTCGAAAAGGGTGTTAAAGAAGGTAATGCCTGACTGAGAAATTGGGCTTGGATCTGGTACCAAGGCACATTCACCCAAGGCACGCGCACCCGCATTTTCAAAGACAAGGTCTTTCATGACCTGATCACCCTTCTCAGCAGTAATGTCTACGATTTTGCCGTCTTTAAAGGTTACTTTAATGCCTTCGATGATATTTCCGTTGTAGCTAAGTGGTTTTGTAGAAGTAACATAACCATCTGCACGACGGAAGTCAGGTGCTGTGAAGACTTCCTCTGTCGGCATATTTGGCAAGAATCCTTCTCCCTGTGCATTGATAGCACCAGCTGATTCCCAAACGTGGTTCTTCGGCAAGCCAAGTGTCAAATCGGTTCCTGGCGCTGTGTAATGAAGAGCTGAAAATTGCTCTTTATTAAGCATATCTGCCTTACTCTTAAGAATTGCTGCGTGTTCTTCCCAAGCCTTAACAGGATCTTCTTCATAGACACGGCAAGTTTTGAAAATTTGGTCCCAAAGGAGATCAACTACTTCTTCGTCGCTCGCTGCATTTGGAAAGACTTTCTTAGCCCACTCAAGTCCAGCAGCGACTGCTACAGTCCAGCTAACCTTATTGGATTGTGTTGCGATACGCATTGGCTTCATGGCAAGTCCCATCGCTTTAGCAGAAGCTGAAAGCTTGTCAGCATCCACACCGTTCAAGGCACCTGGGTCAGAAGAACGTACCCCAAGACGGCTAGCCTTGTTCTCCAAGAGATAGTTCATCTCAGCAATCTTGTATTCTGGTACATTATCCAGACGCTCCATCGGTGCATGGAGGAATTTCTCACGGTTGATGACATCATCTGTCCACTGAACGATCACCTCATGCGCACCCAAGGCATAGGCTTCCTTCACGATTAAATGAGCCAACTCGCGTTGCTCCACATCGATAGAAAGAGCCAAAGTGTGACCAGGTTGCACATTAATTCCGTTCGCAACCAACAATTTCGCATATTTTTCTAGATTTTCTTTAAAATTTGGTAAAACCATTCTATTCTTCCTTTTCTATTTTTCTTTCAAAGCAGAAAATAAACCTGCTAAAGCAATGGCACTCGACAAGAGCGCTGTTGATAGGATAATTGTCTGATCAGCAAGTTCTAATTGATATTCAAATACCTTCTCAGCCGGCTTGTCTTCCGCAAAAATTCTTAGTTTCATGAGAACCTCCTTAAAATTTATTAAAACAAATCACTATGACTGCCTGTCCTAAGCAAGTTTAAAATCAATTCTTCCTTGTCAACTTTATAGACCAGAAGCCAATCCGGCTGGATATGACACTCACGAACTCCTTGAAAATGCTTGGATGCTGTCAGTTGATGATCACGATATCTGGCAGGAAGTTCCTTTTCTTGAACCAGAAAATTCAAAACTTCTTCTAATAATTCTGCCCTCAAACCACGCTTCATAGCCAACTTAAAATCTTTTTTAAACTGTTTATGATAACGAATCTTAAGCACGCAAATCCTCCATCAAGTCAGAGACTGATTCAAAGGGTTGGCTCATATTACGATTTTGGTCTAAATCCGTTAATACCTCAAGCAACCTCCGATTCTCGTCTAGTCTGACATCGAAAGGTAATCCCTGATATTGAATAGCCTGACGAAGGAAAATATTGATAGCTGTTGTCATATCCATTCCCAGATTATTAAACACCTGTTGGGCCTGCTCCTTAACCTCGCTATCCAAACGAATGCTCATGCTCGTCTTTGACATACTCTCACCCTCTTTCTATCTATTATTTTAACAAAAAAGAAGGCTAATGTAAATCTATTGGATATACATTAGCTTCTTTGAATAAATGATTATCGTTGCTCCGATGACTTGCTTTCTATAAAATCATTTACCCTAGTCAAAATTTCCTTTTCCAGTTCTATTATTTGTTTCGAACCCCAACCAGAATCTTTTTTAGAAGTTATCTCTGCCATCATCTGTAATTTTAAACTTTGACGATAAAATATATCTTGCCATTGATTATATTTTGCACTCGGAACTAAATTTCCAAACTTCGAATTCTGACTATCTGTAATGATACAAAGATTCCCGAAGGAGTGCAAAAATTTATCATCAATCTTTTCAACTATTTCATCACTATTTGGATGTTGTGGAAACCAGTGCTCTATGGAACGACGATATGTAAACTTAAAATCTTCAAATTCAACGTTCGAATACTTTACTTTTAAATCCGAACAATTTTTCCATAAAACATAATCTATAAAATTGAAATCATAAACACGAATGGCGCCATATCTTTTGATATTTCCATCCTTGTCAAACAAACTTTCCTCAGCATATCTCACTGCCATTTTCTCAAGAAAATCCTTAAACTGACTAGCAAATTCTGTTTGATTTAACTCTTCAATATGGTTAAACAGGAATTGCAAGATTTCATATAACCAACGACTATCACGATTGGCAGTAAAGGTCACAGCAAACATGGATTGAAGGAGGATAATGTTTTTGTTTAAATTGTCAAAAGTATTGTTTTGATAATTAATTCGAACATATTGCCATCCTCTATTTTCATTTCGTTTATATGTATCATACTGAGCGCGCTTGATTTGCCATTCGGTTTCATTTTCTAATTGGACACTTTTTACAATAAACGTATCAAATATATGCTTCATAGTCAGAAGTAGATCCCCAAATTGTTGAACCCATTTTCTATCTCGACGCTCAATTTGAAATATTGTCAATAATTTTTTATCATCAAATGTAGTTTCGTTATTTCCTTCCATGATGAAAAAAACTTGAAGCAAAAATGTTGGAAAATCAATTACAGTCGTATAATTTGAAATATCTGCTCCATTATTTACTAAGCTACTACTTTCATATTTTGTCTGAGTAATTGCATCTAGTAAACTTCGTTGCTCAATTTTTTTTACTCTTATTTTCTCAAATACACTTTCCAATTTGAAGTTAGTAAATTCTTTACCAAAAATTTTCTCACCCTCTTCATCAGTATTTTTTGGTCTACTTCGGATTTGAAAAGTTTTTATTACCGGCTTATCAAACTCTGCACAGGCATCCCAAATTCTCGCAAATTTTTGTGCCATTTCTTGATCTTCACCAAATTTAGACATCATTTGTGCCTTAAGAATCTCATGAGCCTCTAGTTGTTCGCCTCGAGAGTTGAAACGTTCGAAATAAAGATTCAAATCTAAATCTTCAGGAAGTATACTCCGAAAAATGATAACCTTATCAAAAAGATAATCAACGAAAGACTGAGGAACCAATTGGCGCTCTTCTAACACTTTTTTCAATGCATCTTTAGCATGTCCATAACCTCTAGTCAGCTCATTTTCATCACACTCTGAAATTTTTTGCTTGGTAAATAGCTTTTGAATATTCTCATTTGATTTCTTCCGAGCTGGGAAGGTAAGATTGACAGCTTTCAATCTATCAAAACCAAACTCATGCTTCAAAGCTAAGGCAATCAAATTAAGTGCTGTTGTTCGTTGTTGCCCATCTATGATTTTGAAAAGTTTTTTCTCTTTATTAACGACTAAATTAACAACTAATGTTCCAATATAATAATTGTCTCTATTTTCTTGATTGTCTCTATTTTCTTGAAAAGCATCTGCTACGTCGTTCAATAACTGCTCAATTTCATCATAAGTCCAAGCAAAATTTCTCTGATAAAGAGGGATAGCATAGGTATCTTCATTTAACAAACGATTAACTGATAAGCTTATATGTGTTTCTACCATTTATCTTTTTCCTCTTCTATAATCTTGTCCACAGTATAATTTTCAAATAATTCTCTATCTATCTTGATCATGAAATCATTCGGAGTGACAGCATGAGATAAAAGTTGAAATAGTTTTTGAGCCTCTTTTTGTCTAAACCTTCCACCAGCGACATAGTTCCCAACAGTTGCATCATATATGGCTTTAGACTTAACTCGAGGGTAGTAAGACCAAATAAACAAGGTCTCTACTATCTCCTTTGATAGCTCCTCTTTTCCAAATCTATCTGCGAAAAGCGAGCAAATATTTAGGAATATATTGTGACATTTAAGATAGCGTCCTTTTGAGCTATTGTAAATGTTTAACATACCTTCTGGGTAAGCTACATTTTTTTCTTCCCCTTCAGGTTCATCAGAAAATCCTAACTCTTCATTTAAAAAATCTTTATGATTTTTAATAGTTTCATGAGAAGATTCAATATACTCAAAAAATTTACTTCCATCAATGATTGGCATAGTAATGGACATAGGGAGATTTTCAATATGACGATACAATTCTAGATATGGAAAGTTCTGATTCAAATCAACGCCTTTAAAGTCGTCAATAAAATCCTCTGTAAAGCGGAGATAAGATCCATAACGCTTGTTTGTTAATCCTGTCTCTCCTCGCGACCAACGTCTCATACGAAAAAGATGTTTATCAAACAACTCTTTGAGACTTAACTCTTTATCCTCTACAAATTGCTCCCACTTTTCAACAATCTTTTCATCTTCTGAATCTTGCTTGCGAAGATGATAGGCTTTGAGCAAATCATGAGGTTCTAGAGATTTTCCACGATTATTCTGAGAATCAAATAACTGAAAGGCTTCAGATAATCGTTCTTGGGGCATAGTAATCACGGAGACAGCACAATTCTCTAATAAAAAGTTGCAAATATCTTTTGCCTGATTTTCCCCAACTAAATGAGTCAAATTTTTCCACTCATTATAATTTTCACTCGCATGATAGCAAGATATCTCTCCAAATTCAGCACTCAACAGTTGATTCGCACCCTTATAATTCTCTAAATCATCTAATAAATGCAGAAACAAGGAAATTGAAATTAGCCGTTGCTGTCCATCGACAATATCTAAGTGTCCATCATTTTCATGCAGGATAACGGATCCAATCTGATATTCCTTTTTCCCCATAGCATCTCGTAAATCATAAAAAAGATTACGGATATGTTTTCTGTTCCATTTATAAGGTCTTTGATAAGAAGGAATCCGCAAGTTCCCTTCTTCCAATAGTTCTCCAACCTTTTTAGAAGTAAATTGAATACTCATTTTATCCTCATTTATATTTATCTATCATTTCTTGAACTGTTTGCTTCATATCCTCTACTAAAATCCGAGGAGACAAAACAGTAACTGCTTCCCCTTGTCCCAGCAACCAGCGTTTAAGCCCCGGTGTGTGCTGACTTTCAAATTTAAAATGAGTCCAGTCACCATTTTTCCCAACTATTTTTGCATTTGGAAATTGATCCATCACAATAGTCGGATCATTCAAATACTCGATTTCAATACTGATTTTCTTCCCAATAAAAGCGTCCACTCTCTCGTTACGAATGTCACCATCTCTAAATTTATCTCGATAAGAAATAGAGGGTTTCTCTATATCACTAAGAGACCAGGACTGGATACGGTCTACTCTTAAAGTAATATAAGTAGCATGTTTCAACTGGTAAACAACCAGATAGAAATAATGACTATCATAGTAAAGAGAGACTGGCAAAACAGTCTGCCTCTTAGAAGATTCAGAATAAGGTTTTTGATAGATAATGTCTAGAACCTGTTCATGCAAAATAGCTTCTGATAAATTCCAAATTTTCTCTATTCTATTTTGTTGATCCGTTAAGGGAGCATAGTTAAGCTTTTCACTGCCAATGATCTGCTCAATTTCTTTCTGGTCATCACGAGGAACTAAAATCAGTAAATTTTTTAGTAAGCTATCAATTTCTGGCCTATTCAGTGCTCGATTTTCCAATAAAATCTTTGAAATAATGAGAATATCCTTTTTATTAAAAACTGACTTACTTGCTAAATAATACTTATTCGTCTTACGGTTATAAAGCAAATCTCCACTATAACTGGTGTTACTAGATAAAATATCACGGAGTAGCGAAAAATCTCTCTGTATCGTCTTTTCACTAACCTCAAATTCCTGAGCCAGTTGCTTTTTTCCTAGTGAAGTACCTAACTGTAAGCGAAAAAAGATTGTTAGCAGTCTCTCTTGAACATTCATCCTCAGTCCTTTTCATTATTTTTCAAGCGATGTTAGACACGCTGTCATTCCCCACTTAAAACGCACAATCAAACGAGATTGAACATTTTTCAACTGATCTGGTTCAGAATTACCAGATAAAACAATTTGCGTTTTCCTACCAAAGAAAGAATTAAAGAGGTTAAAAAATTTTTCTTGAATCATATCATCTTTTTCTCCCAATACCTGAATATCATCTACTAGTAGAAGATCCAACTCCTCACCTCTAATTTTTTGTATTTCTAGCTCATTTTCTAATAAGTTTTCGGCAGAAATATATTTTACTCGCTTTTCTGGATTATTCTCAAGAACCTTATTTCCAATTGCTTGAAGGAGATGTGTTTTTCCTGAACCCGATTCCCCATAAATATAGTAAAATGAACCAAAAACAGTACAGAATGTGGTATAATCTTCTTATGGCATATTCAATAGATTTTCGTAAAAAAGTTCTCTCTTATTGTGAGCGAACAGGTAG
>CAJNDL010000033.1 GCA_905221505.1 bacterium
TTTTCTAGTTCATCATAAATAAAGCTAAAATCACAGAGTTCAGTTAGCTGACGTAAAAAGTGGGTTTTAGGAACCACTATATCATACAAACTAGAATAAGGACTGACATCCATAGTTAACTGATTATCAAGCATTATTTCACCTCATCTCTAGTATAACAAAAAAGCCATCAATTTGATGACTTTTTCAGTAGGTTCGAGGTGAAGCTCTAGTATCTTTGTTTTTGCCAAGACTTCGTTACAGTTCTTGTAAAATTATTATCACATGATTAGCGCTACTTGTCAAATAATTGTTAGCTCCACTTTCTATTTTACTTTTCCTGTTTACAGGTCTATAATGGTAACAGATTCTATTTGGAGGTTTTTATGTCATTTCTATCAAAAAATGGAGCAGGCATCTTGGCCTGCCTTCTCATTTCAATCGTATCTTGGTACTTAGGAGGATTCTTCCCTGTTATTGGCGCGCCCGTTTTTGCGATTTTCATAGGCATGCTCCTACATCCCTTTCTCTCGTCTTATAAACAACTGGATGCTGGATTGACCTTTAGTTCCAAGAAATTGCTCCAGTATGCCGTTATCTTGCTTGGTTTTGGTCTCAATATCTCGCAAGTCTTCGCAGTCGGACAATCTTCACTCCCTGTCATCCTGTCCACCATTTCAATAGCCTTGATTGTTGCCTACCTCTTCCAGCGTTTCTTTGCACTGGACACAAAACTGGCTACCTTGATTGGAGTGGGTTCTTCTATCTGTGGGGGCTCTGCCATTGCGGCAACAGCGCCTGTTATTCACGCCAAGGAAAAGGAAGTCGCCCAAGCCATTTCCGTTATCTTTTTCTTCAATGTCTTGGCTGCGCTGATTTTTCCAACCCTCGGCACCTGGCTTCATCTATCCAATGACGGCTTCGCTCTCTTTGCAGGAACTGCGGTCAACGATACTTCCTCTGTAACCGCCACAGCCAGCGCTTGGGACAGTCTCTACCAGACCAATACCCTCGAATCCGCAACCATTGTCAAACTCACACGAACCCTAGCTATCATCCCCATCACTCTCTTTCTCTCCTACTGGCAAAGTCGCGAGCAAAAAAATAAGCAAGGCCTGCAACTGAAAAAAGTCTTCCCACTTTTTATCCTTTACTTTATCCTTGCATCGCTCCTAACCACCCTACTGACCTCTCTCGGTGTGTCCAGTAGTTTCTTTACCCCTCTCAAACAACTCTCTAAATTCCTCATTATCATGGCCATGAGTGCTATCGGTCTCAAAACAAATCTGGTCGCTATGGTCAAATCAAGTGGAAAATCCATTGTTCTAGGAGCCATCTGCTGGATTGCCATCATCCTCACCAGTCTCGGTATGCAGACCCTTATCGGCATTTTCTAATACTCTTCGAAAATATCTTCAAACCACGTCAACGTCACCTTGCCGTAGGTATGGTTACTGACTTCGTCAGTTCTATCCACAACCTCAAAACTGTGTTTTGAGCAGCCTGCGGCTAGTTTACTCTTTGATTTTCATTGAGTATAACACAAAAGATAGCCCACCAGCTACCTTTTTCTTATGCTTCCTCAATCAAGCGAGTATGTTCTCTCTTGATACAGCGATTCATCACGATGTCATCACATCCACCAGCACGCAAGATTTCTTCTGCCTCTAGACTTTCAAGCCCCAGCTGTGCCCAAAAAATCTTAGCATCAGCTTTGAGAAAATCACGCACCACATCTGGCAAAAACTCGCTACGACGGTAAACATTGACAATGTCTACAGGAAAAGGAATCTCAGCGAGGCTGGCATAAGCCTTTTCACCCAAGATTTCGCCACCTGCCGCCTTGGGATTGACTGGGATGATTTTATAACCCCGAGCCTGCATTTCCTTGGTCACTCGATTGCTGGTTGTTTCCTCACGATCTGATAACCCCACCACAGCAAGGGTTTTACTCGTTGCTAAATACTGACGAATCACGCCATCACTTGGATTGATAAATTCTTGACTCATAGAAATCCTCCTTTTTCATCAGTATAGCATATTTTGAAAAGGCTTGCAGATTTTGACTACAAAAAAGGAGGACTAGCCCCCTTTTTATTTAGCTTCGTACCAAGTTGCCCCTTCATTCTCATCTGCAATGAGAGGAACACTGAGTTGAATGGCTTCTTCCATGGTTTGTTTGACCAATTTTTTCATCTCTGCTAATTCTGATTTCGGAACTTCAAGGACGATTTCATCGTGCACTTGCAGAAGCATCTTGGTCTGATAACCACCTTCAACTAGAGCCTTATCTAACTGAATCATGGCAATCTTGAGAATATCTGCCGCAGATCCCTGAATAGGAGAGTTGATAGCAGTCCTCTCTGCGAAACCACGAATGTTGAAGTTACGCGAATTGATATCTGGCAACTCACGACGACGCTTGAAGAGAGTCTCTACATAACCCTTATCACGCGCCTCACGCACCACTTCATCCATGTAGTTTTTAATACCTGGGAAGCGTTCAAAGTAGGTATCAATGTAGGCTTTGGCCTCCTTACGGCTAATGCCCAAATTATTAGACAAACCAAAATCTGAAATCCCGTAAACCACTCCAAAGTTAACCGCCTTGGCATTACGACGATCGTTTGCAGTCACATCCTCAGGACGCTCAATGCCAAAGACCCGCATGGCTGTAGAAGTATGGATATCCGCCCCCTCTTGGAAGGCCTTGATCAAGTGCTCATCCTTAGAAATATGAGCCAAGACGCGCAATTCAATCTGTGAATAGTCCGAGCTGAGCAGCACACTATCCTCCCACTCAGGCACAAAAGCCTTACGAATGAGACGGCCTTGCTCCAAACGCACAGGGATATTTTGCAAGTTTGGATCCACACTAGACAAACGCCCAGTCTGGGTCAAATCCTGAACATAGCGAGTATGAATCTTGCCATCAGCCAAAATCCAGTCCTGCAAGCCAATCACATAAGTAGACTGAATCTTAGCAATCTGACGGTAATCCAAGATTTTCTTAACAATCGGTGCAATAGGAGCCAGACGCTCCAACACATCCACCGCTGTCGAGTAACCTGTCTTAGTTTTCTTAGTGTATTCTAGAGGAAGTCCCAACTTTTCAAAAAGAAGCACGCCCAACTGCTTAGGCGAATTGATATTAAACTCCTCACCAGCCAGCTCGTAAATCTCTTGAGTCAGTTTTTCAATAACAAGCTCATTTTCAGCCTGCATCTCAAGCAAGGTTTCTTTCTTGACCGTAATCCCAGCGATTTCCATCTTAGCAAGGACAAAGGCCAGAGGTTGCTCTATATCATAAAGAAGCTCTAACTGCCCATTCTTACTGAGTTTTTCAAGTAAAACAGGCTCTGTCTCGACCAAAACGGCAAGCTTACGAGCCAAATGTTCCAAGAATTTCTCGCGATCAGGAATAGCCTTCTTGACACCTTTGCCATAGAAAGTCTCATCATCGACTAAATAAGTCTGACCATAAAGACTAGCGATGGTCGCAATTTCATTGTCCTCCACAGTCGAAAGGAGGTATTTAGCCAAACGGCTGTCAAAAGCAGGCGCCTGCAAATCCACATCAAAACGATTCAAGAGAACTTTAGCCTTTTTAAAGTCATACACTCTCAGAGGTGTTTTTTCTAGAAAATCCTTAAAAATCGGATCTTGCAAAAGTTCAAGCTTGTCTGTAGCATAAAGCTTATCCCCACAAGACCAGGCAAAACCAACCAAATCATCCGTATGGTAATTCTCGCCAAAGAGTTCAAAGTGGAAGATAGAGTCGGCACTAAGCATATCTTGACTAACTTGGTCAACGATAGTAAAGTTCAAACTCTCAGCCACATCAGCTGACGATGCATTTAAAGCCTGTTTGAGCTGTTTGAAGCCCATCTCATCATAGAATTTCCCAAGATTTTCCACATCTGGACCACTATAAACCAACTCCTCCAAACCAATCTCAATCGGTGCCTTGGTATCAATGGTCGCCAGTGTTTTAGACAAAAAGGCCTGTTCCTTATCATGGATGAGATTTTCCTTCATCTTAGAAGCCTTCATCCCATCGATATTTTCATAAATACCCTCAAGCGAGCCATGCTCCAGCAAGAGCTTGATACCCGTCTTTTCACCGATTTTGGTCACCCCAGGAATATTATCCGACTTATCTCCCATAAGCGCCTTAAGATCGATAAACTGAGTCGGTGTGAGACCCATCTTTTCCATGAGATAGTCTGGCGTAAAGGCCTCAAACTCAGCCACACCTTTCTTGGAAATCTCAACCACCGTATGCTCGTCCGTCAGCTGAATCAAATCCTTGTCCCCACTGACAATGGTAATATCAAAACCATCCTGCTCAGCTAGTTTATCCAGCGTCCCGATGATATCATCCGCCTCATACTGAGCCAACTCATAGTGGCGAATCCCCATATGATCCAGCAACTCACGAATGAAAGGAAATTGCTCACGAAACTCATCAGGAGTCTTAGCACGACCACCCTTATAGTCCGCATACATCTCTGTACGGAAGGTCGTCTTCCCCGCATCAAAAGCCACCAAAATATGACTCGGCTCAATCCGCTCCAACAAATGACTCAACATCAACTGAAAGCCATAAATCGCATTTGTATGCAAACCAGCCGCATTCTTAAAACGGTCCAACTGCTGATAGAGCGCAAAAAACGCCCGAAAAGCGACAGAAGACCCATCAATCAATAATAATTTTTTCTTATCCATACACCCATTATAAAGGAAAGCACCAAAAAATACCATTGGGAAGAGCCAGACCCAAGTATTTTTCATCCTTTTTCCGAATAAATAGATAGAGCCAGATAATCTAGTAAAACTAGATTTAAAAATGTGCTATAATGAAAGGAGAAGAAGTATGACCGTACGTCATCCGGGCATTAGCCCAACTAATGACTTGGTAGCTAAGAAGATTTTTAGCAATCCAGAAATCACTTGTCAATTTATTCGCGATATGCTGGACTTACCAGCCAAAAATGTAACCATTTTGGAGGGGAGTAATATTCATGTACTACCCTCCCTGCCGTACTCGGCTCAGGATTTCTATACCAGCATAGACGTTTTAGCTGAACTAGACAATGGGACACAGGTTATCATTGAAATTCAAGTTCATCATCAAAATTTTTTCATCAATCGTCTGTGGGCTTATCTATGCAGTCAGGTCAATCAGAATCTTGAAAAAATTCGCCAGCAGGAAGGCAATACTCACCAGAGCTACAAACATATCGCACCTGTTTACGCAATCGCGATTGTGGACAGCAATTACTTTTCAGATGACCTAGCTTTTCATAGTTTTAGTATGCGCGAGGACACGACAGGTGAGGTTTTAACAATTACAAACAATGGACAAGAAAACCATCTAGTCAAGATGGCATTCTTGGAATTAAAAAAATACAGAGAAACCAGCAAGGACGAGGTTCGCAAACCGTGGTTGGAGTTTTTCGGGAATAAACCCTTTACCCAGCAACCCGAGCGAGCAATCAGACAAGCAGATCAACTGCTAGACTACAAGAGCTGGTCCGAGGAGGATAGGAAAATGTTTAGTGAACAACGCAGACGTGAAGAACAAGCCTTACTCGCTCATGACTATGCCTTGGAAACTGCTAGGGCGGAGGGTATCGAACAAGGTCTAGAGCGTGGCCTTGAACGTGGCCGTGCTGAGGGTATCGAAGAGGGATTAAAAGTAGGTCTAGTAAATCTCGTTCGTCAAGGTTTTCTGACTTCCGAGGTTGCCAGTCATCAGTTAGGTATGACTGTCTCTGAGTTTGAAGAACTATTGAAAGAGCATCACAAATAAGAACTTAAAAAATACAGAGAAACCAACAAAGACAAGGTTCACAAGCCATGGTTGGAGTTTTTTGGGAACAAACCCTTTACCCAAGCACCCGAGCGAGCCATCAGCCAAGCAGATCAATTGCTAGACCACAAGAGCTGGTCCGAGGAGGATAGGAAAATGTTTAGTGAACAACGCAGACGTGAAGAACAAGCCTTACTCGCTCATGACTATGCCTTGGAAACTGCTAGGGCGGAGGGTATCGAACAAGGTCTAGAGCGTGGCCTTGAACGTGGCCGTGCTGAGGGAATTGAACAAGGTTTAGAACAGGGACTGGAGCGTGGAAAAGTTGAAGGAAGTTTGTCTATGCTACTAAATCTAGTCCGCTAAGGTCTTTTGCCTTCTGAGGTTGCAAGTCAGCAATTGGGCATGACCGTTGCTGAGTTTGAGGAGCTCTTGTAAGACCATACAATCATTAATAACATAAAAGTGAACAGGACTAAAATACTATCCTGTTCACTTTTTATTTTTTGCTATCCAACAAAACCCTCACATAATTTTACACGACAAAAGAGAAGGCAAAGCGTCCCTCTCTTTCATATTTTTAATTAATTAGTTTTTGCGTTTCACAAATGGAAGTGCACCAAAGAATAATACAAGGAATCCTAATGATGTAACCACAACATTATCTTTTCCACTAGTATTTGAAAGTTCTTTCTTATCTTCTATTTTTGTAGCTTAAGCTTAATAAGTATTATATCAGCAAGTATCTGTTATAAAAAACTAGGAGAAAAGACTCCTAGTGACATAAACAAATTCAAACTACACCCACTCACCGTTAGCATTTACTGTGTAACCATTGATTGTAGTGCTAACAGCTAGGGCACCTGAATTATAAGCATAGTACCATTTACCTCCAACTTGGAACCAGCCTGTCTTCATAGCGCCTGAACCATCAAGATAATACCATGTACCACTTTGGTTCAACCAGCCAGTTTGCATGGCACCTGAATTATTAAGATAATACCACTTACCATCTACAAGTTTCCAACCTGTCTGCATAGCACCTGAGCCATCAAGATAATACCATGTACCATTTTCTTTTATCCATCTAGTACTCATTTTACCTAAACTGTCGAGATGGTACCAACTACCATTTATAAGTTTCCAGCCAGTTTGCATGGCACCTAAATCATTGAGATAGTACCAATTGCCATCAACTTGTTTCCAACCAGTTCTCATCACACCAGTTTCATCCAAGTAATACCATGAACCATCTTTCAGCCAACCTGTCTTCATTCCATCTTCTTTAGAGAAATAATACCAGTCACCGTCAATTTTTTGCCATCCAGTAACTTTTTTACCGTCCTTGATATAGTAGACTTTACCACCCTCTTCTTTAAATTGACCACTATTGGCAGTTGTTCCTTGATTTTGGTTATTGCTTGCACCATTATTGGCATTAGCATTATTTGGGTTGCTATTTCCACTATTATTCACATTACTATTGTTAGTCGTTCCAGTATTATCTGTAGATTTTTCTGGTGTATACACATGGAAAAGAACACCATCTACCAATTTACCAGTAGAGTATTTATATTTTGGAATATCTGGATGACTTGTATCTGATACTGCAGTTCCTGTACGGGGAGCCTTAATATCAATAGGGATATCACTACCCTTTTTATATTCTACGAAACGAACTGTCTTTATTATTATAGAATTTGAGCTAGATGTTGAACCGTGATTATTATCAGTACTAGCACTATTGTTTTGGTCATTATCTCTATGATATGGATTTGTTGGAATACTATTCGTGCTACTTGTGGTACTAGTAGGAGCATACATATGGTAAAGAATACCCTCTTCCTCTCTACTACTAGTATATTTATAATTAGCAATATCTGGATGACTTGTATTAGATGCAGCTGATCCTGCAAGAGCTTCTTTAATATCAACTAGTCTACCATTTTGAAATGTTACAAAATGAATTTCCTTAAATGATGAAGCCGATTGAGCACCTGTGGACGATGCACCAGTTCCTGTACTTGCAGCGCTTACTGGCTGAACTGCACCTATAGCTAGCACTGAAGTAGCTAGCAACATGCCTGTAAGTGTTTTCTTCATAAGAAAACCTCCTTGTTAACCTATTAAATTTATTTCATTATATCCCTTTTCTATAATTAATGCAATAAAAAACATAAAAAGTGTAGAAATATTTAAAGGTAAAAATGCTCTTTACTATCTATAGTAGAGAGCATCCTCTATATATGTCACAATCACTAGACTTGACAAAAAAGAAAAAACGGCTCTTTGTCAACTGTAGTGGGTTGAAGAAAAGCTAAGATCTAGAAAGGACAAATTTTGTCCTTTCTTTTTTGATATTCAGAGCGATAAAAATTCGTTTTTTGAAGTTTTCAAAGTTCCGAAATCCAAAGGCATTTCGCTTGATAAGTTTGATGAGATTATTAGTCGCTTCTATTTTGGCATTAGAATAAGGTAGTTGAAGGGCGTTGACAATCTTTTCTTTATCCTTGAGAAAGGTTTTAAAGACAGTCTGAAACAGAGAATGAACCTGTTTCAGATTGTCCTCAATAAGTCCGAAAAATTTGTCAGGCTCTTTATTTTGGAAGTGAAAAAGTAAAAGCTGATAGAGATTGTAGTGGTGTTTCAAATCTTCTGAATAACTCAAAAGCTTGTCTAGAATCTCTTTATTCGTTAAGTGCATGCGAAAAGTAGGGCGATAAAATCGTTTATCACTCAGTTTACGACTATCCTGTTGAATGAGCTTCCAGTAACGTTTGATGGCCTTATATTCATGAGATTTTCGATCGAACTGATTCATGATTTGGACACGGACGCGACTCATAGCACGGCTAAGATGTTGTACAATGTGAAATCGATCTAGAACGATTTTAGCACATGGAAAAATCTGTTTAGCTAAGGCATAGTAAGGACTAAATATATCCATCGTAATGATTTTCACCTGACAACGAACAGCTCTATCGTATCGAAGAAAGTGATTTCGTATGACAGCTTGTGTTCTACCTTCAAGAACGGTGATAATGTTGAGATTATCAAAGTCTTGTGCAATGAAACTCATTTTTCCCTTGGTAAAGGCATACTCGTCCCAAGACATAATCTCAGGAAGATGAGAAAAATCATGCTTAAAACGGAAATCATTGAGTTTTCGAATGACAGTTGAAGTTGAAATGGAAAGCTGATGGGCAATATCGGTCATAGAAGTTTTTTCAATCAACTTTTGCGCAATCTTTTGGTTGATGATACGAGGAATTTGGTGATTTTTCTTGACGAGAGAAGTCTCGGCGACCATCATTTTCGAGCACTGATAGCACTTGAAACGGCGTTTTCTAAGGAGAATTCTAGTAGGCATACCATTTGTTTCAAGGTAAGGAATTTTCGATAGTTTTTGGAAGTCATATTTCTTCATTTGACTTCCGCAATTAGGACAATATGGAGCGTCGTAGTCCAGTTTAGCGATGATTTCCTTGTGGGTATCTCTATTAACAACATCCATAATTTGGACATTAAGGTCTTTGATATCGAGTAGTTTTGTGATAAAATGTAATTGTTCCATATGATTCTTTCTAATGAGTTGTTTTGTCGCTTTTCATTATAGGTCATATGGGACTTTTTTTCTACAACAAAATAGGCTCCATAATATCTATAGGGGATTTACCCACTACAAATATTATAGAGCCGAAAAAACTAGGAGAAGAATCTCCTAGTCTTGTTTATATATTGGTATTATACCAACTCACCACTTCCGTTTACAGTGTAACCGTCAGGAGTAGTTGTATTTACAAGCAAAGCACCTGAAGCATTTAGGTAGTACCAGTGACCACTTACATATTTCCAGCCTGTTTGCATTGCACCTGAACCATCTAGGTAGTACCAGTGACCACCTACATATTTCCAACCTTTTTGCATTGCGCCTGAACCATCTAGGTAGTACCAAGTTCCGTTGTCTTTAACCCAACCTGTTTGCATGATACCATCTTTATCTAGGTAGTACCAAGTGTCGTTATCTTTAAGCCATCCAGTTGCATTAACTTTTTGTTTTTGCTCATTTTCTTTAACAAAAGTCCATTGACCTTTAGTATTTTTCATCCAACCTAGAGTAACTACACCATGCTCTCTATCGTAACGAGCATTTCTTTGCTCAGGAGTTTCATTCAAGATGTAGTACTTACCTTCTTTTTTAACAGCTGTATTCCAAACTGTTTGGAAATGTTTAATCGCTTCATTTCTAACCTTAGCATATGCTTCATCATAAGCTGTCTTAGCTTTAACAACTGCTAATTTGTATGGAGCTAAACGTACATCACGGTCATGAGCAAAATTTTCTGGAGCATTTTCTGCTTTACCATACTCTGCTAAAGTTTTGTTAAATTCTGCCTCAGCGTTTGCTAATTCTGCTTGAACTTTTTCAAGTTCTGCTTTCTTCACTTTGAGGTCTTCATTGTGAGCTGCGATATATTCATTAACTCTATCAGCAGTAATAAATTCTGTTTGGCTGTTATAAACATCATACTTTCCACCACCTACTAATGGTTGATCGTATGCACCTGGAAGGTTAGCCCCACCATTAACGTCTGCTGAAACAGCTTGAACAGCACCAAATGCTGCAAGAGCGACTGCGCTTGTCAATAAAACTTTTTTCATCGTTTTATCTCCTTTGTTTTTCATTATATTATTTTTCGTAAGACTATCTTACTACCATACAGTATATAAATATTTGCAGGATTTGTCAAGAGTTTTCTTATGTTTTTTAAACTTTTTTCCTATTTCTTCGAAAAAAGGAGAAGGAAACTAACTCGCGAAAAAATTCCCCCTGAAATACTCTAGCCTCCAAGTTGACATTTCGCAACTACTCATCCCTCAGATGATATCTTTTATATCTAAACTATATAGATAGTTAGACAGAACTTACTTCCTTGGTATTATCTTACAAACCCTTGTAAAAGTCAAGTAAAAACGGCAAGTATTTGGATAACACTTGCCATTTCATAAACTTTCTACTATATAAAGATTGAACTCATAGTAAAGCCTCAAACTCAGAGACAGTCATACCCAACTGCTGGCTAGCAACTTCTGAAGTCAGAAGACCTTGACGGACTAGATTTGCTAACATCGCGAAACCACCTTCAGCTCGACCACGCTCTAGTCCCCGCTCTAAGCCCTTTTCCTCAGCTTGTTCCAAGGCATAGTCCTGCGCTAACAAGGCTTGTTCTTCGCGTCTGCGCTGTTCACTAAACATTTTCCTGTCCTCCTCGGACCAGCTCTTGTAGTCCAGCAGTTGGTCTGCCTGACTGATTGCTCGCTCGGGTTCTTGGGTAAAGGGTTTGTTCCCGAAAAACTCCAACCATGGTTTGCGAACCTTGTCTTTGCTGGTTTCTCTGTATTTTTTGAGTTCCAAGAATGCCATCTTGACCAGATGGTTTTCTTGTCTATTATTGCTGGTCTTACAACAAGGCCTCAAACTCAGCGACAGTCATACCTAATTGCTCACTCGCAAATTCGGAAGTTAGAACATGTTGGCGTACCATATCCAGAAATGCAAAAAGTTTCCCTTCTTCCCTAGCTGTTTCCAAGGCATAGTCCTGTGCCAACAAGGCTTGTTCTTCGCGCATACGTAGTTGACTAAACATTTTCCTGTCCTCCTCGGACCAGCTCTTGTAATCCAGCAGTTGATCTGCCTGGCTGATGGCTCGCTCAGGTTGCTGGGTGAAGGGTTTGTTCCCGAAAAACTCCAACCACGGTTTGCGAACCTCGTCTTTGCTGGTTTCTCTGTATTTTTTTAATTCCAAGAATGCCATCTTGACTAGATGGTTTTCCTGACCGTTAGTGCTGGTCTTACAACAGCGCTTCAAACTCAGCGACAGTCATGCCCAATTGTTCACTCGCGAATTCGGAAGTTAGAGCATGTTGGCGAACCATGTCCAAGAAAGCAAAGAGTTTTCTTCGTTCAATCCCCTCAGTTCGACCACGCTCCAGTCCCTGTTCTAAACCTTGTTCAATACCCTCTGCACGGCCACGTTCAAGACCACGTTCCAAACCTTTTTCTTCAGCTTG
Source organism: bacterium (assembly GCA_905221505.1). Taxonomy (GTDB): domain Bacteria; phylum Bacillota; class Bacilli; order Lactobacillales; family Streptococcaceae; genus Streptococcus. The sequence continues at coordinate 11,867 of CAJNDL010000033.1, forward strand.
TTCCAAGGCATAGTCCTGTGCTAACAAGGCTTGTTCTTCACGCCTGCGCTGTTCACTAAACATTTTCCTGTCCTCCTCGGACCAGCTCTTATAGTCCAGCAGTTGGTCTGCTTGGCTGATGGCTCGCTCTGGTTCTTGAGTAAAGGGTTTATTCCCGAAAAACTCCAACCACGGCTTGCGAACCTCGTCTTTGCTGGTTTCTCTGTATTTTTTAAGTTCCAAGAATGCCATCTTGACTAGATGGTTTTCTTGTCCATTGTTTGTGATAGTTAAGACCTCACCTGTCGTATCCTCTCGCATGCTAAAACTATGAAAAGCCAAATCATCTGAGAAATAATTACTAGCCACAATTGCAATAGCATAAACTGGTGCGATGTGTTTGTAACTTTGATGAGTATTTCCTTCTTGCTGACGAATTTTTTCTAGGTTTTGATTGACTTGACTACACAGGTAAGCCCACAGGCGATTGATGAAAAAATTCTGATGATGCACCTGAATCTCAATAATTACTTGAGTCCCATTATCCAACTCCGCCAAGACATCTATGCTAGTATAGAAATCTTGAGCTGAATAAGATATGGAAGGCAATATATGAATATTACTTCCCTCCAAAATGGTTACATTTTTGGCTGGTAAGTCCAGCATATCGCGGATAAATTGACAAGTGATCTCTGGGTTGCTAAAAATCTTCTTAGCAACCAAATCATTGGTCGGGCTGATGCTCGGATGTCTTAAAGTCATCCATTTCCTCCTTTTATTATACCACAGTCTTATACTCAATGAAAATCAAAGAGCAAACTAGGAAACTAGCCGCAGGCTGTACTTGAGTACGGCAAAGCGACGTTGACGTGGTTTGAATTTGATTTTCGAAGAGTATTAAATCTAGGTTTACTAGATTCACTGCCACTATCTATTTATTCGCAAAAGAGACGAAAAAAACCTGAGAATTATCTCAGGCTTGGTCATTAAATCTTTTTCTCAATACTGAAAAGTGGAGAAAGTGGGCGTTTTTCATGGATACGCACGATAGCATCTCCCAATAGATGAGCGATTGAAATTTGCTCAATCTTGTCAATCAAACGCTCTTCTGGCAGATAGATAGTATCCAAAACAACCAATTTCTTGATAGCTGATTTTTGGATATTGTCCATAGCAGGACCAGAAAGAACTGGGTGCGTACAGCTTGCATAGACTTCAACAGCACCAGCTTCTGCAAGAGCATCTGCCGCATGACAAATCGTTCCAGCGGTATCAATCATATCATCAATCAAGATACAAGTCTTGCCTTCGACCTTACCGATGATGTTCATGACTTCACTGGTATTCATCTTATCAACGCTACGACGTTTGTCAATGATAGCAATAGATGTTTTCAAAAATTCTGCCAACTTACGAGCACGAGTCACCCCTCCATGGTCTGGGCTGACAACCACATAGTCAGAACCAACCATGCCACGACGCTCAAAATAATCCGCAATCAGAGGAGCTCCCATCAAGTGATCCACAGGAATATCAAAGAATCCTTGAATCTGCGCAGCATGCAAGTCGATTGTCAATAAACGATCTACTCCAGCTACTTCAAGCATATTTGCAACAAGTTTTGAAGTGATTGGCTCACGCGCTCTCGCCTTTCTATCCTGACGTGCATACCCATAGTAAGGCATGACAACATTGACAGATTCTGCACTCGCACGCTTCAAAGCATCTACCATAATCAAAATTTCAAGCAGATTGTCATTTACAGGCGAACTAGTTGATTGTAGGATAAAGACGTGCTTCCCACGGATTGATTCTTCGATGTTGACCTGAATCTCTCCATCTGAAAATTGGCGAACACTTGATTTCCCCAACTCTATCCCAATCTCCTGCGCCACACGTTCTGCCAATTCTTTATTAGAAGAAAGGGCAAACAGCTTTAAATCAGAAAAAGACATGATTTCCTCCGGTATATATGTATCGCTTGTGCTTTTCACAAGATTTTTCCATCTACCATTGTAGCGCTTTTTGCACTATTTTTCAATCAAAAATAAAAGAAGGGCACCATATTTGTACCCTTGCATCATTCTTTTGAAAAATATTCTAGTTCATCAACTCATTGTGCTTCTCAACAAAGCGATAAGCCTGGTAAAAACCATAGAGAGTAATGGCTGTAACTACTGGAATCGCTAAGGGCAACTCTGTCTCCAACTCCACAAAAGGAGAATTAAACAAGAAGTGAGTTCCCAAGGATAAACCTAGGAAAATAAGCCCCTGTTTCTTGCCAACCTTCTGCCCTTTATAGGCTCTGTAAAGCAAGTAAACACCTACTACAGCAAGACCTGAAAAAGTCCAGTGAGAGGCAATTCCTGAGATGATACGCTCTAAAATTCTCGAAATGGTAAAGTCAAATCCCTCTGGCAAATCCGTACGAATATAGCCAATATCCTCAATCATTTGGAATCCCAAACCAGAAGCAATTCCTAGTAAAAACAAAGATTTTAATTTTCGCACAGGAATCAAAGCTAAAACAAAAACAAGTGGTAACAATTTCAACGGTTCTTCTACCAAAGGAGCTACAATAGCACTTTCAAAGGCATTTAAAAATGCACTATCTGGGAAAAGAACGCCCAGTAAATCATGGATATAGGTATTCGCAAAGCTAGATAACCAGCCTGAAAGGAACATCCCACCCAATAAAGACAAAATCAAGGAATTCTTTGGCAATTCCCATTTTTTCCCAAGACGGAAAAGGAAATAAAGAGCCGGAATCATGTAAAAGAGAGCTAGAAAGATAGAAACTCCCATTAGTCCATATTCCGCAGCTGACATCGAACCATCCGTATAGTAGATAGTTTCATACTGTAAACCAATACATAGCAATAAAATAAAAATAAATAAAATACTGTTTTTCTTCATACACTTTCTTTCTAAATAAAGTATTTACAATTCTACAACCGTCATACTTCCTGTATCCACATCGTAAATGGCACCAGAGATAATGACATCGTCTGGTATTAGGGGAGATTCGATAAGGAGTTGCATATCCTCACGCACACTCTCTTCTATATCTTGGAAGGGTAAGAAGTCCTGGTCTGACACATCGACACCTAATTCTTCTTTCAGATACTCCTGAAAAGGACCATTTTCAAAGGTCTGAGCACCACAGTCTGTATGGTGCAACACCACAATCTCTCTTGTTCCCATCTGTTGCTGGGAAATCACCAGCGAACGAATCATGTCCTCAGTCACTCGACCACCTGCATTCCGCAAGATATGAGCATCCCCAAGTGCCAAGCCCAGAGCTTGCGCAACATGCAAACGTGAATCCATACAGGTCACAATAGCTACTCTTGTTTTGGGTTTAAGTGGCAGATTTAACTGCCCATGTAGGGCAACATAAGCCTGATTGGCTTGCATAAACTGTTCAAAATACGACACGATTCCCTCCTCGAAAATTTGATAGTCAAATATTTCTCCTATCTTATCATTTTTAAGAGGATTTGTCACGGATTATGCAAAGACCTTTTTCAAAACCTCCTGAATCGTTGTCACTCCAATGACCTGAATTTCCTTAGGCGGAGTGATTCCTGTCAAGGAATTCTTAGGTACATAAATCTTAGTAAAACCCAGTTTAGCAGCTTCATTGATGCGTTGCTCGATACGATTCACGTGTCGAATTTCTCCCGTCAAGCCCAGTTCGCCTACAAAACATTCCTGAGGATTGGTAGGCTTGTCCTTGTAGCTCGAAGCAATGGCAACCGCAACGGCTAAGTCAATGGCAGGTTCATCCAATTTGACACCACCAGCAGATTTGAGATAGGCATCCTGATTTTGCAAGAGAAGTCCTGCACGCTTTTCCAAAACAGCCATAATCAAGCTAGCACGATTAAAATCAAGTCCCGTCGTCGTACGCTTGGCATTTCCAAACATGGTCGGTGTCACCAAAGACTGTACCTCCGCTAGAATAGGACGTGTCCCTTCCATGGTCACAACGATTGACGAACCAGTCGCTCCATCCAAACGCTCCTCTAGGAAAACTTGACTCGGATTGAGTACCTCAACCAGACCACCCGACTGCATCTCAAAAATCCCAATCTCATTAGTGGAGCCAAAACGGTTTTTGACCGCTCTCAAAATACGAAAGGTATGGTGGCGCTCTCCTTCAAAGTAAAGCACTGTATCTACCATATGCTCCAACATACGAGGTCCAGCCAAGGTTCCTTCCTTGGTCACATGCCCTACGATAAAGATGGCAATGTTATTTGTCTTAGCCAGTTGCATCAGTTCAGCGGTCACCTCACGCACCTGAGAAACTGACCCCTGAACCCCTGAAATCTCAGGAGACATAATGGTCTGGATAGAGTCAATAATGAGGAAGTCTGGTTGGATGCGCTCCACCTCAGCTCGAACACTCTGCATATTGGTCTCTGCATAAAGATAAAACTCGCTATCAATATCTCCCAAACGCTCTGCTCGTAACTTAATCTGCTGGGCAGACTCCTCCCCACTGACATAGAGAACAGTCCCTACTTGGGACAACTGGGTTGAGACTTGCAAGAGAAGGGTTGATTTCCCAATCCCAGGATCCCCACCGATGAGGACGAGACTTCCTGGTACCACTCCGCCTCCAAGTACACGGTTGAATTCTTCCATCTCTGTCTTAGTTCGATTGACATTGATGGAAGTCACCTCAGCCAGTTTCATGGGCTTGGTTTTCTCCCCTGTCAATGACACACGCGCATTCTTGACCTCGGCAACCTCAACCTCTTCTACAAAAGAAGACCAAGACCCACAGTTGGGGCATCGTCCCAGATACTTAGGTGAATTATATTCACAATTTTGACACACAAATGTCGCTTTTTTCTTTGCGATGATAAACCTCTTTCTATATCTCTAACTCACACTCAATCACTTGGCAAAAATCAATCTTCTCATTTGGCACAAACTGGCGCATAAGCATGTTGTGAGTTACCACTATCACGGTCTGGTAATCTCGATACTTACCCATGCATTCTAGAAAACGAGACTTCATCTCTTCAGCTGTCTCATATTGAACAGGACTATTAGGAATTAACTCCCCATTATTTTCTAGAAACATAGTACGAGCTTTTTCAAAATTATCTGTGCCACTTTCATAGACCTGCCATTCATGTAACAAAGGCTCTACTCTTAAAGGAAGACCCGTAGCACAAACCACATAAGAAGCCGTTTCTAAAGCTCTTGTGACTGCAGAAGATATGATTATTTCAGCTGAAGGGAGTAAAGGATTGGTGCTCAGTTCCTGAGCTTGCTGCCGTCCCTTCTCAGACAAGGGGGCCAAATCTATCCCAAATCCCGTATAAGAACGCTCCTCTAACTCACGGTAATCTGGCTCCCCGTGGCGTACAAAAATAATCTTCATCCTAGTGCCCTGTCGATCCAAATCCACCAGTTCGAACACCATCAGCTGCATCTCCATCTGCAATTAAGAAAGGAGCAAAGACAGCCTGGACCACACGTTCTCCAACTTCAAGAACAACCTCTTGATCTGTAATATTCTTCATCTGAGCAAAAATATGCCCTTCATTCCCAGGATTTCCATAATAATCCCCATCAATGACCCCAACTGAATTAATTAAAACCAAGCCCTTCTTACGAGGGTTTGAAGAACGATCATAAAGGTAAAGAACCTCAGTCGGCTGCATATAAGCCTTAACCCCTGTCGGAACCAAGACAATCTCTCCTGGCGCAATAACTGTACGCACAGCAACCTTTAAGTCATAACCAGCCGCATGCGCTGTCTCACGCTTTGGCAATAAATTCTCATCTTTAAAACTCGAAACCAATTCAAAACCACGAATTTTCATAATCTTCTCTTTTCTATTATCATTTATTCTAGATTATTCTATCTTATTTATTTGGAAAAAGCACGAAAAAAAGAGCACACAATTCAAATCGCTTAGGGCTGCTGGATTCCTCCCCTGACCCGCTTCACGCAGAACTGTTGCTCCACTGTTTATTATATCACATTCCTATTCATTTTAAAAGAAAAATTATTTTTTCCGTCTATTTCTAAAAAAGTCCTGCATAATAGCTGCGCATTCATCTTCCAAAATTCCCGTTTCAACCTCCACACGATGATTGAGACGCTCATCTGTCAAGATATCATACAAACTCCCAGCAGCGCCAAATTTCTGGTTTTTAGCCCCATAGACCACGTTTGGAATACGGGCAAGCCCAATCGCCCCACTACACATGACACAAGGCTCAATGGTCACAAAAAGTGTACAATCCAGCAAGCGCCAGCTCTCCTCACTCAGGTTCGCATTCTCTATAGCCATAATCTCCGCATGCATAACCGCTCGCTGCAATTCCTCACGCGCATTATGCCCACGACCAATGATTTCCCCATCTTTGACAATCACACAACCAATTGGAATTTCATCGTGTTCCAAGGCAATCTCAGCTTCTCTCAAAGCCTCCCTCATAAAGACTTCTTTTTCTTCAAGCGTATAATCCATCTCTTTTCCCTTTTCCTACTTATCGATTTTATTATTATATCATGAATCCCAACACAAAAAAAGCCACCGAATGCGGTGACTCTATAGGGAGATTATTATGAAAAAGAAAAGTTTAGGATATTTGTTACAACAAGTTAGGAGGTCTTCTTGTAACTGTCTATAGTATACCCGACCTATCTTAAACAAATCTTAAAAATCTCTTAGGACCAAACACTTTCTAAAATATTTGTTTGTTCACGACCAGGACCTACTGAGAAAGTAGAAATACGAACTCCAACCAATTCGCTCACACGACGAACATAGTTACGTGCATTTTCAGGAAGATCTTCCAAATTACGGACACCGGTGATGTCTTCTGACCAACCTGGCAACTCTTCATAGATAGGCTTGCAGCGTTTCAATTGCTCAAGACTAGCTGGATAGTAGTCAATACGTTGACCATCAAGATCATAGGCCACACAGATCTTCACTGTATCTAAACCACTCAAAACATCAATAGAGTTCAATGAAAGGTTAGTGATACCAGAAACACGACGACTGTGACGCATGACAACTGAATCAAACCAACCCACACGACGTGGACGACCAGTTGTTGTACCATATTCATGACCGACTTCACGGATACGTTCTCCCACTTCATCAAACAACTCAGTTGGGAAAGGACCGTCTCCTACACGACTGGTATAGGCTTTACATACACCTACAACCTTATCAATCTTACTTGGACCAACACCTGAACCAATAGTCACACCACCAGCCACAGGGTTTGATGATGTAACAAATGGATAGGTACCTTGGTCGATATCTAGCATAACACCCTGTGCACCTTCAAAAAGCACACGTTTACCATTATCAAGCGCATCATTCAAGATAACAGATGTATCGGTCACATATTTCTTGATTTGTTGACCATATTCGTAATATTCTTCAAAAATATCATCGAAAGCAATCGCTTTACTATCATACAATTTTTCAAAAAGACGATTCTTTTCAGCAAGGTTACGTTCTAAACGCTCACGGAAAATGTCTTTATCCAAAAGATCAGCGATACGAATTCCCACACGAGCAGCCTTATCCATATAAGCTGGACCAATTCCCTTGATTGTAGTACCAATCTTATTGTCTCCCTTAGCTTCTTCTTGCAAACGATCCAACTCGATATGATAAGGCAAAATAACATGCGCACGATCAGAAATACGTAAGTTATCAGTTGTTACACCTTCCTCATGAAGATAGCTCAACTCTTTTACAAGAGATTTAGGATTTACAACCATACCATTCCCAATAACAGAGATTTTTTCAGGGAAGAAAATTCCAGAGGGAATCAAGTGCAACTTAAATTTCTTACCATCAATCACAATCGTGTGACCTGCATTATCACCACCTTGGTAACGTGCAATCACTTCTGCATTCGCTGAAAGGAAGTCTGTAATCTTCCCTTTACCTTCATCACCCCACTGGGTACCTACAACAACAACTGAAGTCATAATCTTGTCTGAGCCCTCAGGCTCTTCCTTTCTCACATACATGGCAGGAATCTCACCCGCAATTATATCTTACAATTTATTATAAGAAAAAATTGCCTTTTTATCAAGAAGAAACAATAGAAAGATTTGCTATTTCCAACTATTAAAAAATGATTTAGAAAAATTACCAGCTATTTATTGTTATATTGCCATAAAAAAGTAAGTTTGTTCGGAAATTTACTAAAATTACCTTAACAAGAAATAAAACCCCGATTCATTATCATCTTTTCAAGATACAAACGATAAGCAACACGATAATGGTAAACAATAAAATCTCGACGACATCCAATGCTATATCGAACAAAATAATAAATCAAAAATTTAAAATGAAAATGTTCCCATTCCCAACTATTATCAAAGAAAGTAGCATACTCTTCTTCGATACTGTCATAGAATTCAGACATCTGATCATAAATACTTTGTAGCATAAGCATACACTCCTTTACTTTTTATGACCTTATTCTAACAAAAAATTTTAACTAATCATTAATAATTCCTGAATTGTTAAAATACCAACCTCAACAAGATAAAAAATAGGAAAAGTTGACAGAATAGAAATAAATATCTTAAATAAATTTCAAACCATTAAAGACCTAAAAAGGTCTCCTTAAGACTTTTAGATTTACAATATTTTTATTGGTTAAATCCTCAAAAAGCGCAGTTTCACTTGCAATCATTGCTCAAAAATAGCTGTCAGTGAAATTTCTCTCGTCAATAAAAAGGCTCTATAATATTTGTAGTGGGTACCCCCCTATGGATATTATGGAGCCTATTTTGTTGTAGAAAAAAGTTCCATAGAAAAAATCATATGGAATCATTACTTTTTATCACAAAACTACTTGATATCCAAGACTCAAACATCAAAATTCTAGATATCATCAATATGGATACACATAAGGAAATCATCGCTAAGCTAGATCATCCTGACACTAAGTGTCTACATTGCCTAGGGCAAATGGATAAATATGACTTCCAAAAAGAATCTAAAATTCCCCATCTAGAGTGTGCAGGTTATAAGACACTCATTCGAATGAGAAAACGTCGTTTCCGTTGTAAAGTCTGCGCGAAAATGGATGTCGCAGAGACTTCCTTAGTCAAAAAAATCACCAAATCTCAAAACATCGTCAATCAGAAAATCACTCAAAAATTAATCGAGAAAGTCCCTATGACAGCTATTGCAGAAAGTCTATCTATCTCTACTTCGACAGTCATTCGTAAATTGAAAGAATTCAATTTCAAGACAGATTTATCTATCCTTCCAAATCACATTGCTTGGGATGAATACAGTTTCAAGAAAGGTAAGTTGAGCTTCGTTGCGCAGAACTTTGATTCCAGAAAGATCGTAGCTATCCTGGATGGGCGGTCTCAAGTGACTATTCGCAATTATTTCCTTCGTTATTCTAGACAGGTGAGAAGTCACGTGATAGTCATTGCCATGGATATGGTTACCCCCTACTACTTTATCGCTCTACTTTTAGCTCACACTTGACCAATAATGAGATTCTCGAAAAGCTCCTTGCATACTCTCAAGAACTCAGAGAGCACTATGAACTCTATTAACTATTACTGTTTCATTTCCAAAATCCTCATCGCTTTGAACATCAAAAAGGAGAGAACCAATTTGGTCCTCTCCAAGTTATAACTTATCATCTCATCACCCCACTACAGTTGAAAAAGATCAATATTCTTCTCATCAAGAAAAATGTCTAGCACCTAATGATGCGAGACAGATTATTAATTACATACCAAAAAAGAGGTCGAAACCTCCTTTTATTAACTACTCCGCCAGTAGGACTCGAACCTACGACATCATGATTAACAGTCATGCGCTACTACCAACTGAGCTATGGCGGAATAAAGCTAAGCGACTTCCATATCTCACAGGGGGCAACCCCCAACTACTTCCGGCGTTCTAGGGCTTAACTTCTGTGTTCG
>CAJNDL010000034.1 GCA_905221505.1 bacterium
CACCTCAAAAAGGTATTACCAAGTTGCAATACTTTTTTTGAGGCTCTTTTGTCTTGTTCTTGTTTCAATTAACTATAAAAAAATTTCAATTACAGTATAGCACAGGAAGTGATTTTTTGCGCTTTTTTACTGTTTTTTTCAAATAAAAACGAACCAGCTTGACTGATTCGTTTTCATCCGTTTAGCTCCTACTTCCGATACATTTTAAACTGTAGGAAGAGGTCGCTATATTTTCCTGTCCATTTATGGTCAAATTTTTCATAAACTTCTAGGTGTTTCATGGTTTCAGCATCAGGATAGAAGGCTTTGTCTTCTTTTTTCTCCTCTGGGAGCAATTCCTTAGCTGGTAGGTTTGGTGTTGAATAGCCGACATACTCCGCATTTTTTAGAGCATTTTCGGGTTTCAACATAAAATTGATAAAGGCATAGGCTGCGTCTTGGTTTTTGACTGTTTTGGGAATGACCATATTGTCAAACCAAAGGTTGCTGGCTTCTGTCGGTACCACATAGCGTAGGTTTTCATTTTTTTCTAGCATTTGGCTGGCTTCACCAGAGAAGGTTACACCGATTGCAGCATTGTTCTGGATCATGTAGCCCTTCATTTCATCCGCCACAATAGCCTTAATATTTGGAGTCAGCTTGTAGAGCTTGTCCACTGTCTCTTCCAACTGCTGGGGATCCTTGGAGTTGAGGCTGTAACCCAATGAGTTAAGCCCTAGTCCCAACACCTCACGCGCCCCATCAAAGAGCATGATAGAGTTCTTATACTCTGGTTTCCAGAGGTCGTCCCAATGTTCAGGCGCTTCATCGACCATAGTTTCATTGTAGACAATTCCCAAGGTTCCCCAGAAGTAAGGAATAGAGAATTTATTGCCTGGGTCAAAGGACTGGTTGAGGAACTCTGGTCCGATATTTTCAAGACCTTCAAGTTTTGAATAGTCAAGCGGTACCAAGAGGTCTTCGTCCTTCATCTTGTTAATCATGTATTCACTAGGAATGGCGATATCGTAGGTCGTTCCACCCTGCTTAATCTTGGTATACATGGCTTCGTTGGAATCAAAAGTCTCATACTGGACTTGGATACCTGTTTCTTCTGTGAATTGCTCCAAGAGTTCTGGATCGATATAGTCTCCCCAGTTGTAGATAACCAATTTTTGACTATCTCGACTGTTGATTTTACTATCTAGATGAGTCGCAATTCCCCACAAGACTAGGATAATCGCTACAATTCCTGCTAAAAATGAATAGAGTTTTTTCATGCTTGCTCCTCCTTCTCGCGTGAGATAAAGTAATATCCAACCACCAGGATAATACTAAAGAGAAAGACAAGGGCAGACAGGGCATTGATTTCTAGCGAAATCCCTTTACGAGCACGAGAGTAAATCTCGACTGACAAGGTTGAAAAGCCATTTCCCGTTACAAAGAAAGTCACGGCAAAGTCATCTAGCGAATAGGTGAAGGCCATGAAATAACCTGCAATGATAGACGGAGTCAGATAAGGAAGCATGATTTCCTTGAACATCTGAAATTGACTGGCTCCCAAGTCATAGGCTGCATGAATCATGTCCCCATTCATTTCCTTGAGACGAGGCAAAACCATCAAGACCACGATAGGAATAGAGAAGGCCACGTGACTAGATAGAACGGTCAAAAAGCCTAGTGAAAACTTGAGTTGGGTAAAGAGAATCAAGAAGCTGGCACCAATCATAACGTCAGGCGCAACCATGAGGATATTATTGAGTGAAAGAAAGGCTTCTTGGTATTTCTTACGAGACTGGTAGATGTAAATGGCACCAAAAGTCCCGATGATGGTCGCAATCAAGGCTGAGAGAAAGGCCAAGAAAAAGGTCTGAGTCACAATCAACATGAGACGACCATCGCCAAACATGGTTTTAAAATGGCTCAAACTAAAGCCTTTAAAGCTATTCATGTCGTTGCCTGCATTAAAGGCGTAGCCAATCAAGTAAAAAATGGGCAGGTAGAGGACAAGAAAGACCAGTCCCAGATAAAGGTTGGCAAATTTTTTCATCGTTCTCTCCTTTCCTTGGTCACCCACATGGTGATGAACATGGTCAGGATGAGAATCACACCGATGGTAGAACCCATACCGTAGTTGTCATTGGTTAGGAAATTCTGCTCAATGGCTGTACCTAGTGTGATAACACGGTTTCCACCAATCAAACGGGTCAGCATGAAGAGACTCAAACTTGGGATAAAGACAGACTGAACTCCACTTCGCACGCCGTTCATAGACAGAGGGAAGATGACATGACGGAAGGTCTCCCACTTGGTCGCACCTAGGTCATAGCTGGCATTGATAAGGTTGTTATCCATATCGTCCAAGACATTGAAAATCGGCAAAATCATAAAGGGAAGCTCGATGTAGCTTGCGACAAAGATAAAGGAGAAATCGGTAAAGAGCAATTGCTGCGAACCGATTCCGATAAATTCCAAAAATTGGTTAATAGAGCCATTCTGACCAAAAATCCCGATAAAGGCATAGGCCTTGAGGAGCAGATTGATCCAGGTTGGCAGGATAATCAGCATGAGCCAGAGTTGACGATGCTTGAGACGAGTCAAAAAGAGGGCTGTTGGATAGCTGATAAGGAGGGTTACAAAGGTCACAATTCCTGCATAAAGCACAGAGTTAAAACTCATTTTGAGATAGGTCAAGTTTTGTGACGCAAAGTAAGATTTATAGTTTTCTAAACTAAACTGACCTTCAATGTTGAAAAAGGATTGTCCAAAAATCAAGACCAAGGGTGCGAGAACAAAGAGGGCAATCCAGAGCATGTAGGGCACTACAAAGAGTTTAGAGCTTGTTTTCTTCATCTCTTTCCTCCTCGATTGCATTGATCAGACCTGCTTCTTGCTCTTCAATTTCCACGTATTCTTCGATACGGGCATCGAACTCTTCTTCGGTTTCGTTGAGACGCATGATGTGGATGTCTTCTGGTTCAAAGTCCAGACCGATTTCCTCACCAACGATGGCCTTACGAGTTGAGTGGATCATCCATTCATTCCCAAGTTCGTCATAGGCGATAATCTCATAGTGAACCCCACGGAAGAGCTGGGTATCGACCTTAACTTGGAGCTTGCCTTCTTCAGGAAGGGTAATGCGCAAGTCTTCTGGACGAATGACAACCTCAACAGGCTCATTTGGCTTCATCCCCCCATCAACTGCTTCAAAGCGTTTGCCGTTAAACTCAACCAAGTAGTCCTCAATCATGGTACCTGGCAAGATATTTGACTCACCGATAAAGGTGGCAACAAAGTGGTTGATCGGCTCATCGTAGATGTCCACAGGTGTTCCTGATTGGACAATCTCGCCATCATTCATAACGAAAATCCAGTCACTCATGGCAAGGGCTTCTTCCTGATCGTGAGTGACAAAGACAAAGGTAATGCCCAATCGTTGTTGCAGTTCACGCAGTTCGTACTGCATGTCTGTTCGCAATTTCAAGTCCAGCGCTGACAAAGGCTCGTCCAGCAAAACCACACGAGGTTGATTGATGATGGCACGGGCAATGGCCACACGCTGGCGTTGTCCTCCAGAGAGTTTTCGGATGGAACGTTTCTCATAACCTTCCAACTGAACCATCTTGAGAACTTCCGCTACGCGTTTCTCGATTTCTTTCTTGTCAATTTTACGCAAGCGGAGTGGAAAGGCAACATTTTCAAACACATTCATATGTGGGAACAAGGCATAAGATTGGAAGACCGTATGGACGTCTCGCTTGTTGGTTGGGATGTCATTGATACGGACACCGTCTAGCATGATATCTCCTGTCGTCGCATCCAGTAAACCTGCAATAATATTTAGGATAGTTGATTTCCCTGAGCCAGATGCGCCTAGAAGGGTATAGAATTTCCCTTCTTCCAACTCAAAGTTGATGTCTTTGAGAACCTTGGTGTTGCTGTCTTCAAAAACTTTAGAGACGTTTTTGAATTCGATAATTGGTTTTTTCAATTGGCATAAATTCCTTCTTTTTCATAGATTAACAGATCAGGGCTCTGTCAGGCCGCCACTACCTCTTGTAGGGTGTAAAACCACCTGCATACATCCTCGCTAACGATAGGCTTTCACCCCCTTTCCATGACATAGCAGCAGCTTTTCAACTACAGCATCCTACTTGCTTTCACCCAAGATACGGACTTCTCTCTCAAGTGTAACACCTGAGTGCTCCTTGACTTTTTCGATTACAGACTCAATCAAGTCCTCGTAATCTTTGGCCGTTCCGTCTGCGACATTGATCATAAATCCTGCGTGCTTTTCAGACACTTCTACACCACCGATACGATAGCCTTTCAAGCCAGCCTCTGAAATTAATTGACCTGCAAAATGCCCTACTGGACGCTTAAAGACCGAACCACAAGATGGGTATTCTAAAGGTTGTTTGAGCTCACGTAGGTGCGTCAAGCGGTCCATTTCTTGCTTGATAACCTGATGGGTTCCTGGAGCAAGAGCAAATTTAGCTGACAAGACAACTGCACCAGACTCCTGAATAGCTGAATGGCGGTAACCAAAAGCCAAGTCTTTGGCAGACAGGGTTTCGATTTCTCCATCCTTGGTCAAGACCTTACAAGACTGCAAGATGTGGGCAATCTCACCACCATAGGCACCCGCATTCATAAAGACAGCACCACCGACACTCCCAGGAATGCCACAAGCAAACTCAAAACCAGTCAAGCTATGACGAAGGGCAATGCGGGTCGTTTCAATCAAGTTGGCACCAGCTTCAGCTTCGATGGTATAGCCATCAACGGAAACGTTATTGAGCTTGTCGCACAAGATGACAAATCCACGAATTCCGCCATCACGAACAATGATATTGCTGGCATTTCCAAGAACCATCCAAGGGATATTTTCTTGGTTGGCAAATTTCACAACGCGCGCCAACTCAAAACGATTTCGTGGAAAGACCAGATAATCGGCCTCTCCACCTACTTTTGTATAACTATAGCTATGCAAGGGTTCCTTAAAACGGATATCAATTCCTTCTAAGATTTCAAGCATTTTTTCTCTTACAGACATGTCACTCTTCCTTTTACAAAATTCATCCCATTATACCATTTTTAAGACCATTTGACGACCATAAAAAGACCTTGTTTGGATTTTGCATAAGAAAAAGAGGTTTCCCTCTTTTTCTTATGATTTTTTACAAAAGATTGCCTTAGTTCCATAGGCAACCAGAACGAACTCCAGTGCTAGAATCACTTCAACCAAGACTGGATTGCTCAACCAGCCAACTTGGGATAGAGATGGTGCCAGGTCAAAGAAGGCATGGAGTCCATAAGCCGCTAGGAGATATGTCCATTTCTTCTGGCGAACAGCTTGGTAAACCCAAACTGTCAACAGCAATTGGAATCCTAGAGCCAAAATCCGTTCAAAACCAAGCAAATAAATCTGCCAGACAGACAGCGACTGGATGGTTTTCAACATATTTTCAGACAGCAATTGCATGACCTGTGGATTCTGAGTTTGAACTGCTGAGAGAACAATGTAGAGATTAATCAAACTAGTAAGGCCCAGGAAAATCAATTCCAAGCCACCATGCCCCAGTCCATAGGCCAAGGCATCTGCCTTTTCCAAACTTCTCTTTTTCTCCAACCATTTGAAGAAAATAAGACGAGCAGTTTCCTCAAAAAATGCTGCCATGGCTAGGCCATAGATGATATAGACAAGCGGATGATCTTGCAAGAGGGCAATACTGCCGTCTTTTTGAGGATGTAAAACCAAGATATGCACCAGTTTTTCTAAAATCTGTGAAGAGACAAAGAAGGCAACAGCCCCCAAACCCAAGACAGCTAGATTAATCTGGTATTTCTTTTTTGCATACCAAATGCTTCCTATCAAGAAAGCCAGTAACAGCAACATGGTAATGATAATATGAATGGTCATTTTCTTCTCCTATTCTGCCTTTTCAATATCTTTTTTCATCTCGTCAACATTGAACTTAGCAAACAAGTATTGACGGTCTTGTACCGGGAAACGTTGGTCCAACTGGTCAACCGCTCCCACCTCGATGATGCCTTCCTTGATGACAAAGTCCATGACATGTCCACCGAAGGTCAAATCATCTGAGATGAAGTGGAGATGGTAGCCTGCCACACTGACCCCATGGAAAATTTCTGGCGTCCAGAAACCAACGATGGTCCCTGCCACATTGTCGCGACTATATTCAGGCTGATGGGTTGCGACCTCAGCAAACTTGGTATCTGGTGTCGACTTGGGAATCATGCGCACATGCATATGCGAAAATTCCCCACGAATCTTGATCGATCGGAAAAGATTTTCCCCATCATAATAAGACTCAATTCGTTCTTCCAATTCCTTGTCTGTCATCTCAAAGCGCTGGCGAAAAATGACCTCTGCCTGATGCGGTACCACTGCTGCATAAGGAATAAGGGCATCTGGTGACACTTCTACAATTTCTGGTTGCTCTCCTGACCCCTTGGCCTGATAAGCCTTGCCATCCAAGACAATCAATTCTCCATCAATGGAATCCAAGGTTCCCAAACCAAGATCACCATGCTCTAGCAATTCTCCTACTGTCATGGTCCCACCATAAAGGCCAGCCATCAAGGCTCCAAGGGTATTGTATTGAAATAATTTCACTGGTTCCTGCACGTTCTTATCCATTCTCTTTCTTGTCTGTTATTCTATAAATGTTACTCCTAAGTATACCACATTTACCCCTAGATGTGAACGAGAGAAACACTCTAGACATTGCCAAGAAGGAAAAAAAAAGGTACAATGTAACAAAATCAAGGGAGGTCTGGAATGAAGAAACAAAGCAAGTACCAAGAAGTCGTTTCCTATCTAAAAAATGGCATCGAGTCTGGATGTTTTCCGACGGGAAGTCGCCTGCCTTCTATCCGTCAACTAAGCCTTGACTTTCACTGTAGCAAGGACACTATTCAACGCGCCCTGCTGGAATTACGGCACGAACAATACCTCTATGCCAAGCCCCAGAGTGGCTACTATGTCCTAGAACAAGGGCAACACCAGGATCTAGAAATCGAAGTCACTGATGAACATGCCAACGCCTATGACGATTTCCGACTCTGTGTCAATGAAACCTTGATTGGCCGAGAAAACTACCTCTTCAACTACTATGACAACCAAGAAGGTTTAGAAGACCTAAGACAGTCCATTCACAAACTGCTCTTTGACCAAGCCCTCTACTGCAAGGCTGACCAACTGGTACTGACTTCTGGAACCCAACAAGCCCTTTTTATCCTCTCTCAAATTTCCTTCCCTAGCCAAGCCAAGGAAATCTTGGTGGAACAGCCGACCTACCATCGAATGAATCGCCTCTTGATTGCTCAGGGCTTGGACTATCAAACGATTGAACGAGGCATTGATGGGATTGACTTGAAGGAGCTGGAGCGCCATTTCAAGACAGGAAAAATCAAGTTTTTCTATACCATTCCTCGTTTTCACTATCCTCTGGGGCATTCCTATTCTGAGCAGGACAAACGAGCTATTCTTGACTTAGCTGCCAAGTATGGGGTCTATATCGTAGAGGACGACTATCTGGGTGATTTGGATTCCAAGAAGGGCCAGACCTTCCACTATCTGGATACAGAGGAGCGGGTCATTTACATCAAGTCCTTCTCAACCAGCCTCTTTCCAGCCCTGCGAATAACGGCACTCATTCTGCCAAATGCTATCAAGGAAGCCTTTGTGGCCTACAAAAATATCCTAGACTACGACAGCAATCTCATCATGCAAAAGGCCCTGTCACTCTATATCGATAGTCAATTATTTGAGAAAAATCGTTTAGCTCGCTTGGCCAATCAGGAAGCTTACCAAAAACAAATCGAGGAAAGGTTAGCTAAATTTCCTTGCCCCCTTCCTCATTTTCCTCTTCACGATGGTGTATTACTAGACTTGCGACAGTATCCTAAAATTGCCAGCCTCAAACACAGTCAACTAGGTTTGGACTTCTTTGAAGAAGCCTACTTGGGTGCCTGCCCTTACCAATTTGCCAAGGTGTCCTTAGACAATCTGGAAAAGGTTTTAAACTATTTAAAAGCAGAATTGGAATGACTCCCAACTCTGCTTTTTTCTTATTGTTCAACTTCTGTTAAGGTTGCCGCTTTTTCAAGATATTTTTGGTAGGTGCCGTCATCCTTGAGTTTTTGGATGACCTTGTCCACCACTTCTTTCAAATCAGCACTATTTTTTCTAAGGGCAACTGCATTGGCTTCGCCGTCATTCATCTTCAAGCTGACAGTTGCGACAGCTAGGTCAGCATTTTTAGCAGCATAGCTAAGGGCAACAGGCTCATCCATGTGAACAGCATCTACTTTTCCAGCCTGCAATTCATTGACAGCTTCACCCATATTGGTTAGGGAAGTCAATTGAGCTTTTGGCAATTGTTCCTTGATCATAGACTCTGGAACAGTCCCTTTTTGGGCTGCAATATTAGCACTTTCTAGGCTAGTTAAATCCTTGTATTTTTCTACATCAGCCTTACGAACCAAGAAACTAATCTTGTTTTCATAGTAAGGGATTGAAAAATCAAAGACTTCTTTTCTCTCATCAGTAGCGCTAATTCCTGCAACCGCTAGGTCGGCCTTACCAGTTTGAAGACTAGTCAAGACATTGTCAAAACTCATGCTTGAGATTTCCAACTTCACCCCAAGTTCATCAGCAATAGCCTGAGCCATATCAATATCCGCACCGACTACCTGATTTTTCCCATCAACCAATGATTGAAATTCAAAAGGTGCATAGTCAGGACTGGTCGCCACAACCAATTTCCCTTTTTGCTTAATGGCTTCAACAGCTGACTGAGAACCATTCGAACCTGACTGGCAAGCTACTAAGAAGAAACTTGCAAGAAAACTACATAAAACAAATATCCATTTTTTTGATTTCATAAATAAACAACCTCTCTGTTAATTTTGTATAATTATAACGCTATCCAAGTTACTTGTCAAGTGTTTTTTGAATTTTTATCTTAAAAATATTTTTTTCATTCAAGAAAAGGAGCTATCAGTTGATTTCAAGCTCCTTTTTATACAGAATAAACCTATTTTATAGTTCGACAATCTTACCTGTTTCAAAGTAAACAACCCATTCACAGATATTTTTGGCATAGTCTCCAATACGTTCCAAGAAGGCAATCACTTGGAAATAATCACGACCTGTAACGATGGCATCTGGATTTTTCTTGATTTCTTCTGTAGCCAAGTCACGAATACTATCAAAATAATGGTTGATTTTTTCGTCCATTGCTGCTACTTCATAGGCCTGGTCCACTGACGCATTGAGATAGAGGTCAAGGGCTGCTTCGACGAAGTTCTTGACATCGCGACCCATTCTCTTGATTTCTTCCTCAACAGCTGGGATACGTTGTTCTCCCTTCATCCGAATAGTTGCTTTTGCGATTGACACCGCATGGTCACCCATACGTTCCAAGTCAGACACGGCCTTCAAGACTGTTAGAACTGTACGCAAGTCTTGAGAAACCGGTTGTTGGAGGGCAATCATTTCAAATGATTTTTTCTCCAATTTCACTTCGTATTCATTTACTTCTGCATCGTCTTCGATGACTTCCTTAGCCAAATCACGGTCATGCGTGACAAAGGCACGCACCGTACGATTGATTTGGGATAGCACTTCTTGTCCCATGGCATAGAACTGGTTGTGCAATTTCTCTAAATCTTCTTCAAATTGAGAACGTAACATCATTTATCTCCTTATCCAAATTTTCCTGAAATATAATCTTCTGTTTCCTTGTGTTGTGGGTTGAGGAACATCTTCTTGGTATCGTTAAATTCAATCAAATCCCCATCAAGGAAAAATCCTGTTTTGTCAGAGATACGAGAGGCTTGTTGCATAGAACGTGTAACCAAGAGCATGGTGTATTTATCTTTTAGCCCATACAAGGTTTCCTCAATCTTCCCAGCAGAGATAGGGTCCAAGGCTGAAGTCGGTTCATCCAAGAGAATGATTTTAGGACTGGTTGCCAAGACGCGGGCAACACAGACACGTTGCTGTTGTCCACCTGAAAGCCCGATAGCTGAATCATGCAGGCGGTCCTTGACCTCATCCCAGATGGAAGCACGCTGCAATGCTTTTTCCACAGCTTCATCCAGAACCTGCTTGTCCTTCACTCCATTGATACGAAGACCGTAGACAACATTTTCGTAGATAGACATAGGGAAAGGGTTTGGTTGTTGGAAAACCATACCAATTTCCTTACGCAATTCAACTGTATCTGTACGCGGGCTGTAAATATTGTGGCCGTTGTAAACCACCGAACCAGTTGTGGTCACCTCTGGATTGAGGTCCCCCATGCGGTTGATAGCCTTGAGAAGGGTTGACTTTCCTGATCCAGATGGACCGATCAAGGCTGTAATTTCCTTAGGTTGGAAAGATAGGGAAACACTATTCAAGGCCTTCTTTTGATTGTAGTAAACGGACAGGTCTGACACCTGTAAAATCGCTTCTGTCATACTGTTTCCTTTCTATCCAAAGTGTCCTGTTACGTAGTCATTGGTTGACTGTAGTTTGGCATTTTGGAAAATATTAGACGTCTTATCATACTCGATCAAGTCACCTAAGTAGAAAAATCCTGTATAGTCACTAGCACGCGCAGCCTGCTGCATACTGTGGGTTACGATGATGATGGTGAAATCCTTCTTCAATTCCAGCATGGTTTCTTCCAGCTGGGCTGTCGCAATCGGATCCAAGGCTGACGCTGGCTCATCCATCAAGAGAATGTCAGGCTTGACCGAAATAGCACGAGCGATACAGAGACGTTGCTGCTGACCACCTGATAGGGTCAAGGCTGACTTGTGCAAATCGTCTTTGACCTGGTCCCAAAGGGCAGCCTGACGAAGAGAGGTTTCCACAATTTCATCCAAGACTTGCTTGTCCTTAACCCCTGCACGTTCATGAGCAAAAGTGATATTACGATAAATAGACTTAGCAAAGGGATTTGGTCGTTGGAAAACCATTCCGATGTGTTTACGCATCTCATAAACATTGATTTCTGGACGGTTGACATCAATCCCTTGATAGAGGATTTGACCTGTGACCTTGGCAATATCAATAGTATCATTCATCCGGTTAAGACTGCGAAGGTAGGTTGATTTTCCTGATCCAGATGGGCCAATTAAGGCTGTGATTTTATTTTTTTCAAATTGCATATCGATGCCCTTGATGGATTCTTTTTTACCGTAGTAAACATGTAAATCCTTAGTAGAGAGGGCCACTTTCTCTTCAGGAAAGGTGATGATATGCTTTTCATCCCAATTATATTTTGACATGGCTTCTCCTTTAGGCAGCGGTTAATTTCTTATGTAGGTAGCTTCCGAGTTTGCGGGCTCCAAAGTTAAAGATGAGGATAAAGATGAGGAGCACGGCGGCAGAACCTGCTGATACGATAGTTCCATCTGGAATAGTTCCTTCGCTATTGACTTTCCAGATGTGGACAGCCAAGGTTTCTGCTTGACGGAAGATAGAGATTGGGCTCGTCACACTGAGAATATTCCAGTTAGACCAGTCAAGGGCTGGAGCGGATTGTCCTGCTGTATAGATAAGAGCAGCTGCTTCACCAAAGATACGACCAGAGGCCAAGACAACCCCAGTGACAATACCTGGAAGGGCTTCTGGAATGACAACATGGACAACTGTCTCCCAACGAGAAATCCCAAGAGCCAGACCAGCCTCACGTTGCGTATGGTGAACGTGTTTCAAGCTGTCTTCAACATTACGAGTCATCTGAGGCAGGTTAAAGACTGTCAAGGCCAAGGCACCTGAAATGATTGAAAATCCATACTCAAACTGAACTACAAAGATTAAGTAACCAAAGAGACCTACAACCACAGATGGCAGTGAAGACAAGATTTCAATACAGGTTCTGACAAAATTGGTCACAGGACCTTTTTTGGCATATTCAGCTAGGAAAATCCCAGCCCCCATAGACAAGGGAACAGAAATAATCAAGGTAATGACCAAAAGGAAGAAGGAATTATAGAGCTGAATTCCAATCCCTCCACCAGCTTGGTAAGAAGATGATTTGCCAGTCAAGAAAGACCAAGAGATGTGGGGCAAACCACGAACCAAGATATAAAGAATCAAGGATGCCAAAATGGCAACGATGATTCCTGCAATAGAGTAGAGGACAGCTGTTGCAATTTTATCTAATTTCTTAGCGTGCATAGTTTTTCTTTCCTCTTTCTTTCGTAATCAATTTAATCACACTGTTGAAGGCCAAACTCATCAAGAGCAAGACTAAGGCCAGTGACCAGAGAACGTTATTGTCTACTGTTCCCATAACAGTATTTCCAATACCCATAGTCAAAACAGAGGTCAAGGTCGCAGCAGGTGTTGTCAATGAAGTTGGGACAACGGCTGAGTTTCCGACCACCATCTGAATAGCCAAGGCCTCACCAAAGGCACGCGCCATCCCAAAGACCACTGCTGTGAAAATCCCTGAACGCGCCGCTTTCAATGTCACGCGCCAGATGGTTTGCCAACGAGTGGCTCCCATAGCCAAACTAGCTTCGCGGTAGTGACGAGGCACCGCACGCAAGCTATCGGTTGTCATAAAGGTTACTGTCGGTAAAATCATGACAAAGAGAACGAAAATACCTGACAAAATCCCAAAACCAGTTCCACCAAAGACACTACGGACAAAAGGAACTACGACCTGCAAACCAATAAATCCATACACAACTGAAGGAATCCCGACCAGCAATTCAATAGCTGGTTGCAAGATTCTAGCACCTTTTGGTGAGACTTCGGTCATAAAGACTGCCGCACCAATGGCAAAAGGAGTTGCGATAAGAGCTGACAAGATTGTGACAATAAAGGAACCCAAAATCATAGGAAGGGCACCAAATTGTTTACCTGAAGGATTCCAAGTTTGTCCAAAGAGGAAATCAAAGATATTGACTCCATTGACAAAGAAGGTCGACAAACCTTTTTGGGCTACGAAAATCAAAATCATAGCCACAATGATAACAATCAAAGACAGACAGGCAAAGGTCAAGCCTTTTCCTAGTTTCTCTAAACGAGAGTTCTTTGAGGGAGAAAGTAATTTTTTAGCTAATTCTTCTTGATTCATTATTGACTCCCTTCTAGTGCTGTTACCGTTCCGACAGCATCTTTTTCAACCTTCATTTCCTTGACAGAAATATATCCCATTCCCTTAACGATTCCGCTTTGCGCTTCATCTGAGAGGACAAAGTTGAGAAACTCTGCCACCAATTCATTGGGCTGACCTAGGGTATACATGTGTTCATAAGACCACAGAGGCCAGTTATTGGTTGTAACATTTTCTGCAATCGGCTCATAGCCGTTCAATTTCATGCGTTTAACTGAGTCATCCACATAGGCAAAGGCTAGGTAAGAAATGGCTCCTGGTGTCTGAGAAACAATGTTTTTGACCATCCCATTTGAATCCTGTTCTTGACTCTGCACGGCAGATTGGCCATCCATGACAACACTATCAAAGGTTGCACGCGAACCAGAACTTGCCGCACGGTTGATAATAGAAATGGCTAGGTCTTTCCCCCCAACCTCTTTCCAGTTGGTCACTTGACCTGTGAAGATGCTACGGAGTTGTTCAGTTGTCAAATTTTCAACATCAACTTCCTTGTTCACAATTACCGCCAAGCCCGCTACAGCTACCTTATGGTCCACTAGGGCTGAAGCGTTGATACCGTCTTTTTCCTCGGCAAATACGTCTGAATTTCCTACATCAACGGCTCCAGATTGAACCTGAGACAGACCTGTACCAGACCCTCCACCTTGGACGTTGACTGTTTTTCCAACGTGCATAGAGCCAAATTCATCTGCTGCTGCTTCGACCAAGGGCTGAAGAGCCGTTGAGCCAACAGCTGTCATGGATTCTCCTCGATCAATCCAGCTAGCACATCCCGCCAAAGAACCTGCCAGCAAAAGAGCCGCAAGGGATAGAGCGAGTTTTTTCCTTTTTTTCACTGTTTTTCTCCTTGAAAATAATGGTGAATGGTTTGAATTTTTTCAACTATTTATTTATGTTTTTCTTTTTTTAAATCAGGAGTCTACTGAAGTTCTGAGATTGGTTTTACTTGAAATTTGCTCAGTTACCGTTTCCATCAATTTTGACTTAAAATGAAAGACAATTTGAAAAAAATCCATACTTCCACTATAACATAGACAAGCTACTTTGACTAGCATTTTCACTTGAATCTGAGGCCTTTTGGAAAATAATTTTTCAAAACATTTCCAGTCACCTTAGCAAAGCCCAAACCATTGCCCTGAACCAAAACTTGGTACCAACCATTTGGCAGACTTTCCGCCAGCTGAACGGTTTCTCCAGCCGCATACTTTACAAACGCTTCTTGGTCAATTTCAACCGACTGCTTGACCTGACTCGGTTTCAAGGCTAGACCAAGAGCAAAACTGGGTTCAAAACGTTTCTTCTTAAAGGTACCCAGATGCAGACCATTGCGAGCAATCTTGAGCTTCCCTAGATCTGGCAAGAGTTCTGGCAAGAGATAAAGCTGGTCTCCAAAAGTCTGCAAGATACCCGGTAAATTAACCTTCAAGTGATTTTGGGCAAATTCCTGCCACAAGGCAACTTGCTCACGGCTGAGATTGCTCTTACTTGCCTTAAATTTAGGAACTGGATTGTCACCCTTAAACTGTAGATGGGCTACAAACTGCCCCTCTCCCTTAAAATGATGAGGATACATCCGAGCCGTTTCTGGCAGATCAATTCCAGCTACCATCCCATTGATATGCTCAACTGGCAACAAGGCAAAATCATACTCATCCAACAACCAATTGACAATCTCTTCGTTTTCCTCAGGTGCCCAGGTACAAGTCGAATAAACCAGACGACCTCCTTCAGCTAACATGGTCACTGCATCCGCTAGAATTTCTCTTTGCAAACTAGCACATTGACTCGGATAATCAAGACTCCAATAGTCCATAGCATCTGGCTGCTTACGGAACATTCCTTCACCCGAGCAAGGGGCATCAAGAACGATTAAGTCAAAATAGCCTTTAAAGACCTTGGCCAAGCGGTCAGCAGATTCATTGGTCACTACGACATTTGTCGCTCCAAAGCGCTCCATGTTTTCGACTAAAATCTTAGCCCGCTTGCTTGAAATTTCGTTGGAGACAAGAAGGCCCTCTCCTGCTAGATAGGCTGCCAGTTGGGTTGATTTACCACCAGGCGCAGCGGCCAAGTCCAAGACCTTCATCCCAGGACTGGGCTGTGCTACCTGAGCTACCATCTGAGCAGCGGGTTCTTGCGAATAAACCAAACCAGTAGCATGTTCAGGCGATTTCCCTGAAACCTTCCCATAATGTCCCCAAGGGGTTTGAGGAATGGGATCAGAAAAGGAAACTGGCGCTTCTTTTAAAGGATTGACCCGAAAGGCCGAAACCGCTTCCTCCTCAAAAGAGGCAAGAAAATCTCTTGCCTCATCTCCTAGTATCTCTTCATATTTTTCAACAAATCCTTCTGGAAATTGCATTTAAGTTCTTTTCCTTTCGTAAATATAGGACTGAATTTCCTCCTGCATCTCAAGAGGGACCATCATGACTGGCTGTCTGGTTTGAAAATCAGGAGTTTCACCAGAAAGAGTCACGACCCGATAGCCCAGACTTTCCCCTAAAATACTAGCCGCGGCATAATCCCATGGTTGCAGATAAGTGACATAGGTCAATAAATGCCCTGACAATATCTTGGCAAAACTAATGGCCGCACTGCCATAGACACGAACACCAAGAACCGCTCGGCTCAAATCAGCCAGCCCCCATTCATTGCTTTCCAGCATACCACTATTTCCTGCAATGAGAAAATCTCCAAGTGGTTTGGCTTTAAAGGGAGCTAGGGGTTTATCATTTCGACAAACCGGAAACTTACCACCACCATGATAACAATCCCCCTTGACCACATCATAAATCAGTCCAAACTGTCCCTGACCATTTTCAAAATAAGCCATCATAACAGCAAAATCTTCCTGCTGGGCTACAAAGTTATTAGTACCATCAATGGGATCAATGACCCAAACCTTGCCCTCTTGAACCGAAGCTCTCAGACAACCTTCTTCAGCACAAATCTTATCCTCAGGATAACGGGATAAAATCTCACTAATCAAAAGCTCCTGAACTTCCTTGTCCAGTCTGGTCACCAAGTCTGTAGGGGAGGACTTGGTTTCAACACACAAGTCTTCCTGCATATGGTCAAGGATATACTGACCCGCTTTCTTAATTAGCTCTTTAGCAAATTCAAATTTACTTTCCAAGAGAAATCTTTCCTTCCCCTTTTTCCTTGGCAGCCTGAACTGCTCGGTAAAGCGAATAGCCACTAACCGTTTCAAATTCTCGTCCCAAACGTTTCTCTTCACTCTTACTTGGCACGACCACCTTGAATCCCTTATAGGAGTCCAGTAACTTTTTAGCCTCTACCTTGCCTTCATAGGCAGCTTCAACATCATTAAAAAAAGAAAGCACTGAAGCAAGTTCTTCAGTGCTCCACGACAAATCTAGTGGGTAACTATACTGTTTGTTCATTAACTAATACCAGCTCTCATTCTTGCTTCTTTTAGTTCTTGCTTACGATAACTACGAGGGAGAAAAGCACGAATCTCATCTTCATTAAAACCGATTTGCATGCGTTTGGCATCGATAATAATTGGACGACGCAAAAGACTAGGGTACTGCTCAATCAAATGAAGCAATTCCGATACTGAAATACTTTCTACATCAATATCTAATTTTTGAAAAATTTTTGAACGAGTTGAAATGATGTCATCAGTACCATTTTCGGTCAAGGAAAGAATGTGTTGCAATTCCTTTCTTGTTAAGGGACTGGTCATAATATTGTGTTCCTCAAAGGGAACCTTATGTTTTTCTAACCAGGCCTTTGCCTTACGACATGAAGTACAGCTCGGTGATAGAAATAGTGTAATCATGCTTTTCTCTTCTTATCTATACTTTGCTAATTCTATTATACAAAAAAATAAAGCGCTTGACTAGAGATTTTTAGAAAAAAAGCCTATTTTTTCAAGAAAAATAGACTGTTTGCGAACGATTGACGCAATGTAGATTTAGTTAATTCACTCTTATACTCTTCGAAAATCTCTTCAAACCGCGTCAACGTTGCCTTGCCGTACTCAAGTACAGCCTGCGGCTAGTTTCCTAGTTTGCTCTTTGATTTTCATTGAGTATTAACGATAGTTTCGAATCACATACTTAATTTATTTATGCAAACCAGAAACATCCTTAGTATTATTTCCTACGACTTTTCAGGTATAGAAAACCAAAGAAGCTTTCATAGAGAGCGAAAAAGAGGAGGAAGGCATGGAGGAAGAAAATCTCTGGCAAAATCAGAATAACCGGATCCTTGGCTGGATCAAAAAGCCAGGTATCATCTCCCACAAAGAGAATTTGATGGAAAAGGGTAAAGAATTGGTCAAAACCAATCAAAACTCCCCCAAGCCCAATCAGTAAAGGCAAAACCACTAGAGCCAAAAGCCCTTTACTAAATAGAGACAAGAAGCCCTTTTTCACAATTCCTTTTACAAAGACATAGAAACTTGGCAGTGTCACTAGGGCAACTAGCTGTACCAAGTGAAAGAGATTCTTCACAACCGCAAAATGGTGCAGACCAGCTACTGACGAACGAAAATCTGGCATCTCTAGGACCTGGCTAAAAGGATTGGTCAGGTAATTCATCAAGATATGAAAATTGTACTGAATGGTTTCTGTTTTTAAATAGACCCGATCTGTTAAATTCAGCCACTGAATTTCCAACGGATAGAAAATCCAAGCCAGATAAATAGTCAGAAGGATTGAGAGGGAGAGGAGAAAGAACATAGAGCCCCAAAAAGTCAGTTTAGTTTTCATCAAAATCCCACTCCGCAAGGCTAGGCACTACATGAGTCGGGGCAATTGGCAGGTCTGCTACTTCTTCTGCTTTAGTGAAACCTGTCGTCACCAAGAGCGTTGGAATGCCATTGTCAATCCCTGCTCGGATATCAGTTAAATAGTTATCTCCAACCATAATCAACTCTTCACGCTTCAAGCCTAAGTGCTCAACTGCCTTATCCATGATGATGGCATTTGGTTTTCCAATATAAACAGGCTTCACTCGTGTCGCTACTTCAAGTAGTGTAATCAATGAACCAGCACCTGGCAAAAGACCGCGTTCCGTCGGGATGTTGAGGTCAGGGTTAGTTCCGATAAAATGGGCACCCTTTTGAATCGCCAGAGTTGCTGTGGCAAATTTTTCATAGTCAACTTGCCAATCCAGTCCTACTACCACATAGGCTGGATTTTCCTTGTCTTCCACATAACCAGCCGCCTTGATGGCTTCCTTGAGCCCGGCTTCTCCGATGACGTAGACAGTCTTTTCCAGTCCCAAGTCATTCATATAGTCGATAGTTGCCAAAGTAGCTGTGTAGACAGTCGATAGGGGCGTATCGATATTAAAATTCTGAGCCAGCATCTCCTGAACACTCTCAGGAGTGCGGGTTGTATTGTTGGTTACAAAGAGATAAGGAATAGCACGCTTTTGCAATTCATGAACAAAAGCCTCTCCTGCTGGGATTCGGTCTTTCCCCTTATAAATAGTACCGTCTAAATCAATTAAATAGCCTTTATATTTCATACTTTTTCCTAATCTTTTTTTATTTCTTGCCAAGTGATGATAGCTTGGGCATTAGTAGCCCCGTCGCTTGTAATTTCATGCTTGCTTTCCAGTCCAGTCCGTTCAACAGCCGATGTAATCACCCCACCTGGTCGAACTTCCTTGACATACTTGAGGTTGATTTTCTTGGGAATATACTGGGTCAAAAAATCCGCTCCCATGACCTCAAAAATCCAGTCCAAGTATTTACTGTTATTGACATGACCATTCATATCCAAGTCGTAAAAACGAACATGGTAATCCTTGCTGACTGGCTCTTTCAAGGACTCATACTTTGGACCACGAATGAGCTTTTTATCAAAATCAGACTGGTAAGGAGCCACAATCTCAGGTTCGACAGCATGTACTTTTCGACTGTCTCGGTCCATCAAAACAAAGGTCGCCATCATTTGGATGAGCTCCTGCCCCGTTTCATCATAAATAGTAAAGCGACGGTAGCAAAAGAGTCGATTGTAGCTCAAAGCTTCCGTTTCGATGGTAATTTCTTCCGCAAAACGAGGCAAACGAACCACCTCAATATCGTATTCTGTGATAATCCAGACCAGATTATGCTCTTCCAAAATAGCCTTATCACTAACTCCCAGTTCAATCGACTGCATCCCTGAAACTTGCAGAGACAGCAAAATCACATCTGGAAGTTTGATATGACCGTTCATGTCAGCCATATCAAAAGGAATTTTCATTTTCATTTGATAAGTTAAGCCCATCATCCTACTCCAAAATAAATCTTTCTGCTACGGTGTCTCCCAAAAAGAGACCTCTCTTTGTCATGCGAACTCGGTCACCCTCTATTTGCATGAGACCCTGTTGCACCAAATCTCTGATAATTTCGCCATAAAGTCCAGCAAAAGACCGGCCAAATTTTTCCTCAAATCGGGCCATGGAAACCCCTGATTTCTTGCGAAGCCCTAGGAACATTTCTTCTTCCATTTGCTCTTTTTGACTCAAGTGCTCTTCTGTGATACGAGCATTGCCTTCCTCAACTGCACTAAGATAATGACGAATGGGACCATGATTCTTATAGCGCACTCCATTAACATAACCAGATGCACCAGCTCCGATGCCATAGTATTCAGCATTGTCCCAGTACATGAGATTGTGGCGACTTTCAAAACCGGGTTTGGAAAAATTGGAAATTTCATAATGCTCAAAACCAGCTCGCTCCAACTCCGCGATGATGTACTCAAACATCTCCGCTTCCAGTTCCTCTTTAGGCAGAGGCAATTTCCCACGTCGCATCCGATTCATAAAGACAGTATGGTTTTCCAAAATCAAGCTATAGAGACTCATGTGAGGAATATCCAGTCCAATAGCCTTAGCCACATTTTCCTTGACCTGCTCCATGGTCTGACCAGGCAGTGCATAAATCAAATCGATGGAGATATTGTCAAAACCAGCCAGTTTCAGGCGATCGATATTTTCATAAATATCCTTCTCCAAATGACTGCGCCCAATCTTTTTCAGCATTTTATCATCAAAGGTCTGCACACCTAGCGAAACACGATTGACAGCTGAGTTCTTCAAAACAGCTATCTTATCCGCATCCAAGTCGCCTGGATTGGCTTCAATGGTCAACTCTTCCAAGACTGACACATCCAAGTTTTTAGTCAAGCCATCCAATAACACCTCAAGTTGCGGAGCCGACAGGGCTGTCGGTGTACCACCACCGATATAAAGAGTTGACAACTTTTGAATATCATAAGAACGGAATTCTTCCAGCAGATGCTCCAAATAGCTATCTACCGGCTGATTCTTGATAAAGACCTTTGAAAAGTCACAATAATAACAAATCTGGGTACAAAATGGGATGTGCACATAGGCTGACGTTGGTTTTTTCTGCATAGTAATTATTATACCACAAAAGCGAACAATACTTAGAATTCCTTTTAACAAAATCCTAGCATTGTTCGCTTTCTTTATTCTAAACATTCTTTGTATTTTATGACGAACACGATTCCCAGAACCAATCTAGTTTGTCTTTACAATACAAAAGAATGAATGTTTAATTGACTAAATTTTTAGTCTTCTTTTTTCTTGCGAGCTACAAGTCCAAATCCACTCAATAGTCCAAGAAGTCCTAGAGATGCAAGAGCAGCATTTGATTCTGTTCCTGTATTTGGCAATACATTTTGAGAATCATTTGATTTAGCTCCATTATCAATAGTAGTCTCAGTATCTACCTGTTCTGCATTTGGAGTTGGAGTAGCTGGTGCTGGTGTATCTTGACCAGAACCTCCATTAGTGTCAGGTTTGACTGGCGTATCAGGTGTCACTGGTGCAACTGGAATTGTATCTGTTGGAGTTACCTTAGATGGAGTTTCTACTGGAACTTCCACAGCTGTTTTTCCTGGTTCGGTAATCTTAGCTGTTCCTGGGATATCTTTCTTAGGAAGTTTGTCATTTGGTACTTTACCTTTACCATCTTGACCGATTTCAACAGTGATTGGACCATTTT
>CAJNDL010000035.1 GCA_905221505.1 bacterium
GTTAACTGATTATCAAGCATCATTTCACCTCATCTCTAGTATAACAAAAAAGCCATCAATTGATGACTTTTTCAGTGGGCTCTTTTCCATCAGGCTTCTTTTCTATCCATGTACACGTTTCATATAGTCTTGATAACTTTCGGTATCCATGAGTTTCTTGGCATTCTTAACACGATCTGCTGTTGGTGGTTTGACTCCTTCGAGTGAATAAGGAATCCCAAGTTCACGCCACTTGAACTCACCCATAGTATGATAAGGCAGAATTTCAAACTTATCAACATTTTTGAGGGTCTTGACGAACTTACCAAGTTCAATCAAGTCATCGTCTCTGTCTGTCAATCCTGGAACTAGCACGTGGCGAATCCAGACAGGTTTTCCAATATCTGATAGATACTGAGCACAGGCCAAGATATTTTTATTGGTTTGGCTAGTGACAATCTTGTGCTGTTCTTCGTTGATTTCCTTGATATCCAAGAGGACCAAGTCAGTGACAGCCATGAGTTTGTCAAACTTTTCAAGGTAACGTGGTTTATTACGGAATGGAAGGGCACAGGTATCCAAGGTACAGTGGATTCCTTGTTCCTTAGCCTTGGTGAAGAGGGCAATCAGAAAATCAATCTGCAAGAGAGCTTCTCCTCCACTGACTGTAATTCCACCCTTGTTTCCCCAGAAACCGCGGTAGCGCAAGGCCTCTGTCAAGACATCATCTACCGTCCGTTCACGTGATTTATTGGACTCCATAGCCCAAGTGTCCGGGTTGTGGCAATACTGGCAACGCATGTGACAGCCTTGCAAAAAGACAATAAAGCGAATCCCAGGCCCATCTACCGAACCAAAGCTTTCTGTCGAATGCACCATTCCTGTCACTTGTCCATAATCAATTGTTTCTTCAGACATATCGTTACCTTCCTTGAAAACGTTTTATAGTTTTATTATATCACGACTTGAAGGAAAAACAAGATTTTTGCCTATTTTTTAGAAAGCAATCTGTTTTTCAATTTCATTTTCAATTAATTATCATTTTATTCTTCAAAATCAAAACCATACAAGGTTGCAAAATAGTCCTCAGGGCGCTCTGCACGGCGGATTTGACGGGCTTTACCTTCTTCGGTATAGAGGATTTCCGCAGAACGAAGTTTGGCATTGTACTGGTAGCCCATTGAAAAACCGTGGGCACCTGTATCATGAATCACCAGCAAATCACCGATTTCTGTATGAGGTAACTTGCGATTCACTGCAAATTTATCATTGTTTTCGCAGAGTGAACCAACCACGTCTACTACTTCAGCTGGTCCTTCTGGATGTGTCAGGTTGGTAATATGGTGGTAGGCTCCGTACATGGCTGGACGCATGAGGTTGACTGCTGAAGCATCCACACCTAGATAGGTACGGTAAGTTTTCTTCTTATGAGTGACTCTTGTGACCAAAGCACCGTGAGGGGCTAGCATAAAACGACCCAATTCTGTGAAAATCTTGACCTGACCAAGACCTGCTGGCGTAAGGACCTCTTCATACACCTTACGAACTCCCTCACCAATCAAGGCAATATCATTTGGCTCCTGGTCTGGACGATAGTTGACTCCAATACCACCAGAAAGATTGATAAAATCTAGCGAAATATCCAACTTTTCCTTGATCTCAACAGCCAATTCAAAGAGCTGACGCGCCAACTCTGGATAATAGAGATGGGTCACGGTATTGGATGCTAGGAAGGAGTGAATCCCAAAGGTCTTAGCTCCTTTTTCCTTCAAGATAGCAAAGGCTTCAAAGAGCTGGTCCTTGGTCATACCAAACTTGGCTTCTCCAGGATTGTCCATAATGTCTGTCCCCAGTTCAAAAACACCGCCAGGATTGTAACGACAAGAGATGATTTCTGGAATGCCTGCCGCTCGCTCCAAATGTTCAATATCTTCAAAGGCATCCAAGTTAATGGTCGCACCTAATTCACGCGCATAGGCATATTCCTTGTCTGGCGTGTTGTTAGAAGAGAACATAATCTCAGAACCTGGAAAGTCCAGTTTATGGCTCATCAAGAGCTCTACATAACTAGAGCAGTCCACACCGCAACCTTCCTCTTGGAGGATTTTCAAGATAGCTGGTGTTGGAGTTGCCTTAACTGCAAAATATTCCTTAAAACCTTTGTTCCACGAAAAGGCTTGGTTGACAGCTCTTGCCTTCTCACGAATCCCCTTCTCATCATACAAGTGAAAGGGAGTCGGGAACTCGGCAACAATCTCTTCTAACTCTTCTCTATTGATAAATGGTGTTTTCATAAGCTTCCTTCTATTCTATTTGCAAAGAAAGGCTGGGACAATCGTTCCAACCTTTAGTTCTATCTCTTAATCTTCGTCAAAGATATTGCCAACCTCAACATCGATGGCTTGGTTCTTGACATCAATATTGGTTACTTTCAAGAGTGACTTGTAGTCAAATTGCTTTTCACGTTCTTCTTGGGCATTGTCCGCAAAGACTGCGACACCAGCCAATTCTGAATCAAACTCACGCAAGAGGCTGATCATCCCATTGACAGTTCCGCCACCTTTCAAGAAGTCATCCACAATCAAGACACGGCTGCCGGCCTTTAGACTGCGTTTTGAAAGGAACATTTTCTCAATGCGGTCACCACTTGAACCTGAAACATAGTTGACGCTGACAGTTGAACCTTCGGTAATTTTCAAGTCACGGCGCACAATGACAAAAGGAACATTGAGGACATTGGCAACTGCATTTGCAAGTGGCACACCCTTAGTCGCTACTGTCATAACTGCATCAATTTTTTGATCCATAAAGCTCTTGGCAATAATGCGACCAATATTTTTCAAGATAGCTGGTGTGCTAAGTAAATCTGACAAGTAGATATAGCCACCTGGCAAGATACGGTCACTTTCTGACAACTTGGCACGCAAGTCCTCAACCATTTCTTTGGCATCCTGGCTCGAAATTGATGGTGTGAAGATGACACCCCCACCAGCCCCAGTTACAGTCTGGATGTGACCGATTTCGATTTCCTCAAAGGCACGTTTGATAATCACGATATCTTCTGAGATGGATGATTTAGCAGATTCATACTTTTCAGCAAACGTATTGAGACTAGTTAGTTTATAAGGATTATTAATCAAATAGTTGGAAATGACAACCATCCGATCACTTCTTCTTAATTTCATTTCTATTTCCCATTCTATTTTTTTTCAAAAAATCAAAAAGCAAACTAGAAAGCTGGTCACTGGTAATTCAAAACACTGTTTTGAGATTGTCGATAGAACTGACAAAGTCCGTAATATACCTACATATATACATACGACAAGGCGATGCTACCCTAGTTTGAAGAGATTTTCTAAGAGTATTCATTTTTGTCTTTTACTTATTATACCATATTCACATAAAAAAACGAACATTCTTATCCTAAAAAATGCTCATTTTTCTTAAATTATTAATCTAAATCTGGTTTATAGAAGGAACGATTGTCCATAGCGAAGATTTTATTGGTCATCTCTCCCTTATCCACCAAAGCCAGAGCTGTTGACATCATCATCATGCTAGCATCCAGATTGTCAATCATATGAATAATCTCTGCCTCCATGATACGTGGACGAACCGGACTTCCATACTCTAGTAAGCCGTGGTGACTGAGGATAACGTGGCGGAGCAGAACGACTTCTTCCTTGGTGTCATCGATGCCGAGTTCCATCACTGTCTTGGTAATTTCACTATCAATCAGAGCGATATGTCCAAGGAGATTGCCTCGCACTGTGTACTCAGTCTGGTCTGGTCCCGTCAACTCGATAACTTTAGCCAAGTCATGTAGCATAATTCCTGCATAGAGCAGGCTCTTATTGAGCTGAGGATAGACCTCACTAATGGCATCTGCTAAACGCACCATGGTCGCCGTATGATAGGCCAATCCCGTTTCAAAGGCATGGTGGTTGGTCTTGGCAGCTGGATAAGAGTAAAATTCCTTATCGTACTTGGTGTAGAGATTTCGGACAATTCGTTGCCAAACAGGATTTTCAATTTTAAAAATCATTTGCGCCATGTAGTCACGGATTTCCTTGACATCAACTGGCGACTTGACCTTGAAATCAGCTGGGTCATTTGGTTCGCCAGGTTGAGGCAAGCGCAAGGTAATTTGATTGACCTGAGGGGTATTGTTATAAACTTCTCGGCGCCCTTTCATGTGAACAACCTTACCTGCGGTAAAGGCCTCAACGTTATGAGGTTGGGCATCCCAGAGTTTCCCTTCAATCTCGCCACTATCATCTTGGAAGGTAAAGGCTAGGTAGTTTTTCCCAGCGCGAGTTTGTCTCAGGTCAGCTGACTTGATTAGGTAAAAGCCTTCAAACAGCTCATCTTTTTTCATGTGACTAATCTTCATATTCTTCCTCATCTTCTTGGAAATGGAGTAGATCAAGCGCAGGCTCACCTTCTGATAACTCAATGTGACGGAGCGTCCGCTCAATAGCTGTGGTACGACGGTTTAATAATTCATCAATATTGCCAGAGGCATGTTGGAGATGTTTTTGTGCCTTGACCAGAATGCCACCAAACTTGGCAAACTCGGTCTTGACACTGGCAAGAGTCTTGCTGATATGGTCAGCACTCTTCTGGATATTGAGAGTCTTGAAGCCAACCGATAGGGAGTTGAGCAGAGCTGACAGGGTACTAGGTCCAGCGACAATAATCTGCTCCTCCCGTCTCAAATCATCAAAGAAAACCGGATTGCGGACGATTTCTGAGTAGAGACCTTCTGTCGGAACAAACAAAACTCCAAAATTGGTCGTCCGAGGCGGTGCTAGATACTTGCTCTTGATATCCTTGGCAAAGCGCTTGACGCTTGCTAGGAGTGACTTACGGCAGCGTTCAATCTCGTCCTTATCACCTGATTCATAAGCTTCTTCCAAGCGGTAATAATCCGCCAGTGGAAACTTGGAGTCAATCGGTAGGTAGACATATTCCTGGTCGCCTTGTCCGGGTAACTTGATGGCATACTCCACTCGTTCACTGGAGTTTTCAACCGTTGCAAATTCTCGTTCATACTGAGCAGGAGTCATGATGTCTTCGATGATTTGTCCCAGTTGCAATTCTCCCAAAATCCCTCGCGTCTTGGTTCCAGAGAGAACCTTGTTGAGGGCTCCGACATCGCGGGCAACTGTCTGCATTTCTCCAAGGCCGCGGTTAACAGACTCCAGTTGTTTGGAAACTGTCTCAAAGGAAGCCTGCAAGCGTGTCTGTAAGGTCTTTTCCAACTTTTCTTCGACCGTTTGGCGCATTTGTTCCAAACGTTGCTCATTTGATTCCTGCAGGGCTTGAAGCCGTTGGTCGGTCTTATCTCTAGTTTGCAAGAGATTATCTGTCATTTCTTGACGGACCTGAGTCAGACCTTGGTGCAATTCGATTCTCACTTCTTGCAGGCGATCGCTGACAGCCACTTCCAAATCTTTTTGATCCAGCTGGCTGGCTTGTCTGGCTTGTTCAAAACGATAATCCAACTGGTCTGACAGATAATCTGCCTGATCCTCCAAGCTCTTGCTTAAGTGTTTTTCCTGCTTATCCTGCCTTTGCCAAATGAGAAAAAGCCCAGCTAGATTAGCAATTAATAATAGAACAAGTAAACTTTCCATCCTACCTCCTGTCCTTGCTATGCAAGACAACCACATAGCCATCTGGGCAAGTCACCGAAACTTCCCTACCTATATATTCGTTAGAAGCGTACACTTTTTTAAAGAAAAAATTTTCCTCTGTCAACTCATACTTGGCACCAAGAATGGTCAACTGGCTATCTCGAACTGGCATAAAGGCTAGGTAGTCATAGTCTGAACGCGGTTCTAGCTGACTGATCCCTTCTGGACAATAGGCAATCAAATTTTGCCCATCCTCAATCGCTATCTGACGCATATAGGGGGCCAACTTTGGATTGCTAGGCAGAAAGACGTTAGCCAACATATGGTCAATACGGCCACCCAAAGCACCGAAAATAGTGACTTGAGCCTGAGGATTTTGCTCAAAGATGGTTAAAAGAGCCAATTCCAGATCAGTATCATCTTTTTCTGGTCGCGCTTGGACAAAATGCTGAGCACATTTTTGAATCAACTGACGCTCTTCTGCGGTTACAGAATCAAAATCCCCAACTGCTATGGCGAGAGGAAGTTTTTCCTCCAAGACCCAGAGCGAGCCCCGATCCACACCGACAAAGCAATCAAAGTCCGTCCGATAATGACCGCGGTCTCCTCCTGCAAAAACGGCAACCCTAGTCCAGTTGTTTTCTGAGAGTTTGTACTCGCTCATTGACATCTCCCTTAAAGACATAGGAACCTGCTACAAAAACGGTCGCACCAGCTTCTTTAGCCTGAACAATGGTCTGATCATCAATCCCGCCATCCACTTCTATTTCAAAGTTCAAGCCTTTTTCCTCACGAAGGGCAACCAACTCACGAACCTTATCCATGGTTTCAGGTAGAAAAGCTTGTCCGCCAAATCCAGGGTTCACTGTCATGACCAAGACTTGATCAACTAGGTGAAGCACGTGCTTAATCGCCTCAACAGGCGTACCAGGGTTAATGACAACCGAAGGTTTGACACCGAGAGAGCGAATCTTTTGAAGGGCTCCATGAATATGAGGCGTTGCTTCTACATGAATACTAATGATGTCCGCCCCTGCACGCGCAAAATCTTCTAAATGATGCTCAGGATTCGCCACCATCAAGTGGCAATCAAAGACCATCTTGCTATGAGGGCGAAGAGCTTCGACTACACCTGCACCAAAACTGATTTGTGGTACAAAGTGACCGTCCATGACATCGATATGGGCATACTCTGCACCAGTTGCTTCTAGGCGTTTGATTTCACGTTCAAAGTTGGCATAATCCGCTGCCAGAATTGACGGAGCAATCTTGTATTGAGACATAGGCTTCTCCTTATTTTGGAATTTTTTTGCTGACTTTTTTATAGGTTTCTCTGCGATTTTCAATTTCGCTAAGGAATTGCAGGTAGTTGTCAAAACGGAAGGTGGCAATGGCACCTTCTTCAACAGCCGGCTTAACTGCGCAAGATGGTTCATGAGTATGGGTACAAGTGCGGAATTTACAGTCTCGGCTGACACTAGCAATCTCTGAGAAAGCCTGATTGAGGTCTTCAGCCGTTGATACTTCATAGTCCAGTGATGAGAATCCTGGCGTGTCTGCAATTTTACCCCCATTGAGGTTGTAAAAACTAACAGCTCGAGTAGTATGGCGACCACGACCTAGACTGTCTGAGATTTCTCCTGTTTCAAGATTGAGGTCTGGTGCAATTTTATTGAGAAGAGTTGATTTTCCAACACCCGTCTGGCCCATAAAGACTGTAACCTTGCCTGTCAACAAAGGCAGGAGTTCTTCTTTACTCGTCACAAAATCGTAACCAATGTCACCATAGGTCTGCTGGTAAAAATCCAGTTCTCCTCTATCTTCCAGCAAGTCCATTTTAGAAATATAGACGATGGGATGAATACCCTTGTGCTCCAAAAGAACCAAGAAACGATCCAGCAAATTGCTGTTGAAGTCCGGTTCCTTGACGGACATGATTACCACAGCTTGGTCAATATTGACAATAGGCGGACGGACCAGACTGTTTTTCCGTCCGTGAATTTTGAGGATATAACCTTCTGAATTTTCCTCGGCAGAGAAATCTACCCAATCCCCAACATAGGGCGTATGACCTTTTTTACGAAAATTCCCACGCGCACGTGTCTGATAAACCCGACCCTCACTCTCCACATAGTAGAATCCAGCCAAGGCTTTAATGATTTGTCCCTGCATCTTAGAGTCCTTGTCCTTTAAGCGCGTCTGCTAGGCTAGCAAATTCTTCTAAGCCAAGAGCTTCCCCACGTACACTTGGTGACAAGCCCGCTTGATCCAAGGCCTTGGTCAGCTTATCCTTGACTTCTTCAGTCTTGCCAAAGTAGCCTGTTAAGTTATTCCACAAGGTCTTGCGACGATGGGTGAAACTAGCTTTGGAAACCTTAAAGAAGAAGTTCTCATCTTCTACTGCTACGGCTGGCTCTGGACGGCGCACCATTTTCAAAATGGCTGAATCCACATTTGGCGCTGGCACAAAGACTGTACGCGGCACGATAAAGGCAACCTTGGCTGTCATGTAGTACTGAACCGCAATTGACAAGCTACCGTAAGCCTTGGTATTAGGCTGGGCTGAGATACGATCCGCCACTTCTTTTTGCATCATGACCACAAACTCACTAAAAGGAATCCTACTCTCGATCAAGTGCATGAGAATAGGCGTCGTGATGTAATAAGGCAAGTTGGCTACTACTTTAATTGGCAGGTCAGGATTTTTGAAATTCTGGATATGTTGCGCCAAATCGACCTTTAGAATATCCTCGTTGACTACGGTCACATTGTCAAAATCACGCAGGGTATCAGCTAAGATTGGTACCAAACGGTGGTCAATCTCAAAGGCCATGACTTGAGCTGCACGCTCAGCCAGAAACTCTGTCAAGGCACCAATACCTGGCCCAATTTCGATAACATTGACCTGGTCATCAATTTCAGCCGTATCCACAATTTTTTGAAGGATATTAGTATCCGTCAAGAAATTTTGCCCGAAGGACTTTTTAAAGGTAAAACCGTGACGCTCCAGCACTGCCTTGGTCACGCTATAATCTGCAATTCTCATCTATTCTCTTTTCTATTATCTGTTACTACTATTGTAACACATTCCCCTTGTATTTGGGGTTTGCTTAG
Source organism: bacterium (assembly GCA_905221505.1). Taxonomy (GTDB): domain Bacteria; phylum Bacillota; class Bacilli; order Lactobacillales; family Streptococcaceae; genus Streptococcus. The sequence continues at coordinate 8,733 of CAJNDL010000035.1, forward strand.
CTGTTCTCATAAGATTTCATAGTTTCTTCCACTTCTGCCAAGGTGACCCCAAACAACTCTAGGCGTTTGAGGAGTTGCTTGCCGTTGGAATAACCAATTCGGAGAGTTTCTCCTAGATATTCTCGTCGCTTACGGCTATCTGCTCCTGCTAGAAAACCAAGGCGGATCAAGTCGCTACGACTGATGTCAAACTGACTCTCATGTTCAAATTGTTCTGTCACCTGAGCTAGAGCCGTTTTCAGGTCTTCATAGCTGGCATGCTCAATTCCCAGAGACCGTCCCTTGGTCTTGGATTTGGGAACAGCTTCATCTCGTTTGAGGAAGGCATGCTGAACTGTTGGAATGGCCGTCATAATCATGCGCCGAATCCGCTCCCCATTAAAATCTGGGTCTGTAAAGACAATGACTCCATGGCGTTGGTGTAGACGCTGAATCCGCTCTAGATCCTGGTCATTGATGGCAGAACCTCGAGTCTCATAAGTCTCTACCTCGAAATAACGTTTGAGATTGGCCGTATCATCGCGCCCTTCGACCACGATAACTTGGGAAATTTTCTCTTTCATTACTTGCTGTCCAATCCAAAAATGCGCTCTGCATTTGTAGTCGTTGCTACTGCTAACTCCTCGGTCGTCATGCCACGCAAATCCGCGATAAAATCTACTACATAGCGCGTATAGGCTGTTTTGTTTTCACGACCACGTTTAGGTACAGGTGCTAAGTAAGGCGCATCTGTTTCCACCAAAATCTTGTCCAAAGGAAGTTCTCTAGCCGCCTCTTGGATATCAGTTGCCTTCTTGAAAGTCACCACTCCCGAGAAGGAAATGGTCATACCAAGCTCCACAAACTTCTCTGCCCATTCAAGTGTTCCTGAGAAAGAATGCATGATGCCACCACGAGGTCCAACTCCCTCACTTTTGATAATGTCATAGGTATCTTCCAGCGCATCACGGGTATGGACAACAAAAGGCAAATCCAAGTCCTTAGATAGCTGAATCTGACGGCGAAAAACCTGCTCCTGCACCTCTTTGGACGCTGTCATCCAATGATAATCCAAACCAATCTCACCCAAGGCAACAATCTTGGGATGTTTTAACTTATCCAACAAGTAAGCCTCGACTTCCTCCGTATAAGTCCCTGCCTCTGTCGGATGCCAACCGATTGTCGCATAGAGTTGGTCATACTCATCTACCAACTCCAAGGCACGCTCTATCGTCGGTTCATCAAAACCAACAATATTCATCTGTGTCACACCCATCTCAGCAGCCAAGGCAATTTCTTCTGCCTCACGACCCGCAAATTCTTCTACATTCAAGTGTGTATGTGTATCAAAAATCATCTCTTCTAACCTCGTTTTCTATCTTCTATTATACCAAAAAACTGCCCTCTCTCCTCATCTGTAAAAAATATTCTAAAATCCATCGTCGTCTCTTGACGCTATTTTTCCAAAGCAGTATAATAGCACTTATTGAAATTTTCAGAAAAGGAAATGACCATGTTTACAAAATTAAAACAGACCTTTATCGGTCGTCCTCTTAAGTCCTTAACAGAAGGCGAGGGAGGGCTGCTGGGAAAAATGCAGGCCTTGGCCATGTTGTCAAGCGACGCTCTATCTTCCATTGCCTATGGACCTGAGCAAGTAGTCCTCGTCTTGGCTAGTCTCTCTCCTCTAGCTATATGGTGGAGTCTTCCTATCGGCCTTTTTGTCCTCCTACTCCTGGCCAGTCTGACCGTTTCCTACCGTCAAATCATCCACGCCTACCCTCAAGGAGGAGGGGCCTATATGGTTACTCGAGAAAATCTATCGCCCGAGCTAGGCTTGATTGCTGGAGGTAGTCTACTGGTTGACTACATGCTAACTGTGGCGGTATCGGTATCATCTGGAGCTGATGCTATTACAGCAGCCCTCCCTGCCCTCCACCCTTACAACCTCCACATCTCCATTTTTCTAGTTTGCTTACTCATGCTCTTGAACTTACGGGGGTTGAAAGAATCTGCCAGTTCACTGATGATTCCTGTCTATCTCTTTATCATCAGTACTGTCTTTCTCTTGCTCTATGGAATTTTTCAACTAATGACAGGTACTCTCAGCTATCAGGCGACTTCTCCTATTGGGCATGCTGTACCGAGTCTGTCTATCGTTCTCATTCTAAGAGCCTTCACCAGCGGATCTGCCTCTCTGACAGGGGTTGAAGCTATTTCAAATGCCGTTCCCTTTTTCAAGGCTCCAAAAGAAAAGAATGCAGCTCAGACCTTGACCATTATGTCACTGATTTTAGGTTTTCTTTTTGCTGGTATCACCTTCCTAAACTACTGGATGGGGATCATGCCTCAACACGGAGAAACTATTCTTTCACAGATGGCTCAAGGTATCCTTGGTACTTCCTTCTTAGGCCACCTTGGCTATTATATCTTCCAATTCTCCACAGCCTTGATTTTGGCCGTAGCTGCAAATACTGGTTTTTCAGCCTTCCCTATGCTGGCCTACAATATGGCTAAAAACAAATACATGCCCCACCTCTTTATGGAAAAAGGAGACCGCCTAGGCTACTCTAATGGAATTTTAACTCTGGCATTTGGGGCTATGATTCTTCTTCTCATTTTTAATGGCAATACCGAACGTTTGATTCCTCTTTATACTATCGGGGTCTTCGTTCCCTTTGCCCTTTCTCAGACTGGGATGATTCGCCATTGGAAAAAAGAAAAGGGGGCAAATTTCTTAAAACCTGCCCTTGCCAATATCCTTGGTGCCATCATTTGCTACGCTATCGTGCTCATCCTGCTCTTTTTCCGTCTCAGTGATATCTGGCCTTTCTTCCCGATCATTCTCGTACTCACCCTACTCTTCTTGGCCATTCACAGTCATTACCAAAAAGTGGCTCAACAACTGCGACTCTATGAAGGCATCGAAAAACGTACCTACGATGGCAATCTGGTTCTGGTCCTAGTAGGAAATGTCACCCGAGTCAGCGTCGGAGCCATTAACTATGCCCAAAGTATCGGAGATGAAGTCTTAGCCATGCATATTTCTACCAAGGAAACAGCAGAGAAAGACCAAGAAATTCTCCAAGAATTTGCCGATTACTTCCCAACCATTACTCTGAAAAACATCAAGACCAGCTACCGCGATATCATCACGCCTACTGTCAAGTATGTCAAACGGATATCCGAGGATGCCCAGAAAAAGAACTATACAGTCACTGTCCTGGTCCCCCAGTTTATCCCTAATAAACCTTGGCAAAATATCCTGCACAATCAGATGAGCCTCAAACTCAAATATGCCCTCCGTTGGCACCAAGACGTCGTTGTCGCTAGCTACTCCTATCACTTAAAAGAATAAAGAAAAGGCCCTACCAGAAGCAAGAAGCTCTGGTAAGGCCTTTTCTGAATCCAGCCACTATGCTTATACTCAATGAAAACCAAAGAGCAAACTAGGAAGCTAGCCGCAGGCTGCTCAAAGCACTGCTTTGAGGTTGTAGATGAAACTGACGAAGTCAGCTCAAAACACTGTTTTGAGGTTGCAGATAGAACTGACGAAGTCAGTAACATATATACGGTAAAGTAACGCTGACGTGGTTTGAAGAGATTTTCGAAGAGTATTAACTGAAAAGCGTGACTAGAAATATCATTGAATGTGGTTAGCTAAATCTTCCTGAGCTTTTTTATTTGACTCAGCTTTTTCTTTTAGCCATTTTTCATAAAGTTCTTGGTACTGTTTAGCAGTTACTGGCTCTTTTTGCAGTTCAACATATTTATAGTTGTCTGCATCTCCTTTGTGTCCAACGAATGAGAATGGTCCTGTAAACGGTACAGTCTTGCGGAAGATTGGGTTGGCTCCACCACTTTGAACTGGCAGGAACAAGGCGCTATCTGTCAACCAAGCTTGGGCTTCAGCATATTTTTCATAGCGAGCTTGAGTATCTGTGATTTCCGCATCAGCCTGATCCAAGAGTTTCTTATAGTCAGAAAGACCAATCTTGTCCTTGACTTCCTTGTCTTTTCCTTCAGACAAGCCCATGTTTTTCAACTGAGAACCTGTCTCTGGATCTAGAATCGCTAGGTAAGTCTTAGGATCTGAGTAGTCTCCTCCCCATCCTGAGATGTCGATATCGTAGTCTTTTTGTTCTGCTGTATCTGCAAAGTAGGTTGCCTGGTCTTTTTCATCTGGAGATAGTTGGATAACATCGATAACCACATTATCCTTACCAAGGGTTTCTTCCACTGTTTGTTTAAAAGATCCAGCCTGTTGCACATCCAACTTAGCAGTCTGGTCAACTGGCATATCCAAATGAATTGGGAAGGTTACTCCCTGAGCTTGCAGGCTTTCTTTGGCCTTAGCAAATTTCTCTTTGGCCTTGTCAGGGTTCAAGAAGGCTTGCTTACCATCGTTTAGGTTGATATTGGCCCAATCTTTACCGTAGTTGACAATTTTTTCATTGACAATATCACCAAAGTTCTTATCGCCAACTTGGACAAAGTTACTTGGTGTAACCGTGTTACGCAAGATACGGTCTGCTCCATCTTCACCATTTGTTTGCGCTGCATAAGCATGACGGTCAAAGGCAAAGTTGATAGCCTGACGGAAATCTTTATTCTGCATAGCTGCGCGTGCATCTGTCTTTTCCTTATCAGACTGTTTCATAGTCTGCTTGTAGCTTTGGCGATTGACGTTGAAAAGATAGTAGAAGGTAACTGAGTTTTGTGGTGTATAGGTAATCTTGTCCTCATTTCCCTTCTTGAGCTCAGCAAAGACTGAACTCGTTGGGAAGATACGACCATCTGTATAGTTGCCTTCCAAGAAACCTCTTGCAATGCTGTCTTGGTCAGATCCGTCAAAGAATGAAAGTTTCACTTTCTCGATTTTAACATTGTCCTTATCCCAGTAATTAGGGTTTTTGTCAAATTCAATCAAAGATTTTGATGTGAAAGATTTAAACAAGTAAGGACCATTTGACAAGATACTTGATGGTGTCACACTTCCAAAGTCATCTCCCTTAGACTTCAAGAAGGCTTCATTTACAGGACTAAGAATACTTGATGTTGTTTTAGAGTTCCAATAAGTCTCAGGTTGGATGAGGGTGTATTGGAGGGTGTAATCATCCACTGCCTTCACACCAACAGTTCCAAAATCGGATGTTTTTCCTTCAACATAGTCTGCTAGCCCCTTGATAGAGTCTTGTACCAAGTACAAGTTTTCAGCTTTTTTATCAGCCGCATACTTGAGACCTGTCACAAAGTCATGAGCCGTTACATCCGCATACTCTTCTCCTTCAGAAGTGTACCATTTAGCACCCTGACGAATTTTATAAGTGTAAGTCAAACCATCTTTTGACACAGTCCATGACTCAGCCATAGATGGAATGAGATTACCATACTGGTCATTTTCCAACAAACCATCAATCAAGTTAGTTGTGATACTAGATGTAGAATCTCGTGTAGAGGTAATATAATCCAAGGTGTCTGGGTTATTGACAAAGATATAAGAGTAAGTCTTGTCAGCATTACTTGATTGGGAAGACCCACATGCCGCTAGAGCTAGACCCGCTGTCAAAGCCATAGCTCCAAAAAGCATAACTTTTGATTTCTTCATGATTATTCTCCATTTTTTACAGTATATGAAATATTATACACCATTTGAGCAAAAATATAAAGCCTTTTGAACTTTTTTACAAAAATAAAAATCAGTAGACTCGAGTTCCTACTGATTTTTGATATAGTTCGTTTGGATTATGCAGCCAAAACTTTGCGTCCTTTACGACGACGAGCTGCCAATACGCGACGACCGTTTTTAGTTGACATACGGTTACGGAATCCGTGTTTGCGCGCACGACGAAGTTTACTTGGTTGATAAGTACGTTTCACGATGAATACCTCCTCATAGATTTTGTATTCGTTTAGCCGGCTATAAAGTGATCAGTTACTAAACATACTTTACTATTCTATCTGATTCTTTCACTTTTGTCAATAGCTCTAGGCAAATGTTTCCAGCTTTTTCGAATGTAAGCCCTATCTACGATACTGTTTCAAGAATCGAGTCATCTTTTCTTGGATTTGGGCTAGTTCATCAACACGAGGAAGGTAAACGATACGGAAGTGGTCTGGTTCCTGCCAGTTAAAGCCTCGACCATGAACTAAGAGAACCTTTTCCTGCTTCAAGAAATTAAGGACAAACTGCTCATCATCATCGATACGGTACATATTGCGGTCGATTTTAGGGAAGATATAGAGTCCAGCCTTGGGTTTAACCGCAGACAAACCTGGAATATCTTGAATAGCATTGTAAATGAAATTTCTTTGCTCATAGATTCGTCCACCAGGAAGGAGCAATTCATCAACTGATTGGTGACCACCCAAGGAAGTTTGTACGACTTGTTGGGCCAAAACATTAGAGCAAAGGCGCATATTGGACAGCATATTAAGCCCTTCGATATAGCCTTTAACATGTGTCTTAGGTCCAGACAAGACCATCCAACCCACACGAAAACCAGCGATACGGTGCGATTTTGACAGACCATTCATGCTGACACAAAAAACATCAGGTGCCAAGCTCGCCACAGGCGTATGCACATGCCCATCCATTACCATGCGGTCGTAGATTTCATCCGCAAAGATAATCAAATCGTTTTGACGGGCAATCTCAATAATCTCCAGCAAGAGTTCTTTAGGATAAAGGGCTCCGGTTGGGTTGTTTGGATTGATAAGGACAATTGCCTTGGTATTGGAAGTGATTTTTGACTTGATATCGTCAATATCTGGATACCATTCTGCAGCTTCATCACAGATATAGTGAACGGCATTTCCTCCAGCTAGACTGACAGCGGCTGTCCAAAGAGGATAGTCTGGCATAGGCACCAAAACCTCATCTCCATTGTCCAAAAGCCCCTGCATGGACATAACAATCAACTCACTGACACCATTTCCAAGGTAAATATCATCAATATCGACATTGGGGAATTTCTTCAACTGGCAATACTGCATGATGGCCTTACGGGCTGAGAAAATCCCTTTGGAGTCAGAATACCCTTCACTATCACGCGCATTCATAATCAAGTCATGAATGACCTCATCTGGCGCTGTAAAGCCAAATTCTGCTGGATTTCCTGTATTCAGACGTAAAATCTTTTCTCCGTTTGCTCGCATCCGCATGGCTTCTTCCAAAACAGGACCACGGATATCATAAGCAACATGCTCTAACTTACTAGACTTGTTATATTCTTTCATCTTGTTTCCTCAATTCATCAGGATAGTAACATTATACCACTAGAAAGAGAATGCGACAAGTTTGCTGAAATGTGTTACTAGATTCGGATCGAAGAAAAACCTCGCTAAAAGCGAGGCCGAGACAGTGGTGATAGCAGGTATTTTGCCAAAGAAACATCACATACCAAAAGATAAACCTAGAAAAAGCAAGCCTAAAAAGGAGTCATAGAGAAGATTAAACATGAGGAAAAGCCCCCATATCATCAAGTAATCCCAGCGACCACTTCGTTTTGCAACTAGGAATAATACCAAATGGTAGAGTAGATGAAAGACTAAAAAGCCAACAAAACCTGGATAGAGAAGCGGAATCAACCTCTCTAATTGCCAGATCATGATCACTTCTACCAAGACTGAAACTAGGATGATTCCATAATAAAGGAAATTTGATTTTTTTGTTTCTTGAAAAGAGTTTTTCATCATTCTCCCTCCCTTCACTTCTTTCCTGCTATTCTTTCTTTTATTTGATCATATATTTATATAGATTTAAAACGCTAACATTCTTTTAAAAAAATACTTTTTTTGCTTTACTTCTATAGTGAAAAGGTTTACAATTATAGTAAGAAAATTTCAGGAGGTTTCATTATGGCACAACGTTACCAAAATATTATGGTCGCAATCGATGGTTCTAAGGAAGCGGACTTGGCTTTTGTCAAGGGAGTTCATTCTGCTCTACGAAACGACGCTAAACTCACCATCGCTCATGTCATTGACACACGCGCTCTCCAAAGCGTATCCACCTTTGATGCTGAAGTTTACGAAGAACTCCAAGTCGATGCTGAAAGTCTGATGAAAGAGTACGAAAAACGTGCAAAAGATGCTGGTGTGACAGATGTTCACATCGTTATTGAAATGGGAAATCCAAAGACTCTCTTGGCACGTACTATTCCAGATGCTGAGGAAGTCGATCTCATCCTCGTTGGCGCAACCGGTCTCAACGCCTTTGAGCGCCTCTTGGTCGGTTCTTCATCTGAATACATTCTCCGCCATGCTAAGGTCGATTTGCTGGTTGTGAGAGAACAAGAAAAAACATTATAGTCATGAAGAAAAGGAGCCCAGAGCTCCTTTTTCTTTACTGTTTATTTCTCTCTTTATGGCGTTCATAAGCCTTGAGCTGGCGCTGCAGTTCCTTTTTAATAGCAGGTTCTGGAGCATATTTTTCTTCCCAATCATCTGGTTTTAAGATTTTGTGGGTCACTGGATCAAAATGTGCCTTGCCATCAGGAAAAATTTTCCCCATATTGGCCTGATGGACGATATCAAAAATACGTTCTGGGTCCACCCCCATCAAGACAAAACTACCGTAGGTAAAGTAAAGCGTGTCAATCAAGGCATCCACTTGCCCTACCAAATCTTGCTGAGCAGGTGTCTTCTTGGCTACCTTATCTGCTGCCTTATCAAGGGCTTGATGAAGTTGCGATAGAGCTTGACCAAACTCCTCTTCAGAAGGACTGGCGGCCCGAACAAATTCCACCAATTCTTCTATTTTAAAGCCAGCCCTGTGGGTTGCACCTTCTAAATCCCAAGCTCGAGGTTCTTCTTGGGTCCGTTCATCCATCATGTGGTGGAAGGTCTTGACCTTATTGAAATGATAGTCACGACTGACAAATACTTTTTCTGAAGCCAGAACACCAAAATGTTCTAAGGCCTTGTGGATTCCGTCTTGCTGATTGCTGGTCGTGATATGCTTGGCGACCTCCTTAACACTGCTACTACCATTTCCCATAGCGACCGACATACCGACACCAGCCAGCATTTCAAGGTCGTTATCCGAGTCACCAAAGGCCATGACTTGGTTGAGGTCAAAGCCATATTCTTTCCCAACTCGGCGAATACCTTCCAATTTTGAATTTCCCTGATTGATGACATCCGCTGCAAAAGGATTGCTACGTGTTAATTTCAAGTCTTCAAAATCAGCTGCTGCCTTCTCAGATTCTTCTGGCGTCATCAGCATCAAGACTTGGTAGATAGGCTGATTCATCAGATTAAGCAGGTCTTCTTCCTTTTGGGGAACAACCTTGCTGACCATACGATTAAAGGAATGACTCACTGTCCGAGTTAAAACTGAGGGAACGAAGCGACTGATTCGTTGGGAAAAAGAACCCAGGCCAAAAGACATGATTTTAGAACCTAGCATAGCATCCTTGGTCCCTAGAGCAATCTCCTTGCCCTCTTTTTTAGCATAAGTAATTAACTGTCGCAAATGTAACTTGGAAATTGGGCTCGTGAACAAGACTCTATCTTTAGTAAAGATATACTGGCCATTGTAGGTTACCGCAAAATCCAGATCCAAATCGTCCATCAATTCCTTAACAAAAAAAGGTCCTCGCCCCGTTGCTACACCAACCAGTACCCCTTGTTCTTTGACAATCTTAATCGCGTCCTTAGTGGATTTCAAAACACTCTTGCGATCGTTGACCAAGGTTCCATCGATATCAAAAAAAACAGCTTTGACTTCCATCCTATCCCAATCTCCCCTTTTGTGATACAATGATTATACCACATTTCAGAAAGAGTGAGTAAATCATGCCTAAGAAAATCCTTGTTTTACATACGGGTGGGACTATTTCCATGCAAGCCGATGCCTCTGGCGCTGTTGTGACTAGTTCAGATAATCCCATGAACCATGTATCCAATCCTCTCGAAGGAATCCAAGTCCACTCCCTAGACTTTTTTAACCTACCAAGCCCCCATATCAAACCCAAGCATATGCTGGCCCTCTACCAAAAAATCAAAGAGGAAGCAGATAACTACGATGGAGTGGTGATTACACACGGGACCGACACTTTAGAAGAAACAGCCTATTTCCTTGATACCATGGAAGTTCCCCACATGCCCATCGTTCTAACAGGGGCCATGCGCAGCTCCAACGAACTCGGCAGTGACGGGGTTTATAATTATCTGAGTGCTCTACGAGTGGCTAGCGATGACAGGGCTGCTGACAAAGGAGTTTTGGTCGTTATGAACGATGAAATCCACGCAGCCAAGTATGTTACCAAAACACATACGACCAACGTCAGCACCTTCCAGACTCCTACTCACGGGCCACTTGGTCTGATTATGAAACACGAAATCCTCTACTTTAAAACAGCTGAGCCCCGTGTCCGCTTTGACCTCGATCACATACAAGGATTAGTCCCTATCATCTCAGCTTATGCCGGTATGACAGATGAGCTGATTGATATGCTGGATTTGGAACAATTGGACGGTTTGATTATCCAAGCCTTCGGAGCTGGTAATATTCCCAAAGAAACGGCTCAAAAATTAGAAAGCCTTCTGCAAAAAGGAATCCCAGTCGCCCTGGTTTCACGATGCTTTAACGGTATTGCAGAACCTGTTTATGCTTACCAAGGCGGGGGGGTGCAGTTGCAAAAGGCAGGTGTCTTCTTTGTTAAAGAACTCAACGCCCAAAAAGCCCGCTTAAAACTCCTCATCGCCCTCAATGCTGGATTAAAAGGACAAGCCTTAAAAGACTATATGGAAGGCTAAACCCTTCTCTAGAAAGCAAAATCAGGAAATCTTCACGATTCCCTGATTTTTTCTATTTACGTTTTCGTGTTGAACGACGTTCTGTCAAACCATGAGGTAAGAGAACTTCACGTTCTTCCAACTCTTCCTTGTGCATAATCTTCGTCAACATACGCATACTAATAGCACCAAGGTCATAAAGAGGTTGGGCAATCGTTGTCAAGTTTGGACGGGTAAAACGTGAGATTTGTGAATCATCACTAGTAATGATTTCAAACTCTTCTGGCACTGATACACCGTGGTCCGCCAAACCATTCAAGACACCTGCTGCCAACTCGTCACCTGTTACAACTGCTGCAGTTGCATTCGATGAAATCAAGCGTTCTGCCAAGGCATAGCCGTCTTCATAAGTGTATTTAGACTCAAATACCAATCCTTCGCTATAAGAAATCCCTGCTTTTTTCAAGGCTTCCTTGTAGCCAACCAAACGAACCTTACCATTGATATCATCCACTAGTGGGCCGCTAACAAAAGCAATGCGTTCGTTTTCTTTAGCAAGGTAGGTCACTGCATCAATCGTAGCTTGTTTGTAGTCAATATTAACACTTGGGAGTTGGTGTTCCACATCCACTGTCCCTGCAAGAACAACTGGTGTCCGAGAACGAGAAAATTCTGAACGAATTTTTTCAGTCAAGTGGTAACCCATAAAGATGATACCATCTACTTGCTTAGAAAACAGTGTATTGACAACTGAAACTTCCTTGTCATCATCCTCATCACTATTGGCAAGGACAATATTGTACTTGTACATTTCAGCGATATCATCAATCCCTTTAGCAAGCGTTGAGAAATAACCATTAGTGATATTTGGAATCACGACACCGACAGTGGTTGTCTTTTTGCTTGCAAGACCACGCGCCACGGCATTTGGACGGTAATCCAAACGATCAATTACCTCAAGCACTTTTTTACGAGTATTCTCTTTTACATTCTTATTGCCATTGACTACACGGCTAACTGTCGCCATTGAAACCCCTGCTTCACGGGCGACATCATAAATCGTTACTGTATCGTCTGTATTCATTCCATTTCCTTTCTATATCATACCTCACGAGACTCTAAAAAAGAGACGGTATGAAAATTTCGTTTTCATGATTCTACTTATTTCATTTTATCACTATTTGTAAACACTTTCAAGCTTTTTTTGAAGATTATTTGAAAAAATTTCATAGGGCTAACTTCTCAAAGTAACTTCCACTTGCCCGACCAAAGTGGAAGTTAGTCTAAAACGGATTTTTATGGTGGAATTAAGTGTGAGACGTTTGAGTTAGAAATGAGGCTCACTATGACAAAAC
>CAJNDL010000036.1 GCA_905221505.1 bacterium
CGTTGGGCTGCTGTTAAGCTCTTATCGCCTGTGATTTCTGCTTTTTCTTCTGCCGCTGCTGTCGCTAGGTCTGCTTTGGCTGCGTTTTTAACTGCATTTAAATCGCCTGCTGTATGAACTGCTTTAATAGCTGCCACTCCAGCTGTTTTGGCTGTTGATACTTTGTCCGCATCATCCGCTGCTGTAATCTTAGCCTCTTCTGCTGCTTTCGTATCATCAACGGCTTTTTCTTTCTCTGCACGTTGGGCTGCTGTTAAGCTCTTATCGCCTGCGATTTCTGCTTTTTCTTCTGCCGCTGCTGTCGCTAGGTCTGCTTTCGCTGCGTTTTTAACTGCATTTAAATCGCCTGCTGTATGAACTGCTTTAATAGCTGCCACTCCAGCTGTTTTGGCTGTTGCTACTTTGTCCGCATCATCCGCTGCTGTAATCTTAGCTTCTTCTGCTGCTTTCGTATCATCAACGGCTTTTTCTTTTTCTGCACGTTGGGCTGCTGTTAAGCTCTTATCGCCTGCGATTTCTGCTTTTTCTTCTGCCGCTGCTGTCGCTAGGTCTGCTTTCGCTGCTGCTTTAAGTGCTTCTAAGTCAACACTAGGTACTGTGGGAGCAGGTATTACCACTTCGCTACTCATATTTGAAGTTGTTGCTGTTATAGGCACATTAATATTTGTTCCTCTTGAAGGTAAAAATTGCTTATCTCTTGCTGTATTGGTAGCCGTAATTCTGTCATTTACATTAAAGACTTCTGTCGGTGTCCATTCAGCAACTCCATTATTTGCAATAACCGTCTGTTTTTTCACTCCATTCACATAGAAATCAACAGATGATTCGCCGGGTTGCTCTCCTGAACTATATTGAGGATTTCGAGCAGTAGCCGTTACTTTTGCTCTAGTTCCTGCTGCATTTTCTAAATTTTCAACCGTCACTATTGGAGCATGTGGCTTAACAGTGACTTTAAAATCTTTCTTTGCATACAATACCCCTGTCGAACCATCTTTCAGTTCAAACGTTACATCATAACTTCCAACAGTGTTAATACTTCCAGTTGTATTAAACAATCGTCTAACAAAAGTAGAATCTGGAATTTGTCTATCATAGAGCAAGCGAATCCCTACACCATCACTAGTTAATTGTGGTTTGTAACCTTGACCTTTTCTCCACACAACAAGGAATTTTGCATTTGGTGCACCATCTACTTCAGTTTCTAGAGTCCCACTATCAAGATTAAATGTAGCATCACCCTCTGGAACGGCTCTAAACCCACTACCTTCAGATCGAGTAGTCCCATTCAAGCTATGATTATGCCCTGCAATATTTGTGCCATTTGGTTCAGTATTTTCCGCTTTTATTCCTACTGTTGCTTTACCATTTGTTGTGTCTGGTTTAGGAGTGAGTTCTCCTTTTGGTTTAGGTACACGTTTTAAACCAGCGTTTTTATATCCAACCAAGGCATTATAAGCAAGATCAATTTCTTTTTGAATTGTTGCATTAACAAGTACTTCTTTTGCTTTCGCAACTTTTTCTTGCAATACTTTAACACTATCTTCTGTATAGTCCTTTAAGTTTAATTGATCAATTTCTTTTAGAAGAGATTCCAATTTATCTTTATTAGTAACCACTTCCTTTTCTTTGCCATTTGTTTCGGCTTTATTGATTTCCTCTGTCTGATTAGTGGTAAGCACTGCTTTATCAGACACTTTAATCTCTTTTTCACCTTGAGCATTAGAACCAGCTCCATCTTCCTTGTTAGATGTTTTCTCTACAGACTCTGGAGCTACGACTTCCTTATTCCCCCCAGTTTCTAGAGATTTCTCTAGAGGAACTCCCTCTGTCAAATCCGTAACACCAGCATTTACCTTTTCAGTATTAGCCGTAACAGGTGATACAGCTAAAGCGTCTGCCTTAACCGCACCATTAGCAAAAAACATTAATGCTGCAACGGCAACACTTGCAGCACCAAAATGGCACTTACGAATAGAATAACGGAATACCTTTTCTCCGTTCACTTCTCGATTTGATTTTCTCATCTAATCGCCTCTCTCTTATTTTTATTTTTGAGGTACTAAAAAATACCCCCCTTAAATATTTTAGTAATTTAAGGAAAGGATACATTTTTTAATTTTGGGTACCACACTTGTTTTAAAAACCATAGTACACCTTCTATTTTACATCTTTCTTAGAAAAATTAACAGTATAACCCATATATTTTTATAATTTACCTTTTAATTAGCATTTAATTTTAGCGAGTATATATACTTTTTTTCCTAATCTTCTATTACTATTACACAACAAGACCTCCACTATATAGAGGAGGCCTTGGATCAGCTAGGTTATTTAGTAAAAGACTAGAAAATTTTCTTTTCCCAATCGTCTTCTGTACGACGAGGGTAGAAAAATTCAGATTTGTCAGGAGCTTCCATCATCTCCATCAAGGGTAGCATATCATAGGCCAGATCCAAGTTTGGAATCTGGTCTTTTTGCACCCAAGAAACTTCTCCTTCATCTGAAGAGCGAAGGGTACCAGAGAACTCAGTCGCCTTATAACAAATGACAATATAGCGCCCACCTGTATCTAATGGCCAATTTTTAATGCCAACCAGTTGAGGATTTTGGATAGTCAATCCTGTTTCTTCGTAGATTTCACGAATGACAGACTCTGCGAAAGCCTCACCATTTTCTACATGACCACCCGGAAAAGCATAGCCAGACCAGCGATTGGTTTCAGGAGAGCGATACTGCATAACCACGCGCTGGGTTTCGAGGTCTTCAATCAGACAAATGTTTGTTAAAATTGTTAATTGGGAACGGGACATATTTTCTCCTTCTATGATTTGGTTAATACTTTTGTCATATTAAAAATTATATCTATTAGTCTTTTCCTAATATACTCAAAAATAGCTCCTACAAAAAATAATAAAAATGTTACTGTCAAAATAATAATAGCAAACATAAATAATTCTTTCCCATCAATTAAGAAATTTATGCTAGGTAGAATTCTCCTGAAAATAAGAGGATGAACATGAAATAGATAAACACCCAATGTAAGCGGAGATAAAAATAGAACTATTTTTTCAAGTGAAGGTGGAATATTTTTTATATTTAAGCATAATAAAAATATCAATATTCCTTGAAGAGTCACTGTCGGTGAACTATAACTCCTCCACTGTTCATAATTAAAGAAGTACAATACAGATGTTAGACTTGTTAATAATAATATCCCAAAAATAACTTTCCATGATTGAATATAACTTTCATACTTAAATTTTCTGATTATAGCACCCACTATATAGAGTAATATCATCCATAGAACACTATAACCTCTCCATATTCCTAATGAATCTTGTTTGAAAATTGTTGGAATAATAGAGAAATATATAAATCCTCCTGTTAATAACGAAAGTAATAATTCTTTCGACATTGTTAAAATTGCCTGATTTAATAATGGTGCTATTAACATCAAGCCAAAATAACAACTCATATACCAATACTGACCATTACTGATTGGGGTTAAGGCATAAAACCATTCAGTTGGAGTTACAGATGATTTTGAAAAAACTGCAAAAGCCAATGTAATTGATATAGTATAAAAAATAATTTGTAACCAAAACTTAGACATTTTTTTATAACTAAATTGTGAATAAAGACCGACATACCCACTGATTAAAATATAAATATTTACAGCTGGATATGAGAAAGCTTCTAAAAAATTTGCAAAAATATAGTAAAGATCTTTTTGACTATCAACTTTCTCCAAAATTCCTCCCATACCTAAAACATGCAAATTACAAATCATCAACATAGCTATAATTCTACAGCATTCAATCCCTATATATCTTGTTTTATTTGTTACCATATCTTCCTTATCTATTATCCTATAATGTTTGTTAATCCAACGCCTTGACTTCCAGCATCATATCACGAATCTGAGCTGCTAGTTCAAAATCAAGCACTTCGACAGCTTCTTGCATTTGTTTTTCTAGTTTCTTGACGAGTTCTTTACGTTCCTGTTTATTAAGGCAATTGATATCGACTTCCTTATCCTCTTCCTTAGCAACTGCCTTGGTCACGGCAATCAAGTCACGGATTTCTTTCTTGATTGTCTGTGGTACAATACCATGCTCTTCATTATAAGCCATCTGGATTTTTCGACGACGAGCCGTTTCATCGATTGCTTTTTGCATAGACTGAGTCATGGTATCAGCGTACATAATGACATGTCCTTCGCTATTACGGGCAGCACGACCAATGGTCTGGATGAGGCCACGTTCATTACGAAGGAAACCTTCCTTGTCAGCATCGAGAATGGCAACTAAGCTTACTTCAGGAACATCAATCCCTTCACGGAGAAGATTGATTCCTACCAAGACATCAAAGACACCCAAGCGTAGGTCACGGATAATCTCAGTACGCTCCAAGGTCTTGATATCCGAGTGCATGTACTTGACTTTGATACCCATTTCCTTGAAGTAGTCGGTTAAGTCTTCTGCCATTTTCTTGGTCAAGGTTGTGATAAAGGTTCGTTCATTCTTTTCAACACGGGTATTGATTTCACCTAAGAGGTCATCAATCTGTCCCATAGTCGGACGGACCTCCACCTCAGGATCCAAAAGACCTGTCGGACGAATGATTTGCTCAATCACTGTCTCGGTCTGTTCATTTTCATAGTCGCCTGGTGTCGCTGAAACATAAACAATCTGATGCACATGACTTTCAAACTCTTCACGACGGAGAGGACGATTGTCCAAGGCAGACGGCAAACGGAAACCATAATTAACCAGCATTTCCTTACGTGAACGGTCACCATTGTACATACCCTTGATCTGTCCCATGGTCATGTGGCTCTCATCAATCATGATCAAGAAATCATCTGGGAAGAAATCTAAGAGCGTATAAGGAGGCTCACCTTCGCTCCGTCCATCCATGTGACGTGAGTAGTTTTCGACACCATTGGTATAGCCCATCTCACGCAGCATCTCGATATCATACTCTGTCCTCTGTTTCAAACGCTGGGCTTCAAGTAGTTTACCTTCCTTCTCAAAGATAGCTAACTGCTCCTCCAACTCGGCCTGAATCTTGGCAATAGCCACTTCCATATGGTCGTCATTGGTCACAAAGTGAGTGGCTGGGAAAATCGCCAAATGATCCACTTCTCCCAATACCTGACCTGTCAGAGCCTCCACTTCTCGTATACGGTCGATTTCATCTCCAAAGAACTCCACTCGAAAGGCATGCTCATCACGGGAAGCTGGGAAAATCTCCACCACATCCCCACGAACGCGAAATCTTCCACGTTGAAAATCAATATCGTTTCGCTCAAACTGGATATCAACCAAATCATTCAAAAGTTTATCACGAGAAATCTCCAGACCTGGCCGCAGACTAACGACGCTATCAGCGTATTCCTTGGGCGAACCCAAACCATAGATACAAGAGACAGAAGCCACGACAATGACATCATTGCGCTCCAAAAGAGCCGAAGTCGCTGAATGACGGAGCTTGTCAATCTCGTCATTGACAGAGCTGTCCTTTTCAATATAGGTATCGCTAGAAGGGACATAGGCTTCCGGCTGGTAATAGTCATAGTAGGATACAAAGTACTCAACTGCATTTTCAGGGAAAAATTCCTTAAACTCCCCATAGAGCTGTCCTGCCAGAGTTTTATTGTGGGCAATGACTAGAGTGGGTTTATTGACTTTGGAAATGACCTGACTCATGGTATAGGTCTTCCCTGTACCAGTCGCCCCCATCAGAATCTGAGCTTTTTCACCTCCCTCGATATTATCTACCAACTGTTCGATAGCTTGAGGTTGGTCTCCTGATGGTTGATATTTTGATACTAGTTTAAATTGATTATCTGTAATGCGGTTAATCATAAGAATCCTCTCTCGATGTGCTATTCCTATTTTAGCATACTTGTAACATTTTCACGAAGAAAAGGACGGACCGAAATCACATCCTTTCATTTTCTTTCTTTAATCGATAAGCGAGATAGACAATCAGCAGTAGTAAGACCAGACTTGTCATGATAGATCCTTCGAACCCAAAAGAGCCACCTGATAGCCAGCCTTGATTGCCTTGTGGTAAAAAGGTCATTAGCGATGTTCCGGACGGCTGACCACTAACTAAAATCCCAAAAAGATTGCCCTGAGCAAAATTCCAGGCCCCATGAATACCCGCAACACCCCAAACTGTATCTGTTTTAAGAAGATATAGGGACATGGCAACCCCAAATAAAAAGAGATTCACTAGAGATAGAGGGGTGAGACCAGAATTTCCCACATGAAGCAGGGTAAAGAACAGGCTAGATATAAGAACAGCAAGTTTTAGATTGGTTCTTGAAGCCAATTGAGGAAGGAGCCAAGCACGAGCCACCACTTCTTCTGTTGTCCCCTGTAAAATCCAAAATGGAATGGTAAAAATGACAAAGGCAAGCGAATAAGGATTCAAGTGAATGGACTCAAAACGATATTGCCCTAAGGCTACTAAACCTAACAAGGTCAGAAGAAAAAGTGCCAGGCCTAGGCTAAATCCTTTAAGAAGATTACTGAGGAAATTTTCTTTATAAAATCCTAAAGTTCGAATAGGTCTTTTCTCAACTTTTCTAGTCCATCTGAACACAGTGTTGAGAACGAAACCAAAGGCCAGCAATTCTAAAATTAAACGAAAGTCACTTGTTTTATCCGTCAAACTCTGCTGCAAGGTTTGTAAGAAGGTAGCAAAAGCTTGACCAGCCTCTCCAAAATTTCTAGCAAGTCCGATGAGAGCTAACAAACTAATACCGTACAGAGTATAAGCCACAAACTCTCCTATGAAGACAAAAGCAAAGGCTAACAAGGGGCTTGTGTAAATATTTAAACTCATTTTTGAAGCTTGGAAGTCATTAAATATTCTTTTGTTCTTCATATCCCTGTCCTCTTTTCTTCCATTATATACTATTATTATAGCACTTTTTAATAGCAATTCAAGAAAGAAAAGGAAAATACAATGTTATATTTTCTGACACAAAACTATAAAAATTTGCCTTTTTTTACTTTTTCTGATATAATGGGAAAATATTCGGAAAAGGAGACTAAAAATGAAGAAAAAATTTCTAGTAGTTTTGCTAATTTTATTCCCAATTTTCTCATTAGGTATTGCCAAAGCAGAGACGATTAAGATTGTATCTGATACCGCCTATGCACCTTTTGAGTTTAAAGATTCAGATCAAACTTATAAAGGGATTGATGTTGACATTATCAACAAAGTCGCTGAGATTAAAGGCTGGAACATTCAGATGTCCTATCCTGGATTTGACGCAGCGGTCAATGCGGTTCAAGCTGGTCAAGCTGACGCTATCATGGCAGGGATGACAAAGACGAAAGAACGTGAAAAAGTCTTCACCATGTCTGATACTTACTATGATACAAAAGTTGTCATTGCAACTACAAAGGCACACAAGATTAGCAAGTACGACCAATTAACTGGTAAAACCGTTGGTGTTAAAAACGGAACGGCCGCTCAACGTTTCCTAGAAACGATTAAAGATAAATACGGTTTTACTATTAAAACATTTGACACTAGTGATTTGATGAACAACAGCTTGAGTGCTGGTGCCATCGATGCCATGATGGATGATAAACCTGTTATCGAGTATGCCATCAACCAAGGTCAAGACCTCCATATTGAAATGGATGGTGAGGCTGTAGGTAGCTTTGCTTTCGGTGTTAAAAAAGGAAGCAAATACGAGCACTTGGTTACTGAATTTAACCAAGCCTTGGCTGAAATGAAAAAAGATGGTAGTCTTGATAAAATCATCAAGAAATGGACTGCTTCATCATCTTCAGCAGTGCCAACTACAACTACTCTAGCAGGCCTAAAAGCCATTCCTGTTAAAGCTAAATACATCATTGCCAGCGATTCTTCTTTTGCACCTTTTGTTTTCCAAAATTCAAGCAACCAATACACTGGTATTGATATGGAATTGATTAAGGCAATCGCTAAAGACCAAGGTTTTGAAATTGAAATCATCAACCCTGGTTTCGATGCCGCTATTAACGCTGTCCAAGCTGGTCAAGCAGATGGTATCATTGCTGGTATGTCTGTCACAGATGCTCGTAAGGCGACTTTTGATTTCTCAGATTCATACTACACTGCAAACACAATCCTCGGCGTCAAAGAATCAAGTAGCATTGCTTCTTATGAAGATTTGAAAGGGAAGACGGTCGGTGTTAAAAACGGAACTGCTTCCCAAACCTTCCTAACAGAAAATCAAAGCAAATACGGTTATCAAATTAAAACCTTCGCTGAGGGTTCATCAATGTATGACAGTTTAAACACTGGTGCCATTGATGCTGTTATGGATGATGAGCCTGTTCTCAAATATTCTATCAGCCAAGGACAAAAATTGAAAACGCCAATCGCTGGAACTCCAATCGGTGAAACAGCCTTTGCTGTTAAAAAAGGAGCAAATCCAGAATTGATTGAAATGTTCAACAATGGTCTTGCTAACCTTAAAGCAAACGGTGAATTCCAAAAGATTCTTGACAAATACCTAGCTAGCGAATCATCAACTGCTTCAACAAGCACTGTTGATGAAACAACTATCTGGGGCTTGCTTCAAAACAACTACAAACAACTACTTAGCGGTCTTGGTATCACTCTTGCTCTAGCTCTTATCTCATTTGCTATTGCCATTGTCATCGGGATTATCTTCGGTATGTTTAGTGTTAGCCCATACAAATCTCTTCGTGTGATCTCTGAGATTTTCGTTGACGTTATCCGTGGTATTCCATTGATGATTCTTGCAGCCTTCATCTTCTGGGGAATTCCAAACTTCATCGAGTCTATCACAGGCCAACAAAGCCCAATTAACGACTTTGTAGCTGGTACTATTGCCCTATCGCTCAATGCAGCTGCTTATATCGCTGAAATCGTTCGTGGTGGTATTCAGGCCGTTCCAGTTGGACAAATGGAAGCCAGCCGAAGCTTGGGTATCTCTTATGGAAAAACTATGCGTAAGATTATCTTGCCACAAGCAACTAAATTGATGTTGCCAAACTTTGTTAACCAATTCGTTATCGCTCTTAAAGATACAACTATCGTATCTGCTATCGGTTTGGTTGAACTCTTCCAAACTGGTAAGATTATCATTGCCCGTAACTACCAAAGTTTCAAGATGTATGCAATCCTTGCTATCTTCTATCTTGTAATTATCACACTTTTGACTAAACTAGCGAAACGCTTAGAAAAGAGGATTCGTTAATGGCAAAATTAAAAATTGATGTAAATGATTTACACAAAAGCTACGGAAAAAATGAAGTTTTAAAAGGAATCACAACTAAGTTCTATGAAGGAGATGTTGTTTGTATCATCGGTCCTTCAGGTTCTGGTAAGTCAACCTTCCTTCGTAGCCTTAATCTTCTAGAAGAAGTTACGAGCGGTCACATCACTGTGAACGGTTATGACTTAACTGAAAAAACAACCAACGTTGACCACGTCCGTGAAAATATCGGAATGGTGTTCCAACACTTCAACCTCTTCCCTCACATGTCTGTATTGGACAACATCACCTTTGCTCCTATTGAGCACAAGTTGATGACTAAGGAAGAAGCTGAGAAATTGGGAATGGAGTTGCTTGACAAGGTTGGGTTAGTAGATAAAGCTAATGCCAACCCAGATAGCCTATCAGGTGGTCAAAAACAACGTGTGGCCATCGCTCGTGGACTAGCAATGAATCCAGATATCATGCTCTTTGATGAACCAACTTCTGCCCTTGACCCTGAAATGGTCGGAGACGTACTAAACGTTATGAAAGACTTGGCTAAACAAGGCATGACCATGATTATCGTAACCCATGAGATGGGGTTTGCTCGTCAGGTTGCCAACCGCGTTATCTTTACTGCAGATGGTGAGTTCCTTGAAGACGGAACACCTGACCAAATCTTTGATAACCCGCAACACCCACGTCTGAAAGATTTCTTGGACAAGGTCTTAAACGTTTAAACGCAAACTGTAAGGATTTCCTTGCAGTTTTTTTCTATCTCGTATTGGATTTTTTGATTTTTCGGAAAATTATGTTAGAATTAAGTTTATGAATGAGGTTTCCTCATACCTAGCAAGACTAGGAATAAAAATAGAAATTAGGTAGCTAGATGTCATCTAAGGTTATTGTTACAATTTTCGGTGCGAGTGGAGACCTGGCTAAACGCAAGCTCTACCCTTCCCTATTTAGACTATATAAATCCGGCAATCTTTCCGAGCACTTTGCCGTTATTGGAACTGCCCGTCGTCCTTGGAGCAAGGAATATTTTGAATCTGTAGTGGTTGAATCTATCCTTGATTTGGCAGATAGTACCGAACAGGCTCAGGAATTCGCTAGCCACTTCTACTATCAAAGCCATGATGTCAATGATACAGAACACTACATTGCTCTACGTCAATTACAGGCTGAACTAAATGACAAGTACCAAGCTGAACACAACAAGCTCTTCTTCTTGTCTATGGCTCCTCAATTCTTTGGAACAATTGCCAAACACCTTAAGTCTGAAAGTATTGTAGATGGTAAAGGTTTTGAGCGTTTAATCGTTGAGAAGCCATTTGGTACAGATTACGCAACTGCAAGCAAGTTGAATGACGAACTCCTAGCGACATTTGACGAAGAACAAATTTTCCGTATCGACCATTATCTTGGTAAGGAAATGATCCAAAGTATCTTTGCAGTTCGCTTTGCAAACCTGATTTTTGAAAATGTTTGGAATAAAGACTTTATAGATAATGTTCAAATTACCTTTGCGGAGCGCTTGGGTGTAGAAGAACGTGGTGGCTACTATGACCAATCTGGTGCCCTCCGTGACATGGTACAAAACCACACACTACAACTTCTTTCTCTCCTTGCTATGGACAAGCCAGCAAGCTTCACAAAAGACGAGATTCGTGCTGAGAAGATTAAGGTCTTTAAAAACCTCTATCATCCAACTGATGAAGAACTTAAAGAACACTTTATCCGTGGTCAATACCGCTCTGGTAAGATTGATGGCATGAAATACATCTCTTATCGTAGCGAGCCAAATGTAAATCCAGAATCAACAACTGAAACCTTTGCATCTGGTGCCTTCTTTGTAGACAGCGATCGCTTCCGTGGTGTTCCTTTCTTCTTCCGTACTGGCAAACGTCTGACTGAGAAAGGAACTCATGTCAACATCGTCTTTAAACAAATGGATTCTATCTTTGGAGAACCACTTGCTCCAAACATTTTGACCATCTATATCCAACCAACAGAAGGCTTCTCTCTTAGCCTAAATGGGAAGCAGGTAGGAGAAGAATTCAACTTGGCTCCTAACTCACTTGATTACCGTACAGATGCGACCGCAACTGGTGCCTCTCCAGAACCATACGAGAAATTGATTTATGATGTCCTAAATAATAACTCAACTAACTTTAGCCACTGGGATGAAGTTGGTGCATCATGGAAATTGATTGACCGTATCGAAGAGCTCTGGGCTGAAAATGGTGCCCCACTTCATGACTATAAAGCTGGAAGCATGGGACCTCAAGCAAGCTTTGACTTACTTGAAAAATTCGGTGCCAAATGGACTTGGCAACCAGATATCGCCTATCGTCAAGATGGTCGTTTAGAATAAAAAAATTTCCTGCAAGTTTGTTCCTTGCAGGATTTTTGTTTCTGATTAGATTAAGCCTTCCAAGAGACCCTTCATAAAGTTTTCTGAGTTAAACTCTCCAATATCATCTATTTTTTCACCAAAACCAATCAATTTTACAGGAATATTGAGTTCTTCACGGATGGCTAGAACAACACCACCTCGAGCTGTTCCGTCAATCTTAGTCAAGACAATTCCTGTCAAAGGAGTGATTTTCGAAAATTCTTTGGCCTGTACCAGGGCATTTTGACCTGTTGATGCATCAAGTGCCAAGAAGGTTTCATGCGGAGCTTCTGGCACAACACGTTTGATGATGCGACCAATCTTTTCCAGCTCAGCCATGAGGTTGTCCTTGTTTTGCAGACGACCTGCGGTGTCAATCATGAGAATATCGATACCTTCAGCTACAGCACGTTCCATGCCATCAAAGACTACACTGGCTGGATCAGCTTTTTCAGGTCCAGTCACTACTGGAACGTCCACACGACGGCCCCATTCAGCAAGCTGGGCAACTGCTCCTGCGCGGAAGGTATCTGCTGCAACCAGCATGACCTTCTTACCAGCTTGTTTATAGCGGTGTGCGAGTTTTCCGATAGAAGTTGTTTTCCCGACACCATTGACCCCGACAAAGAGCATGACTGTCAAGCCCTCTTGGAAGTGGATACTTTCATCGTAATTGCCATCCTTTTCATAAAGCTCAACCAATTTCTCAATGATGACGCGACGAAGTACGTCAGGTTTCTTGGCATTTTCAAGCTTGGCTTCGTAGCGTAGCTCCTCTGTTAAGTTAGAAGCAACTTGGACACCAACGTCACTCATGATCAGCAGTTCTTCTAGTTCCTCAAAGAATTCTTCGTCAACAGAGCGGAAGTTAGCAAAGAAGGCGTTCAAGCGAGCACCAAAGCCTGTACGAGTTTTCTTAAGACTGCGGTCATATTTTTCCTGAACAGTTTCTTCTGCTTGAGGAATTTCTGGTTCAAGCACTTCAGAATTATTTTCGTCTACTATCTCTTCAAGCTCATAATTCTCTTCCTCTGGGACTTCTTCTGAGTTTGGCAATTCTTCTTCTTGTTGAACTTCTACAACTGGCTCTGAATCATAATTTTCTTCAACCGTGTCTTGGATTTCCTCTTCTTCAAACACAGTTTCTTCAGAACTTTCAACCTCTACTTCTTCTTGAGAAACTTTCTCAGCTTCTGTAAGAGAAGGCTCAGTATCTTCAGACAAATCAAGATTTTCCAGAGCTTCTTTTACAACTTCTTCGATTTTAGGTTCTTCTTTTTTTCCGAATAGACGGTCAAATAATCCCATATCTTAGTTCTCCTTTAGCACGTATTCTTCGATAGCCCAGGCAACAGCTTCCTCATCATTAGTCATTGGAGTCACCACATTTGCGACTGCCTTGACTTCAGGAACAGCGTTTTGCATGGCAACACCGAGTCCTGCCCACTCAATCATAGACAAATCATTGGCCTCGTCACCACAAGCCATCACTTGGCTTTGGTCAATTCCCAGATGGCTGATTAGTTTAGCCAAACCTGTTGCTTTATGAACATTCTTTGGTGACCACTCTAGCAACATTTCACGTGATTTAAAGATTTCATATTGTTCAAATAATTCTGGAGAAATCTTCTGGATAGCTGCATCCAAGGGTTCTTGAGCAAAGGCAGTCACGCATTTATTGTAGGTCATTTGACTAGACAGGTCTTCAAAGTCAACTGGTACAAAAGTCAAAGCTGGATTGAATTTGGCATAAAGACTTTCTTGGTCCGATTGAATTTGATAGACAGTTCCTTCTGAAATGGCGTCAAGAGGCAGTGATAATTTCTCTGTTTCTTCATACAAGCGTGCCACATCATCATATGAAAAGACTGTCTTATCAAGGATTTCACCTGTATTTTTCTGAACCAAACCACCATTAAAGGTAATGGTATACTCATCTTCGTGGCCGTCAGTCCCTAGCTCATGGAGAAAGAAATCCATAGCTTTTAAGGGACGACCAGTTGTCAATACGACCTTGATACCACGATCACGCGCAGCTTTCAAGGTTGCCTTGGTACGATCCGTCAGCCTTTTATCAGTAGTCAGCAAGGTGCCGTCCAAGTCCAATGCAATCAATTTTATATCTGCCATTATAAGCCCTCCATATAAGCTATAACCGACTGGTCCTTATGGTGACCAATCACAGTCTCTGCTAATTCTAAAATTTCTAGTCGTGCATTTTCAGGAGCCACAGGATGTCCCACAACCTGTATCATATGCAAATCATTTAGATTGTCTCCAAAAGCCATAACCTGATCCATCGTGATACCAAGTTTTTTAGCTAATTCAACAATAGCCACTCCCTTATCGACATAGTCCAGAACAATATCAATGGATTCAAAGCCAGTTGTCATAGCCTTGACACCAGGGACATGTTCATTGACCCAAGCTTCCCCAGCTTCTAGCGTTTCTTCTGTGAAGTTGGTTGTAAATTTGAAAATATCATCTGTGATATCTTCCAAACTCGCTACTTTTTGGATATTTTCATTATAATGCTGGCTCTCTTTCAAATAGATCTCATCAACCGTATCTAGCACATAAGACCCCTTCTTACCTGTCAAGAGCAGTTTATTGACATCTACATAAGGTGAAGTTTTTAGCTTTTCAAAAGTCATCAGATAAAAGTCACGAGACATGGTCGCTTCATACAAGCCTTGACCTCGATACTCTACCAAACTGCCATTTTCCGCGATGAAAATAATGTCATCACGAACATCAGCAAATAATTTTTCTAGAGACAAAAATCCACGCCCCGAAGCCACCGCAAAGTAAATCCCTTTTTCCTTGTAGGAAACCAAGAGAGACTTGAGGCGGTCCATATCAAAGCGTCCATTCTCATCTAGGAAAGTTCCGTCCATATCTGTTGCCACTAGTTTAATTGTCATCCTTCAATACTTTCTAAATCTTTTAACTTAACCGAAACAATTTTTGAGACACCTGATTCTTGCATGGTCACTCCATAGATAGAATCAGCCGCTGCCATGGTTCCCTTACGGTGGGTTACGACGATAAACTGGCTGTCCTTGTCAAAGCGATTGAGATAATCCCCGAAACGTTTAACATTGGCTTCGTCCAGCGCAGCCTCTACCTCATCCAAAATCACAAACGGAATGGTCTTGACACGAATAATGGAGAAGAGCAAGGCAAGAGCCGATAGAGCTTTTTCCCCACCACTCATTAGATTGAGAGATTGGATTTTCTTTCCTGGTGGTTGGACAGAAATCTCAACCCCAGCTGTCAACAAGTCTCCCTCAGTCAAGATCAAGTCTGCCTGACCTCCGCCAAACATCTGCTTGAAGGTTACTTTAAAGGACTCACGAATAGCCTCAAAGGTTGATTTGAAACGCTCCTTAACCTCATCATTCATCTCTGTAATAGTCTCAAGGAGCAGGTTTTTCGCTGACAAAATATCATCACGTTGGCTATTTAGGAAATCCAGACGGTTGTATACTTCGTCATACTGTTCTATAGCTTCCAAGTTGACAGGACCCAGTGAGCGAATAGCCTTCTCCAAATCCTTAACCTCTTGCTCTGCCATATTGAGATTTTCAAGTTCATGTGCCTTTTCTAAAGCTTCAGTATAGCTAATCTGATACTGGTCTGTTAATTGACTTTGTAAATGGCGCAAGCGCTCGCTAACCTTTTCTTTCTTAGCTTCAGCACGTGTTTGCTTGCGAATCCACTCCTCATTCTGCTGGCGAGCCTGATCCAAATGACTAGCAATATCATCTAGTTGCCCTTCAATATCATCCAACTCAAACTGCTTGCGAATCAAACCTTGTTGGAGGTTTGTTTTCTGAGTTTTGGCTTCTTCGGCCTGTTGACTGAGCAATTCTGTATCAACCTTCTCAAGATTATCAACCTTTTCTTGTAGAAGCCGCTGGATTTCATCTTGCTCGATATTCAGATTATCCAATTCCTTGCCTAAACGTTCAATATCCGCAACTTCATAGCGTTTTTGTCCTTGCAGTTCTGTCTTAAGCAAGCGAGCTTGCGCTACCTCTTCCTGCAAGTTTTGATAGCGTTCTTGGATGGCATTTTTGTTGGACTTAATCTCTTCAATCTCAGCTTCCAGATTTTGCTTGTCACTGGCGATTGTAGCAAGACGCTCTTGGCATTTTTCCTTATCTGCTTGCCAATCTCCATCAGAAAGACGATCTAATTCCTCTTCTTGAAGTTTCCAAAGAGTTTCTAACTCTTCCACTTGCTGACTGGTCTGCTGATAAGCGAGGGACGAGCCTTGCTCCTGAATACGAGCTTGTTCTCCTTGAGATTTGATAGCTTCTAATGATTCGGTCAATCTAGCCATCTCCTCTTGCAAGGTCTTCAAACCCGCTTCTTCAGAACGCAAGCTTGCTTCTTCTTCAGCAATTTCTTTTTGTAATTGCTCCAGTTCTGGCTTGATAAAAATACTGTTGTTCTGGCGATTGGCTCCACCTGCGTAAGAACCACCTGTACGAAGCTCTGTCCCATCCAGTGTCACCATGCGCACCTGATAACGAACCTGGCGCGCTGCTGCACGCGCATGTTCTACGGTATCAAAGATAGCCGTCGTAGCTAGCAAGTTCTTGAAAATAGCTTCCAGTCTAGTATCGAATGCCACCAACTCATCTGCCATGCCCAAAAATCCCGGACTTGTAGCGATAGCATCTTGATTCTGACTAGAAATCGTACGCGCCTTGATCGTTGTCAACGGAAGGAAGGTTGCACGACCAGCCCTGTTTCGTTTGAGGAAATCAATCGCCTTGGTTGCCGCATGTTCATCTTCTACGATGATATGCTGACTGCTAGCTCCTAGCGCAATCTCTAGAGAAGTTTGATAATGCGCATCAAAGGTCAGATGCTCACTGACTGCCCCAATTATTCCACCTAGACGATCTTTCTCTTGGAGAACACTCTTGACACCTGCATAAAAGTTACTATGATTTCTCAGGATATTTTCCAAACTTTGAGCTCTAGCCTGCTTGTTTTTGAGACTATCCAGACGGTCAAAGAGTTGGCTTTGTTGAACCTGATAGGAAGTTTTCTGCTCCTCTTGCTCCTTGGCACAGACTTGGTAGTCGGCCAATAATTTCTGAACCTGTTCCTTGGCAGTTTCAAGCTCTTCTTTTTGCCGACTAGCCTTCTCTTTAGCTGTAGCCAACTGTTCTTTCAGCTTTTCTAATTGATCTGCTTGTTTTTGAGAAAGCTGACGACTATTTTCCAACTCGTTTTCGATACGGATCAACTGGTTTGAGACATCCGCTTCTTCTTGTAAAAGAGCTACAAAGCGTTCACGCAAGAGCTCAATCATCTGATCGGGATCATCTGAAAAAGCTAGTAATTCAGCCTCTAATCGATTCAGTTTTTGATTATTTTGAACTAGATTTTCCTCTAAAAGTGCTAAAGAGCTTTCCTTATCAGATTTTTCTTTGCTGAGTGAATTTCTCTTATCCTCTAAAGCAGCCAAACGGGCTTGTGCTTCCTGTTGATTCAGGGCTACTTGTTCGGACTCCAGTTTCGATAGGGCTAATTTTCTCTCTAAGTCACTAATCAGACTGGTCAAGTCCATCAAACTGCCCTGGTCTTTGGCCATTTCAGCCTGTAAATCTTGGCGTTGCTTTTTAAGAGTTTGATTTTCTTCTTCTAATTTTTCACGCTTTTGGTAATAACTAGTCAAGAGTTCCTGAACCTGTGCTAACTCTTCTTCTGTTGACTCTAGTTCAGCCTTATTTTCCTTGATTTGAGCAACCAAAACATCTAAATAAATGGCCTTACGTTGACCATCCAAGTCTAGAAACTTACGGGCATTCTCAGCTTGTTTCTCAAGAGGCTTGATTTGATTATCTAACTCGTAGATAATGTCCTCTAAACGATCTAGATTATCCTGAGTTTGCTGCAGTTTACTCTCTGTTTCTTTTCTACGAGTCTTGTATTTCAAAACTCCTGCAGCTTCTTCAAAAATAGCACGGCGTTCTTCAGGCTTGGAGTTGAAAATCTCCTCAACCTTCCCTTGGGAAATGATGGAGAAGGAATCTCGTCCCAAACCTGTATCCAAGAAAAGGTCATGAATATCACGCAGACGGACTTTCTTGCCGTCAATCTTGTATTCGCTATCTCCACTACGATAGATATGGCGTTCCACCCTGATTTCTTGACCAGCGTCCTTGATAAATCCGTCATGATTATCCAGAGTCACAACTACAGAAGCGTAATTGAGCGGTTTGCGACTTTCGGTCCCAGCAAAGATGACATCCGGCATCTTGCCCCCACGGAGACTCTTGACACTGGACTCTCCCAAGGCCCAACGCAGACTTTCTGTAATATTCGACTTTCCAGATCCATTTGGGCCAACGACTGCCGTCACACCTTGGTCAAAGACGACCTTAGTCTTGTCAGCAAAAGACTTGAATCCCTGAATTTCGATTTCCTTTAAATACATGAATCCAGCCCTTTCTCAACGGCATTTTTAGCAGCTTCCTGCTCTGCTAATTTCTTAGAACGACCTTGACCTTGACCAATACTCTTACCTTCGACAAGAACTTCCACATCAAAGACCTTATCATGGGCAGGACCCGTTTCAGAAATCACCTGATAACGAATAGCCACATCTCCATTGACCTGAAGTAACTCTTGGAGATGGGTTTTGTAGTCTGTAATCATCTCAAATTCGCCTGCTTCAACCTTAGGAATCATGACTTGATAGATAAATTCCTTGACCTTGGCAACATCCTTGTCCAAAAGGAGGGCACCGAGAAAGGCCTCAAAGGCATCACCAAGAATGGTGTCCCGATTACGACCACCAGATTTTTCTTCCCCCTTACCAAGTTTTATAAACTGGTCAAACTGACAATCACGCGCAAAGCCAGCCAAACTCTCCTCACGGACAATCATGGCACGGAGTTTAGACAAGTCGCCTTCAGGCTTTTTAGGATATTTTTTATACAGATATTCTGAAATCAATAACTGTAGAACAGCGTCTCCTAAAAATTCCAAGCGTTCATTGTGTGAAATTTTTAAGAGGCGGTGCTCATTGGCATAACTCGTATGAGTAAAGGCAGTTTCCAGTAAATTTTTGTCTGCAAATTCGATTGCAAAATGATTCTTTAGTACAGTTTGTAATTCTTTCATACCAACCTCTTTCTAACTGATAACAGTCCTTTTTATTATATCAAAAAAAGCCCCCTGAGTCACTTTAAAACGGGACTGGAGAGCATTTGAGAATTCTTTAGACAGAGATTTTCAGTTTTATACTCAATGAAAATCAAAGAGCAAACTAGGAAGCTAGCCACAGGCTGCTCAAAGCACTGCTTTGAGGTGGTAGATAAGACTAACGAAGTCAGCTCAAAACACTGTTTTGAGGTTGCAGATAGAACTGACGAAGTCAGTAACATAACTACGGTAGGGCGACGCTGACGTGGTTTGAAGAGATTTTCGAAGAGTATTAGGGGTAAATTTGAGGCAGGATAAATAAAAAGCCCTATTTAAAGGCTTTTTAGGATGTTTACATCCACCCTGAGGGAATCGAACCCCCATCTCAAGAACCGGAATCTTACGTGATATCCATTACACTAAGGGTGGAAACTTGTTTTATTATAACAGAATTTTGCTCTAATAACAAGTTTTTTTCTGGTCAGATAATCCGTCTTAGTGGGAAGCATCCCCATTCCAGATAGAGTTTTTCACAATCACATAATCAACGTGTTTAAGGTCAGCAACCTGACGTCCACCTGCATAAGAAATAGCACTTTGAAGGTCTTGTTCCATCTCAGTTAAAGTGTCTTGTAGATGACCTTTGGCAGGAAGCAAGATTCGTTTGCCTTCCACGTTTTTGTAGGCGCCTTTTTGGTATTGAGAAGCTGAACCGTAGTACTCTTTGAACTGTTCACCATCGACTTCAATCGTTTTCCCTGGACTTTCGATGTGTCCTGCAAAGAGGGAACCAATCATGACCATGCTGGCACCGAAACGGATAGACTTGGCAATATCACCGTGAGTACGAATTCCACCGTCAGCGATAATCGGTTTACGGGCAGCCTTGGCACACCAACGGAGAGCAGCCAACTGCCAACCACCTGTACCAAAACCTGTCTTGACCTTGGTGATACAAACCTTACCAGGACCGATTCCAACCTTAGTAGCATCCGCACCCGCATTTTCCAACTCGCGAACTGCTTCTGGTGTTCCCACATTTCCAGCAATGACAAAAGTATCTGGCAATTCTTTCTTGATGTGTTTAATCATAGAAATTACGCTATCCGCATGACCATGAGCAATGTCAATCGTGATATATTCCGGAGCATCAGACTTGAGTTGGCTAACGAAATCATACTCATAGTCCTTAACACCGACAGATATAGAAGCAATGAGTCCTTGCTCGTGCATACGTTTGATAAAAGGAATGCGTCCTGCTTCATCAAAACGGTGCATAATGTAGAAGTAACCACCTTTAGCCAGTTGCTCTGCTACATTTTCATCCAAAATCGTCTGCATATTAGCTGGCACCACAGGTAGTTTGAAGGTGTGATTTCCTAGAGTGACGCTTGTGTCCGCTTCTGCACGACTTTTAATGACACATTTATTTGGAATCAATTGAATATCTTCGTAATCAAAAATTGGAAATTCATTTAACATATCGATGTCTCGTTTCTTTTGTAATGACCTACCTATGCTCTCGCATCACTACGTCTTTTCCGACGTTTCCTTAATTTATTATAAACCAAAGTACAGTTTTTGTCAAATAATTTTATAAATTAAAATATATTGTTCGGATTTTGTTGTATAAATAACAAAAGAAAGAGAGTCTGGGACAAAATAGTTCTCGACCACAAAAAAGCTAGAGATTTCCAATTGCGGAACTCTAGCTTTTTAATTTTGAGTTGTTCTCTTATTGTATTTTAGGAGGTTATTGGCCATAAGTACCAATCCCAT
>CAJNDL010000037.1 GCA_905221505.1 bacterium
TAATTCCACCATAAAAATCCATTTTAGACTAATTTCCACTTCGGTTGGGCAAGTGGAAGTTACTTTGAGAAGTTAGCCTATTAAAAATTATATCAAAACAGCTTGAAAATATTGGAAAAGTATGGTAAAATGAAACTTGTCGTGTGAACGATAATACTCATTCTTGATGAATTGTGAAACAGTTGCTCTTGGGTCGTTTTGCGAGTTGAAGTCAAGAAGAGGAAAAAAACAAAAAGGAGAAATACTCATGGCAGTAATTTCAATGAAACAACTTCTTGAGGCTGGTGTACACTTTGGTCACCAAACTCGTCGCTGGAACCCTAAGATGGCTAAGTACATCTTCACTGAGCGTAACGGAATCCACGTTATCGACTTGCAACAAACTGTAAAATACGCTGACCAAGCATACGACTTCATGCGTGATGCAGCAGCTAACGATGCAGTTGTATTGTTTGTTGGTACTAAGAAACAAGCAGCTGATGCAGTTGCTGAAGAAGCAGTACGTTCAGGTCAATACTTCATCAACCACCGTTGGTTGGGTGGAACTCTTACAAACTGGGGAACAATCCAAAAACGTATCGCTCGTTTGAAAGAAATCAAACGTATGGAAGAAGATGGAACTTTCGAAGTTCTTCCTAAGAAAGAAGTTGCACTTCTTAACAAACAACGTGCACGTCTTGAAAAATTCTTGGGTGGTATCGAAGATATGCCTCGTATTCCAGATGTTATGTACGTAGTTGACCCACATAAAGAGCAAATCGCTGTTAAAGAAGCTAAAAAATTGGGAATCCCAGTTGTAGCGATGGTTGACACAAACACTGATCCAGATGATATCGATGTAATCATCCCAGCTAACGATGACGCTATCCGCGCTGTTAAATTGATTACAGCTAAATTGGCTGACGCTATCATCGAAGGACGTCAAGGTGAAGATGCGGCAGCAGTTGAAGCAGAATTTGCAGCTTCAGAAGCTCAAGCAGATTCAATTGAAGAAATCGTTGAAGTTGTAGAAGGCGACAACGCTTAATTCATATAGATAGTAATTACCTAGGAGGGCGGGGCTTAGCCCGGCTCTCCTATTTTTAAAAAATATAGGAGAATCAAAATGGCAGAAATTACAGCTAAACTTGTAAAAGAGTTGCGTGAAAAATCTGGTGCCGGTGTTATGGACGCTAAAAAAGCGCTTGTAGAAACAGACGGTGACATCGAAAAAGCGATTGAATTGCTTCGTGAAAAAGGTATGGCTAAGGCAGCTAAGAAAGCTGACCGTGTTGCTGCAGAAGGTTTGACTGGTGTTTATGTTAACGGTAATGTTGCAGCAGTTATTGAAGTAAACGCTGAAACTGACTTCGTTGCGAAAAACGCTCAATTCGTTGAATTGGTAAATACTACAGCTAAAGTTATTGCTGAAGGAAAACCTGCTAATAATGAAGAAGCTCTTGCTTTGACAATGCCTTCAGGTGAAACTCTTGAAGCTGCATACGTATCTGCAACAGCAACTATCGGAGAAAAAATCTCATTCCGTCGCTTTGCATTGATTGAAAAAACAGACGCACAACACTTTGGAGCTTACCAACATAACGGTGGACGTATCGGTGTTATTTCAGTTGTTGAAGGTGGAGACGAAGCTCTTGCTAAACAATTGTCAATGCACATCGCAGCGATGAAACCAACAGTTCTTTCTTACAAAGAATTGGATGAGCAATTCGTTAAAGATGAGTTGGCACAATTGAACCACGTTATCGACCAAGACAACGAAAGCCGTGCAATGGTTAACAAACCAGCTCTTCCACACTTGAAGTATGGATCAAAAGCACAATTGACTGATGAAGTGATTGCTCAAGCTGAAGCTGATATCAAAGCTGAATTGACTGCAGAAGGTAAACCAGAAAAAATCTGGGACAAAATCATCCCAGGTAAAATGGATCGCTTCATGCTTGACAACACTAAAGTTGACCAAGCTTACACACTTCTTGCACAAGTTTACATCATGGATGACAGCAAGACAGTTGAAGCATACCTTGAATCAGTTAACGCTTCAGTAGTTGAGTTCGCTCGCTTTGAAGTTGGTGAAGGTATCGAGAAAGCTGCAAACGACTTTGAAGCTGAAGTTGCAGCTACAATGGCAGCAGCCTTGAATAACTAATCATAGAAAGGAAGCAAATTTGCTTCCTTTTTTGTATAGGGCTTAGATTTCTCCTGAAATTGTTTTTTACCCAGCATTACTCGCTTAGAAATAGTTAATACTCTTCGAAAATCTCTTCAAACCACGTCAGCGTCGCCTTACCGTAGGTATATGTTACTGACTTCGTCAGTTCTATCTGCAACCTCAAAACAGTGTTTTGAGCAGCCTGCGGCTAGCTTCCTAGTTTGGTCTTTGATTTTCATTGAGTATAAAACAAAAAGCCCTATAATAAGGGCTAATTGTATTTAGGAGACTAAACTTCAAATTCATAGAGTGCTGTAGAGAGATAACGTTCACCGTTATCTGGTGCTAGAGCAAGGACTTTTTTACCTGTACCTAATTTTTTGGCAACCTCGATGGCTCCGTAGATGGCTGCAGCTGAAGAAATCCCTACAAGGAAGCCTTCTTTTCCGCCAATTTCACGACCGAGTGCGAGAGCGTTGTCTGATGTTACACGAACGATACCATCATAAGCCTTTGTATCCAGTGTATCAGGAATAAATCCAGCTGAGATACCTTGAATTTTATGAGGACCAGGTTTTTCACCAGATAGAATAGCAGATTCGTCTGCTTCTACTGCAAAAACTTGAATATCTGAATTTGCTGTTTTGAGTGCATGAGAAACACCAGAAATTGTTCCACCGGTACCAACTCCAGCAACAAAGGCGTCTAATCTATCTTTACCGAAAGCAGCTAGTATCTCAGCTCCTGTTGTTCTTTCGTGTACTTCTGGATTTGCTGGATTGTCAAATTGAAGAGGAAGGAAACCATCACGTTCAGCAGCGATTTCTTGAGCCTTGGCGATAGCACCTTTCATTCCTTCGCTACCAGGAGTGAGGACGAGTTCGGCACCATAGGCTTGGATAATCTTACGTCGTTCCACACTCATAGTTTCAGGCATAACGATAACAACTTTATACCCTTTAGCAGCCCCTACCCATGAAAGTCCAATACCAGTGTTTCCACTTGTTGCTTCAACAATGGTAGCACCCGGTTTTAGAATACCGTCTTGTTCAGCTTTTTCAATCATGCTAAGAGCAATACGGTCTTTTACAGAAGAACCAGGGTTAAATGCTTCAAGTTTTACATAGACGTCCGCAGCACCTTCTGGCACAATGTTGTTGAGTTTAACAATCGGAGTTTGACCGATTAGTTCAGTAATGTTGTTATAAATAGACATATGAATACCTCTTTGTATAAGATATCTCTAGTATAACGCTATCTATACCATTTGTAAAATATAGAAATCCTATCGAAGCGATAGGATTTTTTTATATTATAAATCAAAGCCATTAATTTTCAAGCGATTGTGATAAGCTAATTCTAGTAAATAGGTGTAAAGGAGAACGCAATCAGTTTTCTTTTTGAATTGCTTCATTTTCTAGTAGGTCTTTGCAAGCATCTTTTTATCTTGTTAATTGAAGTAGCGGTGAGAATGTCAGTGAAACACTGTATTATCCATTGTTTACACTAAGTTTACAGGAATTTCAACTTCGCGTAAACCTTGGTCAGTTAAAGTGACTTTTCCATTAAAAAACTCTACAAGTGCAGCTTTAATAGTTTCTTTTTCTTCTTTATCAACATAAATCATCGTATCGACTTGATCTGTAAAATTTGTATCCAGTTCCATGAGATTATGTTCTTTAAGGAAGTTACTGTACTCTTGGTACTGAGCGTAAGACATTTGAATAGCAATGCCAGCCTGTTCTTTTATTTCAATGATGCCAATTTCTTTGACAGCTAAGGCCACACTGCCGGCGTATGCACGAATCAATCCTCCAGCGCCTAGTTTAATGCCACCAAAATAGCGTGTCACTACCACACAGACATTGGTGAGATTGTGATTTTCTAGTACCCCAAGCATGGGAACGCCAGCAGTACCACTGGGCTCACCATCATCACTTGTACGTTTAATTTCACTACGTTCCCCAATAATAAAAGCAGAGCAGTTATGCGTCGCTTTGTAGTGCTCTTTTTTGATGGTGGTGATGAATTCACGAGCCTCTTCTTCGCTATAAACACGCTTGGCATGACAGATAAAGCGAGATTTTTTGATTTCTTCTTGGACTTGTCCGTCCTCTTTAATTGTTCTAAATTCCATGATTTAATTGTACTAAAAAATCATCTAAAGCGCTAGGTTTTTACGAATAAAGAAGTATGAAAGTAAATCCAAATTATCTCGGTCGTTTGTTTACGGAGAATGAATTAACAGAAGAGGAGCGTCAGTTGGCGGAGAAACTTCCGGCAATGAGAAAGGAGAAGGGGAAACTTTTCTGTCAACGTTGTAATAGTGCTATTCTGGAGGAATGGTATTTACCCATTGGTGCTTACTATTGTCGAGAGTGCTTGCTGATGAAGCGAGTTAGGAGTGATCAAGCTTTATACTATTTTCCGCAGGAGGATTTTCCGAAGCAAGATGTTCTTAAATGGCGTGGTCAATTAACTCCTTTTCAAGAGAAGGTGTCAGAGGGACTGATTCAAGCAGTAGATAAGCAAGAAGCAACCTTGGTTCATGCGGTAACAGGAGCAGGAAAGACAGAAATGATTTATCAAGTTGTATCTAAGGTGATCAATGCGGGAGGTGCAGTATGTTTGGCCAGTCCTCGCATAGATGTTTGTTTGGAGCTATACAAGCGCCTGCAAGATGATTTTGCTTGTGAGATAGCCCTCCTACACGGAGAATCAGAACCGTATTTCCGAACACCACTAGTTGTTGCGACAACTCATCAGTTATTGAAATTTTATCAAGCTTTTGATTTGCTGATAGTGGATGAAGTAGATGCCTTTCCATATGTTGATAATCCCACGCTTTACCACGCTGTCAAGAATAGTGTAAAGGAGAATGGGCTGAAAATCTTTTTAACAGCGACTTCGACAGATGAGTTAGATAGGAAAGTCCGTTTAGGAGAATTAAAAAGACTGAGCTTACCTAGACGATTCCATGGGAATCCGTTGATTATCCCTAAACCAGTTTGGTTATCGGATTTTAATCGCCATTTGGATAAAAATCGTTTGTCACCAAAGTTAAAGACTTATATTGAGAAACAGAGAAAGACAGCTTATCCGTTGCTTATTTTTGCATCAGAAATTAAAAAAGGGGAGCAGCTAAAAGAAATCTTACAGGAGCAATTTCCAAATGAGAAAATTGGTTTTGTGTCTTCCGTAACAGAAGATCGATTAGAGCAAGTACAAGCTTTTCGAGATGGAAAACTGACAATACTTATCAGTACGACAATATTGGAGCGTGGAGTTACCTTCCCTTGTGTGGATGTTTTTGTAGTAGAGGCCAATCATCGTTTGTTTACCAAGTCTAGTTTGATTCAGATTGGTGGACGAGTTGGACGAAGCATGGATAGACCGACAGGAGATTTGCTTTTCTTTCATGACGGATTAAATGATTCAATCAAGAAGGCAATTAAGGAAATTCAGCAGATGAACAAGGAGGCTGGCTTATGAAGTGTTTGCTATGTGGGCAGACTATAAAGAAGGATTTAACTTTTAGTAAGCTCTTGCTTTTGAAGAATGATGACTCTTGTCTTTGTTCAGACTGTGATTCTACTTTTGAGAGAATTGGAGAAGAATATTGTTCAAACTGTATGAAAACAGGTTTGTCAATAAAGTGTCAAGATTGTCAATTTTGGTGTAAAGAGGGAATTGAGGTCTCCCATAGAGCGATTTTTACTTACAATCAAGCTATGAAAGATTTTTTTAGTCGGTATAAGTTTGATGGAGACTTCCTTTTAAGAAAAGTTTTTTCTTCATTTTTAAGTGAGGAGTTGAAAAAGTACAAAGAGTACCAATTTGTAGTTATTCCATTAAGTAAGGAGAGATATGCTGACAGAGGATTTAATCAGGTTGAGGGTTTAGTTGAAGCAGCAGGATTCTCTTTTCAAAACTTACTAGAGAAAAGAGAAGAGAGGGCCAGTTCTTCTAAAAGTCGCTCAGAACGCTTGACGACAGAACTTCCGTTCTTTATTAAAAGTGAAGTCATTATTCCTAAGAAAATCCTACTTATAGATGATATTTATACTACTGGAACAACTATAAATCGTGTGAAGAAACTGCTGGAAGAAGCTGGTGCTGAGGATGTAAAAACTTTTTCCCTTGTAAGATGAGGAAAAAATTTGCAAAAATAAAATGAAAGCGTTATAATGAAATCAGAAAAACAAAAATGTTTAGAAAGAAGGTACTCATATGATTAAATATAGTATCCGTGGTGAAAACCTAGAAGTAACAGAAGCAATTCGTGATTATGTAGTTTCTAAACTCGAAAAGATCGAAAAGTATTTTCAAGCTGAACAAGAGTTGGATGCTCGAGTTAACTTGAAGGTGTATCGTGAAAAAACTGCTAAAGTGGAAGTAACGATTCCGCTTGGTTCTATTACTCTTCGTGCAGAAGATGTGTCTCAAGATATGTATGGTTCAATTGACCTTGTAACCGATAAAATTGAACGTCAGATTCGTAAAAATAAAACAAAAATCGAGCGTAAAAATAAAAATAAGGTGGCAACTAGTCAATTATTTACAGATGCTTTGGTGGAAGATCCAAATGTTGTCCAGTCTAGAGTTGTTCGTTCAAAACAAATTGATTTAAAACCAATGGATTTGGAAGAAGCTATTCTACAGATGGATTTGTTGGGACATGATTTCTTTATCTATGTGGATGTTGAAGATCAAACAACCAATGTGATTTATCGTCGTGAAGATGGCGAAATTGGTCTGTTAGAAGTTAAAGAATCTTAATTTCAATATATGTAAAGGTAGGTTTACTGAATTGTAAACCTCCTTTTTCTTACAATGGATAGAATGGATAGAATTACTGATTACACTTTTAAAAAGTCGCTTTTTGGTGGTTATTATGGTATAATGGGTGCCAAGAGGTTTGGAATGAAAAAATTTTATGTAAGTCCTATTTTCCCCTTAATATTAGGAATAGTGGCGTTCGGAGTGCTATCTGTGCAACTTGTTTTTGTAACGAATACACTGGTAACGCTATTTCTTTTGCTACTTATTTTGGGTTCATATA
This sequence comes from bacterium, assembly GCA_905221505.1. GTDB lineage: Bacteria > Bacillota > Bacilli > Lactobacillales > Streptococcaceae > Streptococcus. The sequence continues at coordinate 7,212 of CAJNDL010000037.1, forward strand.
TTTTATTGTTCATCCATCAGAGAGTCTACTACTCAAGGAGTGAAGTAGAACAAATCCAGTATGTAAACCACCAAGCTGAAGAAAGTTTGACAACCTTGTTAGAACAGATGCCTGTTGGAGTTATTAAGTTAGACTTGTCGTCAGGTGAAGTTGAATGGTTTAATCCTTATGCTGAATTGATTTTGACTAATGAAGTAGGCGAGATTGATGTGACATTAATTCAAACAATTATTAAGGCATCGGTAGGAAATCTAGGTTCTTATGCTACCTTGGGTGAGACCCGTTATTCGGTTCATATGGACAAGGTATCTGGAGTTCTTTACTTCTTTGATGTGTCTGGTGAATATGAAGCGACTGTTGAGCTAGTAACGAGTCGGCCTGTGATTGGAATTGTTTCTGTTGACAACTATGATGATTTAGAAGATGAAACATCAGAGTCTGATATCAGTCATATCAATAGTTTTGTAGCTAATTTTGTTTCAGAATTTGCTGGGAAACATGCCATGTTCTCCCGTCGAGTAAGTATGGATCGCTTTTATCTATTTACGGACTACACGGTACTTGAGAGCTTGATGAATGATAAATTTTCTGTTATCGATGCTTTCAGAGAAGAGTCAAAACAGAGACAGTTGCCTTTGACCTTGAGTATGGGATTTTCTTATGGTGATGGAAATCATGATGAAATTGGGAAAGTTGCATTGCTCAATTTGAACTTGGCTGAAGTGCGTGGTGGCGACCAGGTGGTTGTCAAGGAGAATGACGAAACGAAAAACCCAGTTTATTTTGGTGGTGGGTCTGCTGCCTCAATCAAACGTACACGGACTCGTACGCGTGCTATGATGACAGCTATTTCAGATAAGATTCGAAGTGTGGATCAGGTTTTTGTAGTTGGTCACAAAAATTTAGATATGGATGCTTTGGGCTCTGCTGTAGGTATGCAGCTATTTGCCAGCAATGTGATTGAAAATAGTTATGCTCTTTATGATGAAAATCAAATGTCTCCGGATATTGAACGTGCTGTTTCATTCTTAGAAAAAGAAGGAGTTACGAAGTTGTTGTCTGTTAAGGAGGCAATGGGCTTGGTGACTAATCGTTCTTTGTTGATTCTTGTAGACCATTCAAAGACTACTTTAACTTTATCGAAAGAATTTTATGATTTATTTACCCAAACCATCGTCATCGACCACCACAGACGAGATCAGGATTTTCCAGACAATGCAGTTATCACTTATATCGAAAGTGGTGCAAGCAGTGCCAGTGAGTTGGTAACGGAATTGATTCAGTTCCAGAATTCTAAGAAAAATCGTTTGAGTCGTATGCAAGCAAGCGTCTTGATGGCTGGTATGATGTTGGATACTAAAAATTTCACCTCGCGAGTGACTAGTCGGACATTTGATGTTGCTAGCTATCTCAGAACGCGCGGAAGTGATAGCATTGCTATCCAAGAAATCGCTGCGACAGATTTTGAAGAATATCGTGAGGTCAATGAACTGATTTTACAGGGGCGTAAATTAGGTTCAGATGTATTGATAGCAGAGGCTCAGGACTCGAAATGCTATGACACAGTTGTTATTAGTAAGGCAGCAGATGCTATGTTAGCTATGTCAGGTATTGAAGCGAGTTTTGTTCTTGCGAAGAATACACAAGGATTTATCTCTATCTCAGCTCGAAGTCGTAGTAAAATGAATGTACAACGGATTATGGAAGAGTTAGGAGGTGGAGGCCACTTTAATTTGGCAGCAGCTCAAATTAAGGATTTAACCTTGTCAGAAGCGGGTGAAAAACTGACAGAAATTGTATTAAATGAAATAAAGGAAAAGGAGAAAGAAGAATGAAAGTAATCTTTTTAGCAGATGTTAAAGGAAAAGGTAAAAAAGGCGAAATTAAGGAAGTACCAACAGGGTATGCGCAAAACTTTCTTATCAAAAAGAATCTAGCCAAAGAAGCGACTGCTCAAGCGGTAGGTGAACTTCGTGGTAAACAAAAATCTGAAGAAAAAGCTCACGCTGAGATGATTGCAGAAGCAAAAGCAATTAAAGCACAACTTGAAGCAGAAGAAACTGTTGTAGAATTTGTTGAAAAAGTTGGTCCAGATGGACGTACCTTTGGTTCTATTACCAATAAGAAAATTGCAGAAGAATTGCAAAAGCAATTTGGAATTAAGATTGATAAACGTCATATTCAAGTACAAGCTCCGATTCGAGCGGTTGGTTTGATTGATGTGCCAGTGAAAATCTATCAAGATATCACGAGTGTAATCAATCTTCGTGTGAAAGAAGGATAAATTTACACCTTCTTGACAAGATTGTAAAAGGAAGGGAAGTCTGATGGCAGAAGTAGAAGAGTTACGAGTACAACCTCAAGATATCTTAGCTGAGCAATCCGTTTTGGGGGCTATCTTTATTGATGAGAGTAAGCTTGTTTTTGTGCGAGAATATATTGAGTCTCGCGACTTTTTTAAGTATGCCCATCGTTTGATTTTCCAGGCTATGGTTGACTTATCCGATCGTGGCGATGCTATAGATGCAACAACGGTTCGTACCATTCTTGATAATCAAGGTGATTTACAGAATATTGGTGGCTTGTCTTATTTGGTTGAGATTGTCAATTCTGTGCCAACTTCTGCTAATGCGGAGTATTATGCTAAGATTGTCGCTGAAAAATCCATGCTACGGCGATTAATCGCAAAGTTGACAGAGTCTGTCAATCAAGCTTACGAGGCTTCACAACCAGTTGATGAAATTATTGCTCAGGCCGAGAAAGGGCTGATTGATGTCAGTGAAAATGCCAATCGAAGCGGGTTTAAGAATATTCGAGATGTGTTGAACGTCAACTTTGGAAATCTGGAAGCTCGCTCGCAACAAACGACCGATATTACAGGAATTGCGACAGGTTATCGTGATTTGGATCATATGACAACTGGTCTGCACGAGGAGGAGTTGATTATTCTAGCAGCTCGTCCAGCGGTTGGTAAGACAGCCTTTGCCTTGAACATTGCTCAGAATATTGGGACCAAGTTGGACAAAACGGTTGCTATCTTTTCGCTAGAAATGGGTGCGGAAAGTCTAGTGGACCGTATGCTTGCGGCGGAAGGGTTGGTAGAATCGCATTCTATCCGTACGGGTCAATTGACTGATGAGGAATGGCAAAAGTATACCATTGCTCAAGGGAATCTAGCGAATGCAAGTATCTATATCGATGATACGCCAGGGATTCGGATTACGGAAATTCGTTCACGTTCACGCAAACTGGCTCAAGAAACGGGTAATCTAGGTTTGATTTTGATAGACTACTTACAGCTTATCACGGGAACTGGTCGAGAAAACCGCCAACAAGAAGTTTCAGAAATTTCACGTCAGTTGAAAATTTTAGCTAAGGAACTGAAAGTTCCAGTAATCGCTCTAAGTCAGCTATCTCGTGGTGTAGAACAACGTCAGGATAAGAGGCCAGTCTTGTCTGATATTCGTGAATCTGGGTCTATTGAGCAGGACGCTGATATCGTAGCCTTTCTTTATCGCGACGACTACTATGAGCGTGGTGGTGAAGAAGAGGAAGGCATACCAAATAATAAGGTAGAAGTTATTATCGAGAAAAACCGTAGTGGAGCTCGTGGAACGGTGGAATTAATTTTCCAAAAAGAATACAATAAATTTTCAAGTATCTCAAAGAGGGAGGCATAAGATGTCAGATGCATTTACAGATGTAGCCAAGATGAAAAAAATCAAAGAAGAAATCAAGGCACATGAGGGACAAGTCGTAGAAATGACTTTGGAGAATGGTCGTAAGCGCCAAAAAAATAGATTGGGTAAGCTAATTGAAGTTTATCCATCCCTATTTATCGTGGAATTTGGGAACGTTGAAGGAGATAAACAAGCTAATGTTTATGTTGAGTCCTTTACTTACTCAGACATTCTTACAGAAAAGAATCTGATTCATTATCTTGACTAAAGTGAGAAATTTTCTCACTTTTTCTTTTTTCTCCGAATAGTTTAAGTGAAGGCAATCTTCGATTTATACTCTTCGAAAATCTCTTCAAACCACGTCAGCTTCGCCTTGCCATACTCAAGTATAGCCTGCGCCTAGCTTCCTAGTTTGATCTTTAATTTTCATTGAGTACTATATTATTTTCAAGGAGGAAGAATGAAAGTTTTACCATTCAAAGTAACAGAGACAGGGTTTTCTTTTAGAAAATCAGTTAAAAAGGTTGTTCCTTTTTTAGTAGTAGGATTGATGCTAGCTGCGGGTGATAGTGTCTATGCCTATTCTGGAGGAAATGGATCAATTGCGCGTGGGGATGATTATCCTGCTCATTATAAAAATGGGAGTCAGGAGATTGACAAGTGGCGGATGTATTCTCGTCAGTGTACTTCTTTTGCAGCCTTTCGTTTGAGTAGTGTCAATGGTTTTGAGATTCCAAGGGCTTATGGAAATGCGAATGAATGGGGGCACCGTGCTCGTCATGAAGGCTATCGTGTAGATAATACACCGACGATTGGCTCCATTGCTTGGTCTACTGCAGGAACTTATGGGCATGTTGCCTGGGTGTCAAATGTAATAGGAGATAAGATTGAGATTGAGGAATATAACTATGGTTATACAGAAGCCTATAATAAACGAATTATAAAAGCAAATACGATGACAGGATTTATTCATTTTAAAGATTTGGCTGGTGGCAGTGTTGGGAATAGTCAAACCTCAGTTTCAACAGGGGGAACACATTATTTTAAGACTAAGTCAGCTATCAAAAATCAGCCTCTAGCTAGCGCAACTGTGATTGATTACTATTATCCTGGGGAGAATGTTCATTATGATCAAATTCTCGAAAAAGATGGGTACAAGTGGTTGAGTTATATATCTTATAGTGGAAGTCGTCGTTACATTCAGTTAGAGGAGGTTGCGTCATCGCAGAATCAAACAGAAGGTAGTTCCAATGATGTTCTGACTGTTGGTTGGAAGAAAATAAATGGTAGTTGGTATCATTTCAAATCAAATGGTTCTAAATCAACGGGATGGCTGAAAGATGGTTCTAGCTGGTATTATTTGAAATCATCTGGTGAAATGCAGACAGGATGGTTAAAGGAGAATGGCTCGTGGTATTATCTAGATAGTTCAGGGGCAATGAAAACAGGATGGTATCAAGTTTCTGGTAAGTGGTATTATTCTTACTCTTCAGGCGCCTTAGCTGTCAATACGACGGTGGATGGCTACAGAGTAAACAGTGATGGAGTACGAGTATAGAAAATTGGGGGCAGGAAAAATTTCCTGCTCTTTTCTGTAAGCAGTTTCCTTGACATTTTTTTTGTTTTGCGCTATCATATGTCCATATAATGTATGGGAGTCTGTGTACAGTCTGAGAGGAAGTGTTAAACTTCGACCGCACCTGATCTGGGTAATGCCAGCGTAGGGAACGATACTTAGTCTATTCTGCGCCTTTTCCATATATGGTAAAGGTTTTTCTTTTTATAAAGAGGAAAACGAGAAGAGGAGGTTTTTATGAAAGCAAGCATTGCCTTGCAAGTTTTACCCCTATCACAGGGGATTGATCGGATTGCTGTTATTGATCAGGTTATTGCTTATCTGCAAGCTCAAGAAGTGACCATGATAGTGACACCATTTGAAACGGTCCTGGAAGGGGAGTTTGATGAGCTTATGCGTATTCTCAAAGAAGCGCTTGAAGTGGCTGGGCAGGAGGCAGATAATGTTTTTGCCAATGTCAAAATAAATGTAGGAGAGATTTTAAGTATTGATGAGAAACTTGAAAAGTATACTGAGACGACACATTAGTCTATTGGGCTTTCTCGGAGTCTTGTCAATCTGGCAGTTAGCAGGTTTTCTTAAACTTCTTCCCAAGTTTATCCTGCCGACACCTATTGAAATTCTCCAGGCCTTTGTTCGGGATAGAGAATTTCTCTGGCACCATAGCTGGGCTACCTTGAGAGTGGCTTTACTGGGGTTGGTTCTGGGAGTTTTGATTGCCTGTCTCATGGCTGTGCTCATGGACAGTTTGACTTGGCTCAATGACCTGATTTACCCTATGATGGTGGTCGTTCAGACCATTCCGACCATTGCCATAGCTCCTATTCTGGTCTTGTGGCTAGGTTATGGGATTTTGCCCAAGATTGTCTTGATTATCTTGACGACAACCTTTCCTATTATTGTCAGCATTTTGGACGGTTTTAGGCATTGTGACAAGGATATGCTGACCTTATTTAGTCTAATGCGGGCTAAATCTTGGCAAATCCTGTGGCATTTTAAAATTCCAGTCAGCCTGCCCTACTTTTATGCAGGTCTGAGAGTTAGTGTTTCCTACGCCTTTATCACAACAGTGGTATCTGAGTGGTTGGGAGGCTTTGAAGGACTAGGTGTTTACATGATTCAGTCCAAGAAACTGTTTCAGTATGATACCATGTTTGCCATTATTATTCTGGTATCGATTATCAGTCTTCTCGGTATGAAGCTGGTTGATGTCAGTGAAAAATATGTTATTAAATGGAAACGTTCGTAGAGTAAGAATGTTTTAAAAAAGAAAAGAGGAAATCAAAATGAAAAAAACATGGAAAGTGTTTTTAACGCTTGTAACGGCTTTTGTAGCTGTCGTACTTGTGGCTTGTGGCCAAGGAACTGCCTCTAAGGACAACAAAGAGGCAGAACTTAAGAAAATTGACTTTATCCTAGACTGGACGCCAAATACCAACCACACAGGGCTTTATGTTGCCAAGGAAAAAGGTTATTTCAAAGAAGCTGGAGTGGATGTTGACTTGAAATTGCCACCGGAAGAAAGTTCTTCTGACTTGGTTATCAACGGAAAGGCGCCATTTGCAGTTTATTTCCAAGACTATATGGCTAAAAAATTGGAAAAAGGAGCAGGAATCACTGCCGTTGCTGCTATCGTTGAGCACAATACATCAGGAATTATCTCTCGTAAATCTGACAATGTAAGCAGTCCAAAAGACTTGGTTGGCAAGAAATACGGAACTTGGAATGACCCAACTGAACTTGCTATGTTGAAAACCTTAGTAGAATCTCAAGGTGGAGACTTTGAGAAGGTTGAAAAAGTACCAAACAACGACTCAAACTCAATCACACCGATTGCCAATGGCGTTTTTGACACTGCTTGGATCTACTACGGTTGGGATGGTATCCTTGCTAAATCTCAAGGCGTAGAGGCTAACTTTATGTACTTGAAAGACTATGTCAAGGAGTTTGACTACTACTCACCAGTTATCATCGCAAACAACGACTATCTGAAAGACAATAAAGAAGAAGCTCGTAAAGTCATCCAAGCTATCAAAAAAGGCTACCAATACGCTATGGAACACCCAGAAGAAGCTGCAGATATCTTGATTAAGAATGCACCTGAACTTCAGGAAAAACGTGACTTTGTCATCGAATCTCAAAAATACTTGTCAAAAGAATACGCAAGCGACAAGGAAAAATGGGGTCAATTTGATGCAGCACGCTGGAATGCCTTCTACAAATGGGATAAAGAAAATGGTATCCTTAAAGAAGACTTGACAGACAAAGGCTTCACTAACGAATTTGTAAAATAATGACAGAAATTAGACTAGAACACGTCAGTTATGCCTATGGTCAGGAGAGGATTTTAGAGGATATCAACCTAGAAGTGACTTCAGGAGAAGTGGTTTCTATCCTAGGTCCAAGCGGTGTTGGAAAGACCACCCTCTTTAATCTAATCGCTGGGATTTTAGAAGTCCAGTCAGGGCGAATTGTCCTTGATGGTGAAGAAAATCCTAAGGGGCGCGTGAGTTATATGTTGCAAAAGGATCTACTCTTGGAGCACAAGACGGTGCTTGGCAATATCATCCTGCCCCTCTTGATTCAAAAAGTGGATAAGGCAGAAGCTATTGCCCGCGCGGATGAAATCCTTGCGACCTTCCAGTTGACAACTGTACGGGACAAGTATCCTCATGAACTGAGTGGGGGGATGCGTCAGCGTGTGGCCTTGCTTAGGACCTACCTTTTCGGTCACAAGCTCTTTCTCTTGGATGAGGCCTTTAGCGCCTTGGATGAGATGACCAAGATGGAACTCCACGCTTGGTACCTTGAGATTCACAAACAGTTGCAGCTAACGACCCTAATCATTACGCATAGTATTGAAGAGGCTCTCAATCTTAGCGACCGCATTTATATCTTGAAAAATCGCCCTGGGCAGATTGTTTCAGAAATTAAACTAGATTGGTCTGAGGACGAGGACAAGGAAGTCCAAAAGATTGCCTACAAACGTCAGATCTTGACAGAATTAGGCTTAGATAAGTAGAAAAATAGGGAGTTGGTGAAGATTATCCTTTACCAGCGCCCTTTTTCTTTTAAAAATGAGAAAATTTCGGTATAATAGTCAAAGATAGTCAAGGTTTAAAGAGAGAGGTGGGTTTGTAATGAGATTTAAAAATACATCGGATCATATTGAGGCCTACATCAAGGCAATTTTAGATCAATCTGGTATCGTGGAGTTGCAACGGAGTCAGTTGGCAGATACCTTTCAGGTTGTCCCTAGTCAGATTAACTATGTGATTAAGACACGCTTTACGGAAAGTAGAGGTTACTTGGTTGAAAGTAAGCGTGGTGGCGGAGGCTACATTCGCATAGGACGGATTGAGTTTTCTAGTCATCATGAAATGCTCCGCGATTTGCTTTACTCAATTGGTGAGCGAGTTAGTCAAGAAATTTATGAAGATATTCTGCAGCTTTTGGTTGAGCAGGAATTGATGACCAAGCAGGAGATGAATTTGCTAGTATCAGTAGCTTTGGATCGCGTTCTAGGAGAAGAAGCTCCAGTTGTTCGTGCAAACATGCTACGACAGGTCATACAAGAGGTAGATAGAAAAGGGAAGTAAGATGAACTATTCAAAAGCATTGAATGAATGTATCGAAAGTGCCTACATGGTTGCTGGCCATTTTGGAGCTCGTTATCTAGAGTCTTGGCATTTGTTGATTGCCATGTCCAATCACAGTTATAGTGTGGCAGGGGCGACTTTAAATGATTATCCATATGAGATGGACCGTTTAGAAGAGGTGGCTTTGGAACTGACTGAAACGGACTACAGTCAGGATGAAACCTTTACGGAATTGCCTTTTTCTCATCGTTTGCAGGTTCTCTTTGATGAAGCAGAGTATGTAGCGTCAGTGGTCCATGCTAAGGTGTTAGGGACAGAGCATGTTCTCTATGCGATTTTGCATGATGGTAATGCCTTGGCGACTCGTATCTTGGAGAGGGCTGGTTTTTCTTATGAAGACAAGAAAGATCAGGTCAAGATTGCTGCCCTACGTCGAAATCTAGAAGAACGTGCAGGCTGGACTCGTGAAGACCTCAAGGCTCTACGCCAACGCCATCGTACAGTAGCTGACAAACAAAATTCCATGGCTAATATGATGGGCATGCCCCAGACACCGAGCGGTGGTCTCGAGGACTATACGCATGATTTGACAGAGCAAGCGCGCTCTGGCAAGTTAGAACCAGTCATCGGTCGAGACAAGGAAATCTCGCGTATGATTCAAATCTTGAGTCGGAAGACCAAGAATAATCCTGTTTTGGTTGGGGATGCTGGTGTCGGGAAAACAGCCTTGGCGCTTGGGCTCGCTCAGCGTATTGCTAGTGGGGACGTGCCTGCGGAAATGGCTAAGATGCGCGTATTAGAGCTGGATTTGATGAATGTCGTTGCAGGGACACGCTTCCGTGGTGACTTTGAAGAACGCATGAACAATATCATCAAGGATATTGAAGAAGATGGTCAAGTCATCCTCTTTATCGATGAACTCCACACTATCATGGGTTCTGGTAGTGGAATTGACTCGACTTTGGATGCGGCCAATATCTTGAAACCAGCCTTGGCGCGTGGCACCTTGAGAACGGTTGGTGCGACCACTCAGGAAGAATACCAAAAACACATCGAAAAAGATGCGGCTCTTTCTCGTCGTTTCGCCAAAGTGACGATTGAAGAACCAAGTGTGGCAGACAGCATGACCATTTTGCAAGGCTTGAAGGCGACTTATGAGAAGCATCACCGTGTGCAAATCACAGATGAAGCGGTTGAAACAGCCGTCAAGATGGCTCATCGTTACTTGACGAGTCGTCACTTGCCAGACTCTGCTATCGACCTCTTGGATGAAGCGGCAGCAACAGTGCAAAATAAAACTAAGAATGTAAAAGCAGACGATTCTGGCTTGAGTCCAGCTGATAAAGCCCTGATGGATGGCAAGTGGAAACAGGCAGCCCAGCTAATCGCAAAAGAAGAGGAAGTCCCTGTCTACAAAGACTTGGTGACAGAGTCTGATATTTTGACCACCTTGAGTCGCTTGTCAGGTATTCCAGTTCAAAAATTGACGCAAACAGATGCTAAGAAGTATCTAAATCTTGAAGCTGAACTACACAAACGTGTTATCGGGCAAGATCAAGCTGTTTCAAGCATTAGCCGTGCGATTCGCCGTAATCAGTCAGGAATTCGCAGTCACAAGCGTCCGATTGGTTCCTTTATGTTCCTAGGACCCACAGGTGTCGGGAAGACCGAATTGGCCAAGGCTCTGGCAGAAGTCCTCTTTGACGACGAATCAGCTCTTATCCGCTTTGATATGAGTGAGTATATGGAGAAATTCGCAGCTAGCCGTCTCAACGGAGCTCCTCCAGGCTATGTGGGTTATGAAGAAGGTGGGGAGTTGACCGAGAAAGTTCGCAACAAACCATATTCCGTTCTCCTCTTTGATGAGGTAGAGAAGGCCCACCCAGACATCTTTAATGTGCTCTTGCAGGTCTTGGATGATGGTGTCTTGACCGATAGCAAGGGCCGCAAGGTCGACTTTTCAAATACCATTATCATCATGACATCGAACCTTGGTGCGACAGCCCTTCGTGATGACAAGACCGTCGGTTTTGGAGCTAAGGACATTCGTTTTGACCAGGAAAATATGGAAAAACGCATGTTTGAAGAGCTGAAAAAGGCTTATAGACCTGAATTTATCAACCGTATTGATGAAAAGGTGGTCTTCCATAGCCTGTCTAGCGACCATATGCAGGAAGTGGTGAAAATTATGGTTAAACCTTTAGTGGCAAGTTTGGCTGAAAAAGGCATTGACTTGAAATTACAAGCTTCAGCCTTGAAGTTGCTAGCAAGCCAAGGTTATGATCCAGAAATGGGAGCTCGCCCACTTCGCAGAACCCTGCAAACAGAAGTGGAAGACAAGTTGGCAGAACTTCTTCTCAAGGGAGAATTAGTGGCAGGTAGTACACTTAAGATTGGTGTCAAAGCAGGCCAGTTAAAATTTGATATTGTATAAAAACGAGGTCGGGATAAAGTTCCCGACCTCTTTATGTACCATCATGAGATGGCTTTTCTGTTGTGACTGTATTTAGGGGTGGCTATCTTTATTAGAATTACTCAATATGTGCGTAAAGGAGTCTTTGTATCGATACTTGAGATAGTTCTCATGTAAAACTAACAAAGCGATATAAAAAATCATGAAAACTATAGTCAGATAGAAGACATCAAATGTAGTTTGTCCATAGTGAGTTGCGAATTTAAAAGAGCCAATAGCTCCCAAAATCAACCAAGGAAGATACTTGTAATACTTATTTAGCATAAGAGTGTACCTCCTACATTCTATTTCGATGTTATTATATTCATTTGTCTAATATAATGCAAGCGATCACATAAAAAACAAATTCAAATTTTAAAAGAAAAATCTCCTGTTTTTCTGTTTTATTACGAATAGAAGAGTAGGAGGAGTAAATGTATCTAAATGATGTGAGATTTTTAAAATAGTTTAGATAAATTGTTGACATATTTAAATCCCGATGTTACAATTATATTACAAAAAGATTTCTTAATGTTTCAAAAGTATTACAAAGGAGTAGAGAAATGAAAAAGAAAACATATATCAAGTTGATGGCAGCAACTGTATTGGCTTCTACCTTGCTATTAGGAGCTTGTGGAAATAAAAAGGAAACAACTCAAGCAAGTAGTTCTGCTAAGACAAGCCAATCATCAAGTTCTAAAGCAGCTTCTTCTAGCCAAGAAAGCAAGACTCAGAAATCTTCAAGTCTAGCTTCATCTGAAAAGGCCAAGGCATCTACTGATCAATCTTCAGCAACTGCAAGGCCATCACAAGCGACATCTGTAACAGAGCAAAGACAAGGTCAAGAAGTGTCTAATCAACAGGCTGCTAGTCAACAAACTCCTGCTCAGGCTTCGTCAACTCTGCAAGGTTCTCAAGCCCAGTCTAACCAATCAAGCTATAATCCTACAACTGACCGCAAACTTCAAGACAAGCAAGCAGAGCAAAATAAACGCTACAAGGGTGTTTTAACTATGGTAGACGGTGATTTCTCAGCTGTAGCGGGTAATTGGAAGGGAGCCAATGGTGAAACCATCACAGTTTCATCAGGTGGTCAATTCACAGTAGAATCTGCTGATGGAAAGAAAGAAAGCTACTCTATCAGAGGCTATTCTTATACTCTTGATGATGGCAAGTATAATGCCAAAATTGGTGGAGGGAAAGTCATCCAAATTACAACAGGAGCGGATGGCAAGGTTTCCAGTGTTGCTTTGAGTCAATAATAGCTCTCAGTATAGTAAAATGAACCAAAAACAGTACAGAATGTGGTATAATCTTCTTATGGCATATTCAATAGATTTTCGTAAAAAAGTTCTCTCTTATTGTGAGCGAACAGGTAG
>CAJNDL010000038.1 GCA_905221505.1 bacterium
ATGGGATTGGTACTTATGGCCAATAACCTCCTAAAATACAATAAGAGAACAACTCAAAATTAAAAAGCTAGAGTTCCACAATTGGAAATCTCTAGCTTTTTGTGGTTGAGAACTATTTTGTCTCAGGCTCTTACTTTTTATTGTTGTGGTTGCTGAACTTGTGGATTTTGTGGTGCTGGCTGTCCTTGATTTGGATCAGTTACTGGAGCACTGTTGGGTTGTTGTCCTACTGTGGTGTTTGCCTGTGTAGTTGAACTTTCAGCTGTTGTAGAGGGGTTCTCTACTGACTGTGTTTGTTGGGTAGAAGGTGTAGCCCAAGCATTCTTGGCACCGTTCAAAAAGACGAATTCACCACTTCTGTAGACTCCTTCAGGCATTGTCCAATCTCCAGGATGGTCATTTTGAGAGAGGGAAGTCATCATAGCACGATAGACTTTGGCAGCAACTGTGAGACCATCCCCTACAATTGGTGTGAGACGATTGGTGTAGCCTGTCCATACAGCCATTGAATATTTACGTGTATAACCTACAAACATTTCATCAGGTGCTACAAACTGAGTCGTCTTGATATGGTTTTCGATTTCTTCATCTGTATAGTTCGAGGTACCTGTTTTACCAGCTTGAGGAAGCCAAGGTAGGTAGGCACCGCGACCAGTTCCGTAAGTCAAGACTGTTTTCATCATCTCTGTCATCATGTAAGCAGTCGTTTCTTTCATGGCTCTTGTGCCAGGGTCAGAAAATTCTTTTTCGCTACCATCGCTAAAGACAACCTTATTGATGTACATTGGTTTGTGGTAAATACCGCCGTTTGCGAATGCGGCATAGGCAGTGGCCATTTTTTCACTACTTGCCCCGTATTGTTTACTAGATTCGGTAGTATTACTTGAAATAGCATTTGAGTAGTGAATACTTGGATAGTCGATTCCCAAGCCGTTTAGGAAACTTTTGGCTCTATCTAAACCAACCTTGTTTAGTGTCTCAACCGCAGGTACGTTACGAGATTGTTGAAGAGCATATTGCAGAGTAATATTACCAAAATATGCTCGATCCCAGTTGTAGACAGGTGTGCTTGTTCCCGGATAGTTATAAGGAATATCATTAACCATAGTTGCAGTGGAATCATAAACACCGTATTCTATGGCAGGTGCATAATCGGTGATTGGTTTCATTGTTGAACCCCAGTCACGATTGGTTTCCACAGCTTGGTTGGTACCAAATGAAACGTTACTTGCTTGGTGACGAGCTCCAAGTTGGGCGATGACTTTACCATTTGAAACATCTACGACCGTGGATGCGACTTGCAAATCATCGTCAGGGTAAGAGACGTATTGATCGGAGTTGTAGATATCCCACAGATGTTTTTGAGCTTCTTGGTCTACATTTGTGTAAACATCCATCCCAGTAGTTAGAAGGTTATAGCCAGTTTCTTGTTCTACTTGGTCGATAACCTCTTTGAGATAATTGTCCATATATGCTGGGTAGCTATTGACTGATTTCAAACTTTGGAGTCCATCAGTAATAGGAGTATTGATAGCCTTCTCATACTGTTCGGCAGAAATGTAGCCTTGACCTTTCATCTCTGAAAGTACCAAGTTACGACGGTCAAGGGCAGCTTCTGGATGAGAATAGGGATCGTATTGATTCGGAGCCTGTGGCATTCCTGCTAGTAGGGCAAGTTGAGGTAGTGATAGTTCTCTCAAATCTTTGCCGTAATAGTTTTGGGCAGCCGTCTGCATTCCATAGTTTCCGTTAGACATGTAAACTTTATTCACGTAGTAGGTCAGAATTTCTTGTTTTGTGGTTTTTTGCTCTAATTGAACAGCTAACCAAGCTTCCTGGGCTTTACGTGAAATAGTCTGATCAGAAGTGGAAGTTGAGAAATAGGTCAACTTAATTAATTGTTGGGTAAGGGTTGATCCTCCCTGGAGGGAGTTGTTTTGTAAGTTACGTAAAAAAGCTCCTATAATTCGGATGGTATCGACACCGCGATGATCGAAAAAACGATGGTCTTCAATCGATACGATAGCCTTGACCAAATCAGTAGGAATTTCGTTGGCCTGAGCGTTTACTCGGCGTTCAGAGCCCAGATCGGCAATCAGTTCGTTTTTACTATCGAAAATCTTACTAGACGTGGTTGCGACTAATTTGCTCTCAGATAGGGCTGGGGCTTTGCTGACGTAATAGAGAAATATGCCTCCTCCCAGCATAACTGCTGTGATAAATAAAGTTAAGAAGCAGATACTCACATACTTAGCTATTCGCAGGATAGTTTGTTTGTTCATCTTGTTTTACCACCTAATAAATGTTCTTTGATAACATTGAGATAGGGAATTTGAGGAAAGGCACCAGCCTTGATTTCATATCCATATTCTCGAATATATCCAAGTGGCATTGATTTTTGTCCCTTATCTTGATGATAGAAGCGAATCAAATCGAATGCCGGTAATAAGTAGGTTTCTTGCAGAGAAGAAAAGTGAAGAAGGACAAAGCAGATTCCTTGTTGGGCAAGGACTTGTTCCATATGCTGAATCTGATGTGGATGGAAATTTTTCATCGGAATCGCACGTTTTTGTTTTGTTTCCTTGGCTTCAAAGTCGATGTAATATCCCTTATAAACGCCAGAATAGTCTGTCGTTGAAGCTTGTCGAAAATAGGCTTCAACAATCTTGGCACGACTTCGTTGTGGATAGTCCACTCGTACGATTTGAATAGGAGTTGGTTTCTTGTGTATAACAGCCAAGCCCTGAGACAAATAGTAGTCGTTGGTAGCATTGATCATCTTTTCAAAAGACATTCCTCGATTTGCGAAATTTTTGGGTTGAGAAAGAGATGTTTGTCTTTTTTGTGATGAAATTTTATGAGGATAGTTGACCATAATTCTCCTTATTGGTACAATAACATCACTCTATTATATCATAAATTTGCACAGAAAGGGTTAAAAATGACTACAGCTTTGGTTTTGGGCTATTCTGCTTTTGATTTGGGTTTGTTTTCTGACAAGGATCCTCGTCTTAAATTGATTAAAAAAGCGATACGTAGGGATTTAGAAGCTATGGCAGAAGATGGGGTGACTTGGCTTGTATTTACAGGGGCTTTGGGCTTTGAATATTGGGTTTTAGAGGTTGCTCAGGAGATGAAGACAGAGTACGATTTCCAGTTGGCCACCATTTTTGCTTTTGAAACCCATGGGGAAAATTGGAATGAAGGTAATCAGATGAAACTGAGTCGCTTTAAGCAGGTAGACTTTGTCAAATATGCCTATCCTCGCTATGAACACAAGGGGCAGTTAAGAGATTACCAGCAGTTTTTACTGGAAAACACGAACAGTTCCTATCTTTTTTATGATGAAGAAAATGAAACGAAACTAGCTTATTTTTACCAAAAGATGAAAAATCAAGAGGACTATTTTATAAAGAGATTAACATTTGATCAGCTAAATGAACTTGCTGAAAATTTTTCCGAAAATTGAAGCTTTGACCTTGATTTTTGTTTGCCTTTTTTTATATAATAATACTAGCAAGCGAGAATGGAGAGAGACATGGCAAGTATTATTTTTTCAGCGAAAGATATTTTTGAACAAGAGTTTGGACGTGAAGTCCGTGGGTATAGCAAGGTAGAAGTTGATGAGTTTTTAGACGATGTCATTAAGGACTATGAAACCTATGCTGCCTTGGTCAAGTCACTTCGTCAGGAAATTGCGGATTTGAAGGAAGAATTAGCTCGTAAACCGAAACCTTCACCAGTTCAAGCAGAGCCTATTGAAGCGGCAACTACAAGTTCTATGACGAATTTTGATATTTTAAAACGCTTGAATCGTCTTGAAAAAGAAGTGTTTGGTAAACAAATTTTAGATAACTCAGATTTCTAAGTAGTTATTTGAGATGTGCAATTTTTGGATAATCGCGTGAGGAGAATTTCTTCTCATGAGGAAAGTCCATGCTAGCACAGGCTGTGATGCCTGTAGTGTTTGTGCTAGGCGAAACCATAAGCCTAGGGACGAGAAATCGTTACGGCAGTTGAAATGGCTAAGTCCTTGGATAGGCCAGAGTAGGCTTGAAAGTGCCACAGTGACGGAGTCTTTCTGGAAACAGAGAGAGTGGAACGCGGTAAACCCCTCAAGCTAGCAACCCAAATTTTGGTCGGGGCATGGAGTACGCGGAAACGAACGTAGTATTCTGACTGCTATCAGCTAGAGCTGTTAGTGGTAGACAGATGATTATCGAAGGAAGTGGTCCTAGTCACTTCTGGAACAAAACATGGCTTATAGAAAATTGCATATAGGTTGGGGCTGAGAAATTTTCTCAACCTCATTTTTTAAAGTGGACATATAGAAAGGTCTTGCAAGACTGTAACATGAAAAAAGAATTTAATTTAATTGCAACTGTGGCAGCGGGTCTTGAGGCTGTCGTGGGACGAGAAGTGCGAGAGTTGGGTTACGATTGTCAGGTTGAAAATGGTCGTGTTCGTTTTCAAGGAGACGTGAGAGCTATTATCGAAACCAACCTCTGGCTTCGGGCAGCAGATCGTATCAAGATTATTGTAGGCACTTTCCCTGCTAAGACTTTTGAAGAGCTGTTTCAGGGAGTTTTCGCCCTAGATTGGGAAAATTATTTACCACTTGGTGCTCGGTTCCCAATTTCAAAAGCTAAATGTGTTAAATCTAAACTTCACAATGAACCAAGTGTGCAGGCTATTTCAAAGAAAGCTGTTGTTAAGAAATTGCAGAAACACTATGCCCGTCCAGAAGGTGTTCCTTTGATGGAAACTGGTCCGGAGTTCAAGATTGAGGTCTCTATTCTCAAAGATATGGCAACTGTCATGATTGATACGACAGGCTCTAGTCTCTTTAAACGAGGATATCGTACTGAAAAAGGTGGGGCTCCTATCAAGGAAAACATGGCGGCAGCTATTTTACAACTTTCTAACTGGTATCCAGACAAGCCTTTGATTGATCCGACCTGTGGTTCAGGAACTTTCTGTATCGAGGCAGTCATGATTGCTCGAAAGATGGCGCCTGGTCTTCGTCGTTCCTTTGCATTTGAGGAATGGAATTGGATTAGCGATCGCTTGATTCAGGAAGTGCGCACAGAAGCGGCTAAAAAAGTAGACCGTGAGCTTGAGTTGGATATCATGGGCTGTGATATCGATGCTCGCATGGTGGAAATTGCTAAGGCCAATGCTCAGGTAGCAGGTGTTGCAGGGGATATTACATTTAAGCAGATGCGCGTTCAGGATTTACGTTCTGATAAAATCAATGGTGTGATCATCTCAAATCCGCCTTATGGGGAACGCTTGTCAGATGATGCAGGGGTTACCAAGCTTTATGCTGAAATGGGTCAAGTATTTGCACCGCTGAAAACGTGGAGCAAATTTATCCTAACCAGTGATGAAGCCTTTGAAAGCAAGTATGGTAGCCAAGCAGATAAGAAGCGAAAGTTATACAACGGAACCTTGAAAGTGGATCTGTATCAATATTTTGGTCAACGTGTTAAACGTCAAGAGGTAAAATAGAAAGGGATACTCATGAGTAAGAAAAGACGGAATCGTCATAAAAAAGAAAACCAAGAACCACGATTTGATTTTGATGAAGCAAAAGAGTTAACAGTTGGTCAAGCGATTCGTAAAAATGAAGAAGTGGAAGCAGGAGTTTTGCCTGAAGATTCCATTTTGGACAAGTATGTCAAGCAACACAAAGATGAAATCGAAGCAGATAAGTTTGCGACTCGCCAATACAAAAAAGAGGAGTTAGTCGAAACTCAGAGTCTGGATGATTTAATCCAAGAAGTGCGTGAAGCTGTAGAGGAGTCGGAAGCCTCTTCAGAGGAAGTTCCATCTTCTGAAGCTATCTTACCTCCACTGTCTTTGGATGATGAGGATAAAGACTGGGATCCTATAGTGCTAGAGGATGAAACTCCAACAGAAATGACTGAAGAAGTGGAAGAGGAGCAAAACCTTTCTCGTCTGGAACAAGAAGACTCAGAAAAGAAAAGCAAAAAAGGCTTTGTTTTAACCGCTTTGGCGCTTGTATCAGTAATTATCTGTGTCAGTGCTTATTATGTCTATCGTCAAGTGAATCGCTCGACCAAGGAGATTGAAACTTCTCAATCAACTACAGCCAATCAATCGGATGTGGATGATTTTAATACACTTTATGACGCCTTCTACACAGACAGCAATAAAACGGCTTTGAAAAATAGCCAGTTTGATAAACTGAGTCAACTGAAGACCTTGCTTGATAAGCTGGAAGGTAGTCGCGAACATGCACTTGCTAAATCTAAATATGATAGTCTAGCAACGCAAATCAAGGCCATTCAAGATGTCAATGCACAATTTGAAAAACCAGCTATTGTTGATGGTGTTTTGGACACTAACGCTAAAGCTAAATCGGATGCTAAATTTACAGATATTAAAACTGGCAATACTGAGATTGATAAAGTGCTAGATAAGGCTATCAGTCTTGGTAAGAGCCAGCAAACAAGCGCTTCTAGCTCAAGTTCAAGTCAAACTAGCAGTTCTAGTCAAGCAAGTTCAAATACGACTAGTGAGACAAAACCAAGTAGTTCAAATACGGCATCAAATGAAACTAGAAGTTCTCGCAGTGAAGTCAATATGGGTCTCTCGAGTGCAGGGGTTGCTGTTCAAAGAAGTGCTAGTCGTGTTGCCTACAATCAGTCTGCTATTGATGATAGTAATAACTCTGCCTGGGATTTTGCTGATGGCGTCTTGGAACAAATTCTAGCGACTTCACGTTCACGTGGCTACATCACTGGAAATCAGTACATCCTTGAACGTGTCAATATCGTTAATGGCAATGGTTATTACAACCTCTACAAGCCAGATGGAACCTATCTCTTTACCCTTAACTGTAAGACAGGCTACTTTGTCGGAAATGGCGCTGGTCATGCGGATGACTTGGACTACTAAGCAATCGTTACAAAATTCTTTCTTTTCAAAAGTAAAAATGATAAAATAAAACAAATTAAACAAGAGGAGTGTCAAATGACAAAAGCTAACTTTGGTGTCGTAGGTATGGCCGTAATGGGTCGTAACCTTGCCCTTAATATTGAATCACGTGGTTACACAGTTGCTATCTACAACCGTAGTAAAGAAAAAACGGAAGATGTAATTGCGTGCCATCCTGAAAAGAACTTTGTGCCAAGCTATGATGTTGAAAGTTTTGTAAACTCAATCGAAAAACCTCGTCGTATCATGCTGATGGTTCAAGCTGGACCTGGTACAGATGCTACTATCCAAGCCCTTCTTCCACACCTTGACAAAGGTGATATCTTGATTGACGGTGGAAACACTTTCTACAAAGATACTATCCGTCGTAATGAAGAATTGGCAAACTCAGGTATCAACTTTATCGGTACTGGGGTTTCTGGTGGTGAAAAAGGAGCCCTTGAAGGTCCTTCTATCATGCCTGGTGGACAAAAAGAAGCCTACGAATTGGTTGCTGATGTTCTTGAAGAAATCTCAGCTAAAGCACCAGAAGATGGCAAACCATGTGTGACTTACATCGGTCCTGATGGAGCTGGTCACTATGTGAAAATGGTTCACAACGGTATCGAGTATGGTGATATGCAATTAATCGCAGAAAGCTATGACTTGATGCAACACTTGCTAGGCCTTTCTGCAGAAGATATGGCTGAAATCTTTACTGAATGGAACAAGGGTGAATTGGACAGCTACTTGATCGAAATCACAGCTGATATCTTGAGCCGTAAAGACGATGAAGGCCAAGACGGACCAATCGTAGACTACATCCTTGATGCTGCAGGTAACAAGGGAACTGGTAAATGGACTAGCCAATCATCACTTGATCTGGGTGTGCCATTGTCACTTATCACTGAGTCAGTATTTGCACGTTACATTTCAACTTACAAAGAAGAACGTGTGCATGCTAGCAAGGTTCTTCCAAAACCAGTTGCCTTCAAATTTGAAGGAGATAAGGCTGAGTTGATTGAAAAGATCCGTCAAGCCCTTTACTTCTCAAAAATCATTTCATACGCACAAGGTTTTGCGCAATTGCGTGTAGCTTCTAAAGAAAACAACTGGAACTTGCCATTTGCAGACATCGCCTCTATCTGGCGTGATGGCTGTATCATCCGTTCTCGTTTCTTGCAAAAGATTACAGATGCTTACAACCGTGATGCAGACCTTGCTAACCTTCTTTTGGATGAGTATTTCTTGGATGTTACTGCTAAGTACCAACAAGCAGTGCGTGATATCGTAGCTCTTGCTGTTCAAGCTGGTGTACCAGTGCCAACCTTCTCAGCAGCTATTACTTACTATGATAGCTACCGTTCAGCTGACCTTCCAGCTAACTTGATTCAAGCACAACGTGACTACTTTGGTGCCCACACTTACCAACGTAAAGACAAAGAAGGAACATTCCACTACTCTTGGTATGACGAAAAATAAGTAGGTCTGCCATGGGGAAACGGATTTTATTACTTGAGAAAGAACGAAATCTAGCTCATTTTTTAAGTTTGGAACTCCAAAAAGAGCAATACCGAGTTGATCAGGTTGAGGAGGGGCAAAAAGCCCTCTCCATGGCTCTTCAGACAGACTATGACTTGATTTTATTGAATGCTCAACTGGGGGATATGACAGCCCAGGATTTTGCAGATAGGCTGAGTCGGACTAAGCCAGCTTCAATCATCATGGTCTTGGACCATCGTGAAGAATTGCAAGACCAGCTTGAGACAATCCAACGCTTTGCCGTTTCTTACATCTATAAGCCAGTAATCATTGATAATCTGGTAGCTCGTATTTCAGCGATTTTCCGAGGTCGGGACTTCATCGACCAACACTGTAGTCAGATGAAGGTTCCAACATCTTACCGCAATCTGCGTATGGATGTAGAACATCATACCGTTTATCGTGGCGAGGAGATGATTTCTCTAACTCGTCGTGAGTATGACCTTTTGGCTACTCTAATGGGAAGCAAGAAAGTTCTGACTCGTGAGCAGTTGTTGGAAAGTGTCTGGAAGTATGAAAGTGCAACCGAAACCAATATCGTGGATGTCTATATCCGTTATCTACGTAGCAAGCTTGATGTAAAAGGTCAAAAAAGCTACATTAAAACAGTACGTGGTGTTGGTTACACCATGCAAGAATAGAAAGCAGTTGCAGTTATGTAACTGCTTTTTACATGGGCTCTATACTATCTGTGGCAGGAATTCCTGCCACAGATAGTATGGAGCTTTTTTGAAGAGTTATAGTAAAACGAAACAAGATATGAGCAAATTGATTAGGAAAGTCAAATTATAGTCAATTGTACTATTCTAGATTCAATCCGATATGTTTGACTATTCTACCAAATGGGACATTTTCACGTTCGACTTAGTAAAGACATTATCACATTCGAATCACACACAAGCATATTAGTTGACATTTTTGGATTTTAATATTATAATTAAAGTGTATATTTGTGTAGAAAATAGAATATACTAACCTGAGTCATAAATGGGGCATCGGGCTAGAATATTTTTTTTGCACGAATTACCAATTTAATATAAACAAATAAGGAGGCTTTTGATGGAAAATAAAAGTAATCCATTGAATCGAGTTAAACGAATGGAATCTCAAGAGAACCAGAGAATTTTGAGGTTTTCTATTCGAAAATATAGTTTTGGTGCTGCATCGGTTGCAGTCGCTGCACTAATGTTTTTAGGAGCACGAGCTAGTGTTGTTCAGGCGGATACTACTACAGTAAATGCTACTGAGGTGTCTCTTGATAATAATTCACAACCAGCAACTCCAACATTGGATAAGTCACAATTGGAAGGTTATATAGCTGAAATTGAAGGAAAAATTTCATCAGGTAAATACGCTAATAAAACTGAGGAAAGTATTACTCTTTTAAATTCTGAGTTAGCTTCTGCCAAGTCTGTGCTAGTTTCTGCAACCAGTCAAGATGAACTAAAAGTAGCCTACAACCAACTTGTCACTGTAGTAAGCTCAAAATTGAAAAATAAACCTGTAGAGAAAAAAGAAACTCCAGTAGTAGATACTACTAATGGAAAAGAAACTGTAGGTAAAAAAGCAGAAAACACTGAGAAAAATCCAGAATCTAACTCAATCGAAAACACAGGATCTAATGATCCACGTAATCGTCAAGCGATTCCAACGGGAATTCAATTTAGGGCGGAAGTTGCTTATTCAGAAGATACAAATGCGGAACCAAATGGGCATAGTGATACCTATATCATCAATGATGTTGATGGTAAGACAGCTTCAGCTGATGCTGCTCAGGCGGTTTCTAGGGTAACAAACTATAAAGTAAAATATAATAAAGACGATAGTGGGAAGATTACTTCGTTAGATTGGCTTGTCTATTTTAATGATCATCTAGAAAATCTAGCTAATAAGTATGGTACAGATGGAGGAGAGGTATATCGGAATTATATCCAAATCCCTGCAGAAGTTAATATGCCGACGGCCATTACACGTTTAAAATATAACTCCCCAGTCGACCCTAAATGGAATCCTCAAACTAGACAATTCCAACGTCTTTCACCGGATGGTTCAGCGTTGAGTAGTTCTGTAACGTTTGAAACTCCATCACCAGATAGAGCTGGTGGATTAGCACTAGACAAAAAAGATACCTTTGCTCTGGCTTCTGGTTGGGAAAGTACTCTCTATGGCCGTTCCATCGAAAAACTTGCCGGTCAGGAGGAAAGATATTTTAAGAGTGCGGCGACTGATTCTTCTCCGAGAACTAAACAGTTAGTATACGGTGCTGCCTTGAATGACAAACGTTTGATTGTGGATCGTTCGACTACAGGTGGTAATGGGTATGATGGCTATGTATGGAGTTTTAGAACTGAAGTCCCTGCAACAACAACTAACGAACAGCTAAAAGATATGAAGGTTGTGTTTGGGATGATGCGTAGTGCCACTGTAGGTGCCAATGCAGCTTTTGCCAACATTGCAACTAACCCTGTGAAAATGTGGCAGTCTGATCTTTACCCACCAACAGTGAAAGATCAAACTGTAAAAGCTGGACAACAACCAGATGCGACAAAATCAATTGCAAACTTAGACACTCTTCCAAAAGGAACAACAGTTGCGTACAAGGAAGAAGTAAATACACAAAGCCCAGGTGAAAAACAAGCAACAGCAGTTGTAACTTACCCAGATACATCTACAAAAGAAGTTCCAGTAAAAGTAATTGTTGAAAATGAACCAGTAGCAGCTCCAGTAGTAAATACTAAAGCAAAAAATACCATCTATTCTACTGATAATGAAATTACAGGTAAAGGAACTGCTGGATCAACAATTAAAGTAACGGTCAAAGATCAGAAAACTGGAGCTGTATTGTCTGAAAAAACAACAGAAGTAGGACAAGATGGAAACTGGAAACTTACTTTAGATAAAGGATTGAACAGTAATGAAGCCTTATCAGGTGCTAGTGAAGCTGCGAGAACATTCTATGCTCCTAAAAATCCAGTAGAGGTTGTGAGTGTTACAAATGGTATCGAAAGCGAAAAGGTAAACTTAGAGGTTTCTATTGGTGAATCAAAAATCTTACCATCAGAGGCAGCTAAAGACCAAACTAGTGTTGTCGCTGGAGCTAAGAAAGTTGTACTAACAGTTCCGCACGATACAGGATATTCATATTTCTGGTACAAAGATAAAGAAACAAATTCAGCACCTCAAGTGACATTGAAACGAGGCGAAGACAGAGGATGGTCTATTACAGAAAATCCAGAAAGAGCAACTATTGAATCTGTAAAGCACGGTGATTTTGTTGACACAATTACATTAACACTGACAAAACCAGTTGCTGAAGGAAATAATAACATTCAAATCATTTCGCATAATGGTCGTGACTCTCATGGAAGTTTCTCAGGAAAAAAATCAGTCAATGTAACTAACGAAGCACCAGTAGTATCATCAGCAACAGGTTCAGATGAAACAGTAGTGCCTATGGGAGGAAATGTAGATCTTTCAACTCTAGCGAAAGTAACAGACCATGAAGATGATCAAAATGCTACATTAGGAACAAAAGGTACACCAACAGTAGTATCTATCAATGGAGATACTAATAAAACAACTCTAGAAGCTGCAGATTTTGGAGTAGGTGGTACAACACACACCGTTCAATATAAAGCAGTAGATAGCCAAGGTAAAGAATCTGCAGTTTACACTCATACGATAAAAGTGCAAGGAGCTGCTCCAGCAGTAAATACTAAATCTAAGAATACAATTTATTCTACTGATAGTGAAATCACAGGAACAGGTACACCAGGAGCAACCGTTAAAGTGACTGTTAAAAATCCAGAAGGAACAACAGTGATTTCAGAAGAGACGACAACAGTTGGGGCTGATGGTACTTGGAAACTTGGTTTAGATAAAGGATTGAACAGTAACGAAGTCTTAAGAGGTGGTAGTGAAGCTTCAAGAACATTCTATGCTCCTAAGAACAAGGTTGAAGTTACGCAAACTGTTAATGGTGTTGAAAGCGAAAAGGCAGACTTAGAAGTTTCTATTGGTGAATCAAAAATCTTACCATCAGAGGCAGCTAAGGACAAAAATAGTGTTGTCGCTGGAGCTAAGAAAGTTGTACTAACAGTTCCGCACGATACAGGATATTCATATTTCTGGTACAAAGATAAAGAAACAAATTCAGCACCTCAAGTGACATTGAAACGAGGCGAAGATAGAGGATGGTCTATTACAGAAAATCCAGAAAGAGCAACTATTGAATCTTTTGACCACGGTAAATTTGTTGACACAATTACATTAACACTGACAAAACCAGTTGCTGAAGGAAATAATAACATTCAAATCATTTCGCATAATGGTTCAGCTTCTCATGGAAGTTACTCAGGAAAAAAATCAATCAATGTAACTAACGAAGCACCAGTAGTGTCATCAGCAACAAACTCAGATGTAACAACAGTAAATGTAGGGGGAACTGTAGATCTTTCAACTCTAGCGAAAGTAACAGACCATGAAGATGATCAAAATGCTACATTAGGGACAAAAGGTACACCGACAGTAGTATCTATCAATGGTGATACAAGTAAAACAACTCTTGAAGCAGCAGATTTAGCAACATCAGGAACATATGTTGTTAAATACAAAGCAGTAGATAGTCAAGGTAAAGAGTCTAATGAGTATGAACACACTGTGAAAGTAAATCAAGCTCCAACAGTTGAACTTCCATACTCAAATCCAGACAAGAAACAAATCTATGTTTACACAGGAGAAAATACTGACTTAACATTCAAAGCTTCAGATGATACAACAGTTAAAGATTTATATCTACGAAATAAAGGTCTAGATGAAAGTGATAACGCTAGTGTTTATGGTTTTACCATAGGAAAGGTAACTGATAGTGCTGTAGCATCTGGGGAAGGAACTGTATCTGCTGATAAGCGAACAGCGACAATCAAGATGACAGGTGTTACAAACCTTACAGCTCCAAACAAGTGGACAAGTTTTATCGAGGCTAAAGATAATAACGGTGTTAAATCTATGCCAGCAAATGAAGCCTATAATGTTGAGAATAACTATGAACTTCGTCGAAGAAAACTTGGGTATGTTGAATTCATCGTTAAATCTCAAACGGATAAGTATGATATTAAAGCTCCAACTGAAAAAGTAGCTGTAACAGACCCAGCTAATGTTACAGAAGCAGAATTAGCTAAAATCAAAGAAAAACTACAACTTGAGCACAATAAGAATAATGACGATGCAAATATCTCAAAAGATGCTCCAGTTACAGATAAAGATGCTAAAATTGCTTCAGTAACAAAAGATGCTGATGGAAATCTTGTAGTAACATACACAGACGGTTCAAAAGACACAAGACCATTATCAGAGTTTGTAACCTTAGACAAACAACCAGCTATCGATGCAGTAACGACTGAAGCTAATAATAAAATCAAAGCTATTACTGGCAACGCTAACTTATCACAAGCTGAAAAAGATGCGGCTATCGCTAAAGTAAACGCAGGGAAACAAGCAGCCTTAGATAAAATCAATGAAGCTACAAACAAAACAGCAGTAGACGGTGCTAAAGACGAAGGTACTAAAGCTGTAGCAAAAGTTAACCCAGTTGCGAAAGAAAGTGCTCTAAAAGCAGTAGCAGATGAACTAGCTAAAAAAGAAAAAGAAATCGACGCTCGTACAGATTTAACAAAAGAAGAAAAAGATGCAGCTAAAGAAGAAGCTAAAGGATTAGCGAAAACAGCAACAGATGCTATTAACGCTCAACCTAATACAGCAGCAACTCCAGAAGCAGCGACAGCAGCTCAAGATAAAGTAGATAAAGCTAAAGAAAAAGGTGTTGCTGAAGTAAAAGCTGTAAATCCATCAGCTGAGAAGAAAACAAAAGCTAAAGAAGCAGTAGCTGATGAAGCAGAAGCTAAAAAACAAGCTATTCAAGCTGATGACACATTATCTGAAGCAGCTAAAGAAAAACTTAAAAAAGAAGTAGACGACATTAAAGCAGCAACAGATGCGGCAATCACTGCTGCTAAGAAAAATGCTGACGTTGATAAAGTTAAACTAGCAGCTGAACAAGCGATTAAAGCAATTAACTCTGCACGTGTACCAGCTAACAAATTAGTTGCTAAAGATCCTACAAACTTAACACCTGACGAACAAGATAAACTTAAAAAAGCTATCGAAGCTGTAAACCCAGGTGCAACTGTAGAAGTTAAACCAGATGGAAGTGCAGTAGTAACATACCCAGGAAAAGCCCCAGAAACATTAAAACAAGTTGATTTAACGAAATCTGCGGATGACTTAGATGCTCCAGGTGGTGGTAACAACATTAACCGCCCAGTGGATAAAGTTATCGTTAAAGATCCTAAGAACTTAACAGATGCTGAAAAAGAAAAAATCAAAAAAGCTGTCCGTGACGTTAACCCTGACGCAGTGGTAACAATGGATGATAACGGAACAGTTACTGTTTCAACTCCGGAAGGACACACAGCAGCATTCCCAGCAGCAGAATTAGTACGTACATTAGAGGATGCAGCAAAACCTGATTCAGCTAATACAGGAATTCGTAAGCCAGCAGATAAAGTAGTTGGTGATGCAACAAACCCAGCTGACCAAGCAAAAGCAACAGAAAAACTTCAAAAATTAAATGGACCTGGTACTAAAGTTAAATATGACGATGAAGGAAATGCAACAGTAGTTCTTCCAAACGGAACAATTGCGACAATTCCAGCATCAGACTTGTTTAAAACACCAGAAGATGCTAAGAAAGCAAATGGTGGAGATGACATCAACAAACCAAACTCACAAACTGTAGTAGCAGATAAAAATGCTTTAACACCAGATGAGAAAAAAGCAATCGAAGACAAAGTTAAAGCAGTAAATCCAGGTGCAGTTGTAACAGTTGACGAAAAAGGAAACGCTACAGTAACAACACCAGAAGGAAAAACTGCAGTAATCGATGCAGATGATTTAGTTAAAGGTGCTGACGAAAAAACTTCTCCAAAAGCTGGTAACAACATCAACAACCCAGCAGACAGAGTACAAGTAGCAGACAAAGATGCGGTTAAAACACCAGAAGAAATCGCTAAAATCAAAGCAGCAGTTGAAGCTGTAAACCCTGGTTCTACAGTAGTAGTTGACGAAAAAGGAAATGCGACTGTAACAACACCAGAAGGCAAAACAGCAACAATTCCAGTAAGTGAATTAGTGAAAACTCCAGCTGACAAAGATGAAGTGAGTGGCGGAAACCAAGTAAATACTCCAGCAGATAGAGTAGTGGTAGAAAACCCAGCTTCATTAACACCAGAAGAGAAAAAAGCAATCGAAGCTAAGATCAAAGCTGTAAACCCAGGTGCTGACGTAGTATTTGACGAAAAAGGAAATGCAACAGTAACAACACCAGAAGGCAAAACAGCAACAATTCCAGTGAGCGATTTAGTAAAACCTAAAGCTGACTTAGCTGATCCAACTAAACAAGATGCTGTAAACAAACCAGCAGACAAAGTAGTAGTTGACCCAGCGCTAGTAGCAGCTGATAAAGATTTACCAAAAGAAGCTAAAGATGCAATCAAAGCTAAAGTAGAAGCAGTTAACCCAGGTTCAACTGTAGTAGTAGATGATAAAGGAAATGCAACAGTAACAACACCAGAAGGTAAAACTGTAGTTATTCCAAAAGCTGACTTAGTGAAAACAGAAGCTGACAAAGAAACTGCTAAAGCAGGAAATAACATCAATAAACCAGCAGACAAAGTAGTTGCTGATAAAGATGCATTAACTCCTGAAAACATCGAAGCAATCAAAGCTAAAGTAGAAGCAGTTAACCCAGGTGCAACAGTAGTAGTAGACGACAAAGGAAACGCAACTGTAGTTACACCAGACGGTAAAACAGCAACAATTCCAGTAACTGACTTAGTGAAATCTCCAGCAGAAGCTGAAGGTGCAAAAGCAGGTAACGATGTAAACAAACCAGCTGATAAAGTATCTGCAAACAAAGATGCGTTGACTCCTGAAGACATTAAAGCAATCAAAGCTAAAGTAGAAGCAGTTAACCCAGATGCTAAAGTGTTCGTTGACGACAAAGGAAATGCAACTGTATCTACTCCAGACGGTAAAACAGCAACAATCCCTGTTGAAGACTTAGTAAAAGATCCAGCAGCTAAAGAAACTCCAAATGCAGGAAACAAAGTAAACACTCCAGCAGATAAAGTAGTTGTAAACGATCCAGCTACCTTAACACCAGAAGAGAAAAAAGCAATCGAAGATAAGATTAAAGCTGTAAATCCAGATGCTAAAGTAGTATTTGATGACAAAGGAAACGCAACAGTAACAACGAAAGACGGAGCTGTAGCAACAATTCCAGCATCAGACTTAACTAAATCACCAGAAGAAGCAGCTAAGCCAAACGCAGGAAATGACATTGTTAAACCAGCGGCTAAGACAGTTGTAAAAGATCCAGCTAACTTAACTCCAGAAGAGAAGAAAGCAATCAAAGCTAAAGTAGAAGCAGTTAACCCAGGTGCAACAGTAGCAGTAGACGATAAAGGAAACGCAACAGTCACAACCCCAGAAGGTAAGACAGCCGTAATTCCAGCATCAGACTTAACTAAATCACCAGAAGAAGCAGCTAAGCCAGAAGCAGGAAACAATGTAAACACACCAGCTGACAAGACTGTAGTAGCAAATCCAGATGCTCTAACTCCAGAAGAGAAGAAAGCGATTGAAGACAAAGTTAAAGCAGTAAATCCAGGTGCAACAGTAGCAGTAGACGATAAAGGAAATGCGACAGTCACAACCCCAGAAGGTAAGACAGCCGTAATTCCAGCAGCAGACTTGACGAAAGATCCAGAAGCTGCAACTAAACCAAATGCAGGTAACGACATCGTTAAACCAGCAGATAAGACAGCAGTTAAAGATCCAGCTAACTTAACTCCAGAAGAGAAGAAAGCGATCGAAGATAAAGTTAAAGCTGTAAACCCAGATGCAACAGTAGTTGTAGATGATAAAGGAAATGCGACAGTTACAACACCAGAAGGTAAGACAGCCGTAATTCCAGCAGCAGACTTGACGAAAGATCCAGAAGCTGCAACTAAACCAAATGCAGGTAACGACATCGTTAAACCAGCAGATAAGACAGCAGTTAAAGATCCAGCTAACTTAACTCCAGAAGAGAAGAAAGCGATCGAAGATAAAGTTAAAGCTGTAAACCCAGATGCAACAGTAGTTGTAGATGACAAAGGAAATGCGACAGTTACAACACCAGAAGGTAAGACAGCCGTAATTCCAGCAGCAGACTTGACGAAAGATCCAGAAGCTGCAACTAAACCAAATGCAGGTAACGACATCGTTAAACCAGCAGATAAGACAGCAGTTAAAGATCCAGCTAACTTAACTCCAGAAGAGAAGAAAGCGATCGAAGACAAAGTTAAAGCTGTAAATCCAGGTGCAACAGTAGCAGTAGACGATAAAGGAAATGCGACAGTCACAACTCCAGAAGGTAAGACAGCCGTAATTCCAGCAGCAGACTTGACGAAAGATCCAGAAGCTGCAACTAAACCAAATGCAGGTAACGACATCGTTAAACCAGCGGCTAAGACAGTTGTAAAAGATCCAGCTAACTTAACTCCAGAAGAGAAGAAAGCAATCAAAGCTAAAGTAGAAGCAGTTAACCCAGGTGCAACAGTAGCAGTAGACGATAAAGGAAACGCAACAGTCACAACCCCAGAAGGTAAGACAGCCGTAATTCCAGCATCAGACTTGACGAAAGATCCAGAAGCTGCAACTAAACCAAATGCAGGTAACGACATCGTTAAACCAGCAGATAAGACA
>CAJNDL010000039.1 GCA_905221505.1 bacterium
TGTTTTAGCTGTTCTATTTCATTGTTGCGTCCATAGTACATAAATATTCTCCTACCGATAACTATTTATTATCACTAGTATACCATAAATTCATCTTTAGTAGCTTGATTTATATCATAGTTTACTATTTAAAATTAAATAATAGAGCAACTACATTAGTAGCTTAAAAATATGATTAAACCGCTATTCTTAGAAGCAGCGGTTTTTCTTTTTGTTCAAGAAGGGGCAAAAAGGGGGCTAGTATTCTTTAAAAGTGAGGAGAGTTAGATTGAAAGAATCATATTGGTAAATTGAAATGATGGATATTTGTATCATGTTATAAATCGTTATCAAACGATAATATTGATTTTCTTACAAATTAAGAGTATAATTTATAAAAATGAGTGTTCACTCAATTTTTGTGAAATTAAGGAGTAAAGAAAATGGTTGTTGAAGCAATAGAGTATAGTCGTTTCGGTAACGAAGAGGTCTTGGATTTGCTGAAGATCGACTCTACAGCCTTGGATGTAAATCAGGTGAGAGTAGAAGTTCATGCTGTTGGTTTAAATCCTATTGATTATAAAACTTTTGAGGGAGCGAAACCCCTTCGATTTCTATCTTTTATAACGAAATTAAGGAAACCAAGTCGTTGGTTTGAATCTAAATCATCTTTATTTCCAAGAGGTGTGGGGAGAGATTTTTCTGGAGTTATTACAGAAGTTGGAAATGAAGTAAGTAAGTTTTCAGTAGGAGACAAGGTGTTTGGAACAATGATTAGTGATCCTGGTTTGGGAACTAAGAGGGGAGCTTTAGCAACAGAGATTTGTGTCAATGAATCAGAAATTGTATTGAAACCAGAGATGATTGACATGACTCACGCAGCTACTATGGGAGTAGCTTCTCTAACTGTAGGTGGGGCTTTTAGAAGAATCGAATTAAATTCAAGAGATACTGTTGTTATTTCAGCTGCAGCAGGAGGTATTGGAAGTATTGCAGTACAGTATGCAATTGCTAAGGGAGCGACAGTGATTGGAATAGCAAGTAAGAAAAATGCAGAGTATCTGAAGTCTTTAGGTGCCATACCAGTAAGTTACGAAGAGAATATCAAGAAGGCTCTTCTATCAGCTAGTCCAACGCCTATTACAAAATTTTTGGATTGTTATGGATCTGATTATGTTAGATTGGCTTTTAGTTTAGGCTTGAAGGGGACAGCTATTGGGACATTAGTACCTTCACCCTATGTTATGATAAAAGGTGCTCAGTTTACTGGTCCGAGACATTCCACATATGATGATTTTAGCACTTTAGCTGAAATGGTCTCAGACGGGAAGGTTCAGCTGACAATTGATCAAGTGTATGACTTTTCTCTAAAGTCAGTTAGAGAAGCCTATGGTAGTCTGAAAATGGGACACAGTCGAGGCAAAAAAGTCGTAAAAGTAAGAGAGTAGAAGAGAGGTGCTAGCGATGGAAAGTTTAGAACAAAAGTATGCTCAGACGTTAGAAGTTAGCAACTTGAGCTTGAAACAACGTCGAGTATTATTATCAAGCTTAAAATTATTCTCAGAAATTGGATTTGAGAATACAACGTCCAGCCTTATTGCCGAACGCGCTGGAGTGTCAGAAGGAACTGTTTTTAGTTACTTTAAAACAAAGGAAGGTATTTTAGAAGCCATTTTATCTACTTTTCTAGAACAGGTTATTCCAGAAGTAATTGCGGATTTCTCAGAAAAAAAATTCACAGTAGATCAAGAAACTTTTCCCTTCTTTTTAAAAAGTATTGTTAGAGATAGGCTCTTTTTCATTCAGGAGAATCAAATGCATGTTAAAATTCTCTTGGGGCGTTCTTTTATTGATAAAAATCTTTCTATCCAGTTAGGAAATATTATTGTTCAATCTATAATAGAACCAATTAGCCCTGTTTTGAATCAATTTAAAGAAAAAGGACTTATTCTAAATTGGTCAAATGAAAGAATTGTTCGATACATTTTAGCATTAAGTTTTTCTTATCTTATTCCCATGATGTTGAATGATGAAGGAACTATAAACATAGATGAAGTAGTTGATGAAATTGTTGAATGTTTGTCATCTGCCCTAATGAAAGTAAAATAAATTCTGATGTTAAAACTCACTGTTAATGGTGAGTTTTTTTGAACCCAATATAAAAATCCCCAATCAGAGTGATTGAGGATTGAGCAAATGAATCTTAAACAATACCTTGTGCAATCATAGCGTTTGCTACATTTTCAAAGGCAGCAATGTTTGCTCCTGCAAGGTAGTCTTTATCAAGACCATATGTTTCTGAAGTTGTTTTAGCTGTGTTGAAGATGTTTGTCATGATGTCTTTGAGACGTCCATCAACTTCTTCACGAGTCCATGAAAGGCGAAGACTGTTTTGGCTCATTTCAAGGGCTGAAACGGCTACACCACCAGCGTTGGCAGCTTTGGCAGGTCCGTAGAAGATACCATTTTCTTTATAAACTTTGATGGCATCAAGGTCGCTTGGCATGTTAGCACCTTCAGATACACAGATAACTCCTTGAGCAACTAAACGTTTAGCTGCTTCACCGTTGATTTCGTTTTGAGTCGCACATGGAAGAGCAATGTCATAGTTTCCAGCGTAAGTCCATACAGAACCTTCGTGGTATGATGCAGTTGCTTTTTCAGCAGCATACTCAGTCAAACGAGCACGACGTTTTTCTTTAACATCTACCAAAAGATCGAAGTCGATACCATTTTCGTCAATGACATAACCATTTGAGTCAGATACAGAGATAACAGTTGCACCAAGTTCAGTCGCTTTTTGAAGAGCGTATTGAGCAACGTTACCAGAACCTGAAATAACCACTTTCTTACCAGCAAAGCTGTTGCCGTTAGCTTTAAGCATTTCTTCAGTGTAGTAAACCAAACCATAACCAGTTGCTTCTGGACGAATCAAGCTACCACCAAATCCAAGAGGTTTACCAGTCAAGACACCAGCATCAAACTGGTTAAGGCGTTTGTATTGACCATAAAGGTAACCAATTTCACGTCCACCAACACCGATATCACCAGCAGGTACGTCAAGTGATGGTCCGATGTGTTTTTGTAATTCAGTCATGAAGCTTTGGCAGAAGCGCATCACTTCAGCATCTGTTTTACCTTTAGGATCGAAGTCTGATCCACCTTTACCTCCACCGATTGGAAGTCCAGTCAAGACGTTTTTGAAGATTTGTTCAAATCCTAGGAATTTTAAAATCCCTTGGTTTACAGTTGGGTGGAAACGAAGTCCGCCTTTGTATGGCCCAACAGCTGAGTTGAATTGAACACGGTAACCACGGTTTACTTGAATGTTTCCATCACGGTCAACCCAAGGAACACGGAAAGAAATCACGCGCTCTGGCTCAGTGATACGAGCCAAGATATTTTCTTCGATATACTCAGGGTGTTTTTCAAATACAGGTTCCAAAGTATTGAAAAATTCTTCAACAGCTTGGAGGAATTCAGCCTCGTGCCC
The DNA here is from genome assembly GCA_905221505.1 of bacterium. Lineage (GTDB taxonomy): Bacteria > Bacillota > Bacilli > Lactobacillales > Streptococcaceae > Streptococcus. The sequence goes on from CAJNDL010000039.1 coordinate 3,473, forward strand.
GTTACGAGCTTTTACAGTTTCAAACACGCTTTGGATATATTCTTTAGCAGATGTCATATCGTTCTCCTTAAATTCTAATTTAATTATGTGTGTCATTATAGCAGAATTTTTTTTAACTGTAAAGAGAAAAACAAAAATTTTCTAAAAATTCTATCAATTTAGTTTTAGGACTTTTAGAAAACAGATAAAAACGAACCTTTTTCTTATAAATATCTTTCTAAAAGAGAAAATGTGAAAATATGGTATAATATTAGCAATAAAAGGAATCTGGAGGATCAGAATCATGGTATCAACGAAAACACAAATTGCTGGTTTTGCGTTTGACAATTGCTTGATGAATGCAGCAGGTGTGGCTTGCATGACGATAGAGGAGCTGGAAGGAGTTAAAAACTCAGTGGCAGGAACCTTTGTCACTAAGACAGCGACCCTGGACTTCCGTCAGGGAAATCCTGAGCCACGTTACCAAGATGTTCCACTTGGTTCTATCAACTCTATGGGCCTACCAAATAATGGCTTAGACTATTATTTGGATTATCTTTTGGATTTGCAGGAAAAAGAGCCAAACCGAACTTTCTTCCTTTCCCTAGTTGGAATGTCTCCAGAGGAAACTCATACTATTTTGAAAAAAGTCCAAGAGAGTGAGTTTCGTGGTCTGACTGAGCTAAATCTTTCCTGTCCAAATGTTCCAGGTAAACCTCAGATTGCCTATGATTTTGAGACAACTGACCGGATTTTGTCAGAAGTATTTGCCTACTTTACCAAACCTCTTGGAATTAAGCTCCCACCTTATTTTGATATTGTTCACTTTGATCAAGCGGCAGCTATTTTTAACAAGTATCCGCTCAAGTTTGTTAATTGTGTTAACTCTATCGGGAACGGTCTTTATATAGAAGATGAGTCTGTCGTTATTCGTCCTAAAAATGGTTTTGGTGGGATTGGTGGAGAATACATCAAACCGACTGCTCTTGCTAATGTTCATGCCTTCTACCAACGCTTAAATCCTCAAATCCAAATCATCGGAACAGGTGGCGTTCTGACTGGTCGTGATGCCTTTGAACATATCCTCTGTGGTGCTAGTATGGTACAGGTGGGAACCACCCTTCACAAAGAAGGTGTCAGTGCTTTTGAACGTATTACCAATGAACTGAAAGCAATCATGACGGAAAAAGGGTACGAGAGCCTAGAAGATTTCCGTGGGAAATTGCGCTATATTGACTAAATTAAATCGAAAAATCAGAAGAAAGGAGAGAAGATGCTAGCCATTGAAGAAAGTCAGAAGTTGACTTTATCAAATTTACCGAGTCTGAGCCTTTTTACAGGCATAGATCAGGGCCAGTTTGAAGTGATGAAGAGTCAAGTGTTGAAACAGATTGGTTATGATTCTGCCGACCTCAACTTTGCCTACTTTGATATGAAAGAAGTGGTCTACAAGGATGTGGAACTGGAGCTGGTCAGCCTTCCTTTCTTTGCGGATGAGAAAATCGTGATATTAGACCATTTTGTCGATATCACAACAGCCAAGAAACGTTTTTTAACAGATGATGAGCTCAAGTCGTTTGAAGAATACCTTGATAACCCTTCGCCAACAACCAAGTTATTGATCTTTGCAGAAGGAAAACTGGATAGCAAGAGACGGTTGGTCAAATTACTGAAGCGTGATGCCAAGGTTTTTGACGCAGTAGAAGCCAAAGAACAAGAACTGCGCCAGTATTTCCAAAAGTGGAGCCAGAAACAAGGTCTGCAGTTTGTGGGGCAATCCTTTGAAAATCTACTTATCAAATCTGGTTTTCAATTTAGCGAAATTCAGAAAAATCTCCTCTTTTTACAGTCCTATAAGGCGGATTCTGTTATCGAGGAAGAGGATATTGTCAATGCTATTCCTAAGACCTTGCAGGACAATATTTTTGATTTAACTCAGTTTATTCTGACTAAAAAGATGGACCAGGCGCGCGACTTGGTTAGAGACTTGACCTTGCAAGGAGAAGACGAAATTAAACTGATTGCAGTCATGCTAGGACAATTTCGGACTTTTACTCAGGTGAAGATTTTGGCGGAGTCTGGGCAAACAGAAGCGCAGATTGCAAGTAGTTTAGGTAGTTATCTGGGACGGACTCCCAATCCCTATCAAATCAAGTTTGCGCTGAGAGATTCGCGAGGACTTTCCTTGAGCTTTTTGAAGCAAGCTATTTCCTATTTGATTGAGACTGACTATCAGATTAAGACAGGTCTTTATGAAAAAGGTTTCCTTTTTGAAAAGGTACTCTTGCAGATTGCTAGTCAGGTCAATTGATATTTTTTTGAAATTCCAGCCCGCGTCAGGATTATCTTGTCGTGGGTTTCTTGCTGATTTGCTTGTTTTATTAGAAAGTATCTTAGTGATTTCCTTATCTATAAGCAAAAAACTTGAAAAAAGTGAATGTTTGCGTTATCATTTTCATATAGAAAGAAAAAGAGGTATTACAGATGGCTATTATCTTACCAGATCTTCCATATGCATACGATGCTTTGGAACCATACATCGATGCGGAAACAATGCATTTGCACCATGACAAACACCATCAAACTTATGTCAACAATGCTAATGCAGCTCTTGAAAAACACCCTGAAATCGGTGAAGACCTTGAAGCCTTGCTTGCTGATGTAGAATCTATCCCAGCTGATATCCGTCAAGCACTTATCAACAATGGTGGTGGACACTTGAACCACGCTCTTTTCTGGGAATTGATGACTCCTGAAAAAACAGCTCCTTCAGCAGAACTTGCAGCAGCAATCGATGCAACATTTGGTTCATTTGAAGAATTCCAAGCAGCCTTCACTGCAGTAGCAACAACTCGTTTCGGTTCTGGATGGGCATGGTTGGTTGTGAATAAAGAAGGTAAACTTGAAGTGACTTCAACAGCAAACCAAGACACACCAATCTCAGAAGGTAAAAAACCAATCTTGGGCTTGGACGTTTGGGAACATGCTTACTACGTGAAATACCGCAACGTGCGTCCTGACTACATCAAAGCTTTCTTCTCAGTCATCAACTGGAACAAAGTAGATGAATTGTACGCAGCTGCTAAATAATGGTATATGGAGGGAAGAATTGTTCTTCTCTTTTTTAGGTTATATGATTCTGGTCTGACAAAATCGTCAGACTTTTTTCATTTTTATGAGAAACGTGCTAACTGCTAGAAATTATGGTAGAATAAAGTATTAAGTAATCGTGGAAAAAGGATATCTATGCGAAAAGAAATTGCACCTGAATTATACAACTATAACAAGTTTCCTGGTCCTGAGTTCCATTTACACGGGGACAAGGTCGAAACGGAAGGGATAGCTTTTTCCTTGGTTGAAAATATCAAGGATGCCTTTGATGTGACGACTTTTAATCAGCGTTTTTCAGAAGTCTTAACTAAGTTTGATTATATCGTGGGGGACTGGAGCAACGAACAGCTTCGCCTACGAGGTTTTTACAAGGATGACCGAACAGAAGAAAATCTGGAAAAAATCAGTCGTTTACAAGACTACCTTTTAGAGTATTGTAGTTATGGTTGTGCCTATTTTGTCCTAGAAAATGAAGCCCCTAAGCGAGCTTCATTTGACAAGAAAATGCGTAAGAAGGAAGAAGAGATGCCTTCTAGAAAAGGAAAGAAACCGACTCAAACCAAACGAAAACCGAATGCAGATAAGAAAAATAGACGTCGTCAGAAAGACCAGCATTCTCAGAAAGAGGACAAGGGACAACGTCATTTTGTCATTCGTCAGAAGTGAGTAGAGAATAAGGAGAAGAAATGAAACCGTCAATTTATAGTTTAACACGTCAAACCATGCAGGAATGGGTATTGGAGCAGGGAGAAAAGAAATTCCGTGCAGATCAAATCTGGGAATGGCTTTACCGTAAACGTGTGCAGTCATTTGAAGAAATGACCAACCTTTCAAAAGATTTGATTGCTAAGCTCAATGACCAGTTTGTGGTCAATCCCTTGAAACAGCGAATCGTTCAAGAGTCTGCTGATGGTACTGTCAAATATCTCTTTGAGTTGCCTGATGGTATGTTGATCGAGACTGTACTCATGCGTCAACACTATGGTTTGTCAGTCTGTGTAACCACTCAGGTCGGCTGTAATATCGGTTGTACCTTCTGTGCCTCTGGTTTGATTAAGAAACAACGCGACCTCAATAATGGGGAAATCGTAGCGCAGATCATGCTGGTTCAGAAATACTTTGATGAGCGTGGTCAGGACGAACGCGTCAGCCATATCGTTGTCATGGGAATCGGTGAGCCATTTGATAACTACAACAACGTCTTGAATTTCGTTCGTACTATCAATGATGATAAGGGAATGGCCATCGGTGCTCGTCACATTACGGTTTCAACTTCAGGTTTGGCCCATAAAATTCGTGATTTTGCTAATGAAGGAGTTCAGGTCAATCTTGCCGTTTCTCTTCACGCACCCAACAATGAGTTGCGCTCAAGCATCATGAAGATTAACCGTGCCTTTCCGATTGAAAAACTTTTTGCAGCCATTGAGTACTACATCGAAACAACCAACCGTCGTGTGACCTTTGAATATATCATGCTCAATGAAGTCAATGATGGTGTAGAACAAGCTTTAGAATTGGCAGAATTGCTCAAGAACATCAAGAAATTGTCTTATGTGAACCTGATTCCTTATAACCCAGTTAGTGAGCATGACCAATATAGTCGTAGTCCAAAAGAGCGCGTCATGGCCTTCTATGATACGCTTAAGAAAAAAGGGGTTAACTGTGTTGTTCGTCAAGAGCATGGAACTGATATTGATGCAGCTTGTGGACAATTGCGTTCTAATACAATGAAACGTGACCGCCAGAAAGCAGTTGCAGCAGTCAATCCTTAATGATGAAAAAAACTCATAATTATATTTTGGTCTGGGGAGTCATTTTCTATAGCATTTGTATCGTCTACTTTTGTTTTACTCCTCAAGAACATTCTCCCGTGGGAGTGGAAACTCCAGGTATTCAGCATCTTGGACGCCTGGTTTTTCTTTTGACTCCTTTCAATTCTTTCTGGAAACTGGGCGAAGTGAGTGATATGGGACAATTATGTTGGATTTTTTTACAAAATATCCTCAATGTCTTCTTGCTCTTCCCTCTGATCTTTCAACTCCTTTATCTCTTTCCAAACTTAAGGAAAACAAAAAGAGTTCTTCTTTTCAGTTTTCTAGTGAGTCTTGGAATCGAGTGTACGCAGTTAGTCTTGGACTTTTTCTTTGATTTCAATCGCGTCTTTGAGATTGATGATTTGTGGACCAATACCTTGGGTGGCTATCTGGCTTGGCTCCTCTATAAACAATTACATAAAAACAAGATAAGGAATTAAAATGAGTATTTTAGAAGTTAAAAACTTGAGTCACGGTTTTGGTGACCGTGCAATTTTCGAAGATGTATCCTTCCGTCTCCTCAAGGGGGAACATATCGGTCTGGTCGGTGCCAATGGTGAAGGGAAATCAACCTTTATGAGCATTGTGACTGGTAAGATGTTGCCAGATGAAGGGAAGGTGGAGTGGTCTAAATATGTGACTGCTGGTTATTTGGATCAGCACTCGGTCCTTGCTGAAGGCCAATCTGTTCGTGATGTGCTCCGTACAGCCTTTGATGAGTTATTCAAAGCTGAGGTCCGTATCAATGATCTCTATATGGAAATGGCTGAAGACGGAGCGGATGTTGATGCTCTCATGGAAGAAGTGGGAGAACTCCAAGACCGTCTGGAGAGTCGTGATTTCTATACCTTGGATGCTAAGATTGATGAAGTGGCGCGTGCCCTTGGTGTTACGGACTTTGGCATGGATACGGATGTAACTTCTTTGTCAGGTGGGCAAAGAACCAAGGTTCTTTTGGCTAAACTCCTCCTTGAAAAGCCAGATATCTTGCTTCTTGACGAGCCGACCAACTACTTGGATGCTGAGCATATTGATTGGCTCAAGCGTTATCTCCAAAACTATGAGAATGCCTTTGTCCTTATTTCACATGATATCCCATTCCTGAATGACGTGATCAATATCGTCTATCATGTGGAAAACCAACAGCTGACGCGTTACTCTGGTGACTACTATCAGTTCCAAGAAGTCTATGCCATGAAGAAATCTCAGCTGGAGGCAGCCTACGAACGTCAGCAGAAAGAAATTGCAGACCTTAAGGACTTTGTTGCCCGAAACAAAGCGCGTGTTGCAACACGAAATATGGCCATGTCTCGTCAGAAGAAATTGGATAAGATGGATATTATCGAACTCCAAAGTGAGAAACCAAAACCATCCTTTGATTTTAAACCAGCTCGTACACCTGGGCGCTTTATCTTCCAAGCCAAGGATTTGCAGATTGGTTATGACCGTCCACTTACCAAGCCTTTGAATCTTACCTTTGAACGCAATCAAAAGGTTGCCATTATCGGTGCTAATGGTATCGGGAAAACAACTCTCTTGAAGAGTCTCTTGGGCATTATTCCGCCAATCGCTGGGGAAGTGGAACGTGGTGACTACCTAGAACTCGGTTACTTTGAACAAGAAGTAGAAGGTGGTAATCGTCAAACACCACTTGAGGCTGTTTGGAATGCCTTTCCAGCTCTCAACCAAGCAGAAGTCCGTGCAGCCCTTGCTCGTTGTGGTTTGACAACCAAGCATATCGAAAGCCAAATTCAGGTCTTGTCAGGTGGGGAACAAGCCAAGGTTCGTTTTTGTCTCTTGATGAATCGTGAAAACAATGTTTTAGTGCTGGACGAGCCGACCAACCATTTGGATGTGGATGCCAAGGATGAACTCAAACGCGCTCTTAAAGAATATAAGGGTTCTATCCTTATGGTCTGTCACGAACCAGACTTCTATGAAGGCTGGATGGACCAAATCTGGGATTTTAACAATCTAACTTAAAAATGAGTATAAAAGAAATACAGTACCGAATGTGGGTACTGTATTTTTGGGTTTTTAAGATTTAAAATCGTAGTCTTTCACTACTTCGATGCTATCGATAGTAATAGCAGTAGTTGGTTTGTCTTTTTCATCTTTTTCAGCTTTAGCAATCTTATCTACAACATCCATACCGTCAATTACTTGACCAAAGACTGGGTGTTTACCATCTAGACTAGGATTTCCACCTTCTTTATAGGCTTCGATGATTTTCTTTGGATACTTGCTTGTAGGGAGTTTAGCTGAGGTATCTGTGGAGTTTTGGTTGATGAAGAATTGACTACCGTTGGTGTTTGGTTGACCAGTATTTGCCATCGCAAGTGCACCACGGATGTTATAGAGATAAGGAGTGATCTCGTTTTTGAAACCAGTTCCCTTGTCTTTTGTCTTATCCTTGTCATGCCAGATAGACTGACCACCTGTACCATCTCCTTTTGGATCTCCAGTTTGGACCATAAAGCCATCGATGACACGGTGGAAGGTAATGCCGTTATAGTAGCCTTCTTTAGCATGAGTGAGGAAGTTTTCAACTGCTAGAGGAGCCAGTTTAGGGAAGAGCTTAATGCGGATATCTCCTTGACTTGTGTGGAGAATCACTTCAGCCTCGTCTTCAGCAACTTCTTTAGATAGTTGTGGGAAATAGGCGTTTTCGTTTGTTAAAGCATCGTTTAACTCCTTGGCAGATTGAGCAGCTGCTTTAGAACTTTCTTCAGCAGCGAGACTTGAATCTACATAATCATCACCACGCAAACTACGTTGGATGCTACTACATCCAGCTAGGGCTACAGTAGATAGTAAAAGAAGGGTTGCTAGTTTTTTCATTCTGTTCCTCTCAAAAATTCATTTCTACCATTGTACCCTAAAAGGAAGTGGATTTCAAATATCAATGGAGATTATTCTGCTAACACATATAACTTTATAGCTTGGCTTACTCCATTTTGTTCATTAGAATCTGTTACTGCATTTGCACAGGATTTGACATCTGTTGGTGCATTTCCCATTGCAATACCAAGGCCTGCGGTTTCAATCATGGGAACATCATTATAATTGTCACCCAAAGTCATAATCTCCTTTGGGGAAATTTGATAGTAGTTAGCCAATTCTAACAGAGCCTGTTTTTTAGATACTTGATTATGTGTGACTTCAAGATAGTTATCCTTGGAGAGATAAAAATCGGTTTGAGGGAAATCCATAATGGATAAGGTGTTTTGCAGTTTTTGTATAGTGTCTGCTTTATCAATTAATAATAGTTTATGAACAAGAGTATGTTCCTCTTTTATAAAATCTGTTATAGATGTAACTTTTGGACTTTCTCCCGTAATATCGGCTTCGATTTGTACCCATTTATCTAAAGTATTAACAAACCAATCTTGTCCAGAATAAACATTGATAGAAACTGTCGGAAATTCTCTTTTTAAAAAATCATGAAGAAATACCAATTCATTTTTATCAATAGAATGCTGACTTAGAACCTCATCCCCCTTACTGATTAGGGCACCGTTATAACATGCGATTGGGAAGTTACTAATACCTAGTTCTTTAGAGATTGGAGCAATACCGAGAGGTGAGCGAGCAGAAGCTAAGACAAAAGGGATTTCTTTTTGTTTTAAAATTGGCATCAGTTCTGGCAAATAAGAGTCTATCTGGTGATTTTTGTCTAAAATTGTTCCGTCAATATCGCTTATAATCAATTTAATATTTGTCATAGTTAACCTCTTTTAAAATAGAATAGTTGTTTTACCATCTAAAGATTTCTGAATTTCTATATCGGGTTCTTTGTCTGTAATCCAATAATCAAAATCAGCTAGTTTAGAAAGAATAAAGTGAGAGTGTTTGCTTATTTTACTGGTTTCAGCCAGTAAGACACGAGTTTTGCTTGTTTTAAATGCTCTCTTTTTCATTAGAACATCTTCTTGGTCTTCAAAACTAACTTGACCATCTGAAAGACTTGCAGCTCCAAAAAAAGCTAAATCAAACTTAATAGAGTTTAAAATGTCCGATTCTTCTAATGAGTAATAGAAACGATTCTCTTTATGAAATCGTCCACCTAGAATGTGAAAATCGACATTTTCTTTCCCTCCTAGAATAAGCGCATTATCTAATGAATGGCTGAAAATAGTAACTTTTTTATCTGTTATTTTTGCTAACTCAAGTACAGTTGTTGAAACATCATAGAAAATTAATTGTGATTCAGAAATAAGTTGGGTAGCTAAATGAGCAATTTTCTCTTTTTCTTTGGAAGACTGTTCTGCTCGACCTTGAAAACCAAGAATCCTTTGCTTTTGAATTGGCAATAAACCTCCATGAGTTCTTTTTGCTCGTTTCTCTTTTGCGAGAATAGAAAAATCTCTGCGGATGGTATCTTTGGATACTTGGAAATAGTCAACCATTTCTTTTGCTGATAGACTTCCTCTATCCTCTAAAAGTTTAATGATTTCTTCTAATCGTTGTTCTTGGTACATATGAATTCCCTCTTTCAATACTAATATACCTCTTTTGTAAGTATTTGTCAATAATTGTAATGTTTTATAAGTGTTTTAGATGATTTACAAAAAAATCAACCTGACTTGGTTGATTAAAGATTTTTCTTTGGATGACGGTCGATAATTTCCTGGTACTGTTCCAGTATCTGCTCCCCCTTTGGAGTCAATTTGTAGCCACGAATTGAAAAGTGACTTGCTAATGCTTCTTCTGAAAAGTTGTCATGAAGGGCTTGATCCAGATCGGCAGCCTTCATCTTAGAAAGACCTGTAATTCCCTTGCTTTTCAGAATATTCTTTTTCATTGTAGCATTTAGATGGTCAAGTGAATCAAAAGCAGTTTCAATGACAGTATAACCTTTTTCTACCAGAGTTTTTAGATGTTTTGGGGCATCAATGCCATAAGTGTACTCAAAGTATTTAGGAAACGAGATCTTAAGAAAGTTCGTAAAGCATCACAATTAGTAAACGTTAATTCGAAAGAATTACTATATTTTAAAAGAGCACATTTTCAAAGGATTTTTTCTTTTGGCTTCAATTCCTAATTCTTAATACTAGGTCTCGAAAAAAATTATGCTTCCTCTTTCTGTCTGAGTTCAAAGAGGTCTTCTACTTTCAGATTAAAAACTTGAGCAATTTTAAGAGCCATTTCCAGCGAAGGATTATAACGATTGTTTTCCAAGTGCAGAATTGTCTCGCGTCGCATGCCGATGCGGTCGGCTAACTCCTGCTGGGTCATGCCTGTGGATTCACGAACAGATTTGAGATTAGTAATAATCTTGCTTTCTTTGGCCATGCTTATCCTCTACGTTCCAAGATAAAATAAACAAACGCAAAGATGCAAATCAGGGCAGCTATGCTAATAAATATCTGGCCCATGTAAAGAGTGAGAGACCCCATATACCCAATGATAATTGCTAGGATCATCAGTGCGCCTAGTATAAAAACAAACATCAAGCTAGTTGCCTTTGCTAAATTAGCATAAAAGCGTTCGTCCGGAGTTTCCTTGACATTTTTCAAACAGAAAAAACCAAATAGAATCACTTCAATAACGAGGCCAATTCCCAAAATCCATTCTTTAATACCAGAACTTACGATTGGGGTCGCAACCCAAATCCCTACTGTATAAAAAATGCTTGCTGCAAAAATAAGTATCGCGTAAAGCTTAGCAGACAAGTCAAAAATAGTCTTTCCCTTACTTTTCTGACTCTTATGAGGCCATGGTTTCATATGTAGCCAGCCCCAAATAGCTACAATCTGACCTAACACTGAAATACCAGCAATAACTAACTTGGGCCCCCAACTAAGATTAGAACCAAATAAAACAATAAAATCAATAAAGAGAGCTACGGCAATCATTGCAATGAGGCCACGCATTTTTTGACTTTTTTTCATGATAGACTCCTTTTTTGTGTTATAAATATATAACACTTAAATTTTATGTTATAAATATATCACATTTAAATTTAGAAAGCAAGAATTTATGTGCCAAGGTGGCAATTATTTGAAAAATTTTTTTAATAAAAGCCCTCGATAGTTAAAAAACTAAAGAATTCTTTGAAGCAATGCATCGGATGATATGAAGGGTTTGACTTGGTGTTCTTTATAAAATGTTTCTAAAATAGTATTTATGACATTCTCTTTCTGATTTTTCTTTAAAAGTATAACAAATTTCTAAATGGTTTAAAAAATTTATAGTCTGTCAAGTTTTTTTCTTGACACCTGTCAGAAATCTGCTATAATAGAACATGTGCTAAATAGCTCAGCTATTTCACCGAAATAAAAAATAAGAAAAGAGACTTTAAAAATGGCAGTTAAAATCCGTTTGACTCGTATGGGTTCTAAGAAAAAACCTTTCTACCGTATCAACGTAGCAGATTCACGTTCACCACGTGACGGACGTTTCATCGAAACAGTTGGAACTTACAACCCACTTGTTGCTGAAAACCAAGTGACTTTGAAAGAAGACCGCGTTCTTGCATGGTTGGCTGATGGAGCTCAACCTTCAGATACAGTTCGCAACATCCTTTCAAAAGAAGGTGTATTGAAAAAATTCCACGATTCTAAATTCTCAAAATAAGTTTAAAGTAGGTTGACAGATGGATACGATTGAAAATCTCATTATTGCGATTGTGAAACCCTTGATTTCACAACCAGATGCCTTAACTATCAAGATTGAAGATACACCAGAGTTTTTGGAATATCATTTGGATCTTGATCAAAGCGATGTGGGTCGTGTAATCGGTCGTAAGGGTCGCACTATTTCTGCGATAAGAACGATTGTCTACTCTGTCCCAACTGAAGACAAAAAAGTAAGAATCGTTATTGACGAAAAATAAGAAGAGCGGGACGAAGGTCTCGCTTTTTTTGCAAGGAGCAGGATATACAGGATTTAACGTTTAGACAATTACAAGACTACTTACTCGAACATTACCAGCAGTCTCGGACTGAGGAAGGTCTTTTTATCAAGCTTGTGGAGGAAGTCGGTGAAGTAGCTGAAGTTTTGAATGGTCGCTCTGGTCGAAAAGAGGGAGTTCAAGATTCGAACGAGGAACTTGCTAAAGAACTGGCTGATATCATTCACTACACCGTCGCAATCGCGGGCATCAACCATATTGACCTAACTAAAACGATTTTTGAGAAAGACAAAACTGCAGCCATTAAGTACCAACATGAATGTGATTTTGAAGGCTTTTTGAAGAACTTCTAAGAGAATAAGAAATAATTTTTTACTAATAAAGAAGATTTCACCTATATTGGTCTAGCTAGTAAATAGAAAACAATGAAATTGGCAGTTTATATTATCAAAGTAAGGAATATCAAAGAGGTAGACAAGCTAGAACTTGTGAGACAAGAACGAGAAAAGCAGGTCAGAATAGCTGACTCCTTTATAGTTAATGAGAAGGAATTTATCAGCTTGAAAGAGGGATAGTAGACATAAAATATCAATCCTAGAAATAGCATCTAGGATTTTACTATGCTAAAATGGAAAGATAGTCTCAAAAATTTTAATCGATCTATCTTGAGAATAGCTACTTTTAAGGGAGTAATAATCTATGAACGAGAAAACAAAAGCATACCTAGCGGCCTTATCCTTTTCAGCCATCATTGGTTTTTCTTTTTTATTTACTAAGATAGCTTTGGGCTATGCCAGTCCTCTTACAAACTTGGCACATCGCTATACAATCGCTGCTCTGGTATTGTTCATCCTTCATCAAACAAAACTTATCAATGTGAGTTTAAGCAGAAAAGATATTCTTTCTATTCTGCCGATGAGTCTTTTCTATCCACTCCTCTTCTTTATTTTCCAATCCTTTGCTTTACAGTATATATCGTCTTCTGAAGCTGGAATTTTACAGGCTCTTGTTCCGATTTTTACTCTCCTTTTGGCATCGGTCTTTCTCAAGGAAAAGACAAGCTTGTTGCAGAAATTCTTTTTAATTTTATCCGTAGCAGGAGTAGTTTTCATCTTCCTTAGCAAAGGAGCAAACTTTAGTAAGGAAACTGCTATCTTTGGCTTTCTCTTGATGTTAGGATCTGTTCTCGCCAATGCAATAAACAATATCCTCAGCAAGGCTAAAGGAGGTAGCTATCGGGCCATGGATATGACAGCTGTTGTGATATTTGTTGGTTTCGTCACCTTTAATACGCTGAGTCTGACCTCGCACTATCTAGATGGCAACATATTAGCTTACTTTGCGCCACTTGGACAGGTATCTTATTTGCTTTCAATTCTCTATTTGGGAATTCTAGCTTCTATAGTGACTGCTAGTCTCTCTATCTATGCTATTGTTCGACTTGGAGCATCAACCGTCAGTGTCTTTGGTAATCTTGGAACAGTTTTGACCATTCTAGCTGGAGCTCTTATCCTCCATGAACCAATTTATAGTTACCATGTGATAGGAGCCACTATGATTATTGCTGGAATTTTAGGTATGAATCTGATGAGAAGAAAGTAAAGATTGCTGAGCAGTCTTTTCTTTATTAAGATCGTGCAGAAAATTCAAAAATTTTAATGTAATCAAGTTTGGAACACGATGATTTTAATATAGCATGATAAAATAGATAAAAAGAATGACACTAGGATAAAGAGGAGAGAGTGTAATAATGAAGCAAAATGATATTGCTGAAGCTATTGCTTTTTATAATAGAGAACCTGAGATGTTAAAACGTCACCTTATACCAGTCGTAGATTGTGATTTGGTTGTTTATCATCGTCCGGGAAATGCAAATAAAGGCCACATTATTTTTTATCATGGAGCTTGTGGACGTAGTCAGATGTGGGCCCACCAGTATGATGCTTTTGATGGATTTGACCTTTACTTTGTCAATGTTAGAGGTCAGGGGGAATCACCTATGAAAGTTGGCCTACCTGACTTAGAAGGCGCTGTTCAAGATGTAGATGCTATTTTGTCCTATTTTCAGCTAGATAAGGCGATATTGGTTGGTCATTCTTGGGGAGGAAACCCACTTCAAGAGTACATCTATCGTCATCCAGAAAGAGTCCTAGCTTTGGTCATGGTAGATAGTTGGGGACAGCACCGTTACCTATCAGATAAAGAAAAAGGTCGAATCAAATATAGTTCTCTTATGTATAAAACGATTCCTTGGAAGGTGATCGCAGACAAGAACTCAAAAATGTGTACTGATAACCCTATCACAAGAGAATTGGTCAAGACGGCCATTATAGAAACTGGGAGAGATGTTTTCTTGAACCTTGGAATTACAGGTTTCTTGGCAGTCCATGAGATAGAAGGATATCAAGGAAATCCTCCTATGCTTTTAGTAAGAGGAGAAAATGATTTTCCCAAACACCTAAAAATGATCTACGATGGTATCATTGCCTTAAATCCCAATGCGCGTCAAGTAACGATTTCAGATAGTAAACACCAACCGATGAATGATCATCCTGAAGAGTTTAATCAGATAATTGGTGAATTTTTTGAAGGGTAAATTCCCAAACTAAGTTCCACTGCTAATCCAAGTGGAAGTTAGTCTGATAAAAATCGTAAAAACCAGTGGAAATCCGTGTCAGGGTAAGTTCCACTGGTTTTACTAATGCCTGATTTCATCGCTTTTGTAGCCAAAATGAATCGAAAAAAAGAGCGCACAAAATCCCCTCATCTGAAAGCGTTTCAGATTAAGTTCCGCTATGGTGGAAGTTAGTGTGAGACGTTTGAATGGGGTTAAAGGTTAGTTTTTAGAACTTATGTTGGAGTAATTTAGACGACTGACAGACATCTTCTGCAGGTATTTTAGAAATACCGAGAAGCTTAGGAATCTCTTCTCCATAGGTAAAGGCAAAGAGCTCATAGGCTGACTTTCCATTCAAAGCAGCACG
>CAJNDL010000040.1 GCA_905221505.1 bacterium
TTTGTGTTATAGTGAATATGCATGGGATAGCCTTTCTAAATGGTTTATTAAGCAATTCTATTTTACCAAGACTATCGTAACCATGCAAAAAAGCAACGGCAAATCCGTTGCTTTTTTTGGAGACAAGAGACTATTGTCCCAGACTCTTTTTGATACTCAATGAAAATCAAAGAGCAAACTAGAAAACTAGCCGCAGGTTGCTCAAAACAGTGTTTTGAGGTTGTGGATAGAACTGACGAAGTCAGTAACCATACCTACGGCAAGGCGACGTTGACGTGGTTTGAATTTGATTTTCGAAGAGTATGAGTTTATTTTTTACCTGACTTATCCATATTCCAGAAGTCTGTCACGGCTCCGCGTGAAGCAGATGATACGATGTGGGCATATTTACCAAGGACACCACGGCTGTAAAGTGGTGGCAAGGTTGTTTCCGCCTTACGTTTTTCAAGTTCTTCTTCGGATACGGCCATGGAAATTTCTTTGGTATCTTGGTCAACCGTAACGATATCGCCTGTACGAAGGTAAGCAATCGGTCCACCATCCTGAGCTTCAGGAGCGATATGTCCGACAACCAGACCATAAGTACCACCAGAGAAGCGACCATCCGTCAAGAGGGCAACCTTGTCTCCTTGACCTTTACCAACGATCATGGATGAAAGTGACAGCATCTCAGGCATACCAGGACCACCCTTAGGTCCAACGAAACGAACAACAACAACATCACCATCAACGATTTCATCTGTCAGAACAGCCTGGATCGCATCTTCTTCTGAGTCAAAGACCTTAGCTGGTCCAACGTGACGGCGCACCTTCACACCTGATACTTTGGCAACCGCTCCATCAGGGGCAAGGTTCCCGTGCAAGATGATAAGCGGACCATCTGCACGTTTTGGATTTTCAAGTGGCATGATGACTTTTTGACCTGGTGTAAGGTCTGCAAAATCAGCCAAGTTTTCAGCAACTGTCTTACCAGTACATGTGATGCGATCTCCATGAAGGAAACCATTTGCCAAGAGATATCTCATAACCGCAGGCACACCACCGACTTCGTAGAGGTCTTGGAAGACATACTGACCAGATGGTTTCAAGTCGGCCAAGTGAGGCACACGTTCTTGAATCGTATTGAAGTCCTCAAGTGACAAATCAACATTGGCAGCATGGGCAATTGCAAGCAAATGAAGAGTAGCATTTGTAGAACCACCGAGAGCCATAGTTACAGTGATAGCATCTTCAAAGGCTTCACGAGTCAAGATATCAGATGGTTTGAGACCAAGCTCCAGCATCTTAACAACAGCACGTCCTGCTGCTTCGATATCTTCTTTCTTGTCAGCTGATTCAGCTGGGTGAGACGAAGACCCTGGTAAACTCATCCCTAGAACTTCGATAGCTGTCGCCATGGTATTAGCTGTGTACATACCACCACAACCACCAGGGCCGGGGCAGGCATTACATTCAAGACGTTTCACGTCCTCAGCTGTCATGTCACCGTGGTTCCATTTTCCGATTCCCTCAAAAACAGAAACCAAGTCAATGTCTTTGCCATCAAGATTTCCGGGTGCAATGGTACCACCATAGGCGAAAATGGCTGGGATGTCCATGTTGGCAATAGCAATCATAGAACCAGGCATGTTCTTGTCACAACCACCGATAGCAACAAAGGCATCCACATTGTGACCACCCATAGCCGCTTCGATAGAGTCCGCAATGATATCACGAGATGTTAGAGAGAAACGCATACCAGGCGTTCCCATGGCAATCCCGTCTGCTACGGTAATGGTACCAAACTGTACAGGCCAAGCACCTGCGGATTTGACACCTTCTTTCGCCAATTTCCCAAAATCATGCAAGTGGATGTTACATGGCGTATTTTCCGCCCAAGTTGAAATCACTCCCACAATCGGTGTTTCAAAGTCCTTATCTGTCATACCAGTCGCACGAAGCATGGCACGGTTTGGTGATTTAACCATGCTGTCATAAATGCTACTGCGGTGACGTTTATCTAATTCAGTCATCTTATCCCTCCCATTTCAGTTTTTACTATTATAGCACATTTTAAAGTCAATGAACAGAAGAAAATTCTTGAATTTTCAGAAAATTTCGATTAATTTGGTTGATGACCTTTTAATTTTTTCATCTTTTTTTGTCAAGTAACTTTACTTTACAAAAAAAATGTGTTATCCTAGTATGGTTGATGAAAATCAGTAGATTGAATCGAATATAAATACCTAAAGGAGAAATCAAAATGGCAGTACCTGCACGTCGCACTTCAAAAGCGAAGAAAAACAAACGTCGTACACACTACAAAGTAACAGCTCCATCTGTAAACTTTGACGAAACTACTGGAGATTACTCACGTTCTCACCGTGTATCACTTAAAGGATACTACAAAGGACGTAAAATCGCTAAAGCTGCATCAGCTGAATAATAGAAGGGAGATACCATGCGCGTAAATATTACACTTGAACACAAAGAATCTGGTGAACGCTTGTACCTTACTTCTAAAAACAAACGTAACACTCCAGACCGTCTTCAATTGAAGAAATACTCACCAAAACTTCGCAAGCACGTTGTGTTTACAGAAGTTAAATAAGCATTCAATACGAATCAATACAGAAGAAAAACGCATTCAAGCGTTTTTTCTTTTTGTTTAATTCAGTACATTGAAAGAAAAATCATTCGAATGACTACATTTTTGACTATATTTTTTATGAAATAAGAATACTGATTCGAACAATAAAAAGTAAAAGGAGCTTCATTACGAGGCTCCTCTTTTTTTCTTTATACCGTTGCCTATCCCCCTTACTAAACTCTAGCATTTACTTGTTTTAAGTTCAATTCCTCATCTTCAAACAATAATTTGATTTGGATTTGAGTAGGAGCAATCCCATTATTTAGAACACAAACAAGTCTTGTTTCAATATTTGGTTTAAATTGTCCCCCATCAATTGAATCTTGTAACAGTGGATGTTGTAGGATACGATTGCGTATTTCCTCACGAGGAATTGAACCCCAGCAAATAACTGGTTCAGCTCTTGCAATAATCAATCTAGGGATATAGTCAGGCACAAATTGTTCTGGTAAGATACATAATCCTCCATTCCTAATAAAAGATTCTAACATTTTATCAAAGATAGCAGTAGGTGTCCTATCACTTTTTAGTCCATTAAACCCTATTAAGTCACCAACTTTTTGAGCAATATCTGACTGATTCTCATTTATAAATATAGATAATTCTTCATTTTCAGGAAGCCCTTGTCTCCTTTGATAAATCCCCTGCCAATTATTTTGATTTCCTTCATAATTTGCACAATTATTTTTTCTTCTTATGTCGTATGCCAGTCCTTTTATAGGATTTTTTGTATGTGCCGCATAATATCTTCCAGCTCTATTTTGCGTATTATTATTCCCCCCCCCCCCCCCGATAAGTTGAATCGAAGAATCACAAGTTGGACACAATGCGTACTTACTGCCATTTTGATAATATGGTAAGTCTCTATTTGTTTTCTCTTCAAATTCATCAATATGATAAGTTCCACCATCGATTAATTTAAAATATTTTATCACTATTACCTCAATAAATAATCCATCTAATCTTATTATACCATCAATTTTTCATATTTTGAGAACCTAAAATATAGAAACGACTAATACTATCTCTTTGCAATTTCTATTGTGTCAGTATTATTGAATGCAATATTTTTATAAAAAAACTTTCATATTGTTTAGTATTTAAAAAACTAAAGCGTAAAGACTGAGTAGTTTATTTGTCTCACACCCTACTGAGCAATGCAGACTAATAGTCACATAACTTATAAAAAAAGCTGAGCAAAAAGTCTTTAAAATCAGAAAAATGCATAATACCACGAACTAAAAACCTTGATACTGTAAGTTTTATCATGGAAATATTTACCTCATTTTCTCTTAAATTGAGTTTTTGCCAACCTCTTTTGGAATAAAATTTAATTTTTATTAAACATTCTTTCTGTGGTTTGTTTTATTTGCTCTAATTTTTCAAATAATTGTAAATCATTAATTACAACAATATTAAGCTCATTTCTTGCTCTTGTTACCATTTCATAAAGCATCTGAACAGGATCACTAATATTACATAACTCGTTTACAACCAAGTCCCCATTGTCGTCATAAGAAAATTTCGAATCAATTGGTACAGTTACGCTATCAAATTCTTGCCCCATATATTTATGGGGATTTTTTGAAAAATCAGTAATTTCATCATTAATCGGATTATTATAATACACTCTCGGTCCACCATGTATACCATTTGTAGATGGAGTAAAATATATAGGAGTTGAGCCCATAGTCTCAACAGACCTTGACATAAATTCTCTCGCATTTTGATAATTATCAAAATAATAAATATTTACCAAATTTGAAGATTTAACATCATATTTTTTTAAGTCTTCAAATATAAACTTCTTACGCTTTTCCATTAACGGATTATACTTACCTTTTGAATGTAATAAATTCATGGCAAACAAAGTTATAAAATAATTACTCCTAATACTCCCTTTCAATTGTAAATCTTGAGAATTGTCAGGCTCAAGCTCCTTTAAAAAATTACTAATATCTTTCTCACCACTTTTTAACCATTGAAGTTGATCATAGAAAAAAATTAATTTCTCCAAATTTCCATCATCGAATTTTGAGATAAGTCTATTTATTTGTTTTTTACTCATCCGTTGAGCTTCATCAACAAATATATAATGTGCTTTGGATAACTCAGAATATTTATCTTTATGATCCATACTACCAACACCAATCGAATTAAAATGAATATGTTTAGCTAACTTACTATGAGCCTCAATCTTTGTATGACATGGTATTACAACAACTTCTTTACCATTATCTACTAATTTTCTTACTATATCATATAAAACCAATGTCTTTCCTGAGCCTGCTGCTCCCGTGACTCTAATTATTTTTTTATCTTTTGTTAATACATCATCTCTTAACTGCCTTTGTGATTCTGTTAATAAATAGTTTTTATTTACAAAATCTTTCCAATTATTTAAAGGAGAAATCAATATATTATCTACTTTAAAAATTTCATCTATATCAAAATATTTATAGGTACGAAATTTATATAATACTTTATAAAGCCGTTTAATAGAAATTTCTACTAGTTCATACTCACCATCTGATATTTCCACATACTCAAAACATTGTTTCTTGTCTTCACAGTATCCAAAAAGGTACATATTTCTATATTCTATACCAACTCTATTAAAGTAAAATTGATGATTCCTAAGTTGTTTTTTTATAGCTTTCTTCTCTTTACAACTTTTCTTTAATTCAATATTAATAACAATTTTTTGTTCTGGATTTTTATTAGGTGTCTTAATAGCTTTTAATAAATCAAATTCCTGATTCAAACGTTGAAATTCATACCCAAATAAAAAATTATTTGTTATTTGAGTAATCGTCTCTTTCTCTTTAACTCTGTCTAATTCTTCCACTAAACTTTTCAATACAGTCACATCATCTAAAACTTTCTTTTGGAAAAATGATGGTTTTGAATTATATATTTGTATAATAGAGGTCAAATTATTTAATTTTTGAAATATCATTTATTCTAAAATCTCCTCATTACTTCTTCTAGGTAGTTTCAATAATTTTATATACAAACCCGATAATAATGATTGTTTACATTGAGATTATAACATATATTTTATTTAATTATATAAATAAAAACATACAAGCCTATGAAAAATTCTCTAAACAGTATCAATAACTCAGAAGCTATCCTACACTTTATTAATCTTTTCCAAATAAGTATTTAATTCTGCTTGGGCTTCTGATGTTGTGCCTACTAACTGGCTGCGCATGTGTGCGAGTCTGGCTTCGACTTCTCCAATCTCTTTATCAATCTCTGCGAGCTGGTCGGCGAGGTCGGTTAGGGGAACAACGGGTTCTTCTTCAAAGGTATCGACATAGCGTGGAATGTTGAGGTTGTAGTCATTTTCGACAATCTCTTCAAAGCTGGCTAGATGGGCAAACTTCTCGACATTCTCGCGTTTTTGATAAGTCTCCAAAATCTTGGCAATATGATCTTCGGTCATATTGTTTTGATTTTTCCCTTTTTCAAACTCTTTTGAGGCATCGATAAAGAAGACATCCTTATTGGTGCGATTCTTTTTAAGGATAATAATGGTTGTCGGGATAGAGGTATTGTAGAAGATATTTGCTGGCAAGCCGATAACTGTATCAATAGCGCCTTCTTCTAGCAGGTGCTGGCGAATCTTCTGCTCGGCTGCTCCTCGAAAGAGAACTCCGTGAGGAAGTACGATAGCCATGACACCATTATGCTTGAGGTGGTAAAAACCGTGAAGGAGGAAGGCAAAATCCGCTTTAGACTTAGGTGCAAGAACTCCATAACTTGAGAAACGAGGATCTTGCAGGAAGCCACTATCTGCTGGCCACTTCAGTGAATAGGGTGGGTTCATCAAAACCCCATCAAAGTCTGTCGGCTCGGTAGTCGGCCAATCTTCATCTAGAGTATCGTGGTTGCTGAGGTGATAGTTCTCAATGGCAACCCCATGAAGCATCATATTCATGCGAGCAAGGTTGAAGGTCGAAGTAATCAATTCTTGACCGTAGTAAGAAATCGTCGAAGCTTCCTTACTATAGCGCTTGGCATTGAGCAAGAGAGAACCAGAACCCATGGTCGGGTCGTAAACCGACATCCCCTTTTGATGCTCGCGCCCTGCAAAGACAATCTGAGTCATGAGGTGAGAAACTGCTTGAGGTGTATAGAACTCTCCAGCCTTTTTCCCAGAATCACTAGCAAACTGGCCAATCAAGTACTCATAAGCATCACCCAAGATATCACCAGCATGACCAGACACATTGAGGTCGTTGAGTTGCTTCATAACCTCAGAGATGGTCTTGTTTTGCTTTTGTGGGGTGTTGCCTAGCTTTTTAGCATAGAGGTCAATATCTTCGAAAAGATTTTCAAATTTTTCATTGGCCTGCTCGATATCACGGAAACTTTGGGCTAGGGATTCTAGCTGGAAGGTTCCTTCGTGGATAGACTGAACCAGCTTGGTAAAGGTTAGAGAAGGCTCAATCACATAGCCTAGCTCGTCATTTAAGACCTCGATGAGGTCTTCACGGACATCTGCATCCGCAAAGTTTTCCTCATAGAGAAGCTGCGCTTGCTGGAAGGACTCAAAGTTCTCGTCCAAGTTATCACAGACGGCTTGGAGGATGTTGTCTGATAGGTACTTATAGAAAATCAAGCCCAAGAGGTAGGACTTGTATTCATTAGCTTCCATCTGGCCACGCAGGATATCCGCCGCATTCCAGAGGGATTGGTAGAGTTCTCTTGATAAATCTGTTTGTGACATAGGGTCTCCTATCAATTTCTACTTTCATTCGCTTAGTGTAGCTTTTTGAGGTCTTTGTATCTTAGATAATCGAACACGACCTAAAAGCTGGGTATCTTAGATAAACATTTTTCTGAGTAGGGTTTGTTTGCTTTCTTTGAGTTGGTTGACTTTTTCCTCTTGCTTGGCAATAGCCTTGTCTAGGTCTTGGAAGAAAGAACCGATGGCTTCTTGTTCAGGGAATGGGGGATAATAAAATTTACTTTGACCAATCTCATTTTTGTTTATTTTCTTGGGAAATGCAATATGCAATGT
Organism: bacterium; assembly: GCA_905221505.1. GTDB lineage: Bacteria > Bacillota > Bacilli > Lactobacillales > Streptococcaceae > Streptococcus. The sequence goes on from CAJNDL010000040.1 coordinate 7,662, forward strand.
TCTTTTCCATAACTCCTTTTGAAAATAATCTGATGAAATAGAAACATTTAAAAATTTTGATTCTATCACACTTGAACGAATCAAAGCAAGGCTAACATAATAAGCTAAATCTATATCAGTCTCTACTAAGTTAGATGTTCCTATATCACCAATTCTAGTCATTAATACATCACCACTTTTAGGGCTAATCTTAAAATTTTTATCAAAAGCGTCCTTAGAAATATATTTATCTGAATTCAATGTTCTTATATTCTCAACACTTAAAAACATCACACCCTCTGTTGTATATATTGGAGTTTGGTGCGTCCCGTCATATATTTCACAAACTTCCTCCAACTTCACTTCTTTCCACTCATCTTCAAATCCTGCGAAGCGAAGGACTGGTCTCTTTTGTCCTTTGGCTGGGAAGAGGAGCTTGAGGTAGGTTTTCTTCTGCTCATTGAGCACCTCTAACTTACGCTGTTGAAGGCTAATGAGCTGGTCAATATCTTGGAAGAAAGAACCAATAGCAGTTTGCTCGGGGAGGGAGGGGAGAGGGAGTTTTAATTGTTCGACAGACGAATAGTTTACGTAAATTTGAGTCCCTCCTTGAACAATTTTCTTTACTTGCTCTCTAAAATTACCGTTCAATAAAACATAAGCATATTGAGAGTCTAGTATTTCTTTTGGTGAGATAATCTCTGTACGTTGATTAACCACAAACTCATTGCTTGACTTTATTAAAAGAGTTCGACCAATAATTGTACCATTAGAAGTCTTATCATTTAAAACCATTGTCAGCTCATTTTCTTTTACAATTTTCTTATCAGTTACTTCGTTAGAAATAGCTCGTATTCCCTGATCTATATACTCTCCATCAAGTCCATAACTACCAATAGAAATTACTTTGTAAACTCCATTTTCCGCAAAATATTTTTCTATCGATGTACCACTACGATGAGTTGAAACTTCTCCCAACTTCTTTTCTTCCCAAGGTTCGGTATAACCTGCAAAACGATAACTTGGTTTCCTTGTCATATTACTCCTCCAACTATTTCATCTTTATTTGTATCTATAAATTGCAATTGATAAGCTTTACGAGCTCCCCATGCCTTAAGTGTTTTCTTAATAGTATATTCATTCTGCTTATCGAACTGGTCTACATAAACGCTCACATCTGGGGCCTGCTTAAAGATTTCTCTAAAGTACGGAGCATCCACTCCATTCTCATCCCGAATATTAAAACCAATGAAATAGATTTCTTTGATAGAACTTAAACTTTTGAAAAAGTATTCATGTTTTCTAAGTTGCTGATGGACAGGCTTTCTAGTCAAATCAACTAAATTATAAAGAAAGTCACGTACCGCAGTTGGATCATTTTGTATAGATTCATCATAAGAATCCATTTCACGATTATGTCCAAATATTAGCTTATTTTCAGAAACGCTTCCATGTATATGACATATTTGTTCAGAATTTATACCGTAGAAATCCTCTAACAACATACTATAATTAAAAGTTAAAAAGTAGGCATTTTTATTGTGTTCAACAGATTTCTTTCGTTTTAGTTTTTTTAGATTAGAAGGCATATTATCCCAGTCCAGAATAAAACTTTGAACCCATTCCCTAAATAAATTTTCAATGTCTGCTATTAGAAATTTTTCAAGAATCGTTGCCAGCTCCTCAGCTTCTTCTTCTAGGCCACAAGACGACAGTATAATTTTCACCTCATTTATCCAACCTAAATCATGCTCAAACTGAGACCAAAAATTTTCTAATCCCATTAACTGCATCATATGTTGATAAATAAATTGATACCGTTCATGTTTATCTAACTGACCATTTCTAATTTTGGATAGAGAATATCCATATATGTCTCTCAACCCATCTTCCTTAGCATATCGATGTTGTTCTTGAATTTCAATATCCTTTTCCCTAAAAAAGTCGCAAATTCCCTTTGATGTTTGCAACGACTCTAACAAATCATCTTTCCCATAAGCCTGCTGATAAACGAACTTTTTGAAATATAGGTAATCCGTCTTTAAATCATGTGCTATATCAAAACCATTTCCGATAATAAATAATTTTTCCACTATATCCCCCCCTTTCTATTACTCAATTTTCGTATTTCTACACTTTAGATTTTATTTTTTTGATTTCTATTCTTCAATTTTACCTATTTTTGCACTTTAGGGCATCCAGCTTTCATTCCTATTGTTCAATTTTGGCCATTTTTTCACTTTAGATAGGCAGATGTACCATTCTATTATGCAATTTTGCCTATTTTGAAACAATAGAAGGGCTGATTTTGTGATATAATGTTAAAAAACGTTAAAATGCGAGGATGACTACATATGAACTATAGAGAACTTAGAAAAATATACTACAGTCATCGTGACCAATATGAGGAAGAGTATCAACTACGCTTACAAGGATACAGTTCCATTAGAACATCTCTTTATCCTCATTTAATGCAACGCGATACTGTCAAAACAAGTCAATACCCTCTATTTGTTACCCTGCATCTTGGGCTTTCCCAACTGATGGAAACTATCTCACAGCAATCTCAACGAATTAGCGAAATAGCTGATACCCTTCCCAAGATTGCCCACGATCAGTTCTATAAAGAACAACTCTACCAATCGATTATTTCCACAAATGAAATCGAAGGTATCCATACAACTCGTAAAGAGTTGGTCGATGTGGAGAAACTCCTAGAGGAAGACCCCTATAAGACCGAACAAATCAAACATCTTTCCACCTTGCGAATGTACCAACAAATCCTTAAGGATGAATTTCTCCAAATCCAATCTCTTGAAGATATCAGAAGGATTTATGACCAATTAACACAAGGAGAAATCTCGCCAGAGGATGAACTCGATGGAGAGTTTTTTAGACAGAAATCAGCCTTTATCCAAGACGACAAGACTGGCAAAGTCATCTATATCCCACCTCAAAAGGAGGAACAGATTCAGGTTATGCTGACAGAGTGGATTCGTTTTATAAACGACCATTCTATCCCAAACCTTATCAAGGCTTGCGCTGGACACTATTTTTTTGAAAATATTCATCCATTCTATGACGGTAACGGTCGGACAGGCCGCTATATCCTTGCCAAGTACTTGTCTAGAAAGCTCGATAAATTTTCGGGATTGGTTTTATCCCAACAAATCAATCACCATAAGCAAGACTATTATAAGGCTTTTAGGAATACTGGCGACCATCTCAACCGTGCCGATGCTACCTTCTTCGTTGAAACCTTGTTGACTTTTATCAAGGAAGGACAGGAAAATATTATCCAAACCCTCCTCGAAAAGCAGGAACAACTTCATCGCTATAAAGTTAAGATAGAGCAAACAGTAGGGCTGGAGGAAGTCGAGAAATACATCTTGTTTCTACTCGCTCAGTCCAAGCTCTTTGTCGATGATAAGAGAGATGGTATAGAAGATAGAAGCATCATCCAACTAGCTAATCATCATTACTCTAAGAAAAAGGTCAAGGATGCTTTCTTGCATCTTGAAGAAAGGGGGATTTTGACCCTCATTAGTCGAAAACCTTCCCAACATTATCTTGCTGACCATTTTTAAGCCTATCTCCCCCTTAGCGGTAAGATATCCTCTGAAATCATGCGCATATAGTCCTCTTTGAGGGCTTTTTTGTATTTGAGTTTTGGTAGTGCCTTGTCTCCGTGGGCTTCCTTATAGGCCAGATAGTCCTGAGACTCGGTGATGGCTTTTTCACCATTTTGCTTATCTCGTCCAATGCGATAGTTGTCCACTACGAACTGGAGTTCATCCTCTCCTATCTGCCAATAATCTGCCGTTTCACGAATCTTTTGCCGGGTTGTTAGCTCAATCATCTCTTCTAACTTATGGATGATAGATTGACCCTGATAGCTCTTTGCATCTGCTTGGACATTCTGCCAGAGTTTGGAGATGAGGCTGGATAACTTGGGATTGGATTTGTTCAAATCTTCGATATAGTTATCTACCAGACTCTTTTCCTTTTTACCAATGAGGTTTTCCCGATTTTCGATTAGGGCTTGGATGAGAGAGAGGATATAGTGATAGTTTATCTCGTCGGTGCGGATGGATTCAAGCTCATACTCGATATCAAGTAACACACCTTCATCTTCTTGGTCTTCTTTTCTGCGTCTGCGGAGCTCTTCGATGACATTTTGATATTGGCCGGCAAAGTTCTCGATGTCTTCTAGGCTGAGACCAATCTCTCTGAGAATGACTTTCTCATCATAGTCCGAATAGACTTGTATAGAGGATAGGAGCTTGTCAAATTCTTGGAAGGCCTTGGCAAAGCGTTTTAATTCTGCATCTGTCGCTGTATCCAAATCAGGCACCTGCTCTGGACTTGGAGCGATGGCTAATAGTTGATGAACCTTCTCCATAAACTTGGCCTTCTCCTCCTGCCATTCTGGGGCTAAGACACTGGTCTCGCCACCATTTGAGTAGAGGCTCAGAGCTTCATCCACTTTTTCTTTAAAGCGGTCAGGCGTTTGGAAGGTAACGATTTGGCCGAATTTCTTGCCCTCATCAAAGAGGCGATTGGTTCGTGAAAAGGCCTGAATGATATGCTGGGGTTTCATGGGCTGACGATCCATGAATAGGGTCGATAGGCAAGGGGCATCAAAGCCTGTCAACAAGCGGTCCACCACGATAACCAGGTCCAACTGTTCCTCACGGAAGGCAAAGCGTTCTTTCTTACGGGCCAGACGGTTGTTAAGGTCGCTATTGTAGGAAGCAATAGTTGCTAGGCCAAAGTGGGTGCCAAACATGGCATTGTAGTCTTCTAAACTCTCCTCCATATAGGCTTGGTTGACATAGGAGTCTGCTTCATTTTCTGTCACAGAGTAGGTAATAGCAACCTTAGGAAAGTCTGGCAAGACTTTTTTAACATTTTCCGAAATGCTTAGAGACTTCTCTCCATTTTTGACTTGCTTAATCAGGTTATAATAGGCCTGCGCACGGGCAATGCTTTTGACAGTCAAAATGGCTTCATAGGTTTTTCCTACTCCATTTTGGAAACCGAGTTTGCGTCTTGAGCGATTGAGAATGGCATCTAATACGGCAAGCATGTGGCCTTCGTCATCATAACGCTCCTCGTCAATCTCATCTTCTGCCCAACCAGGCATGGTTGTCTGATACTCCACATTAAAGCCAAGAACCGCCTTGTCATGAATGGCTTCTTTGACGGTATATTGGTGGAGGCAGTCACCGTACTGCTCTTCGGTCGTCTGAGCAAGGTCTCCTTTTTGTTCACGCTTATTTTCTGTAAAGATAGGCGTTCCTGTAAATCCATACCAGAGAGAATTTGTAAAGAAGTGCTCTAGGTGGCGTTGGCGTTCAGGAGTCACTGCGCGATGGCATTCATCAACGACAAAGGCTAGTTTGAGTTGTTTGATACGATTGTAGACCTTTTGGTGACGTCCTTCATCAAACTGACGAATCATGGCATTGATTTTCTGGATGGTCGTCACAACGACACGGCGATCATCAGAAGCCAGATTTTTAACCAATTCCTGTGTATCATCAGTCTCGTCGATATCGATCATATCGTTCTCTGCGTAAGACTGAAAAGAACTGGTCGTCTGCTGGTCGAGGTCTGTCCTATCAATCACAAAGATTGTCTTCTCAATGGATGGTATCTGGAGCAGATTGCGAGAAACTTTATAAGAGGTCAGGGTCTTGCCTGAACCAGTCGTATGCCAAATATAGCCCGACTGGCGCTGGCGACTGGCTTCACGGATAGCCTCAATGGCATGTACCTGATAGGGGCGCAATAAAATCAAGGCCTTCTTGTCGTCATCGATGACAGAATACTGCATGACCATCTCGTGGGCTCTCGGTATCGACAAGACAGACTCTGCAAAGTCAAATAGTTGAGGTTGAGGTCTATTTTCACTATCGACCCACTTGGTCAAGAAGCGTTCATTTAGCTTGTTGGCTTTGGCAGCTGCGATGTAGCGAGTGTCCGTGACATTAGAGACGACAAACATCTGAAGACTTGAAAAAATGCCTCTGAACTGTCCTTCTTGGTCGTATTTCTTAATCTGACGGAAGGCATCCATGTAAGGATGAGAACGGCTTTTCAGTTCGATTTGAATCATGGGCAGACCATTGATTAACAAAGTCACATCCCCACGGCGCTGGCGAATCCCTTCTCCGCCTGTGATGACTTGGTTGACAACCTCATAGCTAGATTTGCCACCAGCGACATTGTTTCTCCACAGGACTTCCAAGCGTATGGTACCTAGACTGGCATCTTCACGTTGAACCTGTACCTTGGCAATGCCATTTTCCCCTGCTATCCACTTGGCTGCTTCATAAAAGTTGACGAAATTGAGCTGGTTTTTGATTTGATTTTTCTCTGAATTTGTAAGGGGATGGTCTTGCAAAATGCGGACATTATTAGCTTCCAGCTTGGCAAAAAAGTTTCCCCATAGGAGGTCTTCTGTATTTAACTCAGGTCGATACACCCATTGACTTTCTCCCTTTGTCAGCTGGTTAATCAAATCCCGCTCGATAGCCAACTCCTGTTTGGTTTTGGGGTTACCTGCTACAGGGACAGCAGTCTCGTCTTTGGGAGAGAGTCTCTGGCTGATATGGAAATCCTGCAAGGCTGATTGGTTGAGATATTGTAATTTTTCCAGAAGGGCTTGCTCTGTACCTTTTATGGCTTGATAGGCTTCTGTCAGGTCTTTATCTGCATCTAGGTAGTGATGGGGATGCTTCTTTATTTGGATATAGCCCTGCACCAAATCTTCTAAACGTCTCAGCTGAATAGCAAGCTGATTCTGAAGTTCCTGAGAATTGCTTCCAGATGCTTCTTTCTGGTTGATAGCTTCTAGGTATTCTACGATAGCAGCATAACTAGACTGTAACTCAGGTGCTGAAACGATAAGTTCTTGTTCTAATTCTTTTGATAAAGTGTAAGCCATGTTCATACCCCATTTCTACAACGCAAAAAGCCTACCAAAAACATTGGCAGGTTTTGAAAATGGGTATGAAAACGCGAGTTTATATATATATATATATATATATACAAGCTAGTTATTTGCTTAAATCTGAAAACCATAGGGACTCTTCCTTTTCATTCATCCAAGGTGTTGATAGGATTGAAAAACAACACCTTTACTTCCTTCCATTGTACCATAAAAGACTAGTAGTGAAAAGGTTTTCTAGGGTATTCTCTCTGAATCTATTAATAATTCCCTGACCTTCAAACTTCTACTAAAACAAGAAAAATCCCCTGCAAACTATGCTTACAGGGGACTTGTGTGTTATTCTTGTACTTCTTTCTGAGCGGCCTTGCCTTGGTCTAGGAGGGCTTGGACGATTTTCTCATCGCGTAGTTTGACAGAATCGTTGATCATTTCTGCGGACTTAACGATGGTTGTTTCTAGTTGGGCACGTTTCTGGCGTCCCAATTCAATAGCTGCGACGATACCTTGGTTTTGAGCGACCAGACTTTCAGCCAGTTTGGTAACCGATTCGACAGCGACTGTCGGGCTTTGGGCAATTCTTTCCATCTGCGGAATCACTTCCTTGCTGGTTTCAGCTAGCATCTGAAGGGCAGCATTGTTGGCATTGACAATGGCATCTGCCACGACACCTGATTTCATTGATTGTTGCAAAATACCCAGTTGGGCAATGGAAAGCTTCATTGTCGGAATCGTATTGCGACGAAGCATGCCCAATTTTTGACGCATATCAGATGACACCTTCACAAGATTGCGCATCTGAGGTGTTGTTGCCCAGGCAACATAGAGACGGCTGACATACTCAGTATGTTGTTGTTCGAGGGTATTGACAACTTCAGCCATGCGGGCCAATTCTTGTGACTTGGTTTGGTATTCTACCGTACTTGTATCAAGTTGGTCAGCTTGAGCTTTCAATTCTGCAGCGCGATTACCAGCTTCTGTCTGGCTAGCTTCGATAAAGGAAATCACTCCTACTAGATTCTCAATAGACTTGGTATTGTCCTCAATCAACATATCAGCAGAGACGATATTTCGAGCTAGCACATCTTCTTGCTTAACCACTGCGGCAGCCATACCATCGAGCTTTTGCTCCACTGTTTTTGAGTCAAAGTAAAATTCTTGTAGCGTATTTTTACTCTTGTTAAACAAGCGTTGCAAAAAGTTTGGCTTTTCTTCTAACTCAGCAATTTCAGCGTTCTTGTATTTGACTACAAAGCCTTGCAACTCACGGTTGGTATTCTTGAGTAGATCATCCACTTGGGGAATCTGCAATTTCTTTTGTTCTGACAAGATACGATTGACTGTATTGTTCACACCTTCAACAGCAGATTGTCCAAAATCCAAAAGGGCATTTTGATTGGTGACAAACTGGTCTACTAACTGAGGCACGCGCGCCTTGATTCCTTCTTGCTGCTCAGGGCTCAGCTTCTCAAGGAAGGTCAAGGTCTTGTCCGAGCCAGTATTGGTCTCGATGATTTGGGTCGTCTTATCCACCTTAGCTACCGTATTATTGGCAATCTGGTCAATATCAAAATTAAATTCTGTCATGGTTACTCCTTTATTTCTAACCTATTCTTTACGATCTTTTTCTAAGATACGCAAACTGATATCAAAATCACGCATATCTGTTTCATTGAGTTCTCTCAGGACTTGGTCCAGCTCAAGGTCAAATTGTTCGATAGCTGCTTTAGCTTGTTGCAAGCGTTCTTCTGCTCGATTATAGTTTTTAGGATTGGCCTTAATCTTTAAATAGCCTTCTAAAATCGTTTGGAATTTCTCCATCTTCAAACTATGAATAGCAGTCAATTCTTCCTTATCCCCCTCAGCAGAGGTGGCAATCTTGTCTAAAATGGCCTGATGGTCAATGGCAATATTGGCCAAGGTCTGGGACAGTTCTGGAGCTAATTCCTCTGGCTCCGCATTTTCAAGATCTACCTGACTTTCCCTATCCAAACGTTCTAGCTGAACATCGATATTTGCTCGTACTGTACGAACCTTTTTGTCAATACGGTTGTAAACATCAGCATCGATATAGGACTTGAGACGATCCGCCTCCTGATGAATTTCCCGCAGTTCGATTAATACTTGATTGGCCAGACTCTTATAGGACTCTGAGCCTTTTTCTACTAAAGTTCCCTCTAGTTGCTGAATATCTTTGTCCGCCTGGCGAATCCTAGCTTTTAAAAGCTCAATCCGATCATCGAGCGAACGATCCTGCAAAAGAGGATAACGCCAACGTTTGTAGAGACGGTAACCGCCATAACCCAGTAGGACACAAGCCGCAAGCGGAAGAGCATATTGAACCAAGAGTCCCAACAAGAACAAGAAGCCCCAAAAATAGAGACATCCTTTCCAAAAACCATTACCCGATTTCATAAACATTCCTTATTTTCAATTTATAAGTCTATTTTAGCACAAAAGAGCAAAATGAGGGCGGAAATCCCCTAGAAAAGAGTTGATTTCTTTGCTGTAGAATGGAGGCTAGTAGCGCGTGTGCTAATTTCAGTGGAGCGGACTCAAACCACAAAATTCAGTGCTTTAAGATTGCTGAATAAGCTCTGAGGAAATATCAAAACAAAAGCTTGAAATATCGTGGGGTATATGTTAGAATGAATTTACAATGTGAGTAAAGTTACAGCATATGTAACTAAAAAAGCCCCACCGTTCCAGCGAACCTACTGAAAAAGTCATCAAATTGATGGCTTTTTTGTTATACTAGAGATGAGGTGAAATAATGCTTGATAATCAGTTAACTATGGATGTCAGTCCTTATTCTAGTTTGTATGATATCGTGGTTCCTAAAACCCACTTTTTACGTCAGCTAACTGAACTCTGTGATTTTAGCTTTATTTATGATGAACTAGAAAA
>CAJNDL010000041.1 GCA_905221505.1 bacterium
TTTGTGTTATAGTGAATATGCATGGGATAGCCTTTCTAAATGGTTTATTAAGCAATTCTATTTTACCAAGACTATCGTAACCATGCAAAAAAGCAACGGCAAATCCGTTGCTTTTTTTGGAGACAAGAGACTATTGTCCCAGACTCACTCCTTCTCTATCCTAATAATACTCGCCTTGGCGGTAGTCCCATGAGTTAAAGGTATCTGACAGGTGCATCATGATTTTATCAATGTCAAGCCCTTTACGGATCACAACTGGCGCTGGTGAAGTTGATCGTGCTCCTCCTTGTTCTGGAATGAGTTTGCCGTCTTTATCAACCATAGACACCATCACACCCTGTTCGTAGCGAGTTTCAATCGTTTTGTCAGGTTGGATAGATGCCACATAGTCGTCTGCTTCAATGACAAGGTCCACTGCTCCTTCAATACGTTCTCCGATACCTTCTACCTTACCGCGGTTTCCTTTTCCAGATGGGTTTGCTGATGAAGCATAAACCATTTTACCTTCTTCCCAAAGTTTGGCAGCCAATTGTTCCCCAGCTTTCCCGAATTTGATAACAAAGCAGCTAGTACCACGCACGTCAGTCATAAGTTCTTCACGGCCATCTCCGTATGCTTTGAGTTTTTCAAAGGCTTCTGGTTTCCAAGGAAGGATACAACCGAGGAGAATGTCTTCATCCCAATGTTTTTGATAAAAGGCTTCAATTTCTGGATTGAGTTGTGCTAAAGCGCGAAGTTCGTCCATACTACCGCAGAGAACAACACCTGGTTTGTTACGGTTACGTTCTTTGGCTGCGAACTTGCGCTCAAGTCCTGCCTTATCACTGGTCATGATAATGTAACCAACTTTAGTAGGGCAAACAATACATCCGCCCTCACCTTTTAAAATGTCATAGCCTTCTTGTGAAAGTGTTCCGTTCCATTGAATGTGTTTTGTCATAGTTCTATATTTCCTTTTCTATTTTTCTTCTAATCCCGCCAGTAGGCTGGTCGTTGTTTTTCATAAGCAGCAATCAAGTCTTCGTACTGCAAAGTAATACCGATATCATCCAAACCATTTAAGAGTTTATGTTTCCATTCGCTATCGATTTCGAAAGTGAATTCTCCAACTGGTGAGATGATTTTTTGTTGTTCCAAGTCCACAGTTACCTGATCGCTTGGTTTCAAATGGGCTAGTTTATCTCTAACCTCTCTAGGCTGAACAATTGGTAACATGCCATTATTGAGTTCATTATTGTAATGAATGTCACCGAAAGATCCTGCAATCACGACCTTAAAACCGTAGTCTGCCAGTGCCCAAGCTGCATGTTCCCTCGAAGAACCTGCCCCAAAGTTATCCCCTGAGATGAGGATACTGGCTTTGCGGTATTCAGGTCGGTTAAAGACAAAGTCAGGATCCTCAGTGTAGTTATCGTCCAGATAACGCCAAGCATACATGAGGTACTTACCAAAGCCTTTCTTATCAATCAACTTGAGAAACTGCTTGGGTAGGATTTGGTCGGTGTCGATGTTATCATTCATGAGAGGAACGGTCGTTCCCGTGTAAACTGTAAATTTCTCCATATCCTCTCCTTACTGGGCCTCTGGCATTTGTCGAACATCTACGAAGCGCCCTGCGATAGCTGCCGCAGCTGCCATGGCTGGACTGCAGAGATGGGTCTTAGCACCAAATCCTTGTCTATCTTCAAAGTTCCGGTTGCTGGTTGAGGCACAGTGAACACCATCAGGAACCTTGTCAGGATTCATTCCTAGACACATAGAGCAACCTGGGTCTCGCCACTCAAAGCCAGCATCTAAGAAAACTTTATCCAAGCCCAACTTCTCCGCAGCTCGTTTAACAGGACGAGAGCCTGGAACCACAATTGCTGTTAGATTTGGGGCTATCTTCTTCCCTTTGACAAATCGAGCAGCCAGTTGCAAATCGCTGAGACGAGCATTGGTACAAGAGCCGATAAAGATATAGCCTAGTTCAATATCCGCTGGCTTTTGACCAGGTTCCAAATCCATGTAATTGTAGGCACGCTCATCATTCATATCCTTAATTTCTGGGAAACTGCTGTCAAAGTCAACTCCCATAGCAGGATTGGTTCCCCATGTTACCATAGGAGCTAAGTCTGAGACATCCATCTGGATAATCTTATCATAAACGGCATCATCATCACTGACAATTGTTTTCCAATCAGCCACAGCCTCTTCAAAATTCTCTGGAACACATTCGCGTCCCTTGAGATAATCATAGGTGGTTTGATCTGGATTCATGATTCCCATCTTAGAGCCAAACTCGATGGACATATTGCAGATGGTCATTCGTTCTTCCATACTCAGTGCATCAATCGCTTGTCCTCGATATTCCACCACATAGCCAACTCCACAGGCAACTCCGTACTTGGCAATCAAGGCGAGAATATAATCCTTAGAATAAACTCCTTTTTGAGGAACACCAGTGAATTCTACCAGCATTTTCTTGGGTTTGACCTGCCAGAGGGTCTGGGTAGCAAAGACATGCTCGACCTCGCTGGTCCCAATCCCAAAGGCGATCGCTCCGAAAGCTCCGTGGGTTGCCGTATGGCTATCCCCACAGACGATGAATTTCCCTGGTTGGGTTCGTCCTGTTTCTGGACCTACCATGTGAACGATTCCCTGCTTTTCAGAACCGTGGGCTGCATGTTCAATCCCAAACTCCTCAACATTTTCAGCAAGCTTATCAATTTGAGCCTTAGAAATCACATCTCGAATATCGTAGATATTGACTGTCGGGACATTGTGGTCAAAGGTTCCAAATGTCAAGTCTGGTCGTCTCAATCTACGACCTGCGTCTCGTAATCCTTGAAAAGCCTGAGGACTGGTCACTTCATGAATATAATGCTGGTCCACATACATGAGTTGGGGCTGCCCCTCTTCTCCTGTGATGACATGACGGTCCCATAATTTATCAAAAATCGATTTTCCTGCCATCCATTACCTCCAAATTAAATATAAGGCTACTAGTGTGGTTATCATCCCGAGAAACCAAACCGTTTTAAAGTACCATTTTCGAGTCTTGTGGTGAAAAATGATTCCTGCTAGCCAGGCACCAAAACCACCACAAGTAAAGGCTAAAATGAGTAAGATTTTCTCTGGGATGCGCCAAGCTCTTCTCCTTGCCTTTGATTTGTCAATACCATAAATCAAGAAAACCATGACATTCCAAATCAACAGGACTAGAGTAATTTTTTCGTCTAACTTCATAACCTTGCAATAATAGCTTCCGTCATTTCCTTGGTCGAAGCCTGTCCACCTATATCTCTTGTTAAAACACCAGCTGCCAAACTTGCCTCAACAGCACGCTCGATACGTTCCGCATCCTCATAACATCCAAAACTGTCTCTCAACATCATGGCAACTGATAAAATCATAGAAATAGGATTAGCAATTCCTTGACCTGCAATATCAGGAGCTGAACCGTGAATGGGCTCATAGAGACTTGGACCCTTTTCAGAATGACTGGCTGATGGCATAACTCCAAGTGTGCCAGATAGAACGCTTGATTCATCAGATAAGATATCTCCGAAAAGATTCTCCGTCACGATGACATCGAACTTAGCAGGATTGTTAATCATAAGCATGGCAGCTGAGTCCACCAGCTGGTGTTCCAAGGTTACATCTGGGAAATCCTGCGCGACTTCCTCAGCCACTTTCCGCCAGAGTTTTGAGGTCGCTAGAACATTTTGCTTATCGATACTAGTAACGATTTTTCTGCGACTTCTTGCGATTTCAAAGGCTTTGCGAATAATCCGCTCCACTTCCTCATAGCTATAGTCATTGATATCACGCGCTTTTCGCTCTTCAAGGATATGGTCCCCAAAGTAGATACCACCTGTCAACTCACGCACCACGACAAAGTCTACACCAGCAATTCGTTCTGGTTTGAGAGGTGACAAATGCTTGAGACTATCAAAGATTTTTACCGGGCGAATATTGGCATAGAGATTGAGTTCCTTACGGAGAGCCAGTAGGCCTTGTTCAGGGCGAACCGCTACTCCATCATACTGAGGACTACCGATAGCCGCTAAGAGGATAGCATCTGCTTCCCTACTTGCCTTGAGGGTTTCATCAGGTAAAGGATGCCCTGCAGCATCAATACCTGCACCTCCGAATGGTCGTCTGTCAATCTCATAGTCAAAACCTGTTTTTTCAGCTAGAGCCTCCAGAACTTCTAAACCAGCCTCCATGATTTCTGGACCGATTCCGTCTCCTGCTAGAGCTACTATTTTCTTTGTCATAGCATTCTCCTTTACACACTAGGCATATCGCGGTAAGAAACGCTGCGTCCCATCTCACCTGCATTCTCTTTTTGAACAAAGGTATTAGCATTGATATAGGCAATAGCCGAAGCCTTCAGCACATCGAAATCAAGCCCTGCTGCATTAAAGATGGTTTCTGTATCTCTGTTTTCAACAGTGACCAAAACCCGAGCTTGGGCATCAATTCCATCTGTCACCGCATCAATGGTATAGGACACCAAGCGGACAGATTGGTTAAAGAACTTGTCGATAGCATTAAAGATTGCTTCAACGGAACCTTGCCCTGTCGCATTAAATTCGACCTTCTCACCATCCATATTGGCTAGGCTAACGAGTGCTTCAATGTCATTGTCTGCATGAGTTTGAAGTTGCAAATCATCAAAGTGGAATCCTTCTGGATTTTCAACCATGGTTCCAGCGACCAGAGCTCGAATATCTGCATCTGTAATTTCTTGTTTCTTATCGGCCAGCGCCTTGAACTTAGCAAAGAGTGGTTTGATATCCTCTTCTGTAAAGTCTAGGGCCAATTCTCTTAGTTTCTCAACAAAGGCATGGCGACCTGACAATTTACCAAGCGGAAGGCTATTACTCTTAACACCAACCAATTCAGGTGTGATAATCTCATAAGTGAGAGGGTTTTTAAGGACTCCGTCTTGGTGAATACCAGACTCGTGAGAAAAGGCATTACCACCAACGACGGCCTTGTTTTTAGGAACTGGAATACCTGAGAAGCGAGAAACCATTTCTGACGTATTCATTGTTTCATCCAAAACAATATCACTAGTTGCTTGGAAGAAATCCTCACGAATCTTCAAAGCAACAGCTACTTCTTCAAGAGCAACATTACCTGCGCGTTCACCGATACCATTAATAGTTCCCTGGACACGTCCAGCACCGTGTTTAATTGCTGTCAAAGTATTTGCCGTTGCCATACCGAGATCATCATGACAGTGGACACCAAAGACAACTTTATGATCTGATTTAATATTTTCAGTCAAGTGATCAAAGATGCGTGCAAACTCTTCTGGCGTGGTGAATCCAACCGTGTCAGGGATATTGATATAAGACGCACCAGCATCAACCGCTGTTTGAACGACTTGTAAGAGGAAATCCAACTCTGTTCTAGTCGCATCCTCTGGAGAGAATTCGACCACTTCAAACTTAGAACGTGCATAAGAGACATGCTCCTTAATAGCTTCTAGAATCTCTTCCTTGCTCTTATTGAGCTTGTACTTGCGGTGAATCGGACTGGTAGCGATAAAGACATGAATCTGTGGATACTTGGCATCCTTAAGTGCCTCATAACAAGCATCAATATCAGATTTTACAGAACGAGCTAATCCTGTCACTGCTGTTTTTTTCATGGCTTTAGCAATTTCTTGAACGGCTATAAATGAATCTGGACTAGCAGCCGGAAAACCAGCTTCAATTACAGAAATTCCCCATTTCTCCAGCTGTCTTGCAATGGAAACTTTTTCCTTTATTGAGAAGTTAACACCAGGTGTTTGTTCCCCATCACGAAGACTTGTATCAAAAAATTCAACTTTACGCATAAGATTTCCCCTTTTCCAAATGTGGTTTTAAAAAAACATCTCGCTTAGAAGTCCAAGCGAGATGTTGATTCACTCCCGCTTGGTAAGCCAAACAGGACTAATGCTTTTTGCACTAGCCCGAGTACCTCAACAACAAAGCAAATTGATTAAACTTAGCTGTTTTCATGTTTGACTTTCTCCTTCGTTTGATATCTTGTTTAGTATTTTAGCATAGACAAAACTACTTGTCAAGAAAAAATCCAATATTTTCTGAAAATTTCTTCAGTATAGAATATTTAGCTAATTGAAAGTTCTTGAAAACCCTTGAAATATTTCATTTTTTAGAGGTTAAGCTCCAACTTTTCTCTATCAATTCCAGTACCATTTCATCTGACAAAGTATCATCAAAAGCCACACTAATCCAGTAGCGTTTGTTCATATGAAAAGCTGGATAAATACCCTTTTGTGAAAGTAAGTCCGCTACTTGGTCGTGTTTGAGGTTAATTGCTTCGACTAGACCTTCTCTACCCTTTTCAAGTTTATCCCAAGAAATTTTCATCAAAACAGCATACCACTTTTGATTGCCTTCATGTCTTAACACTGCCGTATCAGGCGATTTCTCCCACAGATACTCCAACTGGTTTCCATACTTTTCCTGAACTTGAGTCATGATACGCTTTGTCTGAGGGCAGATAAAATCCTGCACATCAAAACAAGCCTTCCGTATCTGGTAAAGAATCTCCAAACAAGCCTCACGGACACTTGCAACAAAACTTCCTCTCATACTTTGCATATGAACTTGAGGATATAGATCTCCCGTTTCCTGATCAAAGACCTGAAAATCAATCTTCCCATCGGTAACTGAAACATTCATAACAAAGTCACCATGTAAAATTTCACAACTATAGTTCCAAGCTCCACTATTTTCTATAAAACCATAGGCACAAGCCTTTTCTTGATTAAACTGATAAGATTTAAAAATTTCAAACATAAGTGAAAACTGCTACCCAAAGCTAGCAGTTCCTTTCTATTTTCTAAAAGACAACCTTGGTTCCATGCAATTGTGTTACACCCAGCTGGTCGATAAAGGTTTGACGGTTGTCCAAGTCAATCCCCCCACCTGGAAGAATTTCAATTTTACCTTTAGCATGTTCCAAAATTCTGTGATAGTGAGCGAAACGTTTGTCTAGCGAGTCACCAGATACTCCAGCACGAGTTAGGATACGAGTGACACCGGCTTGGCTGAGCCAGTCAATGGCTTCCAACTGGTCTTCATCACTCAATTCATCAAAGGCCATGTGGAAGACAATTTCCATACCTGTTGATGCCGCAATCAACTTTTCTAAATTAGTCTTATCCAACTTCTTATCAGCAGTTAAAGCACCAAATACAATCCCTTGACTTCCAGCCTGAGCAGTCAAACGAATATCTTCCAGCATGATAGCAATTTCTAGTTCATTATAGACAAAATCGCCACCACGAGGACGAATCATGGTCATAATGGTCGTATCGTAGTTGGTTGCCAATTCAACTGCTGCCTTGGTCACTCCATAGCTGGGAGTTGTCCCACCAACTGCTAAATTGTCACAAAGCTCGATTCGACGAGCTCCAGCCTCCATCGCTTTTTCAAGCAAGGTCACATTTTCAGCACAAAATTCGTAAATCATTTGATTCTCCTTGAAGATTACTTTAAATTTATTATATCATATTGTTGTAAATATGCTTTCAATTTTATCAAGGGAAATAGTAACAAATTTTACCTATTCTTTGTCTGGAATAACCTTAAAGAGATAATAGGTGATAAAGATGGTCAAAGCTCCCAAACCGATTTTGACCGGCAAAAGAGGCGCAAAGTAAATCGAAATTCCCATCAAGATGTAGATAGATACAATGATTTTTTTCTTACGTTCACGTGCAATAGACTTGGTCTCACGAAAATCAGCTACATATGCTTGATAGAGTTTGGTATGATACAACCAATCTTCGAAGCGCTTGGAACTTCTAGAGAAACAAGCAATAGACAACAAAAGGAAAGGTGTTGTGGGCAACAAAGGTAAGACAACCCCAACAATAGCCAAGGCTAGTGATAAAAAACCAATAATAAGATAAATAATACGCATAACTTCTCCTAGTTAAAATAATCTTCTTCTAGTTTCGCATACAATGATGAATTTTGTCAAGCTCCAACCAAAAAGAGCCTGAAATTGACTTTCAGGACTCTCCTCTTATTTAATCTTTTCTTCTTCGTAGTCTCCATTACTACATACAACCTGCTTGCCACCACCACGGACTTTTTTCTCCATGAGGAATTTGCCACATTTTGGACAGTCACGACCAACAGGCTTGTCCCAAGAAGTAAATTCACAGTCTGGATAGCGATTGCAACCATAGAAAAGGCGGTTACGTTTGGTTTTACGTTCAATGATTTGACCTTGATGACAACTTGGACACTCAACACCGATTTCTTTCACGATTGCTTGGGTATGACGGCAATCTGGGAAATTGCTACAAGCGTAGAACTTACCAAAACGACCAAGTTTAATGACCATTGGACTGCCACACACTTCACAGTCAAATCCAGCTGGTTCATCCTTGATTTGGATTTTTTCCATTTCTTCTTCAGCCTTGGCGACTTCTTTAGAGAATGGTTTGTAAAAAGCATCAATGACACGTTGCCACTGCTCTTTTCCAACTTCGACATCATCCAGTTTGCCTTCCATTTCAGCTGTAAAGGTCACGTTTACGATATCTGGGAAATATTCAACAATGAGCTTGTTAACAATTTCTCCCAACTCTGTCGGTTCAAAACGTTTGGCTGCCAGGCGAACATAATAACGTTTCTGAATAGTTTCAATGGTTGGTGCGTAGGTTGACGGACGGCCAACCCCATTTTCCTCCAAGGTCTTGATTAGTGTTGCTTCAGAATAGCGAGCAGGCGGTTGAGTGAAATGTTGCTCTGGTTTGCTATTAACCTGCTTGACCACATCTCCAACAGCCATATCTGGTAACATCTTATTCTTGTCAGAATCATTATAAATAGCAAGATAACCATCAAACTTAACCTGACTACCATTGGCAGCAAATTGAACCCCATTTTGAGACAATTTAACAGCCATGGTATCAAAGACAGCAGCTGTCATCTGGCTCGCCACAAAACGATTCCAGATAAGGGTATAGAGCTTGAGCTGATCCTTGTCCAGATACTTAGCGATGCTTTCAGGTGTATTAAAGACACTAGACGGACGAATAGCCTCGTGGGCATCCTGAGCTCCAGAAGCATTTTTGACCTTGCTACCATGCTTAGAATACTTGCTACCAAAACGGTCTGTAATGAAACTTGCTGCTTCATTTTGCGCTACTGGACTGATACGAGTCGAATCGGTACGCATATAGGTAATCAAACCTTGGACACCAGAACCAATATTAATCCCTTCATAGAGCTGTTGGGCAACCATCATGGTCTTTCGAGTACGGAAATTGATTTTATTAGCAGCATCCATCTGCATAGATGAAGTGGTATAGGGTAATGGAGCATTGCGTTTGCGCTCTTTCTTATCTACCTGATCCACTGAAAAGTCTTTACTAGTCAGACGAGACAAAACTTCCTTGACCTCATCATTACTAGTCAGTTTCATCTTTTTGCCATCTACTCCATAGAAAGCAGCCTGAAATTGCTTGGTTCCCTTTTTAAAAATACCATCAATTGTCCAGTATTCTTCTGGCTGGAAGGCATTGATTTCATTTTCTCGGTCAATGATGAGTTTAAGGGCAATAGACTGTACGCGACCTGCTGATAAGCCCTTCTTGACCTTCTTCCACAAAATAGGCGAAATCGAATACCCTACCAAGCGGTCCAAGACACGACGAGCCTGTTGGGCATCGACCAAGTCCATATCAATCTTGCGTGGCTCTTTGAAAGCATTTTTAACTGCATCCTTGGTGATTTCATTGAAGACCACACGGTTGGCATCATTTTCATCCAAGTTGAGAATATGGGCCAAATGCCAAGAAATCGCTTCTCCTTCACGGTCCGGGTCACTCGCCAGAAAGACTTTATTAGCTTTTTTGGCTTCTTTTTTCAAGTCATTGATAAGAGGACCTTTTCCTCGGATATTGATATATTGCGGTTCGTAATTATTTTCAATATCAACGGACATACTGGATTTCTTCAAATCACGGATATGCCCAACACTGGCTAAAACCTTGTAATTTCTGCCTAGATATTTTTCAATCGTCTTGGCCTTAGCAGGAGACTCCACGATGACTAGATTTTTTTTAACTGTTGATTTTTTCTTTTTTGTTGCCGTAGCCACAGTATCACACCTTTTCAAAGTAATAAACTTTATAAAGTGTAAACCATTTTTTGAACCCTGTCAAGACTTAGCTACTATAATAGAAGAAAAGTTTGTCTAGTAAGCGGACTTTCTTCTTATACTCAATGAAAATCAAAGAGCAAACTAGGAAGCTAGCCGCAGGCTGCTCAAAACACTGTTTTGAGGTTGTAGATAAGACTGGCGAAGTCAGTCACATATATACGGCAAGGTAAAGCTGACGTGGTTTGAATTTGATTTTCGAAGAGTATTAAAATTCAAATTCTGCAAGCACATCCTGCCCGCTGGTGACCAATTTTGCTCCTTCTTGGATCAAATGATGGCAACCGTCTGATAGTCCATCTAAAATGCTACCAGGTATAGCAAAGACATCGCGCCCTTCCTCCATTGCCCGCTCACAGGTAATGAGACTCCCCGAGCGCATCTTAGCCTCTGCTACAATTACACCACGACAAAGTCCAGCAATAATGCGATTACGGGCAGGAAAATGAAATTTCAGAGGTTGTTCACCAGGTCCATATTCACTAAGAACCAGATGGTCATTTCCGATGTAGTCTTGCAAGCGTTTATTGGCTTTAGGATAAAACACATCCAGCCCTGTTCCAATAACTGAAATGGTTTTACCACCATTCTGCAGTGCCGCCATATGAGCTGCTGTGTCAATTCCCTTGGCTAATCCACTGACAATAACCAGTTCATTTTCCAAGCCTTGAATGACTTTTTCAACTGACTTCGCTCCCTGTTTGCTACAAGCGCGACTACCCACAACCGCTACCTTAGGAAATTTCAAGAGGTCCAGATTTCCCTTGTAAAATAAAAGCACAGGAGCATCGTAGATTTCACTCAAGTCCCAAGGATAACAGTCGTCTAAAATAGAGAAAGATGGAAATTTTTGAAACTCTTTCTCCAAATGCGTATCGTCTATCTGAAAATAACGTTCCATAAAAACAGCTGGATTTCGGCAACCTGATATATCTGCAATATCACCTAACAACAGTTCTTGATCAACACTTTCACCGTATTCTAGCACTTTCAAAATCTGTTGATTGGTCAAACCTGATTTTTTTAATTTATAGATTTCATAGTTTGTGATTTTCATAAATAGCTCCATTTCTTTTTCTACTCGTCTATTTATTCGTAAAAAAATCAAAAAACATCCGACTATTTTAGCCAGATGTTGGAATTTTTAATTTTCGTTTTTAAGAATTTCTTCTAATTTATGATAATCTTGAACACTATCAATTTCATAGATGCTATTGCCTTCTAATTCTTCAACATAGACATCTAGCTCTTTGATATTATCCTTAACCATATTGTCCCAGTAGAGATCAACAAATTCACCACTTGCATAGGCCTTGTCGATAAAGCTGACAATCTTTTCTGCTGTTGGAGCATCCCAGAAAGATACACCACTAAGGATGCGACCTGCCTTGCTATCAACAATAATGTCTCGAACCTTGTAGTCATCTCCATAGACCAAGAACCATTCATTAGTACAATCTTCACGATAAACACTAAAATAAGTCGAACGTGTCAAATCATTACGGAACATATTTTTAAAGAGATAATTATCAGCATCAATAACATAGCTGTTAGCTAATTCTTCTTTTACAAGATAGAGAGAGTAAAAGTTATTGTAGTCAGCGTATTTATCATTGAAAACGAGGCGGACACCGTATTTTTCTTTCAAGTAATCGAATTGTTCTTTAAGGTAACCAACGATGATGATGATGTCATTGATTCCTTTTTCTTTGAGAAACTCAATTTGGTATTCAATCAAGGGTTTTTGATTAACCTGAACCAAGGCTTTAGGGGTATTTTCAGTCATAGGACGCAAGCGAGTTCCCAATCCCGCTGCTAAGATAATGGCTTTCACACGAATCTCCTTTATTCTTTAATAATAATATAAACTCCAGCAATGACGACAAGTGACGTAATAATTGTCAGCATATCGAGTGGTGCACCCAAGAAAATAACTGCAAACAAGACAGTCCATACTACATAGCTCACATTCAAGCCTGTAGCCTTGGCTGGTTGCAAGCGATTGATAGCGATATAATAAGCCAAATAGGAAATCATATCAAAGGCTGCAAAGACAATCATAAGACCTAGCAATTGTCCATTGGCCACTTCTGCAAATGACTGATGAGAGAAGAGCACAATCACAAGATAGGACAAGAATGAAGTCACTTGACGGATTAAGAGGGCTTCGATTTCACTTAATTCACTTTCCATAGCAAAAGAGCTAAGAACACTCTCACTTCCCCATGCAATAGCACAAACCAAAGCACAGAGAATCCCAATGTAGAAGGAATTAACCTGTTCAACCTTATAGGTTTGAGCAATAATCCCTCCAATAATCAAGACAATCCCAAACACAGTATTTTTCGAAATCTTGTGCTTCAAAAAGAAGAAAGCCAATAAAACAGAAATCGCAGGGTAGATAGCCGATACTGATGAAGCTAAAGAACTTCCGATATACTTAACCGCATAAAGGTTAGCCTGCATACCGATAGGGCCTGCTAGCAAAGCTCCGATGATAACACTCACATTGCGAATATTTAAGAAAATTGAGAGACGAACTTTTCCTTCTTTTACTAAGAGAAAAGCTAGTAAGATAAATATACTCAAGAAATCGTGAGCAGCGGCCACCACAAAAGGCGACAAATCTGTAAAAATTGAAAAGATATAAGCACTAATTGTTAGACCTAAACCCCAGAAAATACCTGAGAGTAGACCAAAAGAAACTCCATTTTTATTTTTCATCTGAACCTCCATAATATGACAAACCTTTAACAGCTCTTTGGTAACGACTCACACCATAGTCACCAAAATCTGCACCTTGCTCTTCTTTGTAGACTGTCCATAGACTCCAAATAGCATCTTGTAAAATTTTATAAATGGCAATCTTTTCACGAGAGACAGGTGTTTGCTCACTCTCATAGTGAGACAAGAAGTCGTCTTCCTCTTGAAGAGTAAATTCAGACTCTAAAAAGAGGGCAGCCAAATCCCACATTGGATCGTTCATTGATGAATATTCCCAGTCAATCAGATAAAGTCGTCCTTGTGGTGACTCGATAAAGTTTTCAGGCACCAAATCGATATGACAAGATTTTCTGTCAACACCTAAGTCAGCCAGTCTTTTCTCTAAGGAGAAGACTTCTTCTCTAACTGCTTCATAGTTGGCATAAGGGATTTTTTCTTCAATCAAGGATTCGTATTTCTTGATTTCTTCAAAAGGAGCAAATTCTCCTCTTAATTCCTTACCAGACGCATGAATGGTTTGTAAAATTGGAGCAATTTTATCGAACTTGGTCTTGATTGACGTTGAATCAAGCGTGATAGCAGATTCAATATACTCATTCACTTTGATACCCGCTTCAATATCAAAAAGATAATTTTTTACATCTAAGTCTAAATCCTTTAGTAGTTCAAGATTGTACTTTTCATCTTGACGATTGATCAGCTTTTCTGTCCCTTTACCAAAGAACTTAACGATGTATTGCTTATTTGTTGTTTTGACCAAATAGTTTTGATTGGTCATTCCCCCCAGTTGTTCAACACTGATGACTTCCTCTTCTTCACCAAGTAGGGAAGAAATTTTTTCTTTAATGATTTTCTCCACAATTAACCTCCAGTTCTTATACTTCCCATTTAAACACGGTTTTAAAGGCTGTGTTTAAATCGGTTGCAAAGACACGGTGAATATCTTTAATTTCTCTTACAGGTTCTTCTAGATAAAGGATATTTTTAAGACGATTGGCAAATTTCTTGACTTCCATCATTTGGATTGCATTTTCAAAATCGATGCGACCAGAACGAGAGGACCCAACCAAGAGCAAGCCCTTTTCTAAGGCATCGCGAGTATTGAGATTGACTTTATACTCGCTAACTCCCATCATAAGAATCGTTCCCTGAGGACGAATGTAGCGAATCAAGTCATTAATAGCTGGTCCAGTACCATCACCACCACAACACTCAAAAGCATGGTCAAAGGCCAAATCTTCAGGAATATTGTCAGTAATATAGCATTCTTTGGCAAATGAGAACAGTTCCAACTTTTCCCAATGACGACCAATAACCACAATCTCTGCTTCTGGCAAAGTATAGTTGATAATATTGGCAACCACAAATGCTAAACTTCCATCTCCGATAACGGCGATTCGGTTCCGTTTGCTATGAGCAAGAGTCAATAGACGATTCATGGCATGCATACCGACACTAACGAACTCTGTAATCGCTGCAACCGTGTCTTCAATAGCATCATAAGCCACCACACGGTCTTTAGGGAGAGAAACAAACTCTCTCATAAAGCCATCAAAACCACTAGACAAGAAATGGGTTCCTGTCATGTAGTTCTCATAGAATTCTTCATCACTCTGCATAGGAGGCTGATTGGGAATCATGACAACTTTTTGCCCAACCTCGTAGGTTCCTGTCGGGTCAGAAATAACGGTTCCACATGACTCGTGAATCATTGCCATTGGAAGCTTTTTGTTCAAAATCTTGGGATCACGTTTTCCTTGGTAGTAACGCTGATCCGCATGACAGACCGCCATGTAGTTGGGACGGATAAGGATATGATTCTCTTGGTCAATAGCCTCTTCCTGGTATTTGACATTGATAAACTTAGGCTTAGTTAGTTGATAAATTTGATTAATCATTTTACTAGTCTTTCTCAATCATACTCTTTGCAATCTTCAAATCTGTTACGGTTGTAATTTTTAGATTTGAGTATTCACCCTTGGCTAAGGCCACATCTTTTCCTTTAATCACAAAGATTTTACATGCATCTGTCAAGATTTCTTTCTCTTCAGCAGAGAGAGAACCGTAAAGGTCCATGAAGTCCTTGCAACGGAATGTTTGAGGTGTTTGTCCTTGATAAAGGTGAGCACGATTTGGAATATCTGTAATGAATTGACCATTGGTACTTTCAACGATAGTATCAACCGCTTCTACCACTGTGTCCACTGCGTCATGATCTTGACAAAGTTTGATATTGTCTTGAATCATGCGAAGTGTAATAAATGGACGAACAGAATCGTGGGTAACAACGATATCCTCTGGAGTAAGCGGACGATAAGTATCAATGGCTTCAATGATTTTCTCAATACTTGTATTGCGGTCAGCACCACCCTTTGTAATGATGATACGGTCCTTATGAAGAGGCAGATATTTATCTACAAGATCCTCTGCATGAGAAACCCAGTCTCCATGAACCCCAACTACAATTTTTTCAATGCTTGGTTCCAAGACAAATTTTTCAATTGTATGAATCAAAATAGGTCGATCACCTAGCTCTAAAAATTGTTTTGGCAAGTTACTGATTCCCATGCGTGTGCCAGTTCCACCAGCAAGAATTCCTGCATAAATCATCTATTTTCTCCTTTGTCTTACTAAAAAAACTTATTCTCTCTATTATACCACAATCTAGCCCTATCATGAAAGAAATACTAGACCTCCCTTTCTAGAATAGGAGGGTTAAGCAGTTCTATTATTCAAAGAAACTAGCCCACTTCTAGTAATAACCAGGAATTCTGTAGTCATTACTAATAAATGGCTGTGAAATTTTAGAGTTCTTCAGAATAATATAGTTTCCTTAAAGAAAACTTAAAATTAAGCTTTGAAACTTCAAAGTTATTACTTGACTTATACTCAATGAAAATCAAAAAGCAAACTAGGAAGCTAGCCGTAAGCTGTACTTGAGTACGGTAAGGCGACGCTGACGTGGTTTGAATTTGATTTTCGAAGAGTATTACTGCCCTTCATTTCTTATTAGCTGACTTTATGATATAATGAAAAACGAGGTAAATTGAATGAAAAGTATAAAATTAAATGCTCTATCTTATATTGAACTGCACCCTAAAAGTTAGATTTTTTCTGTCTAACTTTTAGGGTGCAGTTCAATATTCTACATTTTTAATTTAGCTCTATAATATTACTATGGATATTATAGAACCTATTTTGTTGTAGAAAAAAGTTCCATATGACCTATAATGAAAAGCGATCAAACAACTCATTAGAAAGATTCATATGGAACAATTACATTTTATCACATAATTACTAGATATTAAAAAACCTAATATCCAGATTATGGATGTTGTTAATAGAGATACTCACAAAGAAAGCGGCAATCCTTGCTACCAGTCAAGGTTGTCCACGACAGATTGTTCGCTTTAGCCCTAAACATTATGCTTTCCAAGTGCATTTAGAGTTTGATTTAGAAGCGATTGATTTATTGATTGCTGCGGATAGTGAAGAACGATTGATAGAACAACATCAAACATTATCTTTTGTTCAATCACCTGAAGAATTGCGT
>CAJNDL010000042.1 GCA_905221505.1 bacterium
TACCATAGTCCGTACGGGATTCGAACCCGTGTTACCGCCGTGAAAAGGCGGTGTCTTAACCCCTTGACCAACGGACCTGAGTTGGTGTTTTCAACTCTTACTATTATACCGACTTTTTCTGACTTGTCAACACCTTTTTCTAATTTTTTTAATTAATTTTACAACTGCTTCCGTTCGAGCTGTATGTGGGAACATATCGACAGACTGGATATAATGAAGATCATAGACTTCTACTAACCTCACCAAATCACGAGCTAAGGTCGAAACATTGCAAGAAATATAGACCATTTTTTCTGGTACATAAGTAAGAATAGTATCTAATAACTTATCATCCAGACCTGTACGTGGAGGGTCAACAATTAAAGCATCTGCTCTGTAGCCTTCTTTATACCACTGAGGAATAATCTCTTCCGCTGTTCCTGCTTCGTAATGTGTGTTGTCAAATCCCATTCTTTTAGCATTTCGTTTAGCATCTTCAATGGCTTCTGGAATAATATCCATACCTCTGAGTGTTTTAACTTTCTTTGCAAAGGCAAATCCAATCGTTCCAACACCACAATAAGCATCGATCAAATGATCTTCTTTAGTAACATCCAAGGCTTTTACCGCCTCATTATAAAGTACTTCTGTTTGTTCAGGATTTAGCTGATAGAAAGCTCGAGGGGATAATGAGAATTCATAGTCGAGTACACCCTCTTGAATACTCTCTTGTCCCCAGATAATCTCTGTCTTTTCACCATATATCTCACTTGTTTTAGCTGTATTTGTATTCACAGCGACTGTCACAATTTCTGGGAAATCTTTAACTAAGTCCTTTACAAGTTGGGTTAAGTTAAGCTGACGGTTTGTAACAATAATAATCTGAACCTGTCCAGTTTTCCTAGCTCGTCGGACCATAATCGTCCTAACACCTAAAACTTTTCTCTCATCCGTAATTGGAATCTGGTGATAAGTAAGTAATTCTGCTAGGCGATTAGCAATCACTTGGGTTTCCCTATCTTGTACTAGGCAGTCTTTCAACTCTACCAAATAATGAGAGTTTTCTGCATACAGACCTGCCTTGACCTGATTTTTAAATTTTCGAGTCTGAAATTGTAACTTAGCACGATAGTACTTGGGTTCCTGCATTCCAATAGTTGGACGAATTTCATAGTTTTCATATCCTGCAGGGGCGAATTTTTTCAGTGCTTGGTGAAGTAGGTCCGTCTTGAACTCTAGCTGCTTATCATAATGCAGGTGCATGATTTGGCAGCCTCCGCACTCATTATAGATAGTACAAGCTGGCACAACTCGGAATTTAGACTTCTTGTTGACCTTCAGTAATTTTGCCTCAACAAAGTTACGTTTAATAGAAGTAATCTGACAATAGATATCTTCTCCTTTGAGAGCACCAGGCACAAAGACTAATGTTTTTTGATAAAAGCCGATTCCCTCACCATTAATTCCCATGCGCTTGATTTTTAATGGTATTTTTTGTTTCACTTTCAGATTCATACCCCTATCTTATCACATTTTGAGTTATTCCGCTACCGCTTGATTTTTATATTTCATTAGTATGCTAAAGCCTTGATATTACTGATTTTCTTTAAAATCACATTTCCTTATATTTCCTTTAAATTCTTTAAAAGTTCCTAAAAATGTTCACAAAAAAAGCCCCACAAAGGAGCCACTATACTATATGATGAGTTCAGCAGGCAAGAAACTAGCACGGTCAAACGTGCTTTTTTTATTACCTGGTACTATTATACCATGTCTTCCGTTTTTTAGCGCCTGCGGATACAGGCAAGCAAAAAACTCCTCTAATTCGACACGGTTTATAGTAATTGATAGCAGTCTGTTCCTACTAGTCAATATTTTATCGCCTCACTTCTTTTGCTTTTCTTGTACGAATGTTGTATACTTAAGTATAAAGGAACTGATTTGGCACCCAATAGCCTATTTTAGGTTGGCGCCTAAGTCAGTTCCTTTTTTGCGTGGCACAAATTAACCGATTCCCTCTTTTTACAATAGCAATATAAAGTCCTCTCCTAAACTGGGGCGCCCTAGACTACAATTATTCAGCTTATAGCTACTTATATGCTTCTAGTTCTCCGTCCTGGTGGATTCTCGC
Source organism: bacterium (assembly GCA_905221505.1). Classification (GTDB taxonomy): domain Bacteria; phylum Bacillota; class Bacilli; order Lactobacillales; family Streptococcaceae; genus Streptococcus. The sequence continues at coordinate 2,111 of CAJNDL010000042.1, forward strand.
AAAGTTTAAGACAGCTATCTGTTTGTATCTATGATAATTAGTGGATTTTATCCCAGCAATTTCTAAACATTCACTTACTGTTTTCTTCCTCATGTAACAATAATGGATAATAAAGTATTTTCTGGCTCGCTTGTTCTCTATCTTATTGATATCATGGACAAATGTTTCTAGACTCTCTCTGATTGCCTTTTCATGCTTACTAGTCAAATTCCACTGATCAGGTAAGACAAGTTTCCAAACCTCTTCATCTATCCTAACTTGGTTTTCACTTCCTGCCATCCTCTGGAATCTCAGAAAGTAGGTCATCCGCTTTCTAACGTTCATCATCGTTTTAAACTTATCCAGCTCCATTAGTTTACTCCTTCTACCTTGGCCAAGTATTCTATAGCTCTTTTTTTAATTCGGTACAAGCTACCTCTTCCAATTGTTAACTCTCTACAAACCTTTGTTATTGTATAATGTTGGACAAATAACATAGTAATAACTAACCATTCATCTGGTTCTACAAGATTTTCTATTAATTCCAGTATCTTAGTACGCTCGCTAGTAACTGCTTGGAGTTGCTTCATAGCCTTATCTTTCAATTGTAAACTATGTATAAGTCTATTTTCTGTACTATTGTTTTTGCTGGCTCTCACTCGTTTCCCAAGTTGTAACGATGAAGGTATATAACCATTTTCTAGGTTTCTGATTTTTAACTCTAATTCATGAATCACTCTATCAAGTTCCTTTATGCTTTTTAGTTTCTTCTATACCTCGTCAGTGGTCATTTAAGCGCTCTTTCTGCCGTCTATAGTATCGTTTCTTTTGGGTCAATATCTTGTCTTTTTTCTTTTGGTAACGCTCTGCGTCTTTCTTTTTATTACATAGCTTACAAACTTTTGAGAAACCTTTCTTGTCTGAATGCTTTCTATAAAAGTTTTCGCTAGATAATTCTTTAGTCTCATGACACTTGGAGCATTTTCTAGTTAAAGTGGTTTCATTCAATTCTATTTACTCCTTTTTGTCTTTCTCGCTCGCGAGAAAAAATGTACAGTGACGGTGTGAAGTTCGGGAGCACCGAGGGGGAGGGGGATATCCCCCCACCTTCTCCCTTGCTTCTCCAATCTCTTTCACAAAAAATATTTTTTCCGATTCACTTTATTAAAAAAACTTTTTAATTATTTTTTTATGGAGTCTTTTTATGGACTCTTTAAAATAAATCTTTCAGCATTTCACTCATACCTTTATTAATTTTTTGCTGGTGTTCATTTGGCATTGATAGACGCTGACTAACTTCTCTATCAACCTCTTTGCGCTTCTCTTCCGTCAAGCGTTCAATCTCTTGCTGGTGCTCTTTTTCCTTCTTTTCTTTTAATAGTTCACCAGAACGATCTATGACAGCTTGCCACTTGGCATCTCTTGCTATATAGCCTTGTCTCTGACGTTCCCAAGCGTCTTCAATTTGTTTAGTTTTCTCTTCATGAATCTCAGCAGACTTTTCTGCTAAATGCTTCCCGTATTCGTTTAAATCAATCTTACCAGTGGGTAGGGTCATTCTATATACCTCATCTTTCTATTTGTTAGTAGGGGGGATAACTGAAGGGGGGAGGGGGTATTTTAATTTTATTCCCTTTTGAAATTCTCAGCTATATTATTTAATTTATGTCTATATCCATACAGTGCGTCTCTTGGTTCATAGGATAAACCAGAATAGAACCCACTAAGCCAAGAACCGTTTTTGTCTTTTTTATACTCTTCATTATTTTTAGAAATATCCTTTTCAAGTTTTTCGAGTATACTATCTACATGCTTGGCTTCTTTCAAAGAGTCATCTCCAAGTTTTATAATCTCCATCACTTTCTTTCTAGCTGGCACATAGAAAGTTTTTTGTTGTTCATCAGCCAATTTATAAACATCTGCAACCATCGCATGGTATTCATCATAAGTGATCATAGGATTTTCAGATAACTCTTTCAAACGTCCTTCGTGAAATTCCTTTGTACGTTCTGCCGTCCATAAGTCACCTTTTGCTTCAACATATTTTTCTGAGTTGATTTCTTTTTGAGCCTTTACAAGTTTGGTTTGAGCGTCTGAAATAGCTTGGTTTGCTTTAACCAGTTCCGCCTCAGTCATCTCAATATCTTTCTTATTCTGTTCAATCAGTTTGTCAATTTTAGTTTCAATAGTTTGTAATGTTTCCATCTTCTTTTATTCCTCATTTCTTTTGATCGTGCTTATTGGTTTCAACTCTCTACTGGGTCTTTATTCCTCATTAAGTCCTCTTTCTTAAAACAAAAAGAGGCGCAACAAAAAGCTACTTAGCTTTAATGTTACGCCTCTAGTTGTCTAGTCAGCTATCTTTCTTTAATTGTTGTATCAATCTGGACAATGTTACCATCTTGACTAGTAAATACCACGCTTCCAAAGTCTGGTATTTTCCTCATCTCTATTATACCATCTTTGTTAAAAATAATAAAGTTATCCTGTAGAAATGGAGTGTAATCTTTGCTTTGATTCATCTGTTTTTCCTCTCTTTTTTGGTGCCATATATTTAACATATCTTCTATTTTGTGACTTTCGAGCACTTTTTAGAATCCCTTTTATATCAAGGGGATAGGCCTATTTTCTGTTTTTGAATTTACATTTTCTCATTATGTAAAATAGAACGGCTATTTAGTAGTCAAATGTTAGTATACTCTGGTCTAGTTCGTCTTGAGTGTAGCCGATATATCCAAGTGTAATCTCTGGTGTTGAATGGTTAAATATTCTTTGTAGAATAGCTACATCACCATTCTTTTTGTAATGATGATAGCCGAATGTCTTTCTCATTGAGTGGGTTCCTATATTTTCAATCCCACATTTATTCCCAGCTTCTTTTAAAATTTTATATACTTGGGTTCTTGAAATATGACAAATTTTTACTCCCTTGCCATTCTCTCTTTTTCTGCTCGGAAATAAAAAATTATATCCTTTGAGTTGTTTATTCTCAATGTATTGATTTAAGGCATTTCTTAATTGTTGATTTATTGGAAAACTTCTTATTTTGCCTGTTTTTTCTCCCTTATTTCAATTTTATCCCCCATGATTTGTTTGACTTTAATTGGAATAATATCACTAACTCGTAAACCTGTATAAATTCCAAATAGGAATAATACGTAATCTCGTTCATTCTTCCTTCTCAAAAAGTCCTTAATTCTTTCAATGTCATCAGTATCTCTAATAGGGTCTACTACTTTCATTTTCAAACCTCTCTTAAAAAAATTCTTAGAGTTCATAAAAAAGTGTAGTCATTTTGGGATATCTAGTGACTACGCTCTCCGCCTTACAGTCACAAGGCTTTTCGCCATGCGTAGTCATGTAGTCACCTTGCTCCCAAAAAAATAAACAATAAACGCCTTTTATCTCTTATCTTCATATACTCTTTAATAAATAGAAAATAACTACATTTTTATATAAAAGTCAATAATACCAAGGGCTTAGGGGTGTAGCCAGTAAAATAGTAAAAACAACACTTTTTTCTAACCCCTTATGTATCAAGGGTTTTCTTCCTATTTAAAATGTAGTCACTTTTTAAAAATAAACTACACTGACTACATTTTTTTAACGTAAGCTGGTTTAATACTTTTACCAAATCTTGTTGATCGCCTATGTTCCCAGTCGTCTCTGTTTTGCATGTACTTTTTAACCTTAGCCTTATCCTTTGGCGGTACTTTGTCCGTCAAATACACCTCTTGAAAAAATAGGTTAATGGTCATCTTATCCCTGTCTACCAGTTCGCCGTAGGTGTCTGTGTCCAGTTCAACCGTTCCACCCCTGTTATTTCTATAGTATCCCTCGTTCATCATATCATAGATATAATAGCAACGCGTCCTGTCGGTCATCGGGAACTGATACATTCTTTTCGGGTAAGGAGTACCTAAATAGCGCTCCACATCCTCAAGGATTTCATCAACAAACTTGTAACGACTTCTAATCTCGTTTACTAGCTTTTCTTGCTCGTCTGTCAAGGTCAAAGACTTATTAGACTTCCAAGCCATCACCATAGCACCCCAAAAGTGTCTACGGTCTTTCTCTGTCCACTTCCTGCCCTTATAGGCGGTGTCCTTGTGGACTTCCGCAACCAGAAAGCGCCTTTCTCCTGTCAGGTCGTTTAAATAATCATGGTCATTGGTTGCTCTTACAATGATAAAACTCTTAGGCAATCGCCTGTCGCTGGAAGCGTAAGGCGGTCTAAACTCCAGCTTGGTTTCTGTGATGAATTTCTTCAATTCTGAAAAACTAGCCTTTTTACTGGCCACCATCTCATCATCAAAGACACACCAGTTTCTTACCATTCTAGCCTTGTCATCTTTGTCTGTGAAAGTCTCAACAGTTGTAAAATACTTGTGAGTGAAAAGCCCCTCAAAAAATTGGGTCTTTCCTACTCCCTGCCTTCCAGTCAAGTCCAGCACAAAGTCAAACTTAACAGTAGGGTCAAACACCTTGGCAACCGCTCCACGGAAAAACAAGTCCATGATAATACGGTTATATTCATCATCCTTGATATTGAGATAATGCCTTAAAATATCAAAGGGATCACGCTGATTCACTAACTCTTTATACTCGCTTTCACAAGATTTCAGATAGTCTTTTAAAGGGTTGTAGCTATGTTCTCCAGCTACCACTTCCAAGATATCAGCAATATCTCCTTTTTTATAATCCATCTTATACTTAGTAGCAATATAAGCCCTAATCTCTCTGATAATCAGGTCATCGATTGTTCCGCTCAAGGTTCTACCATTTAACTTAATAGACTTGGTAACGTCAATTTCATATGTAAAAGTGTTGTACTGTATCGCCCCTTTTAGCTTACTATCCCCACTCAAAATCTTCTTGAGATTGTCCAAGTTGACTGCAAAGCCATCCCCTCTTGCTTTTTTTGTCAAGTTCAGGCTATTGTTTTCCTCACTTGTCTCCCTTGCTTGGGTCAAGTCCACCACGGTAGGCGGTATTTGTTGCTGATTCTCTTTGATGATTTCATTTACAATTTCTTCACTATTCAAAAGCCACCTCCTTATAGAATTTTGTCGCTACTTCTAGGAAATAGCTGGCTAGGTCTTTCCGTTTGACGATTGCTGAAAACAGGTCTACCAGCTGACTAAAACTGTAGCCATTCACAAATAGCAAGCGGACAAAAAGTGAAGTCTCATATCTGGTATAAATGCCATTACAAATCAGGTCAAAAACCCAACCTTTTAACTCCACTCCAAGCCCCTGCCGTTGCTCTGTCAATTTGTTTACCTCTAATTCTTTCAGAATCGTCAGCAAGTCCGAACTGGCCAAAGCTATCTCCAAGTCTCTAATTAATTTCCAACCCTCTACTTGCTCTTTTTCATCTTTGACAGCCACATACAAACCTTTATAGTGGAAATCCGTCAGCGCCTCGCCTATCGGTTCAAAGTAGATGAATTTGAAGTGTTTCCCATTCTTCCAAGCTTGGGTAGGGGTAGACTTGAGAAAGCCAAACAAGGCCAATTTCTCACTAGACAAGGTTAACTCTATCACTCTCATTCTCCCACCCCCATAAACTTACGGATCTCGTCCACTTTATAATAAACTTTTCTGCTATCGTCTCCTGGAGGCTGATAACGCTTCAAGCCCATTTTTTCCCATTTTTGTAAGGTCAAGTATTTTATATCTAACTCTTCTTGTACTCGTTTTGCGGAAATCAGTCCAATGATTCGGGGAGGTATTTTCTCATGGCTTTTCAGGTAACGTTCTAAGGCTTCTAATATTTTTATTTGAAGTTCTTCAATCATCCTTTCAAACATATCATCACCTCCACGGCTTAATGCCTGCAAGCTGGATATATCGACCATAGTCAGGGCTTAAACTTTCACTCGGTCTTTCTCCTAGTTTCCTGTTTTCTAGCTCCATTTGAGCGCACTTTTTGCGGTCTCGATGATTTAGATATATGAGAAAGCCAATCAAAATCACGGTAAAAATAAGCGCCTGTGTATTGCTTAAATCTAGTTCATTCATTTTAATAGCCCTCTTTTTTGTAAATCAGAAACTACTAAACTACGTAAATACGTCCAAGTTGAAGCAGTCTCATGAGTAATATCATTACTTAACTTGTTTTCGCTTATTACTTGATTTAAGTAATTGAATAGCAACCAGTCAGGTTTCTTATTGTACATTTCTGTACACTCATCGTCATATTTTTTTAATTCTCCCAGTAAGTTCTCAACATTCTTATTATAAAATTCTTCATGACTAGCTTCCTGCATCTTGTATGCTTCAGATAATTTATAAAAACTTAGCCATAGATCAGTAATTACTGAATTACAATCTTCAACAATTTCCATTGCGCCAATATAATTCTTAGAATTATGCCACTCTGATAAAATATCTAGCTTTTCCTCTACAAGTACCAACTCGTTTTCAAATTCTTTAAAATAGTCATTCATATTTTTACCTTTTTCTTTTGGTTTGCCTGTTTCCTATACACGATTAGTACCACTCCAAACGCTGGGCGATTGCCCCTAGTTGGCGGACGCATGTAGTGATGTTTCGTGGGTAAATACCCACATTTCCGCTAAACAAGTGCTTAGAATCGCCGTGTCAGCACTCGTTTTTCAAAACCTTTTCTAATTGCTTGCCTGCACTTCGGTTTTCTTAGTTTTTCTTCGTTTCGTTTTCGATTTGATCGCCTAATCTTTTCCAGGCTCTATCAAATTCATCACGTTGAATTTCTTTACTATGTAATTGCCTTGCTAACTCCATGCCTCTGCGCATGAATCTAGCGAAGTGGGTTTTTGCTTCCATCCTAGCCCTCCATCATGTCATAAAGTAGGGCGTAGTGCTTATCTGGGATTCTGTCCAAGGCTTTCAATCCGTCGTGTTCTGCTTTTTGTCTGGTTTCCGCCTTGACTGTGCTATCAAAGGCGATAGAAAAGGCGTTTAGCATAGCCTTGTAGCGGTCTACGCTCTTCAAATAGCGCCCACGGTCTGACAATTCCTTATCTTCCAGTTCCTCTTTTACCGAATCGTCCAAGAGTGCGAACTTGGAGTACACCCCTTTTTCTACTTCAAATCCTAGACGTTTGTTTTGTCTCAGGTTGTAAAGGTTAACCCTACAACTCTCCAAGTTGCGATAGCCTAATACTCCAGCGATTTCTTCTAAATTTTTGCCCTCTAATTCGGACAATTTTTCAGCAATATCCTTGAATTTTACTGCTTGATGTTGTTTTCCCATTGTATACCTCATTTTTGGGGTACGCAAAAAGCGCACTCTATTTCTATGTTTGACAAATAAGAGTACGCATGATAAGATATTTACGTACCTCATTCGTGGGGGCTAAGTCTGTTACGTTATCGCTTTGGTCGGTTGAGAACGTAGCAGGCTTCTTTTATTTTTGTGACTTTAAAAGTTGAATGCCTTTAACTATCGTATCAGCTTTAGAAATATTCAAACTGTCAGCGACTTCTTGAATTTCGTTGTATTCGTCTGCTGTCAGTCTAACCTCTAATCGCTTATCACGCTTAGCATTCCCCTTTATCGGTCTTCCTGTTCTTGGGCTCATTATATCACTCCTTTACTTTTGCCCGTGCTTTTATTATATACTTATGCACGGTATAATGTCAACCCCTAAACCGAAAAAAATTTAAAATCTTCTCAGCGTACCTTATTTTATTTTCAATGTACTAGCGGAAACCGCTGTATTATGCTATAATCTAGGTATAGAAAAAATATCTATACTCTTAATCCAGTCGCTTGCTTCGGTCGCCAAACTCTCCGCAAGTGACTTTTTTTGTTGCCTTTTTTCATGCTTTCTTCCCTGTCTGGGGGCTATAAAGCAAGTCTTTACTTTCGATAAGATCCAGAATCCAGCTGAATCCCTGCTCCACCGTTTCAAGAAATGCGCCCAGGTCTTCACTGTCCAAGTTCTCGTAGTTCATACAAAGATATTCGGCTAATTGTCTGTCCATCTCAACTAGCTTTTTAAAATCCTTGAAATACTTAGGAATTTCTACTCCCTTGGCATTTGTAACTGTCTTAAAATCATTTTCCATTTTCTATACTCCTATGCTTTAAAAATTAGTTCTTTAATTTCTGAATATCTCATATTCAAGTTGATCATCGCTATTGCCATATCTTCCAAACGCTGATAGTTTGTCAGTTCCGCGCTTGTTAAACTGTCAATACCGTTTTCACTTTCTCGCTCTTGCATGAGTTGGGCTTTGTTTTTCCCAGTCGCTCCCTTTAGCAGTAGGTTTGTAAGAGTGCTATAGGCATGCTTGGGTGCTTTCTCCCATGATTTGATAGATTCGGTTAAGGTCTTGCGCTTTGGCTTTTCCAGTTCTCTTTGAAGATAACGTTTAGAAAGTTCATCACGCATTTCAAAGAATGCTTTGACTAGGTTCATTTTGAATTGCCGTACAGGTTCGGTATTCTTTAGATAAGTAATCAGCAAGGTTGCCTGTTGCTCGTTCAAACGATAGATTTTCATCGGTCTCCCTCGTCCGTCTAATTTACGCATTTCAAATGCGATAATTCCATAGTTTTCAAAATCAGCTTTATGCTTTCTCAAAAGTTCTTGTATTGTGTGATGAGTAACTTCAGCACATTCAGCGATAATCTCGCTCGTAGTATACGGCTCTTTCTTGCCGTCCATGTAAACCAGTTCCATTGGTTCGCTCCTTTCTAATAATCTTCCGCAAGCCACTGCATGGCTTTTTGATAAATGCTAGGCTTTACTTCGCCACCGTCTCGGATTTTTCGATAGGTAACTTGTGTTACTCCGATTTCCTCGCCTGCTTGCTTTGCAGTCAATTTCTTGTCTGCCTGCTTTCGGCGAATCGCTTTTGCTTGTGTTGAGGTAATAAGCAATGAAGTTTCTCCTTTCTTTTCTAACATTTTTGTTATTTCTCCTGTATTCTACTAAATAAAATGTTAGTTGTCAAGAGTTTCTAACATTTTTGTTAAAAAATATTTTTTTATGTTATAATTATCTTGAGGTAATATACAATGAACCAATTACAAGAGTTACGAAAAAAAAACGGGGATACCCAAAAAACACTTGCTGAACTTCTTGGAGTATCAGAGATGACAATATCCCGCTGGGAAAAAGAAAAAGAATTAAAAATTAAATATGAATACTTACAAAAATTAGCAGAGTATTTTAAAGTAAGCATTGGTCATCTATTAGGAATTACTAATGATTTTGAACAGGAATCCAATGACACTGGAGATATTGACCCTAAAAGGTTTTCAAAAGGTTTTGATAAACTTTTACTTTTAACTGGATACACCTCCCAAGAACAACTGATTTCTTCAATTAAAGAATCTTTTAATACTGAAAAATTTACTGAAAATTTCCTTTCAGAAAATTCGTTCATAGATGAGGAAGATTTTAAAATAAAATATCAAGAAGCAATTGAAAAGCAAACCCAAAATGTTTTAGGTGAGTTATCGGTTTTAAGTATCGCTATTTCTTACCTTAATGATGAGGCTAGTGAACTTCTATCAATTTTCTTCTTTTTATCAGATGATGATAGAGAAAAACTATTAGATATTGCTAGAGTATTTTCTCAGAACAAATAACCACTATGGTATTTGAAAAGATCCTTTAAAAACCCCCATATTCGCCAATAGCAACCCTATTTCTACGGTCTATTGTGCAAAAACAGGGGAAATTGAAGAATAGAAAGCCGATTTTACAGACTAAAGCGCAAAAAACGGCAAAATTGACAAATAGAGATGACTAATATCTTCTAAACCATCGGCGAAGTCGTGGGCATATATAGAGAGAGAATTAAAATGAACAAAGAAAATCCATATTTTGAACAAACCAAACAAAACTACATAGAAGTTGAAAAACTCTATAAACTTGGTAAAGCAAAGCATACATCTTCTAAATACAGATTTCTTGCACCAGCAGTTAAAAGACAATCTGAACAATTCTTATTTGAAGCCAAGACTCAAAAAAGAAAATATTGGAAATTCAGTCGTGGTTCTCTGGTATTCGTAGAGTTCGGTGTAAATATAGGCGGAGAATTATCAAATAATCATTGGGCTATTGTCTTAGACAAAGTAGATAGTCCCTATAAAAAAACACTTACAGTAATTCCTCTAACATCTAAAAATCAAATAGATACTGTACTCATAGACGAAGTCATTGCAGAATATCCTTCTATTTTGCTTGATGAATATATTGAAAAATTACACAAAGAATTATTTGCCTACCTAAAATATTTAGATTCCAATAATGCAATTACTGAAGCTGCCTTATCGGATGTCTACCAAGCTTATACAGAACAATTTTCAAACGAAATAATTCAACCTAAGATAATAGACGATGATAACCTTAAACGGACACAATCAGAAATAAATGACGTTATTGAATTAACTCAATACTACAAAAAATACATTAAGCGTTCTTATGCCAAGTGTAATAACCTTCAAACAATCAGCAAAGATAGAATTTTAAAGAAAAATAGATTAGATCCAATCGGAAAAATGAAAGTATCTGATAACACATTGGACAAAATTAACGAAAAGTTAAAAGAATTATACCTTTTCTAATCTCTTGACATTTTTTAATAATTATATTACAATACAGCTATTAGGAGTTTAGCTCCATAAAGTTTACATTTGGATTTTAGATCCATAACGTGATAGTAGCCGTATTTGATACGGCTACTTTTCTTTTTATATTCTAGTAAACATAACTTAAAATAAAAAACTCCCCCATATTCGCCAATAGCACCCCTATTTCTAAGGTCTATTGTGCAAAAACAGGGGAAATTGAAGAATAGAAAGCCGATTTTACAGACTAAAGCGCAAAAAACGACAAAATTGACAAATAGAAAGGAGAATCACTAGACTACGAAACAACACGGAAGGGACAGTTTTAGGACGAAAAAAGGCGAACTTATTCGCTAATTTGTTTACATATAGCTCCAAATGGATTATAATTTATTTAATCTTAATGAATGGTTGCAGTAGTGACCTACCAAAAGGGGCTTCTAACAAAGCTCCTTTTGTGCATTCTTTTGAGGTGCAATCAATGAAACCATTTCTAATTGCTTGCCTGCTGATGGACAGCTATTAAAATTTAATCTATAATTAAGTTACTTAGAGGTTTACCCTCATATTTTTTAAACTTTGAGCCTCAGCGCTCCAGGGAAGTAGCTTAGTTGTTACTTCCTTTTTATTTTCTAAATAAAACTCTTGAAATACTGGGGCTTTTTAAAACCCTCATATCAGCCCCATATCCGCCTTGTTTCTTATTCTGGTACATTTTACCGTCTGACTGCTTAAAATCGAAAATAAGGGCATTCTCGTAGCCCCTCGCATGGTATAAACTCAAAACCTTTTCTAATTGCTTGCCTGCTGATGGAAAAGGAGTAAAACCATGAAGATTACAGAATACAAAAAGAAAGATGGATCAGTAGTTTACCGTTCCAGCGTTTATCTTGGTATCGATACCGTAACAGGTAAGAAAGTCAAGACAACTATTTCAGACAAAACTAAGAATAGGCTCAAAAGCAAGGCTATCCAAGCCAAGGTAGAGTTTGAAAAAAACGGCTCAACGGTTATAAAAGCCGTTAATGTTACCACCTATCAGGAATTGACGGAACTCTGGCTAGAAAATTATTGCCATACAGTCAAACATAGCACCCTTATAGGGGCAAAAAACAACATAAAAAAGTATCTCCTACCAGCCTTTGGAGACTACAAGCTGGATAAGTTGACACCCCCAATCATTCAGCACCAGGTAAACCAGTGGGCAATAGATTATAACCAACTAGGGAAAGGTTATCAGCAATATAACCAACTCCATGCCCTAAATAAACGCATATTATCCTATGCCGTTTCCTTGCAAGTCATTGCTTCAAACCCAGCTAGTGATATCATCGTCCCACGGCGCAAACCCAAAGAAGGGAAAAAACTGAAATATCTGGATGACGATAATTTGAAAAAATTCTTAGATTATCTGGATCAGTTGCCAAACACTTACAAAAATTTCTCTGATACGGTGTTATATAAGACACTTCTAGCGACTGGTTTGCGTATTCGTGAGTGTCTAGCCTTGGAATGGTCTGATATTGACTTACAGAATGGTAGCATTTCAGTTACCAAGACTTTGAACACCCTAAAAGAAATCACTAGTCCTAAAAGTAAAAGTAGTATTAGAGAAATAGCACTGGATACCAAAACGGTTCTCATGCTTCGACTCTATAAAGCAAGACAATCCCAAATAGGTAGGGAAATAGGGGTAACTTTTGAAAAAGTGTTCTCTGATACCTTTGACAACTATAGAGAAGCTGGAGCGCTTAGATTTAGATTAGAAAAGCATTTAAAACTGGCTGGATGTCCTCGTTTGAGTTTCCACGCCTTCCGACATACCCACGCTAGTCTATTGCTCAATGCTGGCCTACCATATAAAGAAATCCAAACACGGCTAGGCCATTCTAAAATTTCAATGACTATGGACATCTATAGTCACCTATCCAAAGACAATAAGAAAAAGGCAACTTCCTTTTATGAAAAAGCCATTGAGAATTTACAAAGTTCCTAAAAAGTTCTTAAAATTCATCATTAAGGGATAAAAAACGGCTATATCAAGGGGGAGCCTACTGAAAAAGTCATCAAATTGATGGCTTTTTTGTTATACTAGAGATGAGGTGAAATAATGCTTGATAATCAGTTAACTATGGATGTCAGTCCTTATTCTAGTTTGTATGATATAGTGGTTCCTAAAACCCACTTTTTACGTCAGCTAACTGAACTCTGTGATTTTAGCTTTATTTATGATGAACTAGAAAA
>CAJNDL010000043.1 GCA_905221505.1 bacterium
CTACCTGTTCGCTCACAATAAGAGAGAACTTTTTTACGAAAATCTATTGAATATGCCATAAGAAGATTATACCACATTCTGTACTGTTTTTGGTTCATTTTACTATATTATTGATCACATGCACCGCATAGGAAGGATAAATGCTCTTGGTATAGCGGGTCAAACTAGCAAAGATGATGCCAGATGTTGCAAAGACGAAGATATCTAACAAACTAGGCAGGCTTGAAAAATGAGGAAGAGCAAATAAAATTGACGGAAGAAGCAAATCAAGGCCAAATCTCGAATGCTTAAAAAAGGCGTGTTGCAGTAATCCTCTATAGATTAGCTCTTCCATCAGTGGAGTCAGAAAAAACAGGGTTACATAGATACCTAGCTCAGCAAAGTTGGTCCCACTATAACCGATCAATACGGCCCAACCTTCAGCAGTTGACTGAACATGTTTAGCTGTCTGAACGTTAAAAGAGATCTGGAACACTACCACTAATACTATCAAAATTGAATACCAAAGCCATTTTTTTCTTGGAATGCGAAAGAGATAACCATGGCCTGTCTTAACCAGAATCCAAATCATGACTCCGCTAAATAGCAAACTCAAGATATTTTGAATCCAGACGAAATTGCCAATCTGGGAAGAAAATTGCCAATAATTTTGGACAATAAGCGTCAGCTGAGAAAGGCCAAATACGAAAAACAGGTAAGAGAAGACTGCACTTATTTTGAGTAGAAGCTGATACTTTTTCATTTGAACTCTCCTTTGTAAACTCGGAACATCTCTAATATAAGCCATAATTTCCTAAATCCTTACTCCAAATCCTAAATAGTGCTTAAGATTTCCTAAATGGTTAAATAGTGATAAGGAAACATGGATATCCATGCTCTCGTTTCAAAAAATCACTGCCTCCCCCAGATAAGCCTGAGGAAAACAGTGATTCAGTTTTTAGGAATTAAGAATGAATACACGAAATCAATTGATCTTATGATTTTTTGTTTTTCAAGAATTCATCGTATTGTTTTTGCATTTCGTTCAATACTTTATCGTAGGCACCTTCAGATTTCAATTTTTCCATCAATTCTGGAATAGCTTTATCTGGGTCTACAGTACCAGTGTTGATAGCTGTATCGAATTGTTGCATTGTGTTAGAGATTGCTGAGATTTCAGATTTCACATTGTCAGTGTTAAAGATGAATCCAAGTGCTGGAGATTCTTTAGCTTCAGCCAATTGTTTCTTAGAGTCTGCGATTTGTTGGTCTGTAACGTTTTCGTTGATGTAAAGGATCCAGTTGTTACCAGTGTTCCATCCACCCATGTGAGTGTTTCCTTTGTATCCATCAAGAACGCGAACACGGTTTTCTTTACCTTCAATTTTTTCCCAGTTCTTGCCTTCTGGACCATAAACTAGACCGTTCAAGAGTTCTGGGTTAGTGTTCAAGAGGTTCAACACTTCCATTGATTTTTCTTTGTTCTTAGAGTTGTTTGAGATAACAAAGTTAGCAACTTGTGTTGTTTGGTTTTTCTTGATGAAGTTAGTGATTGGTTTGATTTGGATATCTTTGTTGGCAACACGTGAAAGCAAGCTGTTACCGTAGTCAGCTGGTCCTACTGTTTCTTCACGAACGAACCAAGTATCTTGTTGAAGGTCAAATGAAGTATCGCTTGTTGCTACGTCTTTTGGAATGTATCCAGCTTCATAGAATTTGTGAAGAGTCTTCAAGTGTTCTTTAAAGCGAGGTACTTCGTAGCGGTTTACGATCTTAGTAGTGTCTCCTTCAAGGTCGATAACGAATGGAAGTCCATTTGGAACTGGGTAGTCAAAGTTATCAGATGGGATGAAGTTCTTAGTAACCGCAAATGGCACTACATCTGGAGCTTTTTCTTTGATTTGTTTCAAGACTGGTTCAAGTGTTTCGTATGAAGTTACACCTGAAATATCGATACCGTATTTAGCAAGAAGTGTTCCGTTGAAGGCGAAGTTTTGAGATGATGCAACGTTGGCTGCAACTGGAACTGCGTAAATTTTACCGTTAATGCTGTTACCTTTGATGTAAGCTGGGTCAAGTGCCTTGTAAAGATCTTTACCTTCTTTTTTGTACAATTCTGTCAAGTCAGCGTAAGCACCTTTTTGAGCGTTTACAACATAGTTATCTGCAAAGGCGATATCATAGTTTTCACCAGATGATGTGATAACTGACATTTTCTTACCATAGTCACCCCATCCAAGGTATTGGATATCCAATTTAGCACCAACTTTTTCACCGATGATTTTGTTAGCATTTTCTAGCAATTCATCCAAATTATCCGGTTTGTCACCGATTTGGTACATTTTGATAACAGTCTTATCACCTGAAGCTGAGTCAGCAGCTTTTTTGTTACCTGAAAGGTTTCCACAAGCAGCAAGACCAGCAGCCAAAGCGACTACACTAGCAGATGCAAAAGCATATTTTTTCCAGTTTTTCATGATAAAAACTCCTTTTTTTATTTTTAAACTTATAAACAATGTAATGATCTTATACTCAATGAAAATCAAAGAGCAAACTAGGAAACTAGCCGCAGGCTGTACTTGAGTACGGCAAGGCGACGTTGACGCGGTTTGAATTTGATTTTCGAAGAGTATTAACTTCACACAAGGGAAGTTGGGAACTGAGAAATGTTTTTTCTCAACAAGCACTATTCTTTCACACCACCGATAGTCAAACCTTTTACAAAGTAGCGTTGGAAGAATGGATATAAAATCGCGATTGGAAGGGTTGCGACCACAACCATGGCCATACGACCTGTTTCTTTCGGTAGAGCAACGCCCAGTTGACCGGATAGGCCGACTGCTTTGGCGATGTAGTCCATATTTTGTTGGATTTGCATGAGCAAATATTGCAATGGATACAAGTTGTCACTCTTGATATAAAGAAGGGCGTTGAACCAGTCATTCCAGAAACCAAGAGCTGTTAAGAGCGTGATGGTTGCGATACCTGGTAGTGACAATGGCAAACAGATCTGGAAGAAAATTCGGGCTTCACTGGCACCATCGATACGAGCAGATTCTAGAATAGCTTCTGGAATGGTCTTCTTGAAGAAGGAACGCATCAAGACAATATTGAATGGTGAAAGAAGCATTGGAACAATCAAGGCCCAAACAGTGTCACCAAGCTGAAGTACACGAGTGACCATGATATAACCTGGTACCAAACCAGCGTTGAACAACATACTGAGAAGTACGAAGATAGTAAAGAATCTGCGATACTTAAAGGTTGTACGTGAAATGGCGTAAGCATAAGTTGTTGTGATAAAGACATTTGTCAATGTCCCAACTACGGTTACAAAGACTGAGATGAAGAGGGCTTGTAGGATTTTATCCTTAAACTGTGCCAAGAACTCAAAACCGTCTAAACCAAATTGTGATGGGAAGAAGCTATACCCATTTTGAAGGATACTCTTTTCATCTGTCACCGAAATAACGATAACGAATACAAAGGGTAGGATACAAGAGAGGGCGATCAAACCAGAAATGGTACTAAAGAAGATATCCGCTTTCTTACTGAAGGAGTGAATGCCGACATTATCAATTTTTTCTTTTTTAATTTTCTTTTCTGCCATATTCTCCTCCTTTCTAGAACAAGGCTGAGTTTGGATCAACTCGTCTTGCAAGTAAGTTCGATAGGATAACCAAAATCAAGCCGACAACTGATTGGTAGAGACCCGCCGCTGAAGCCATCCCGATATCCGCTGTCTGAGTCAAGCCATTATAAACATATACGTCCAAGACGTTGGTTACGTTATAAAGCTGACCAGCATTGTGGGGGATTTGGTAGAAGAGACCGAAGTCTGCACGGAAGATATTTCCGACTGCAAGGATGGTCAATACAGTTACCAATGGTGTCAACTGCGGAATGGTTACATTGCGGATCCGTTGCCACTTGCTAGCCCCATCCACTGTTGCGGCTTCATAGTAGGTTGGATCAATTCCCATGATTGTCGCATAGTACATGACACTGCTATATCCAAAGCCTTTCCAGATACCTAGGAAAAGTAGGAGATATGGCCAAATACCCAAGTTAGCGTAGAAATTGACTTCCTTCATTCCGATAGATTCTAGGAAATGGTTGAACACCCCTTTATCAATGTTTAGGAAGGCATCTGTAAAGAAACTGATGATAACCCAAGACAAGAAGTAAGGGAACAACATGGAAGTTTGGAAGATCTTAACCATTCTCTTAGAACGGAGTTCACTGAGGATGATAGCAATCCCTACTGATACAATCAAACCGATAAAGATAAAGCCTAGATTGTAGAGGACAGTATTTCGAGTGATGATAAAGGCGTCTTTTGAACTAAATAAGAATCTGAAATTATCGAGTCCGACCCATTTACTATTCACGATACTATCTATAAATCCATTACTGGTCATGTGGTAGTCTTTGAAGGCAACCACGTTTCCAAATACTGGAATGTAGAAGAATAGAATCAACCAGAGTGCCCCTGGCAAAACCATCAAGAGAAAGATCCAGTTGTCTCTCAAGGTTTTTGAAAACTTATTCATAATTTCCTCCCTTTTTATTTTGATATCCATCTAAAAATTCCTTTTTAGACTTTTGATAACGATTACATTATTAGTATACTCCTATTTGCAGGTTAGGTTAAACTACTAATTATAGAAAAAACTCCACAAATTATTTTATGTGGAGTACTTTTTTAAGAAAGGGATGTTTCACGAGAAACACTCTGAGTAAGAGCTCGGTGTTCTTGTTTTTAAGTTGTATAAATCGTTGAAGCTGTCGCAATGGTATGCCATTGGTTGGCTGTTGTTGCTGCGAAGTCCTTGTCTGCGTAGAAGTCAGTAAATGGTAAGATTTCCACTTCTAACTCATCGATGCGGTCAAGCTGACCAGCCAGATAAGCCTCGATGCGACTTTCTGCTCGCTTAATGCGTTGCAAGAGTCCGCCCATACGGATGTCAACTGTATCCAAGCCAAAGACCTTGTTTTCTTGCAGCCATTGGTGGCTAAAGAGGGCATGGAAGTCTTCAATCTCGCTTCTGAGTTTTGGTAATTCTTGTCTGGCGATTTCTTGCAGACTCTCTTTATCACCTTCTTGATAGGCTTTACGAATACGCCGTCCCACATCGACTTTGCTACTTAAAATAGCATTCAACTGGGCCTGAGTTTCAAATAGGTAGGCATAGTTGCCAGCTTTTTCTTTAATGTTAGCAAGCGTCTCAGCAGCCTGAGCGAAGTGCGGTTTGTCCTGTTCAGGTGTCATGTGTCTGTCAAGAATCGGACAGAGAACATCCTGGTAAAAGACATAGCGGTTAGGATTGATGCCACTAAGATTGCCTGGTAGGTCTGGCAAGAGGTTGGCAAGGTCAATCTGCATAAAATCCTCAACGGATAGACCTGTATTGGTCTGGAAATGAGCAGACAAACGGTCTAGGTCATTGCGGTAGCTGAGTTCTGCCCAGATTTGCAAACTTGGTAGGACAGAGAATTGGGCTGTTTCCCCACCATTATCCCCCCAACCTGTCACGATAACTTCTTTGATGTCATTGGCACGACAGGCCTTGTTCGCTTCAAGAGCGATGAGACGGCTGAAATGGTTGTTGGGTGTGAACCCAATCCACTTCCAAGCACCTCCTGCAAATGCAAGATCATTGCTAATCTTGTGATGGTTGCGGAAGTTGCGATTGTATTTTTCCTCACTATCCTGATAATAATCCCAGTAAACCAAGGTTACACGATCTTTAAGTCGGTCTAGGTAGACACGTGTTTCCTCTGGAATTTCCACGTCACGGTCGTACTGGCCATCTGCTGACATGAGTTTAAAGAACATATCGCTCCACATCTGGCAGTGGAAACCATACTTGTCAGCAATATCCAGCACGCGCTCCAAGTGTTGGCACATGAGGAGACTACGGTCTACTACACCATTCAAAATCAAGTAACGTCCTAAACCAACCAAGTGGGCTTCGTCCATCCCGATATTGACCTTGCGGGTTTGTAGCTTAGATAGAGTGGCAAACATGCCATCAATCAGGTCATAAACCTTTTCTTCGCCAATAAGGAGAATGTCCTCCACATCACGGAGCTCCTGCACTTCTTTGACACCCCATTTGACGAAGGCTGACAAGTGGGCCAAGGTCTGAATGCAGGGCACAAAGGTCATATCAAACTGCTGGGCATAGGATTCGATTTCCTGCAATTCCTCTGCTGAATAAGCTCCACGGAAGTAACCAAAGTATGGTTGCCCCTCAATCTGGTAGGTGTCTTCCATGTAAAGCTCAAAGGCTGAGTAGCCCATGAGAGCCAAGACCTCAATCATCTGCTTGGCAGAAGCCACATTCAGCACTGCATTTCGAGAGCAGTCTGCCATGTAGGCTAAATCTTCATAAGCCGCCTGTTCTTCAATCGCTACTTTGTCACCTTCTGCTAGGGATGTTGCCAACAGGGATAAGGCACGATAAAGTTGGTGAGGTTTGCGGTAGGTTAGTTGATAGTGTCCACCCTCACCCTTAATAGAGATAGACGCTTGGTCAGATTGGGCGACAGCTACCTCTACATCTGGTAGCGAAATGTGCTTTTTAAGCAACTCTACTGCTTGCTCTTGTTTGGAACTAAGTCCTGTAAATCTTACCATTGATTTTCCTCCTGTAGCCAGTTGACAAGGGCACCGTAGAGATTGGCATCTGCATGATAAGTACAGGCTTGAATAACTGGAGCAATTGTATATTCTTCGTAAGTTTCTACAAAATCATCGACAGCTTTTTTGACCCCTTGGATGAAGTCTGGATTTTGACTGATAGAACCGCCTAGGCTAATGATATCTGGATCGATCAGATACTGAATATTGAGCAAGCCTTGAGCCAGATTGCGGTTCATGCGCTCAATAGCTTCTTGGCAAAGGGCATTTCCAGCTGCAGCCTCTTGGTAAATCTTGCGACCGTCCCAGTCAGTCTGACCAGATTTTTCAATCACGTAGCGTACCATATTCCCAGTTGACGCTAGTTGCGACCAGTTGTTGAGCTTTTCAGCAGGGGCAAGGGTTGTCATGTAGCCAAATTCTCCACCTAGGCCGTGGCGACCTCGGTGAAGTCTACCATTGATAATCATGGCTCCACCAATCCCTGTCCCAATCACGACACAGGCTGCATTTTCAAGTTCTGGGTGAGCCAACAATTCACTAAGTCCAACACAGTTGGCGTCATTTTCAAGATGGACAGGTAGCTGATAAGAGCTAAGTGCCTCATACCAAGAAAAGCCGTGGATATAAGGTACGGCACTGAAGCCATCAATCACACCTGTTTCTTGATTGACCGCGCCTGGAACACTCATGGCAATCCCGCTGTAATCCTGCTCTGACAAGCGCTGGTCTAACCAAGCTAGTAATTCCTCCAAACTTTCTGGCGTTGGAATGCTTGTCTTATCCAATATTTTCCCATCAGGAGTCAGACTAGCAAACTTAATCCCAGTCCCTCCGATATCAATCGTTGCAATGGTCATTGTTTTTACCATAAAAAGGGGCGAATCAGCAGTTCGTTCTTACTTTTTCGCCCCTCCTTTCTCTTTATGTTTACTTTTTGAAATTAAATTTCTTCTTTTTTGATGAATTCTGTACGAATCTCTTGCGGTGCAATGAGGCCTCTATGAACTGGGTATGGTCGTTCAAGTAGGTCAAGGAAGAGATGTTGACTTTCCGGTACACGTACATTTTCATTACACATATTGTAGTAACGAAGAACATAGCCTTCTTCATTTTCAGCTACCTTAAAGGCTGTCGGACAGATTTGCGGTACGCTGAGAACAGAATGACTCAAGAGACTACCAGTCGCAGCCACGCTTCCTTCTTGTCTAGCAATCTGAAGGCTGGTAAATGGTGTCTGCAAGGCTTTAGCGCGACGATAGGCTGAAAAGCGTTCTTGGGCTTGGTGGCATTCAATTGCAAATTCGACTTCAAACTCACGCAAACATTGTGCTTCTGGTGTTGGGAAGTAGCCCCAGTCACCCAACTCACCTGATGCACGCAAAATAGTCACGGCAATGGTGTCGTCTCCAAGGATTTCGTATTCATTCAATCCCTTGTTAGATACAGTCACACCTTTTTCATCGTCATACAGACTGACAAAGGCTTGTTGGTGTTGAGGATTTTCAGGATTTTCCCATGAAGCTGCTGGTTTGTTTGGTCGTGTCACCACTTCATAGATGCTTTCAGAATCATTGCTTGGACGTGTGTTATGAGTCTTGACTAAGAGACGGATACGGTGGTCTTTAGCAGTGTTAGTAAAGCGAGTCTTAAAGCGGATTTGTGGATTATCAACAAAGACAGTCAACTCAGTTTCAAGAGGAATGTTTGTCAATTCTTCTGACCGTCCAGCTTCACGCTTCATAAATTCGATGATGCCTTTTTGCTCTTCTTCTAGCTTTTCATCTGCACTGACAGGCACTGTCAATTCATGTTTGAGCAAAATCTTAGCATAGCGAGCTGTGTTGTCCAAGACCTCGTAGCCCTTAAGATCTGCATAGATGGGCTCTGTTCCTTTTGGTTGGAAATAGATATACTCGTTTCCGATATCCCCACGGTCCTCAAAGCGGATAAAGTCTTCGTAAGCTTCGTGAGTTGTTTTATCATAAACTGTGATGTTATCATCTACACTCACCGTTACAAATGGCGTATCAATTACTCCATTTTGGTAAATACCGTCACGGTGTTCTGGTTCTCCTTCCAGTAATTGGAAGGTTGTCCAAGAAAGCGGTGCTAGGTGAACTGGGATGGTCACGCGCACTTGACGGGCAATACGAGCTTGGCGGAACTTGTCTTTTGGTAAATCATACTCAAAATTAGCCCCAAGGTCTTCGATTTTAGCCTCTACAGGACGACCATCCAAGTCCTCCACACGGTAGCTTGGCAAGGTAATAGCAGCCATCTTCTTGTAACCTTCTGTTGGGTGCAATTCCTTGAAATCACAAGTCGCAACATCAATTACTGTGCTAACCGTATCAACCTTATCATGCAAGCCTGTGTTAATAACCGTAAAAAGATAATCACTTTGAGCCTTAGCTGTAGCGATTTTACCCTTCCACTCATTGAGCAAGTTGCTCTTAACAAAGTTTCCAACTTGGTTGACCTTGGCAAAACGGGTTTCCATCTCACGGTGAACTTCGTCCACACTACAACCACAGATGCTATCATGGGGTGCATTCTGCAAAAGTGTTTTCCAAGCATAAGTCAACTGGTCCTTGTGGTTATGACCCCCAGTGATAATAGTCAAGGGTTCTACCACTTGTTCTAGCAGATTGCTATTTTCTTGGAAGGCTTGTTTGAGGTAAATGCGAGATGAAGAAGTGTTGGCAAGTGTGTACCAACCATCTGTTTCCTGACTGGTCAACTCACCTGTAACCGTTGATAACTGCTCTGGTAGGGCACTTTCCACGGCTTGGACATATTCATCAAAAGAACTGTGCACAAAGGTCACATCTGGGAAGAGTTCATTTGCCACACGAATAGCTTCACTCAGATTTTTCTGTACAGGTTGGTGATCACAGCCGTTCATCATCAACCATTGGTTGGTCGAAGCATAGTCACGCACGTCTGACAATTTTTGTTTCCAGAAGGTCAAGGCCTCGTCTTTATCAACAGGGATTTCATTCCCATTACTGTACCAGTTGGCAAAGAGGATACCGAGAACACGACTTCCGTCCGCACCCTGCCAGTACATTTCTGAAAACTGAGAAGTAAACTGCTCATCTTCGAGAACTTGGTTGTCAAATCCAATCGGTTTCACACCACGACCAAAGGCTGCCACGTGAATGCCTGATTTTTGAAGGATTTGAGGTGCTTGCCCCATATTTCCAAAGGTATCTGGGAAGTAACCAACCTGAGTTGATTTGCCCCATTTTGCAGCTTCTTGCTGACCAATAAGAGTATTGCGGACATTGGCTTCACTTGAAATCAAGTAGTCATCCTGCAAGATATAAAAGGGACCAATTTTAAGTTTGCCTTGGTCGATGTAACGTTGGACTTTGTCGCGATTTTCAGGGCGAATCTCCAAGTAGTCATCAAGGACAATGGTTTGACCATCCAAGTGGAAGCTCTTGAACTCAGGGTCATTTTCAAAGAGATCAAAGAGATTGTCAAACAATTCCACCAACTGCATACGGTGGCTTTCAAAAGGTAAGTACCACTCACGATCCCAGTGACTATGTGAGATAATATGTACAACAACATTTTCCATGAAGTAAAACCTCATTCTAAATTTAAATTTTTATTGTTAACATTTTTGGATGTAAGATTTGCTCAATCAAATTCAACAAATCACCAACAGTTTAACTCTAAATATTTCATTTATCAAGAATTTAACTACGATTTGAGATGAAATTTGAAAGAAGTAAATATTCAGTTACTTTGTCTTAGTAAACTGACTAAAAACAAGTAAAATCCTAGATTAACGAATATCCAGGTAATCCAAGACTAACTCGCAGAACATCATGTTGGCCCAAGAGAACCATTCACGAGAGTAGAGAGTTGGGTCGTCCACATGGAAGCTTTCATGCATGACACCTGTGCCCCCATCGCAAGCAACCAGCTGATCCAGCAAAAATTTCTTCTCTGCCTTATCTCTTGTTGTCAATCCTTGGATAGAAAGGGCAATTGGCCAAATATAACGATAAAAGGTATGGGAACTTCCGAGACCACTAGCATATTCTCCTTGATAGAAATATGGATTTTCTGGACTAAGGATGGTACGACGAGTTGCTTGATAGACTTCATCGTTGACATCGCAATACCCCAGATAAGGAGCAGCCAGTAGACTTGGTACATTTGGATCATCCATGATGCTGGCATTTCCCAAACCATCTACTTCAAAGGCGTAAATCTTTTCATCCTTGCTGTTAGTGGTGTAGGCGTAGTTTTCGATGCCTTCTTGAATCTCAGACTGGAGACGCTTAGCATCAGCAATAATACTCTCGCTATCAGCTAGGTCTAGTTCTGCAAAGATTTCTTGCACGTAACCCAAGACTACTACAGCAAACATATTTGACGGAATCAAGTAGCTATACTGGCAGCAGTCATCACTCGGGCGAAAGGCGGACCAAGTCATACCTGTCACTGCAAAATCAGGTCCAAAGCCATCATTTACCAAGGTGTCTTCCTTGCGGTCCGTATCTCGAACAAAACGATAAGGGGAGTTCTTGTGGTCTTGTTCTACCGTCCACAGATGAAGAATTTCCTTGGTCGCTGCTACAAAAGTCTCATCAAACTGACTAGTCTCACCAGTCTCTTTCCAGAGGAGATAAGCCAACTGCAAAGGATAGCAAAGCGAGTCCACCTCATACTTGCGTTCCCAAATCCAACCATTAAGGTCGGTATGGTCGGTCTCGTGGTGCCCCTTCCAGTTTTCCTCAATGTTAAATGAGTTAGCATAAGGATCCTTGAGAATCAAGGTCATCTGACGTTTGACTAAACCTGCAATGGTCTGACGCAGGAGGGCATCTCTTTTAGCCACATGCAGGTAGGGTCTGAGTTGGGCTGTCGAATCCCGAAGCCACATAGCAGGAATATCTCCTGTGAGCACAAAGATTGAACCATCTTCTAGGATTTCAACCGTATTGTCCAAGGTGTCTGTATAGCAACGCTCGAAGACATCCACCCACTCCGGATGGTCCTTAGCCCGCTCTGCTACTTCGTCTAGCCATTCTCTAACAATTTCTTTCGAATAAATCATCGTGCAATTTCCTCTTTCAAACAAGTTTCATTTTCAGTATATAGCTTTTGGAACAGAAAATACATACACAAATGATAGTCATTTTTCTACAAACTAGTTATCTTCGAAACTCCTTTTCTAAAGGCTCTCTTTTTCTGATATAATGTAGAAAAACAGCTAAAGGAAAGACTATGAAACCACTACTTGAAACCATCGATACCCGCTTTGGAACTGCCAGTAAGCATGCCTTTTCTCGTGGAAATACCCTGCCTTATACAGGCCTTCCTTTTGGGATGAATTACTTTGTGCCCCAGACCATTGATCAGGAAGGAGCTTGGTTTTTCGATCCGCATTTGCCCATCTTTCAGGGGATTCGATTAACCCACCAGCCTAGTCCTTGGATCGGAGACTATTCTTGGCTTCTTCTGACACCTGTCACAGACCAACTAGGTGGAGACAGCCTCTTCCACCGCCAATCTTCCTATGATATGGATAAATCCTCCTTTCAGCCTCATTATCTGAAAATTTTCTCCCTTCGTTATCAGATTGAAAGCCAGCTCACACCGACTTGCTACGGCGCTTCTATTCGCTTAGAGCAAAATCAGGGTAAAGCCCTCTCCCTCTATCTTCACGCAGCAGATGAACTGACCGTAGAGCAAGTAGATAAGCGAACTCTAGCCCTACGACAAGAAGGAAAAACTGAAACCAACAAAAATCCACTAACGATGTTCACAGCCCTGCAAATGAATACGGATATTCTTGCTGTCAGCCAAGAAGGTGGAGACTGGCGAATTGACTTAGCAAGCAGCCATGCTGAGATTCAACTAGGCACTTCTTTCATCTCTCCTTCTCAAGCTCTAGTCAATCTACCTCAAGAAGATTTTGATAGCTGTAAAGCAAGTGCCCAAGCGAACTGGGAAAAACTCCTCCATCGTTTTGACGTTATCGAGACAGGAGAGGCTGACCGAACCTTCTTTGACCACTGCCTTTACAGACTATTCCTATTTCCTCAAACTTTTTATGAGGTTAATGAATCAGGGCAAGCCATCCACATGGATCTGGCTACTGGTACTGTCAAGCCCGGTGTCCTCTTTAGCAACAATGGTTTCTGGGATACCTTCCGCACCACCTTCCCCCTCTTTGCCCTTATCATACCAGAGCATTATCGTCTCTTTTTAGAAGGTTTCCTCAATAGCTACCGCGATACCGGGTTTCTTCCAAAATGGCTGGCTCCAGATGAACGTGGCATGATGCCGGGTACTCTTTTAGATGGTATTATCGCAGATAGCGCCTGCAAGGACATGGCTCCTGACCTAGAAGTAGAACTCCTCCAAGCCATGCTTGAAACAGCCAGCAAGTCCGACCCTCTCGGCATCAATGGTCGTCACGGACTAGCCCAATACCAAGAGCTTGGCTACCTCTCTACCGACCACCACGAAAGCGTCAGCCATACCCTAGACTATGCCTATAGCGACTTTTGTATCGCCAGCTGTGCCAAAAAACTTGGTCAGGATAACATCGCAGAAACTTATAAAACCGCTTCACAAAATTACCGCCATCTATTTGATACTGAAACAGGCTATATGCGTGCGCGTGATAACCAAGGAAACTTCCGTCCTAACTTCTCTCCTTATAGTTGGGGACGTGATTATGCCGAATGTTCTGCCATTCAAGCGACTTTAGGTGTCCTCCACGACATCCCAGACTTAATCCAGCTTATGGGTGGAAGAGAAGTCTTCAGCCACTATCTTTTGAAAGCCTGTCAAGATGCTCCCCTCTTTGAGACGACAGGCTATGGTTACGAGATTCACGAAATGAGCGAGATGGCTACCGCTCCTTTTGGACAAATCGCCATTTCCAACCAGCCTAGCTTCCACATTCCTTATCTCTTCCGTTACAGCAACTACCCTGACTACACTGCCCTTCTTATCAAGACCTTACGTCAGAAAGCCTTTCACCCAAGTTGGCAAGCCTATCCTGGAGATGAAGACAATGGCAGTCTCTCTGCTTGGTACATCTGGTCAGCTCTCGGATTTTATCCTACCTGTCCAGGAAAACCAAGCTATGATCTCGGAATCCCTCTCTTTGACCACCTCCGTATCTACCTGGCTAAGGAAAATAAATGGCTAGATATTTATACTAAGCAAAACCACAGCCACTTCAACTTTATCAAAGAATGCCGACTGGATAAGACCCCAGTATCTAGCATTCAACACCAAGATCTCTTGAAAGCTGAGCAACTAACCTTTACACTCAGCTGGTTGCCAAGTCACATAAACTAGTAAACAAAAGAACCTTTGCACGATACAAGCCTACTGAAAAAGTCATCAAATTGATGGCTTTTTTGTTATACTAGAGATGAGGTGAAATAATGCTTGATAATCAGTTAACTATGGATGTCAGTCCTTATTCTAGTTTGTATGATATAGTGGTTCCTAAAACCCACTTTTTACGTCAGCTAACTGAACTCTGTGATTTTAGCTTTATTTATGATGAACTAGAAAA
>CAJNDL010000044.1 GCA_905221505.1 bacterium
CACCTCAAAAAGGTATTACCAAGTTGCAATACTTTTTTTGAGGCTCTTTTGTCTTGTTCTTGTTTCAATTAACTATAAAATACTTTATTATCAACTCTATGTGTTTTAATCGAAATCTCAAAACAGCACTTTCAAACATCTTTTCCTAGTTAGGTAAATCCGTATTCTGCTTAGCAGCCTTGCTCCATTGATACCAACCAACTAGACTGTTGATGAGATAAATCAGGTATTTCCCTTGAATTTGCAGGCTTTCTCCCCACCAGAGATAGATTGAAAAGACATTGGTAGCTGCCCAGAATATCCATTGTTCACGGTAAACAGCTGTCATGAGGATTTGCCCTACCCCATTGGTCGCATCTGTGATGGAATCGCGATAGGGACGATTGGCACCGATAGACTGATAAATAAAGCCAAAAACCAACCACCAAAGAACACTAATGGAAAGATACTTTGTCCAACCCTTGCCATCTAGTTTACGCGCGACAAACTCTTGTTGTTCTTTCTTAAACTGGGCTTGATAAATCCAAACCAAGAGACCAATTGGCTGCATAATTGTAAAATAGAGAGTTGTTAAAACCTCACCATAGAAGCCTTTTTGAAGGGCAAGCACCAGATAAATGATGGAATTAATCAAACCAAATAGGTAGTTACTAGCACGACCTTCAGCTTCTCAAAGAGCAGAAAAAAGGTTAGTAAGGCTTGAGAGATGAATCATTTTAAAGGCAAACAATTCCAACAAGACGTCATCATTGTCGCTGTTGGTTATTACCTACGTTACAATCTGAGCTATCGTGAAGTTCAGGAATTGCTTTATGACCATGGAATAAATGTTTGTCACACTACGATTTATCGGTGGGTTCAAGAATACAGTAAAATCCTCTATCATCTCTGGAAAAAGAAAAATAAACAGTCCTTCTATTCGTGGAAAATGGATGAAACCTATATCAAAATTAAGGGGCGTTGGCATTATCTCTATCGAGCGATTGATGCGGACGGTTTAACATTGGATATCTGGTTACGAAAGAAACGTCGAGCAGACGATAACAGCTATAAGTTAGAAGATACCGCCTATCAAGAAGATAAAGCACGCAAAGCAGAAACCGAAGATAAGCTAGCTATTGAAGCAATGAAAAGCAAGTACACCACGCTATTGCTAGAAAATATGTTGCTAAGTCCGTTTGAAATGCAAGATACAAAAATCATGGCAGGATTGCAAGTCCATGTTTACCCCCTCTATGACGAACTGAAAGAATTAAGAGGGCTAAATAGTGTTAAAGACCACTTGTCTTATGTTGCCAACAGACGTGAAGAATATTCTAAGCATAATATCGCACGCTACCTCAAAAAAGCCATTGAACAATATCTACCAACGGTTAAAAGGCAGGACTTAAACCATGAGTGAAGACTTAAAAACGATCAAAGAGCTGGCGGATGAGTTGAGTGTTACAAAACAAAATATTCAATATCACTACCAAAGATTACCAAAAGAATTACAGCTTAAAAGTTCCAATGGGTCTAATCTAATAAATTCTAAAGCAGAAAAAATAATTTTAGGTAAAGTAGAAAGTAGTATCAAATCAAATACCAAAGACCAACAAATAGAAAAACTAACTAATTTGTTAGACCAGTAACAACGATTAGCCTTGCAAGATAAAAAGTTGCTAGAAGAATACAAGGCGGAAAATGATAACTTAAAAGCCCTCAAAATGCCCTCACAGGAAACAGAATCCAAACACTTAGACAATCAATATAAAGATGAAGTGAACGCTCTTAAAGAGAAGTTGGAAAATTTGCAGGAACAAATCAAAGATCAAAAAAGGATAGAAGAACAAGAAAAACCAATAAAATGGTGGGGACTATGGCGAAAATAGATGATTCAGTTAAAAAGAAAGTTCCAGAATTGCGATTTAAAGGATTCATGGATGAATGGGAACAGCGTAAGTTGGGAGACGAAGTTCGAATAGTGATGGGACAGTCTCCTAATTCAGAAAATTATACTGATGATCCTAATGGGCGCTAAAAATGCGAAGACCTATGAAGACCTATTTTGTATTAGTCAAACAAAAAATCCAAAAGAAATGGTATATGATTATGACCATGAAACAAAGTAAAATCAAACCGAGTGATCTGAGGAAGCACCCGATGATCATGAAACGTTATTAAACACAAAAGTCACCCATGTGAGTTCTTGCCAGAAGCTGAAGTTAATCCTTCAACCTGGAAAACCCGCAGAGGTGACTTTTTCTATACATCTCGATTTTTCTGGCAATAATCATTAACCGATAAATATGTCTGTGAATCACCCAGCGACTCCGCTATGTCCATAATCCGCGGTGGTAGTAATCCCACTCGCTGGACAAGTTCGTGATTGCTGAACAATTCCCGTGGACTGCCGGCGAAGCCAAACTTCCCGTGTTCCATAACATACACCGACTCAAACTCGGCGGCGACCCAATCCATGTCATGGGTGATGGTCACAACTTGGTGGCCCGAATCAGCCAACTGATGGAAAATTGCGGTCAACTTGCGCCGGCTTTCCCAATCAAGCGACATCATCGGCTCATCAAATAAATAAATCGCCGGATCCACTGCCAAAACTGTGGCAACGCTCAACAGCTTGCGTTCCGACAATGACAGGTCATATGGACTTTCAGCTGTTTTATCATCCAAGCCAACTCTTTTTAGAGCCGCTAAAGCCCGCCTCGTAATCGTGTCGTGGTCATCCATGACCTGCGCGACACTCCACTCCACCTCTCGTTGAACGGTCGGGTTGAAAAGCTGATCGTCAGGATTCTGAAAAGTAATCCCAACCTTCAGTAACTTTTCGACTGGTTTAAGATCATTAAAATTTTCTCCATCGATCTTAATCACACCGGTTTGTGGTGTCAGCAAACCCGTCAACAATTTGAAGAGCGTTGATTTGCCGGCACCATTTTGGCCGACAATCGCCACCATCGGATCGGCGAAGTGTTTGTCTTCAACATCCAAGCTAAAGGACCGTTCCGAATAAGTGAACGTCAGGTGGCTCAGTTCAATTGTGGACATAACGTACCTCCTTCAGATCAGCGTAATTCACCGGATACCGGCCATCAGCCAAGTGCCAATCCATTTTTTGAGCAAGTTGCTGGATTGTCGGGGCTGGAATCTGCCAGTCAGCTGCCAAATGATTAAACACCTCACCCGGCCTGCCCTGGGCTACCATTTGACCCTCGTGCAGCACCCACACAACGTCGGCGACTTCGCACAAATCGTCAATTTCACTGGTGACAATGAAGACAGTCGTCTCTTTGACTTGGGCCAGCCATTGGAAAAATTGTCGGCGGCCAAGGGGATCCATTTGACTGGTCGGATCATCCATAATCAAAACAGCCGGGTTAGCCGCAATCGCCGTGGCAATTGCCAACCGCTGAATCTGACCACCGGAAAGGCTCTCGGGACGCAAATTCAGCTGTTCAATCAGCCCCATTTGCGTGGCAACTTCTTCAACCCGTTTTTGAATCAGTTCTTCAGCCATTCCCTGATTAATCAAGTCAAAGGCGATTTCATCGGCAACCGTGTCTGCCAACCCGCTTAGTTGGCCAGCTGGATTTTGCAGTACAACTCCATTCATGGCATTATAAACGGGCCAATTGTCGGACACTCGCTGGCCAAACATGTGCCAATCGCCCTCAATCTCAGCAGACACAATTTTGGGAATGACCCCTGCCAGCACACGGCACAAAGTCGATTTGCCGGAGTGGCTATTCCCGATAATCCCAACCACCTGGCCGGTATGAACCTCCGCGTTAATCTGACGCAGTTGTGGTTGCTCAGTACCCGGATAACGGGTGGTCAAATTTTCAATTACAATCCGTTTATCTTCGTCCATATCTTCCACCCAATCAATAAAATTGCCAATCCAGTCAGACCAATGTGCAGCGTCCGCGACAGGCGATACACGCGCTGGGAGGTTCTGACAGTCCGGTTGAGATTATCAAAACCTCTCAGTTGGAGAGAAATCGACCGCGTCATCGATTGATCCAAGGTCTTAATCACCAATGGAATTAGAACCGGCAGGACTGACTTTAATTTCTGAATCAACGTTTT
The DNA here is from genome assembly GCA_905221505.1 of bacterium. Lineage (GTDB taxonomy): Bacteria > Bacillota > Bacilli > Lactobacillales > Streptococcaceae > Streptococcus. The sequence goes on from CAJNDL010000044.1 coordinate 4,087, forward strand.
TTGCGGATTGGTTCCGCGAACTTTTTGTGCCTGCTGGATTTTCCGCATATTGCGCATCATTTCCGGCAAAATATAACACACCGACATCAGAACGTAGACGGTTTTATAAGACAATCCGGACAGTTCCAAATAGGCCGCGTTTTCTGAAATACTCGTGGTCACCATAAAAAAGCCACTGGTCAAAATAATCACCAATACTCGACAACCCAGAGTGGTGGCGTAAATCAGGCCTTCTTTGTAGAACGACACCCCAAGCACAGAAAACAGCACAGTTTGATTCCGACTGTAAAATAACCCTTGGATGATCAACATGGTGCAAATCAGAAACAGGCTGAATCCCAGCGCCTTAAAGGTGGTAGAACTCAATTTGGAAAATAACAATAGCAGTGTTGCGACAAGAATTAATCCGGCCTGAAGCAATAAATTCATACTGGCAAAGCTCAACAACGTCATGTCCAAGATGAACAAGAGCTTAGTAATCGGATCGATCACCTGGTACCACTTGAGCTTGACCCGTGGCGCTCCAGAAATCAATGTTTTATCAGTCATCATTTATCATCGCTAAAGAAGTGCACCATCCGCTTCGGCAGCTGACGATAGATGAAGAATGCCAGGTAGGCCACGCAGACTTTATCCAAAATATCCAAGACAAACTCATCGGTAAATGAGGCCAGCCACACTGGTGCATGATTGGCGACCATTACCGCAAACAATGAGTCACCCCAAGCGATACCGGTCTGACCACCCCAAAAGATGACGTTGAGTGGCGTTGAAATGACAGCTGAAACGATGGCAATAATAATAGCAGAAACAAATACTCGTCGCGCTGACGAGAACCACCCATTGGCGTGCAAAACTCCGACAGCAATCCCAATTCCGATGCTGGTAATCGCATACACGGTTGAAATTGGCGATAAGGTCAGCCCATAGATCACGTTGTTGATGAAACCACTAATGGCACCGGCAACCGGCCCAGCCAACATGCTGGTAAGAAAGGTTCCCAAAGACCCCAGCCAAACGGGCAACTTTAACCCCTCCGCCAAGGCTTTAGCAACATAGTTAATCCCCACGGCAGCAGGAATCAAAGTCATGGTGGCAGCACTTAACTTAAATTTCCACATACTGGTACGATGAATCGGTTCTGTTTTCATAATCTTCTCCTTTTGTTTTTAAAGAGCCGTGTCTGGATAGACTTTCGGACGCAACGCTCTATTATATATCTACTGAACTGTCTATACACAAGATTTCCATCCTTAGTCGACATGAGCTGGAAATCTTTATTTGTTAAGTAGTTCACAACACATTATACACCTATTTTGTGAATAGTCAAGTGTATTTACAGTAAAATTTTAGAAAATCCTAAAAATTTCCTCTTATTTTCCATTTTGAAAGACATTCAGTAACTCTAATATCAAAAAAGCCCAGACGACATTGTCTGAGCATTCTTCTATATAGACATTTAACCAAGTTGAGTTTAGCTTTTCAAACTATTTCTTCAACAAACCTTGTTCTTGTAGAAACTCCTTGGCTACTTGTTCTGCTGACTTGCCTTCAACACCGACTTGGTAGTTGAGCTGACTCATCTGGCTTTCAGTAATTTTACCAGCCAATTTATTGAGAACTTTCTCCAACTCAGGATGTTTCTTGAGAAGAGCTTCTTTCATGAGTGGCGCTCCTTGATAAGGTGGGAAGAGTTGCTTGTCATCTTCCAAGACCTGCAAATCATAACGCGCCAATTCCGCATCAGTTGAATAGGCATCCGTGATTTGAATATCGCCTGACTGAATTGCCTGATAGCGAAGGGCTGGCTCCATGGTCGCTACATTGAGGTTAAGACCATACATTGATTGCAAGCCCTTATTTCCATCTTCACGGTCATTAAATTCGAGAGTAAAGCCTGCCTTTAACTGTCCTTCCACTTTTTTCAAGTCTGAAATGGTCTTCAAGCCATATTCTTGAGCAATCTTTTTCGGAACAGCTACAGCGTAGGTATTTTGATAAGACATAGGTTTGAGATAGGCTAGATGATCCTGTTTAGCAATACCATCACGCGCCACATTATAAACCTGCTCTGGCTCATGACTCACTTTCGGTGATGGTTGAAGCAGGCTTTCAGTCACCGTACCAGTAAATTCAGGATAGATGTCAATATCGCCTTTTTTCAGAGCTTCATAGAGGAAGCTTGTTTTCCCAAAATTCGGTTTAACAGTTGCAGTCATACTGGTATTTTCTTCAATCAGCAACTTATACATATTGGCCAAAATTTCTGGTTCTGGACCCAATTTCCCAGCAATCACCAAGTTTTCTTTCTCTTTTTGAGCCAAGAGGGCTGGACTATAAGACAGACCGAGCAATATTGTCACCAAGGCAAAACCAGAGAAAATCGTCCGCAATTTTGCTTTTTCCATCACTTTTAATAGTAAGTTAAAGGCAATAGCCAGCACTGCAGAAGAAAGGGCCCCGATTAAAATCAGACTAGCATTATTACGGTCAATTCCCAAAAGGATAAAGGAACCTAGTCCCCCTGCACCAATCAAGGCCGCCAAGGTTGCCGTACCGATAATCAAAACGGCCGCCGTCCGAATCCCAGACATAATGACAGGCATGGCAAGTGGAATTTCAAACTTCTTGAGTCGCTCCCATCTAGTCATCCCAAAGGCAATCCCAGCCTCCTGCAGACTTGGATCAATTCCCTTTAGCCCAGTGATGGTATTTTGTAAGATCGGGAAAATCGCATAAATCACTAGCGCTGTTAAAGCTGGCAAGGTTCCAATTCCCATCAAGGGGATAAAGAGTCCCAACAAGGCCAGTGACGGGATAGTCTGGAAAATCCCTGCAATCTGCAAGATCCAGTCCGCCAACTTCTCATGATAGCGAAGATAAACAGCCAAAGGAATCGCAAGCAAAATAGCTAGTAACAGAGTCAAAAGTGACAACTGCAAATGTTGAGATAGAGCTGTCAACCAATCACTAAAACGATCCTGAAAAGTTGCAATTAAATTAGTCATGAACACTACCTCCAAACAAGTCTGCTACAAAATCTGTTGCAGGAGCTTTTAAAATCGTCTCGGGATTCGCCACCTGACGAATTTCTCCATCCTGCAAGACAGCAATACGGTCCGCTAACTTCAAGGCTTCATCCGTATCATGGGTTACAAAAATAGTTGTCATCCCAAACTCTTTATGCAATTCTTTAGTCAGAACCTGCAACTGTTTTCTCGAAATTGCATCCAAGGCTGAAAAAGGTTCATCCATGAGGAGAATCTTAGGCTGACCAATCATAGCACGAACAATACCAACCCTTTGCTGTTCTCCACCAGATAATTCACTAGGAAGTCGATGCCCATACTCGGCTACTGGTAAACCAACCTTAGCCAAAAGCTCTTCTGCTTTCTGAGCAATTTCTTCCTTAGTCCAACCCTTCATCTCAGGAATCAGGGCAATATTTTCTGCAACCGTTAGATTGGGAAACAGTGCAATGGCCTGTAAAACATAACCAGTAGAAAGACGCAGTTCCCGCTCATCATAATCTTTGATGCGCTTGCCATCCATATAAATATTTCCATCAGTCGGTTCCAAAAGACGGTTAATCATCTTGATCATGGTCGTCTTACCGGACCCAGAAGGTCCAACTAAAACCATGAACTCCCCATTCTCAATCCGTAAATTGACATCTCTCAAAACATCTTTTTCTGTGTAGCGTAGCGCTACATTTTTGTATTCAATCATTCTGTATCCTCAATTTAAAACTTTCCTCGGTTGGTCAAATCTTCAACCTTTGGCATAACTTCCTTATTGTTCCAATGCTCCACAATTTTACCGTTTTCTAGTCGGAAGATATCATACTGGGCATAGGCAAGGCCATCAATCTGAGTCTGACCATAGTTAACCACATAGTTTCCTTGTCCTAATAATTGGAAAACAAAGTCGAAAGTGACACCATGTTCAGCCATATAGTTTTTATAAGCATCACTTCCTTTTCCAATCTCATGATTATGCTGAATCAAATCGTCTGCCACATAATCACTCCACTGCTCCAGTTCCCCATTTTGGAAAATTTCTGTCAAGAAACGACGAACAGTTTTTTTATTTTCTGCTGTCTTGTCCAAATCCTTGATCTTAAAATCTCCAAAGATCTGGGCTAACTGCTCATTTTCAGGTGTGCGATAGTAATCAATAACATCCCAATGCTCCACGATACGTCCATTCTCATCCGCGCGGAAAGTATCCGTTGTCACCCATTGAGCTTCCCCACCATTCAGATATTGATGAACATGAACAAAGACCAGATTGCCATCCTCAATAGTACGGACAATCTTAATCTGACGTTCTGGATGACGCTCAAAGAAATTTGCAAAGAAGGCCGCAAACCCTTCTTTCCCGTCAGGTACACCTGTCGAGTGTTGGATATAAGTATCGCCTACAGATTGGGCTTGAGCCTCAGCAACTCGTCCATCTTGAATGGTATGAATGTATAGGTTATGAGCATTTTTCACTTGTTTTGACATGATTTAAACCTCATTTTCCTTCTCTTTCAGATTAGTTAAAATTCTTTCTTGAAAGGCTTCAAACTGCCGAATTTCTTCCTCTGAAAATCCTTTGTAAAAAATCGTATCCAATTTCTGACTGACACGATGTCCCACTTCTTTCTGAGAATGCCCCAAGTCTGTTAAAACTAAATACTTCTTACGCTTGTCTTCTCCACATGGACTAACAGTTACAAGATTTTGTTCTTCTAGCTTTTTTATCATAGTCGTCAGCGTATTATTAGCAAGACCAGTCGCAAGCGCAATATCTGTCGCAGTTGCACAGCCAGTTTCACTATTCCATAAAACCGCTAAAATCTTACCCTGTTCACTACGATAAAGAGCTTCAGGATCTTGGCTCAGTAACTTTTGAAAAATCCGCCCATTCAACAAACGAATATGATGGGCTAGCAAATGACTATCTTTCATAACACCTCCAATTTATTTCGATATCGAAAAGAATAACACAATTGTAACACTCATTATTCCAACTGTCAACTATTTCGATTTGGAAATAATTTTTTCTAGTAAAAAAATCTCCTACACAAGGTAGAAGATTTTACTCTTATATACTTAATCCGTCATGTCCGATACCAACGTTCGATGCTCTAATGGAATACTGCACATAACTAGTAAGAAAATGAAACCGGACTGAATCCAGAAGAGGGCCAAGTCAAAAATTCCGTGCACAGCAACCACTGTAAGGAAAGACAGATAAAGACCAATAATCGGACGTTTCCCCGACTCCTGACTCATATCCATCATCAATCGAACAGGAGCGACAGAAGACAAAACTAATAAAATGGTCCCCACAATTCCGTAACTCAGAATCGTATCGATATACAGACTGTGAGCATGTTCATGATAAGGAGCATTTATCCGAGGATAAGAGTGCATATAAGTCAATGGCCCCTCACCCCAAAAAGGATTTTGCTTAAACAAGGCCATCCCAGCATCCCAGATAGAAATGCGTTCTTCCATAGAAGAATCTAAAGTCCCCATCCGAACTCCCAAATCACTAGAAAACAGGAAACTCAAGCCAATCGCAAAGACCCCAATACTAAGCCAAAAGGCCTTCCAGTTTTTAATGGTCGTAAAGAGATAAATGATGGCTCCAGCGATAATAGCAGGAAAGGCGGTTCGATTTTGAGTAAAGTTCAAACCAAAGAGATTCACAAAGCCTGCAATCACACAGAATACTTTCAACCAATTCAACTTGGTCGTTGTAAAAAGATAGAAGGCAATCATGATACAGAAACAACAAATAATTCCATAATAATTAGGATTAAAGAAGGTCACTTCTGCACGATTCTGATGCCACACCTGCATATTGGGTGAAAGAAAAGCATAATTGAATTTCTTCACAATTTGGAAATGCTCTAAACTCGCAAAAGCAGCTGACAATACGCTACCAAATAAGACGAGCTGCAAAATCAATCGAAAGAATTTATGTGATAAAATCGACTGATAGTGCAAAAAGAAAACAGTAAATAGAAATATTCCTACTGAAGCCACAACTCCCATCCAATTTTGCGCAAAAACGGATATAACAGTACTATAACCAAGAAAAAGAAGCAGCATCGGATGCTCCCCCATTTTCTGAAGAATACTTTTCATGTCCCCTGTAAAAATTAAACTGATAATATATAAACAGAATACAACTACAAAAAGATAAAAGGGTAAAAAGATACTCAGGATAATTCCCAATAAAATCAGCTCTTTACTAGACAACCCTTTCAGCTTTTCAATAAAGCCTATTGATTTCAAAATGAATCCTTTCTCTCCAAATCAATTGATTCAGATAATGGTAAGCTACCCTTTATTGTACCACTTTTTTAGCAATTTGAAAACAAAGGAAACGCTTCCCTAAGTAAAAAAGCGAGCAAAATACTGAGATTTCACAACTCAAGCTTAATGACTAGATTCACTCCAAAAAATCGTGCCGAAAATACTAGGCATATGTTAAAATAGTAGTAATATAATAAAGATTTGACCAACTATCCAAACTATATTTAAATCATTTACAATTCCTAAGGAAAGGAAACACCATGAAATCATACCAAGCCGTCTACCAAATTCTAGCAAAAGAAACCGATTATATCAGCGGAGAAAAGATTGCAGAAGAACTATCACTGACCCGAACATCAATTTGGAAAGCCATCAAGCGTCTAGAACAAGAAGGCATTAAAATTGATAGTATCAAAAACAAAGGATATAAACTGGTGAATGGAGACCTTATTCTTCCAGAACTTCTAGAAGAAAATCTTCCAATTAAAATCAGTTTTAAACCCGAAACAAAATCAACACAATTAGATGCAAAAGAAGCAATTGATTTAGGGAATGAAGCAAACACCCTCTATCTAGCTTCCTATCAAACAGCTGGCCGAGGCCGTTTTCAACGTTCTTTCTACTCCCCACAAGGTGGCATTTATATGACCCTCCATCTTAAACCAAATCTCCCCTATGATAAATTACCATCCTACACACTACTTGTAGCTGGAGCTATCTACAAAGCCATTAAGAACCTAACTTTAATAGATGTCGACATAAAATGGGTCAACGATATCTACCTCAAAAATCATAAAATTGGAGGAATCCTCACTGAGGCAATGACCTCTGTAGAAACAGGCTTAGTCACAGATATCATTATTGGAGTAGGAATCAACTTCACTATTAATAATTTCCCACAAGAATTAAAAGAAAAAGCTGCTAGCTTATTTAAAACTACAGCTCCAATAACAAGGAATGAATTAATCATAGAAATCTGGCGTGCTTTCTTCGAAACACCAGCAGATGAGTTATTATACCTATATAAAAAACAGTCATTCGTTCTAGGAGAAGAAGTTACTTTCACACTAGATCAAAAAGACTACAAGGGAGTTGCTAAAGACATCTCTGAAAGTGGAAAACTTTTAGTTCAATGTGATAACGGAAAAGAAATTTGGCTAAATAGCGGAGAAATTTCACTCAAGGGTTGGAAGTAAAAAAATACAATTATAAAATAACTCCAGATGAGTAATTCAATTAAGTTCTACACATCTGAAGTTTTTTATATTATTAAAAAAGAAAGGACGAAATCCGTCCTTTCTAGATCTTAGCTTTTCTTCAATCCACCACAGTTGACAAAGAGCCTCCAGATCTTAGCCACTATTATTCCAAAAAGCAAAAAAAGAGTTATGAATTCTCATTAAAACGGAGAATAAGGGATTCGAACCCTTGCGCCAGTTACCCGACCTAACGATTTAGCAAACCGTCCTCTTCAGCCTCTTGAGTAATTCTCCTATTAATGGGCACGAGTGGACTCGAACCACCGACCTCACGCTTATCAGGCGTGCGCTCTAACCACCTGAGCTACGCGCCCAAGTTAAAAACTTGGTAATTTGAACAAAGTTCAAAGCGGGTGACGAGAATCGAACTCGCGACAACAGCTTGGAAGGCTGTAGTTTTACCACTAAACTACACCCGCATAAATACTATTAATAAAAATGGCGCGAGACGGAATCGAACCGCCGACACATGGAGCTTCAATCCATTGCTCTACCAACTGAGCTACCGAGCCTTATTGCGGGAGCAGGATTTGAACCTACGACCTTCGGGTTATGAGCCCGACGAGCTACCGAGCTGCTCCATCCCGCGTTAATACAAAAGGAGGATGTGGGATTCGAACCCACGCACGCTTTTACACGCCTGACGGTTTTCAAGACCGTTCCCTTCAGCCGGACTTGGGTAATCCTCCATACTATTCAAATGGACCTTGTAGGACTTGAACCTACGACCACTCGGTTATGAGCCGAGAGCTCTAACCAGCTGAGCTAAAGGTCCAACAAGATCTTTATAGCGGCGAAGGGGATCGAACCCCCGACCTCCCGGGTATGAACCGGACGCTCTAGCCAGCTGAGCTACACCGCCATATATCGGGAAGACAGGATTCGAACCTGCGACACCTTGGTCCCAAACCAAGTACTCTACCAAGCTGAGCTACTTCCCGAGTTAAATAGAAAAATGCACCCTAGAGGAGTCGAACCTCTAACCGCCTGATTCGTAGTCAGGTACTCTATCCAGTTGAGCTAAGGGTGCTCATTATATTATGCCGAGGACCGGAATCGAACCGGTACGATCGTTACCAATCGCAGGATTTTAAGTCCTGTGCGTCTGCCAGTTCCGCCACCCCGGCCTCTCTAAGCGAACGACGGGATTCGAACCCGCGACCCCCACCTTGGCAAGGTGGTGTTCTACCACTGAACTACGTTCGCACTGTTTTCTTCTATCTAAAAATGCCGGCTACATGACTTGAACACGCGACCCTCTGATTACAAATCAGATGCTCTACCAACTGAGCTAAGCCGGCTCATTTATTATATCTTAATGCGGGTTAAGGGACTTGAACCCCCACGCCGTTAAGCGCCAGATCCTAAATCTGGTGCGTCTGCCAATTCCGCCAAACCCGCATATATGACCCGTACTGGGCTCGAACCAGTGACCCATTGATTAAAAGTCAATTGCTCTACCAACTGAGCTAACGAGTCTAAAATAACTTGCGTTATTCTAACGGTCCCGACGGGAATCGAACCCGCGATCTTCGCCGTGACAGGGCGACGTGATAACCGCTACACTACGGGACCTTTGGGAGTTAACGGGATCGAACCGCTGACCCTCTGCTTGTAAGGCAGATGCTCTCCCAGCTGAGCTAAACTCCCTAGAGCTAAGCGACTTCCATATCTCACAGGGGGCAACCCCCAACTACTTCCGGCGTTCTAGGGCTTAACTTCTGTGTTCG
>CAJNDL010000045.1 GCA_905221505.1 bacterium
GAATTCTCTCAAGTCCTTGAAGAAGAATTGGAAAAACTGAGTCAGGACATTGAGGAGACACCCGTTAAAGGAAAGGACGAACGTAAAACCCAACGTCGTAAACTCAAGAAAGTCTTGCGTAAAGTCAAAGATGATTTTTCAGTACGTGCTGAAAAATATGAGAGTTATCAGGAGACATTTGAAGGTCGCAACAGCTTTTCCAAAACAGATACAGATGCCACTTTTATGCGGATGAAAGAAGATCATATGAAAAATGGCCAACTCAAGGCTGCATATAATCTTCAAATCGCTACTGAAAACCAATTTGTTCTTCACTATGATGTCTTTTCAAATCCGACAGATACCAAGACTCTTCTACCATTCCTTGAAACCTATCCGCATGACTTGAAGATAGTTGTCGCGGATGCTGGATATGGAAGTGAAGAGAACCTCCTTCGTTTAGACGAAAAGGGTGTGAACCATCTGATTAAACATGCCATGTTTGATAAGGAACAAAAGAGAGGGTATAAACAGTCAGCTAGAAACTTAGCGAATTGGCACTATGATGATAAGGAGGATAGCTACACACATCCTAATGGTTGGTGCTATCGTTTTCACCATATCAAACATCAGAAGACACAGACGGACTTTCAACAGGAAATCAAGGTTTACTACGCTGATGAACCTGAATCAGCCCCTCAAAAGGGACTGTATATGAACGAACGCTATCAGCACTTAAAAACTAAAGAATGCCAGGCGCTTTTATCTCCCGAAGGTAGACAGATTTTCGCTCAACGCAAGATTGATGTGGAACCTGTCTTTGGGCAGATAAAGGCTTGTTTGGGTTACAAGAGATGTAATCTGAGAGGGAAGCGTCAAGTAAGAATTGACATGGGATTGGTACTTATGGCCAATAACCTCCTAAAATACAATAAGAGAACGACTCAAAATTAAAAAGCTAGAGTTTCACAATTGGAAATCTCTAGCTTTTTTTGTGGTCGAGAACTATTTTGTCTCAGGCTCGTCTGTTATTTTTTTTAAAACAACTCATCAAACAAACTCAACTGGTTATCCTCTGGCATGTTGCCGAGAATCCCCATTTCATCCATCTTTTCAACCAAGGTTGATGAGAGACCACCGCGTTTGCGTAGTTCTGTTTTGGAGAGAAATTCTCCCTCTTCACGCGCTCGAACTAGCTGCTTGGCAACGTTTTCTCCCAGACCATCCATTGCTACAAATGGCGGAATGAGGGTATCCCCATCGATAAGGAACTCTGTCGCCTGACTACGATAGAGATCGAGTTTCCCAAACTTGAAACCACGCTCCCACATTTCATTGACAATCTCAAGAGTGGTATAGAGGTCAATTTCCACATTAGAGGCTTCATTGTTCTTCCGTTTTTCAGAGATTTCTTCCATTCTGCGCTTAATAGCATCCAAGCCCGCACCCATGGTCTTGATATCAAAGGCCTTAGCACGGATGGAGAAGTAAGCACAGTAATAATAAATGGGATGGTGAACCTTGAAGTAGGCCACACGCAAGGCCATCATAACGTAGGCTGCCGCATGGGCTTTAGGGAACATATACTTGATTTTCCCACAGGATTCGATATACCACTCTGGCACCTTATTAGCCTTCATAGCTTCTATATAACCATTGCGTTCCTCTTCGGAAATCTTGAGCCACAAGCCCTTACGCACCCGTTCCATGATGGTAAAGGCCATCTTAGGTTCGAGACCAGCATGCATGAGGTAAACCATGATATCGTCCCGACAACCGATAACTGTTGATAGGTCCGCAATTCCTTGCTTGATCAAATCCTGAGCATTTCCCAACCAGACATCGGTACCGTGGGACAATCCAGATAACTGTAGCAACTCCGCAAAAGTCGTCGGATGCGTCTCATCTACCATCCCACGTACAAAGTTGGTTCCAAACTCTGGAATCCCCAGCATGCCCGTCGGCGTTCCGATTTGCTCAGGTGTTACCCCTAGCACATCTGTCCCTGAAAAGAGGGCCATCACGCCTTCATCATCCATAGGGATTTCATTAGGATCAATCCCAGATAAATCTTGAAGTTTCCGAATCATGGTCGGATCATCATGTCCCAGTACATCAAGTTTGAGGACGTTCTCATCGATATCGTGGAAGTTAAAGTGAGTCGTTTGCCATTCAGCCGTCACGTCATCCGCTGGATACTGGACAGGCGTAAAGTCGTAAACATCCATGTAGTTGGGAATAACAACAATTCCTCCCGGGTGCTGTCCTGTTGTCCGCTTGACACCAGCAGCACCTTGGGCAAGACGTTCCACTTCTGCATCACGATAGAACTTGCCATAATCTCTCTCATAGCCCTTGACAAAGCCATAAGCAGTCTTAGCAGCTACCGTACCAACCGTTCCCGCACGGAAGGCATATTCTTCACCAAAGATATCACGCACATCCAAGTGGGCACTAGGCTGGTCTTCTCCCGAGAAGTTCAAGTCAATATCTGGAACCTTGTCCCCATCAAAACCAAGGAAGGTCTCGAAAGGAATATCTTGCCCATTTTTACTGAGTTTGTGACCACAGTTTGGACAATCCTTATTAGGCATATCAAAACCTGAACCGTAAGAACCATCAGTTATAAACTCACTGTACTGACACTGACCACAGACATAGTGAGGAGAGAGAGGATTAACCTCCGTAATCCCAATCATAGTCGCAACGAAACTGGAACCGACAGATCCACGAGAACCAACCAAGTAGCCCCGTTCATTAGAGCGTTGCACCAGCATCTGCGAGGCTAGATAAATCACGGCAAATCCATTCCCCAGAATAGAAGTTAATTCTTTTTCAATCCGCAAATCAACAATATCTGGCAGCGGATTTCCGTAAATCTCAAAAGCTTTCTTGTAAGTCAATTCAGCGACCGTTTCTTCAGCCTTATCGATAAAAGGTGTGTACAAGTCACCCTTAACAACCTCAACGGGTTCAAAGATATCTGCCAAGGCATTGGTGTTTTCAATAACCAGTTTACGTGCCAGTTCCTCTCCCAAGAAGGCAAATTCATCCAACATCTCATTGGTCGTTCTAAAATGAGCCTTGGGAAGTGGTGCTGGTTGAGCATGTTCACCGTGACCAATAGTTCGGTTAATCATAGCCCCCTGTCCCAAACTACGGACGATAATTTCACGGTAAATTTCTTCTTCCGGTTCGATATAGTGGACATTTCCCGTAGCCAGAACAGGCTTACCAAGGCGGTCTCCAACCTCTATCAAACTCTTGATAATGGTCTGAAGTTCCTCCATATCCTTGACCTGCTCCTTAGCAATCAAGGGAGCATAGATAGCCGGTGGCATGACCTCGATAAAGTCATAATACTTGGCCACCTCAACCGCCGCATCCACACCTTGGGAAACGACTGCATCAAAAACTTCACCCTCCGAGCAAGCAGACCCTAAAATCAAGCCCTCCCGATGGGCATCTAGAACCGTTCTCGGAATCCGTGGTACTCCTTCAAAGTACTTGGTATTAGACAAAGAAACCAGTTTAAAGATATTTTTCAGACCTACCTGATTCTTGACATAAATAGTCGAATGCTTGATCCGAGCTTTTTTGTAAGAATCTGGACTAATCAAATCAATATTGAGTCTAGCTAGATCGGTCACACCATGTTTTTCTGCAACCTCTTTGATAAAGATGAAAAGCAGACGACCAGTCGCTTCCGCATCGTAATTGGCCATGTGGTGGTGTTCCAAGGCCACTCCAAAACGCTTGGTCAAAGGCCCCAAACCATGACGCTTATACTCAGGATAGAGGTTTCTAGCAAACTCCAGTGTATCGATAACTGGCTGACTAATCTTTGACAGACCATGACGCTCATAATTGGCATTCATAAAGCCAACGTCAAAGGTCGCATTGTGGGCGACTAAGACTGTATCCTTGCAAAATTCTTGGAATTCTTGCAGAACTTGTTCCAGTGGTTTGGCATTTTTGACATGATCATCTGTAATACCAGTCAACTCAGTAGTAAAGGCTGACAAGGGATGTCCAGGATTGATAAATTCATCAAATTCGGCAATAACATTCCCCTTGTACATCTTAGAGGCCGCAACCTGAATCAAGTCATTATAGATGGCTGATAGACCCGTCGTTTCCACATCAAAGACAACGTAGGTCGCTTCTGACAAGTCCATCTCCACTTCGTTATAGACGATAGGAACCCGGTCCTCCACGATATTGGCTTCCATACCATAGATCAGCTGAATTCCAGCTTTCTTGGCCGCCTTATAGCCGTGTGGGAAGGATTGAACGTTTCCATGGTCCGTGATGGCAACCGCCTTGTGTCCCCACTTAGCAGCTGTCGCAACGATTTCTTCGACCTCTGGCAAAGCATCCATGGTCGACATATTAGTATGAGCATGAAACTCAACTCGGCGCTCACCTTCTGGCATCAAATCCTTCCGCTCATAGTGAACAACTTCCTGCACATCCTGCACATTCATAGTCAAATCGCGTGTGAAGTTATTCATCTCCACATTCCCACGCACTCGGAGCCAAGAATTTTTCTTGATGAGATCAAATTTCTGAGCCTCTTCCTCATTTTTAACCCACTTTTGCATAGAAAAACTTGAAGTGTAGTCCGTCATTTTAAAATTGATTAAAACACGACCCGTTCTGGTCACTTTTTGCTCTACATCAAAAACAACCCCTTCAAAGACCAGACGATTTTCCTCCGTCGTCACTTCGATCATAGGAGTAATATCAGCCTTATCCAGCTTCGGTTTAGCTACAGCTTTTTTGGCCTGAAAATCAAAGACTGGTTTGTCTTCTGCTGGAGGTGGTGCCATCTGTTCTAGTTGTTCCATAGCACGAAGCGCTTCCTCATTGGCAGCTTGAACAATCTGCTCATTTTCAGCATGAAAGGCTTCTTCCTGCTCTTGAGTCAGCACATCATTCTTCTCTACTTGACAGTTAAAAGTAGGAAAACCAAATTTTTCAAGTTGTTTAGCTAAATTAGGAAGATGATTTTTCTTAAAGTGTTCCTTATCAATCGCCTCTGAGCCTTCAATAAAGAGTTGATTGCCCTCAGCACGAACTTGCAAATTCTGATAAAGAGATTTAAAGCCTTGACTAGCACACGGCCCTTCAGAAAAAGCCTCTCTATAATATGCTTGTAAGAGTTGATTTGAAAATTCTTGAGACAGAGCCTTGATTTCAAAAATAGCTTTATTACCTGTCTTAGAAAATTCCTCACTCAAACCCTTCTTTAATTCTAAAAAGATTTCAATCGGTAAAATATTAGAAAATACGAAATGAAACTCCCATACCTTACTAATTTTATGAACCACAACTCGTTCAATATCAGCATGTGATAAAGCAGATGCCTGTCTCATTTCAGCAGGCATCCCCAGTTGATTCATCAAAATTTCAAAACTATTTGACATTCATTTTCCTCACATTATTCTCCTACTATTTTACCATATTTAGAGGTATTTTCTAAAGACAAAAGGAAGCCACTAAGTGACTTCCTTTAGAGTGAGAACTGATTAGTCTTCACCTTTGTTTTTCTTAATGATTTCTTCTTGTACTGACTTAGGTACATCTTCGTAGTGGTCAAATACCATCATGAATGTACCACGTCCTTGAGATGCAGAACGAAGAACTGTTGCGTAACCGAACATTTCAGCAAGTGGAACATAAGCACGAACAATTTGGCTGTTACCGTGTGCTTCCATACCATCTACACGTCCACGACGAGCAGTTACGTGACCCATAACATCACCAAGGTTTTCTTCTGGAACAGTGATTGTTACAAGCATCATTGGTTCAAGGATAGCTGGTTGTGCTGATTTAGCAGCTTCTTTAAGAGCAAGTGAAGCCGCGATCTTGAAGGCAGTTTCAGATGAGTCGACATCGTGGTATGAACCATCGTAAAGCTTAGCTTTAACGTCAACCATTGGGTAACCTGCAAGAACACCGTTAGCCATAGATTCTACCAAACCTTTTTCAACCGCTGGGATAAATTCACGAGGAACCACACCACCGACGATTGCGTTTTCGAATTCGAATCCTTTACCTTCTTCGTTTGGAGTAAATTCAATCCATACATCACCGAATTGACCTTTACCACCAGACTGACGTTTGAAGAATCCACGTGCTTGAGTAGAAGCGCGGAATGTTTCACGGTAAGATACTTGAGGAGCACCTACGTTCGCTTCAACTTTGAACTCACGACGCATACGGTCAACAAGGACGTCAAGGTGAAGCTCACCCATACCAGAGATAACTGTTTCACCAGTTTCAACGTTTGTTTCAACGCGGAATGTTGGATCTTCTTCAGCCAATTTTTGAAGGGCGATACCCATCTTGTCTTGGTCAGCTTTAGATTTTGGCTCAACCATCAATTGGATAACTGGTTCTGGAACGTTGATTGACTCAAGGATGATTTTAGCTTTTTCATCTGTCAATGAGTCACCAGTTGTAGTATCTTTCAAACCAACGGCAGCAGCGATATCACCTGAGTAAACTGTGTCAATTTCTTGACGGCTGTTAGCGTGCATTTGAAGGATACGTCCGATACGTTCACGTTTACCTTTAGAAGTGTTCAATACGTAAGAACCTGATTGAAGCACACCTGAGTAAACACGGAAGAATGTCAAACGACCTACGAATGGGTCTGTCATAATCTTGAAGGCAAGAGCTGCAAATGGCTCTTCATCAGATGCTGGACGAGTTTCTTCTTCATCTGTATCTGGGTTGATACCTTTAATCGCTGGGATGTCAAGTGGGCTTGGAAGGTAGTCGATAACCGCATCAAGCATCAATTGAACACCTTTGTTTTTGAAGGCAGAACCACACAATACTGGGAAGAATTCAACGTTGATAGTCGCTTTACGGATACCAGCTTTCAATTCTTCGTTAGTGATTTCTTCACCTTCAAGGTATTTCATCATCAATTCTTCATCAGTTTCAGCAACTGCTTCAACCAATTTTTCACGGTATTCTTGTGCTTGGTCAAGGTATTCAGCTGGAATATCTTCTTCAAGGATATCTGTACCAAGGTCGTTAGTATAGATTTCAGCTTTCATCTTGATCAAGTCGATGATACCACGGAAGTCATCTTCAGAACCGATTGGCAATTGGATTGGGTGTGCATTTGCTTGAAGACGATCGTGAAGTGTGCTTACAGAGTAAAGGAAGTCAGCACCGATTTTGTCCATTTTGTTGGCAAATACGATACGTGGAACTCCGTACTCAGTTGCTTGACGCCAAACTGTTTCAGTTTGAGGTTCAACACCTGATTGTGAGTCAAGAACGGTAACCGCACCATCCAATACACGAAGAGAACGTTGTACTTCGATTGTGAAGTCCACGTGTCCTGGTGTGTCGATGATGTTTACGCGGTGGTTGTTCCATTGAGCTGTTGTCGCAGCAGATGTGATAGTGATACCACGTTCTTGCTCTTGCTCCATCCAGTCCATTTGTGACGCACCTTCGTGAGTTTCACCAATTTTGTGGATTTTACCAGTGTAGTAAAGAATACGCTCAGTAGTTGTTGTTTTACCAGCATCGACGTGAGCCATGATACCGATATTACGAGTTTTTTCAAGTGAAAATTCGCGTGCCATGAGGTTTGTTTCTCCTATTTATTTTTGATTTCTATTCTATTATAACACGATTTTAATAAAAACGGATAGGCAGGACCTACCCGTTCTCAATCTTTTCATGCTATTGTTGGTTTCAACTTACTAGATGGTAAGTTGAGTTGTAGCCAAGAGCTGATCGAGCTCAATTGAACTCGGGCTAAAATCTTGGAAAATAGATAAGCTTTCCTAGAATCGTTGATTCCGCGTCAAGCTTCCTAATTTTCAGTCGCTTTTTTAACGCCCTTAGTATCTTATTCTTACCAACGGAAGTGTGCGAATGCACGGTTAGCTTCAGCCATACGGTGAGTGTCTTCACGTTTCTTAACTGCTGCACCAGTGTTGTTAGCAGCATCCAAGATTTCTTTTGCAAGACGGTCTTGCATTGTGTGTTCACCACGAAGACGAGCGATTGTTACCAACCAACGAAGTCCAAGTGTTGTACGACGTTCTGGACGAACTTCAACTGGGACTTGGTAGTTAGAACCACCAACACGACGTGCACGTACTTCAAGTACAGGCATGATGTTTTCCATAGCTGTTTCAAATACTTCAAGCGCATCGTTACCAGTAGCTTCTTTGATTTGCTCAAAAGCACCGTAAACGATTGAAGCAGCTGTACCACGTTTACCGTCAAGCATAACGCGGTTGATAAGACGAGTAACTAGTTGTGAATTGTAAAGCGGATCTGGCAATACGTCACGTTTTGGAGCTCTATTTTTACGACTCATTTCTCTTTATCCCCTTTCCTTATGCTTTTGGACGTTTAGTACCGTATTTAGAACGGCCTTGTTTACGATCGTTAACACCTGCAGTATCAAGTGCACCACGGACGATATGGTAACGTACCCCTGGAAGGTCTTTTACACGTCCACCGCGAAGAAGAACCACGCTGTGTTCTTGCAAGTTGTGTCCGATACCTGGGATGTAGGCAGTAACTTCGATAAGGTTGCTCAAACGTACACGAGCGAATTTACGAAGGGCTGAGTTAGGTTTTTTAGGTGTCATTGTTCCAACACGAGTTGCAACACCACGTTTTTGTGGTGAAGAAACGTTTGTTTGAACTTTTTTATGACTGTTGTAACCAACGTTCAAAGCTGGTGATTTAGATTTTTCTACTTTTGATTTACGCGGTTTGCGAACCAATTGGTTAATTGTAGGCATCTACATTCTCCTGTGTTTTTTTATTTTTGGTGATGATACACTTGGTGACAGCTATCATCTGTGTGTACTTTTGCAACATTTGTCAGCACGTCCCTGTACACTCTTGAGAGACCAAAAGTAAAAAGTACCGTCTATTATTGTAACAAATTTTTCCCTTACTTGTCAAGATATTTTTCTTTTTTATTGTCAATTTTAGCTCTTTTGTATTGCTCCCAAAAGAAAGAAAAGGAGGAATAAGTCCCTCCTAAAGTTAGGTATTGTTCCATTCAATCCCATCATTTTTAACACATAATGTTCAGAAAAATATTATATCATCACAACCAACCAGATTCTTTCGCGATATTAGCTGCCTCTGTTCGATTACCAGCATCTAGTTTAGAAAGAATATTGGTGACATAGTTTCGGACGGTTCCGTTTGATAAATAAAGTTGATCTGCAATTTCTTGGTTAGACAAGCCTTGAGCAATTCCCTTTAAAACGGCGATTTCTTGCTCTGTTAATGGATTGGGATGCGTCATAACTACTTCCATCAATTCAGGCGAATACTCCTTGCGTCCTTCGAGGACAGTATGCAAAGTTTGCATGAGGTCTGCAATGCTTCTTTCTTTCAAGACATACGCATCTACTCCAGCCTTGACTGCACGTTCGAAATAACCAGGGCGCTTGAAAGTCGTCACCACAACCACCTTTGTTTCTAGCTTTTCTGCCCGAATCCACTCCAATACTTCAAGACCTGTCTTAACAGGCATCTCTACATCAAGAATGGCGATATCTACAGACTCTTTTTCTAAGAGTTGGATTGCTTCTTGCCCATTCTTGGCCTGTGAGACAGAGTCTACATCCGGTTGAAAGGCAAGTAACTGGCACATGGCATCTCGCAACATACTTTGATCTTCTGCGACTAATACTTTCATCTTAGTTTCTCTCCTTATAAGGTAGTCGAACTTGCACTTCCGTTGGCTGTTTCTGATTGATTACCTTTACTTCTCCAGAGAATGGAAGGACACGATCTCGGACAGTATGGAGTTCGTTCCCCTTTAGGGAAGAAAAGCCACAGCCATCATCTCTTACTGTTAAAACGAGTTCTTTCTCTGTTCGTTGTAATTTTAAGTAAGTCTTCGACGCTTTGGCATGTTTGATGATATTGGTCACTAGCTCAAGCAAAATCATAGAAGCCGTTGACTCCAATTCCTGAGTAAGGCTGGCAGTGTCTAGTTGATTATCTGTTTCCACCTCAATTCCAGCAATTTCTAACATCTTTTTCACAGTCTCTAGTTCGGATGTCAAAGTTCTAGACTTAAGATTTTCCACAATCGTTCGAACTTCACGCATTGAGTCTTTGCTAATTTGCTGTATTTCTCTTAATTCCTTTTCCACCTGTGGATAAGCCTGTATTTGAAATAACTGCAAGGCTAGATCAGTTTTAACACTAAGCATAGCAAAGGTATGTCCCAGACTATCATGCAAATCCTGACCGATACGATTGCGCTCGTTTTCTGCTAACAATAGATTTATCTGGATATTTTGCTTGGCCTGCGCTTCTTTCAAATCCTCCACAATACGAATCCGAACCAAGCCAAAAGTCATTAAATCGATAAAAGTGAGAATTCCAAGTAGATAGACTAGAAACTCAACTTCAACTTCCTGAAAAATCAACAGTTGCCCCACAACAAGGAATTGAGCAAGGAGAAAAGTCCGGACATGTAAAGAATTAAAACTACGTACGCCAAAATGGTAAATTAAGAGATTAGCAAGGAAAAAGAAGAACCAGATATAATTTACACCAACAAAGGCGGTATCCCCAGCTACATAGGCTAGCATGATAATCCAACAGAGCCAGGATAAGCGCTGGCTCTTGGTGGTTAAAACGCCTAAGTAAGCCACTACAAATAGAATATCAATCAATAAATGCCAGCTAGGAAGCTCCCCAGTCACTACAGGAACGATGGGAAAAACCATAAAAATCAAACTGGCCCAATACATATAGTCTATGCTTTTCAGTCTTTCAAGCATTAAGCATTCTCCTTATGACCTTGAAGATAAATGGTCAAACTAAACAAAACTACTGAAAAAACAAGTAAATAAACTGTGGCTGATAGATTGATGCCACCCTCGTTTAAGAAGGTCTTGACCAACTCCATCAACTGATAGCTTGGTAAAGACTTACCAACTGCTTGCATCCAGTCTGGAAATAAAGAGATGGGCATCCAGAGTCCGCCTAAAACAGCCAAGCCAAAGTAAAGAAGATTGCCCACGACAGACATCAGCTGACTAGTCGGCAAGAGAGTCAAGGTCAAACCAATCGCTACAAAGGCAATACTTCCTACTATCAGCAAGAGCGCCGCCCCAATCCAATTTCCAAGAGACATATCCACACCTCTGACCAAGTGCCCGACTGAGAATACAACTAGGATTGAAACCAAATAATCAACCATCATACTTGTTATCTTTGATAGATAATATTCTACCATATTTACAGGGCTATGACGTAATGTTTTCTGCCAGTTGTTAATCTTGTCAGTATGTAAGACAGCTGGAAATGAAAACATAGCAGTCGACATCATGGAAAAAGCCGTCATGGAGATGAGGTAATCACGCATAAAATTAGCTGGCCCACCTGGTGTGTCCTGATACATGCCTGAAAAGAATAAATAGAAGGCCGTCGGCATCCCTACTGACAATAGATAAGTTACTAATTGTCGTTTGGTCAATAGAAATTCTATCTTGTTTAGTGCGATCAATCGTTTCATCTTAGTCATCTCCCTTTTGTGTTTCTTCAAAGATTGTATCCAGCAAACTACGATTATTGACTTCAATTTCTTGTATGCTACATCCTGCTTGAACTAACCGTTCCCAAAAAGTATCTGCTTCTCGAGTGACTACTTGCAGGGCATCTTGTTTTAGGACCCAGTTTTCAACCAAGTTTGACTGCTCTACGACTTCCTTGTAAGCTATAGGAAGGATAAAGTGCTTTTCTATTTCCTCGCTACGCATAGCTAGAGGTGTCGTATCTCGAATCAACTCTCCCTTATTTAAGAGCAAAATGCGGTCTGCGGTGTGTTCCACTTCCTCAATATAATGGGACGAATAGAGAATGGTGACTCCCTGCGCTTTTAGGTCCTGAACAATTTCCCAAAAACGTTGACGGGTAGAGGTATCCATAGCCGATGTAGGCTCATCCAAAAAGACAAGCTTTGGTCGCCCAATTAAGGTCAAGATAAAAGAGAAAAGACGCTTTTGTCCACCTGATAATTTTTCTGCGAATTGCTCTTTTTGTTGCTTGTCAAACTGCAATAGTTGATCAATTTCCTGCTCACTCAAAGGATTTGGATAAATACTTTGAAAGAAAGCAATCAACTCTTTAACCTTCAATTTCTGTACAATCACATTTTCTTGAGGGAGGTAAGCCCTAGTATAGTCTAACTTAGAACTCGTCACTGGTAAATCTTGAATAGATACTTGACCGCTTGTGACCAGTTTATCTCCAAGCAAACAATCTAAGAGTGTTGTCTTCCCAGCACCATTGGGCCCAATCAAGGCGACGCATTCACCTTCAGCTACCTCAAAGGAAATATCCTTCAAAATAGCTTTACCCTTGATGTTTTTATTTAGGCTTTCTACCTTAATCATGTTCATGATATTCTCCTTTCAACCACTCCATTCCCATAGGGAAAATGACGAAAATCATAAATCCAAAACCCCAAGCACCACGAATAAATTGGCGAAGCAAGGTTTGGTCAAACCAACCAGTAAACATTTCCACTAACCATACCAAGAGTGACAGGCCGATAAAGAGATAGATGATTGCTTTTTTCATTCCTCAAACTCCTTTTTCACATCTGAGACTAATTTCAAACCTTCTCTGACAAGCCAAGACATCATTCCAAAGCCAGCAAAGAGCTCCCAAGGAAAATGATAGAAACCCTCGTCCAATCCTGAAAACATGAGATAGGTCATAACTCCTGCTGTTACTAAACTCACTGCTATAATCATTTTATTTCTCATCTCTTCTTCCTCCATTTCATACTTCAATTATAGCCCTTTGAAGTTAGTGGAGCTAGATGCTTCTGTCACTAGGAAATATGACAAATGTCATAAAAAATTCTGTTCAAAATAAGCAAGAAACATTACACAAGAAAACACTAAGTAGAAAAGAATCTATAATTATTTCCTTCAAAATGATATGAAATCCAATTCATACTATAACGTAAACTAATACTTATTTAAAATCGTATTAACAGAAATTTTTATCATACAAACACATATATTATAAGTTGAACAAAACTCTTCTATTGCTTTCTTAAAAAGGTAAATTCCCAAACTAAGTTCCACCGCTAGTACAAGTGGAAGTTAGTCTGATAAAAATCGTAAAAACCAGTGGAAATCCGTGTCAGGGTAAGTTCCACTGGTTTTACTCATGCTTGATTTCATCGCTTTTGTAGCCAAAATGAATCGAAAAAAAGAGCGCACAAAATCCCCTTATCTGAAAGCGTT
>CAJNDL010000046.1 GCA_905221505.1 bacterium
ACAGGCAGCCACAACCATCTTCGTGGTCAATATGAAACGAATTATGACCTTAATAAATACAAAATAACCGAGGAATTCGCTCAAATTGACGAGAGATTCCTCGGTTTTCATTTCATTAAAAGTAAGAGACCTATTTTTTCAGTAGACTCATGTGTAGGCGCTATTTTTTCTTGAACAAACGGATGTAGTCCTGTTTACTATGAATAATATCTGATACAAAGACAGCTTTTCTATCCTCTAAAATATGATAGAAGGCTAAGTAATCGCCTAAAATGATGCATCGAGTTTGGTGTGGTGAATATATAATATCTCCTACTCTTTCGTCAGCATCAAATCCCGCTTCTGGGAAGACCTCAAGACGCGCCAATCCGTAAAGAATATTTTTAACTGTGTTTGCTCCTGCCTGCTCTGAAAAATAGTTAGCTGAGATATAGTCTTTGATACCTCTTAGCTGTTCTTGTACCGTTTCGGAGATAATAAGGCTATATGAGTTCTCGTTAAATTCCAAGGTTAGCCCTCACTTCATCAAGGCTGTAAGTTCTTCCATGTTCTAAATCGTCAAAGCTACGAGCAATTTCAGCACGCAACCCTGATAGAAGTTCTTCTCTTTCTTTATCTACTTGAGTTTCAAATGGCAAGGCTTTATTTTCTACAATGTGTTCTAAAAACAAGTTAAAACTAGCTGTCATATCAAGATTTTGTGCTGTGATAATAGATTTAGCCTTCTCTAACAAGTCTCTGTTAGTCTTAAAATTTACCTGTGTATTTTTTTCTAAAACATTCATAGTAGTACCTCTTTTTAGACTATTATATCACTTTAAACTATACAGGTCTAGTTGCGTATAGACGATTATAGCTGGATACTAAGAGAAATCAAAAAGCACTAAGGGAACGCGCCCCAAAGTGCTTAGTTTCAAGGCTTTACAGCCTATCTTATTCAATAAAATATTACAACATTTTGTTGTATCGCTTTTTTGAATATTAAGTAAGTTGTTTTATACTTCCTTAATGCTTGATACTAGGGGGGTTATTGGTTTTTGTTTTTTCTTTGAGTATGTTGGAGTTTCTTCCTTACTCCACAAATCACTGAACACAAAACTCTACTTCTTTAATGAGTTCAGCAGGCAAGAAACTAGTACGGTCAAACGTACTTTTTTATTACTATAAAAAGATAGATGTTAGTTAACACCTATCTTTTTTCTTTACAAATAATTAATCAAAACCAACGTAAGTAATTAAATTATTGTCCTTAATTGTTTCCGCAAAATTCATTACAGGTAGAGTGTATGATGGAAATTGATTTGAGAGGTTAGTTAAAGTAGAGATATATGCACGTACATACGGATAAAGTATCGCTACAGCATTCCCACCTAAAACTCTTTTTAACTCCTCTTCATTTTCAAAGTCAGAAGAAGAGTAAGTGTACATACCTCTGATAGATACTTCACAAATAAACGGAATATTCGGAATCTCTTCTGAATTTGTAGATTTTCCTAAGTTCACATTAATTATAACATAAGATTTCTCTTCAGTCTTATCAACTCCAATTTCAGCAGAAAAATTAATCGGAACCACTAAGCGTCCATCTTCTCTACTACTTTCAAAGTCTGGATTAGAATAATAAACCGACTTATCAACCACATAATCTTCAAATGAAATAATTGCCATTATGCTGCCATACCCTTCGCTTGCACCTTATAGGCGCTTTTATCACTATTGTAACTATTTACATACCCAACAAAGTCACGAAACTCTGCTTTTACATTTTTAACTGGACTTTCTGTAAAATATTGTAGGTTGCATTCTGATAAGCTTTTTAGTTCTAATTTTTCTTGATATAATATAGCTTGAACAATTTGTTCTACAGCTTCTTTAGGCAACCATGAATCTAAATCAAGAATTGATTCATCTAGAACAATTTCTTTAATAGCCATTATATTCCTCCTCTGTAACTGTCCAATCAATTAACGTAAGTGTTCTTAAACAAATCTCTTTTCCATTAGGAACATTCGAAATCGGTTTGTCTGGAGTTGGTGGGGTGTATGTTTTACACGTTACAGCATTCACCTCACTATATAGTGGATTGTTACACAATAGATGTTCTAAAAACACTCCATCCAGATTATACCTGTGAAATGATTTATTACGCTTAAAACCACCTAATGAATTTTTCAACACTTGATAATATTGGTTTTTATATTCATTAAAAACTTTAGTCGTTTTAGGATTATTTAAATCTAAAATAGTTAAATTATCACTATTTATCTTAAACTTTATAACACCTACTTTTTTATTACTATTCCTATATACCCGAGCGTACTGTTTTGCATTTTCCAAACCTCGAAATCCATTCAGCGGATCATCAACAAACATGTACAACCCTACTCCTAAATCATTTGGTAAACTTTGGTCACTTTTAACCACCCAATCGCCTGTTATTTCAAATGGAGTGCACTCAAAATGTTGTTGTTTTAAAATATCATTAACTGATTCAGGCTTTGTTCCGTGGTACCCCTCCATAGAATGCCTCCCATGTGAGCAATATGATACATTATGAATCAGAGTGATTCATAATGTATCATACATATCATATTACATTTAGCAACTCATGTCAATTATATGTTCGCATTTTTCGCTATTTATTTGAGATTTTTCTTTTTTTCTTAAAATTTATTAGAGATATACAATTCTATCTTTGAATTATTTTCAAATTAAAGTTAGACTTCAAAACACATATCTCATAACTCAATATAAACGATATCAAAAAGTTAGCCGTTATCTTATAATCCAACAACTTTTTACCCCCTTTTTGTCTGAAGTGCTCCGACTTGGAAAAAGTTCCCTTCACCGGTTCCCAAAGTATTCAAAAAAATTTTTTCAACGTGGGGGGGAGTCAATATCCTTTCAGTTCTATAAATCTTTTAGCGATTACTTTTCTTCGACTATTTATATAACGAGTAGTTTTATTTAGTTTCTCTGCCACGTCTTCCCAAGTCACACCAGCTTCTAAAAATCTCATTTTAAAGATGACTAGATCAGTATCAATCAGATTTCCCATCAAGGTATCTACAATTAATTTAAAACCTTCCATATATCTTAAGGTTAAATCTTCTTCAATTCTAATGATTGTCGCTTCAGTAGGACTATATACTGTCTTGCCTTTCCCACCAGTATAATCTTCAGTGCTATGTTTCTTATTATGTATCAGTTCCTGTCTTCTCAAATAAATTTTATTAGCAAGCGTTCTATATCGTCCTAACTCAATATCTATCCCGTCCAGGTCTCTGTTACTCAACTCGTACATAGGCAAGTACCTCCACTTAAATTTAAAAATTTTTTTATCTTTCAATTTGTCAAATTGTAAATTCTGTCAAACTGACAAAAAGCGCTAAAAGCCTTCCAACACTCCACTTACCAGGTATCATTGTTTTAAGTTTGACAACTCTTTAATATGACAAGTTCAAGGGAAATTTCTTTAATTTATCCCCTCAGTTTCTCATATCTTACATTCTGTGAAACTCACTCCATTCTGTAAACCCCTGATATACCTTGCTTTCAAGCTATTACTTCTTTTCAGTTTATGCTTAATTTGTTATGTGAAACTTAGTAAAGCATAAAAGTAGGACTAGCGATATCTCTTCTGTTTAAGCCATATATCACTAGCCTTACTTAATTTGTTCCCTATTTTTCTAAATACACTCTGATATCCCGATATTCTTTAGAAAAATTCATCCATCCGCTAGAATCAGGGGTGAAGAATGGTAGGACAGTAAGCGGACTTACTTCTGTTCGATACGGCGATAGAGAATGTTTCTGACTTATTTCCCTGACTACACCTGTATGGATTTCTTCTACATCCTTCTTTAGTTCTTGAATTTCATCATATGCGTCCAGAATTTGTCTAAGTTTCTTTCGGTATTGTTTATAGATCTTCTTAGTTTCCATCCGTTGCTTAGTCTCTTTAAAAATGTATTCAAAGATGACTGCATTAGCTTCTGAAAAATCACTATCAAATTTTTCCTGAAGGCCATTAATAGCTTTTTCCATCTTTTCCAGCTGCTCTAAAGATTCTAAATTATTTGACAAAAAAGAATCTATGTTCTCAAATGAAACTGCTTGATTGCCTAACAGGCTTTTCCTTTTTTCGCTTAACTGTTCTCGTGCTGAATTAATCTTACTTTTTTTATTATCTAGATCATCCAGTGTTTCAAATACTTGATTAATATCCATTTCTTTCTCCTAGTTCCATTGAATAAGGTAACCACAATCTTCTTCAACTTTTTTTACATCAAATCGGGTATGTAAAATCAACCGTTTCCCAAAATAGTCATTCGCATTCACCCAACTAAGTGTATCTTTCTTTCGATCAAACAAAGTAACAAAGTTTTCTAGATCTCCGATAAAACCTTTTTTGTCACCTTTATTCCCTAATGTTGTATCATCTACAATTAAAAAGTTATCTACAAAGAATGTTTCACTTGTCCCTGTCTCTTTATCAACTTTAAGAAGATAATTTCCTGAAGTGTCTTTCATTTTTTCTAAGACACTAAATAGTGATTGACTAACAACCATAGATACATTTCGCTCTGGATTGATTAAAGAAACAATAGATTTCAAGTCGTCCATACTTGTAGCAGTCTGCACTTTCGCAGTTTGGAGAATTTTCCCAATCTCTCTATTTCGTGTTCTACGTTTTAATTTAATAATCTTCTTACCAAGAAAATCCGTTAAATTATATTGGCCATCATCTAATTGTTCCTGGGAAAAATCAAGTTTTCCACTGAATAATTTAACTAAGTAATCAACGCTGATAGTTTTCTTTTTATCTGCTTCTGTTCTCTCAACCGAATTTTCGCTAACTTCTTGTAATGAATCAGATTCAAAGTCAGTTACTTCATACTTCCCACCACGGGTACGAGTCTCAATAACATTTACTAGATCAACCAGTTCTTTACGTTGATGTTCATCTTCGTAACTATCAAGGATTGGTTTTTCAATGAGTACATGATTATTTTCTACGTTCATCCCTCTAGTGTTGTAACCTGTACTTCGGATATAAGCTTCTAGATTTTCTTTTTGTTTAGCTAAGTTAGTTGTCATTTTTTTGCTCCTTTATCTTACAAGATTATTTACCTATATTTTTTATTCTTTGTTCAAATTTCTCTTTTATTTTTTCCTCTACTGGTTTTATGTGAGGAATTGCTTTGCTGCGTCCCCCATTTCTTAATACATGTCCATGCTCTAATAAATGAGTTAATCTATATGTTGGATCTGCATTATAGATTACAAAAGAACCTTTAGAATTTTTCTTAAAGCGCCAATTTTTCGCATATTTCCCATATCTTTTAGGACTTGTTTGTTTCAATTCATTCACTGCTTCATTTGTAACCTCTTCAGCAATTAAATCTATCTGTTCTTCAACTTCTTCAGAATAAGCTTCCAAAGTTTTAGCAATTTCATTTGCTAGATCACTCGTTAGACTCATTTCCCCTCCTTCATCTTTTAATATCTGATTTTTGTTTATAATTTTTTCTAAAATTCTTTGCTTTTAGCTTTTCTTTTATGACTCTCCGAGCCTTTAGAATCATTTTTTCTAAATTTTGGTTTGTCTTGTTTGTTAGCATATTTTTCTAGTATTTCTTGTTTCCGTTGTTCTAAGCTATCACCTTCTTTTTTGCACTTTGCAAATATTTGTTGTCTTTTCTTTGGATCCATAGAAAATTTATCTGCTACAACATACCCTAAAGAAGTATCTCCTGCCATAATACTCACCCCCTTTCTACGCAAACAAAAAGGGACATACCACTAGCATTATATGCTTACGGTATGTCCCTGAGTTGTTCTCAATAGACTTATTTTTTAGTTTCTTTTTTGACTAGATGAGTAAATTTCCCATCTGAATAGAATAAAGTAACTTCTCCAAAACTCGGAACTTTTTCTATTTCTATTATACCACATTTTTCATAGACAACAAAGCCTTTTTCTGTTGCAAATCGCATTTTATCATCATTCATTGATATTCTCCTCTCACTGTATTAATCGTATATCGCTTATCTTTGATTGTGAAAGCCTTAAAAGTGTTCCCTTCTAAACCTTTCAAAATTCTACTTGAATTTCTAGCATTGTATACCGTCCGCAGTTCACTACTATCTAGGTTCGTGTTGAAAATCGTAGTTTCTCGATTATTGATAATATCAAACAAGAAATCCTGTTCCCAATCGCTCTTAGGGGTTACCGTCCCATTTTTTGCCCCCAGGTCATCAATGATTAGAAAATCAACATCAACAAGCTTTTTAACCGCCTCATACTCTGTTAAGTTTGCATTTCTTCCATAAGCCCAGCCTTCTTTTATCTGCTTGATAATCTCGGTTAAGCTGACAAATAAGACACTCTTAGGCTCGTTCTTCTCTCTGAAGCTCTCATTGATTTCTTTGGCCAGGGCAAGCGATAAATGACTTTTTCCTATTCCTGTGCTACCACTGATTAAAGTATTTCCTATCATACCTCCAAGGTACTTCTGGGATTGCCCTTTTACAAACTCTAACATCTGACGCTCCTCTGTCGTTTTAACAAAGAAATTATCAAATGTCGCTCCCTTCAACTCTTTAGGAATTGTACTATCACGCATTAATACATCATAAGTTTTAAAATACGCTTGTCTGTCCTCGAACTGCTGTAATAGTTCTTTCTCTTTTTGTTTAATCTCTCCCTTCACACACTCCGGGCAAAATGCTTGTAATTTTCTTTCTGAACCCCCTAACACTGGTACAGAAATTTCCCAATAATTTACCTGGTGAATATCGCAAACTGTATCCAATATTTTTCTGTTATTAAATTCTTTAAATTGTTCCTTCATCTTTGCAACTCCTAAAATGGTAGGTCTGGGAAGTTATCTTCGGACTTCCCTTTTATGGTTTTAGGTTTTTGATTCAAATAACCGTCAAACTTAGATCCAAAAAGTGTTTCTGGTCTCAGATACTTAGAAAATTCAGGACTATCCTTCCATTCTGCCGTTTTAATATCTATCACCTGTTTAAAATCTTCAAGTGTATAGCCTTCTTTGAATCGTGCTATTATCGGCTTCAAATTTTTGTCCAAATATTTATAATTTTTCCCTACTGTATGATTCAGATAAGCTAGAGGGATTCTTATTAAATACTTCTCAGGATGTCCTTTAGTTATTTCCTCGATCATTCTCGGAGTTAACCAATTTGGGAAAGTAAAGTCAGGTTTACCTGACAATATATATTCTTTATATAACTCTTTATCTTTCTCTGACTCTTTCTCTATCTCTATCTCTGTTGGACATGAGTTGGAAATAGTCTTTTTATTTTGGACATTCTCCAATTTTGGTAAATTTTGACTATTTTTTCTTTGGTCTCGCTTGTATTTTGCCCAATTTGTTTCACTCTCAACCATGGCTTTTGCTTGCGATAATGTAGCATGCCCATCATCGTCTATCTGAATCAGTCCACATTTTGTAAAATATGCAACTGTCATATTTATATCATCTTCAGAAACATCTAGTTTTAAAGCTAATTCCTGTACCAAACTATCAAAATATCCTTCATAGTACAAAATACAATCATCTTCTAAACTTTCCAACATAAGACGGATATAAATCACTGTCATAGTGTAGCCACCAGGCATATTTTTAAGTCGTTTAATAAAAAGATTATCAAAAAACTTCTTGTCAACTTTTAACCAAAAATATATTTTAGTCTTTGCCATCTTCCACCCCCAGGAACTTCAAAATGTCCGTAACTTTGTAATAAACTTTTCTTGTATCTTCTAGTGGTGGTTGATACCGTCTTAGCCCTGCGCTTTCCCATTTTGTCAAGGTTTTATCTCCTATGCCCAGTTCTTCCTTTAGTTCCACCTTGCTGATTAAATCTAATCTTTTTTGAGGTGCTTTCTCATGGCTTTTTAAATACCGTTCCACTTCTTCCAAAATCTTAGACTTTAAATCTTCAATCATTTTTTCAAACATCTTAGTACCCCCATGGCTTAACCCCTGCAAGCTGAATATATCGCCCATAATCAGGGCTTAATTCCCCGCTAGTCGTTTCTATCGTCTGTGTACTTTCTCGCTCGATTTGGGCGCTTTTTTTGCGGTCTCGGTGGTTTACATACATGAGAAAGCCAATCAAAATCACGGTAAAAATAAGCGCCTGTGTGTTGCTTAAATCTAGTTCATTCATGCTATACCCTCGCTTGGTAATTCTTGATATAATTCACTTGATAGCTGTGCTCCATCTTCAAAAAGTCGTACACCTCTTCTGGAGTTACTTTATCATCTAAAAAGTCAATGATGAACTGAAAGAGGTTCGGATTTCTATCCTTGATTTCAGTAATTCGGTTGTCAAATTCTGATTGTGTCATGTTATCTAGATCTAGAGTCATATTTTTCTCCATTAGCCTTTCCTTGTCCTTTTTCTTGCCTGTTTTCTATATGGTATGCTTCACCACTCCAAACGCTGGGCGATTGCCCCAAGTTGGCGAACGCTTGTAGCGGTGTTTCGTGAGTAATTACCCATCTTTCAGCTAAACAAGGTCTTAGAATCACCCTGTCAGCACTTGATTTTCAAAACCTTTTCTAATTGCTTGCCTGCTCTTCGGTTTTTCTTTAGGTATTTGATAGAATAGATATTTTTTGCTATAATCAAAGCATAGAAAAAATTTCTATACTCTGAATTGTGTCGCTTGCTCGCCTCGTCTAAAATTTGAGCAAGTGATTTTTTTATTTTCTTTTTGCATAATTACTACCTGACTGTGGTTTATAAAGCAAGTCTTTACTTTCGATAAGTTCCAGAATCCAACTGATTCCCTGTTCTACTGTTTCAAGAAATGCGCCCAGGTCTTCACTGTCCAAGTTCTCGTAGTTCATACAAAGATATTCGGCTAGTTGTCTGTCTTTCTCAACTAGCTTTTTAAAATCCTTGGGATACTTGGGAATTTCTAACCCTTTGGCATTTGTAACTGTCTTAAATTCATTTTCCATTTTCTATACTCCTATACTTTAAAAATTAGTTCTTTAATTTCTGAATACCCCATATTCAAGTTAATCATAGCTATTGCCATATCTTCCAAGCGCTGATAGTTTGCCAGTTCATCACTGGTTAAACTGTCAATACCGTTTTCACTTTCTCGCTCTTGCATGAGTTGGGCTTTGTTTTTCCCAGTCGCTCCCTTTAGCAATAAGTTTGTAAGTGTACTATAGGCATGCTTGGGCGCTTTCTCCCATGATTTGATAGCTTCGGTTAAGGTCTTGCGCTTTGGCTTTTCCAGTTCTCTTTGAAGATAGCGCTTAGAAAGTTCATCACGCATTTCAAAGAAGGCTTTGACAAGGTTCTTCTTAAACTCTTTTACGGGTTCTGTATTTCGTAAGTAAGTAATCAACAATGTTGCTTGTTGCTCGTTCAAAATATAGTCCCGTACATTTTGCCCACTCTTTGAAGGTGAAATTTTAAATTGCACCTTTCCGAAGCTTTCAAAGTCCTCTCGGTGCTTGTTCAGCAAAATCTTCAAATGTCTGTGCTTAATTTCAGCGCAGTCTGCAACGATACTGCTCAGTGTATACGGCTCTTTCTTACCGTCCATATAAACCAATTCCATTGGTTCTCTCCTTTCTTCTTGTTGCTCATGCTTGCCACCTAAAACAGTACCAAGGTAAAGCATTAAAGTAGGGTAAAATCGGAGAATATGAACCCCCACAAACCCTTGATACTGCTATAGGTAGCAAGCAAATTACACTAGCAAATATTTAGCTAGATCCGTTTAGCAATCCCCAGTGGTAAAGCACCACATGAGAAATCTGTAAATGTAGAGTAGTATTGCGATTGGTTCGCTCCTTTCTAATAATCTTCTAAAAGCCACTCTATCACACTTTCGTAAATGCGCTTAGGTGCATCGTAGTTGCCAGCTTCAATTTTTGCTAGAGTAGGAGGTGTAATTTTTAGTTTCTTGGCTAACTGAACTTTTCCAAGCTGAAGCTCCCCTCGTTTTCGACGAACTTTTTTTGCATGTTCTATTGTTAATAACATTATCAACTCACTCCTTTCTAAAAAATCTTGATTTAGACGAAAGTTTTTTCATCACAATTTGAATTATAAACGAATTTATTTTCGTTGTCAAGCGATAAATGAAATTTTTTTCGTCTATGATTTTATTTTTTCTCTCTACTATGTTATACTTTAGATAAACGTATAAGAGGATAACTAATGGAAAAACAAACACCTAAAAATAATCTAAAAAAACTTAGAATAGAAAAAGGATTCTCCCAAAAAGAATTTTACGAAGATATTATAAAAAAAGAACTAGGTTTGGATATTACTTTACGAACTTATCAAAATTGGGAAAATCCAAATAATGAAATCAAATCAAAACCTGCTCTACTACTTGCAGAATATTTCGGCGTAAATGTTGGATATCTTTTAGGGGAAGACGAAAGAAGAACAACCTACCTAACCTCTACTCTAGAGAAATATAGTGATAACATGGAATCCCCAGTAGATTTCGCAGGATATGGTTTGTTGGCGCTAACTCGTGGTGAAAAAGTAAGGGATACCGTAATAGAAAACCTTAGAGAAATCACAGACTATTATGGACATAGAAGATTTGCTAAAGAAGAATTTAAAAATTGGAATCAAGAAAAAAAAGATCTTATGTTAAAAGGAATGCAAGACTATGCTGATTCAAATATCGGAAGATTTCTTGCGGGTCTAATGACCTTTCCTGATAAGACTAAAATTACTATTATTGATTTTTTAACACTAGACAATAAAGAAAGGGAAGCTATTAGTACAATAATTTCCTCATTAGCTGATAATCCTGTTCTTCATAAAGATTATGATGACTAATATAAAATCGATAATCACTATATAAGCCCCATAATCGCTTTATTTTCTTATCTGGTACATTTTACCGTTAGTCCTCTTAAAATCGAAAATAGAGGGGTTCTCGTAGCTCCTAGCATGGTATAAATTCAAAACCTTTTCTAATTGCTTGCCTGCTGATGGAAAGGAATACTATGCAAATAAAACAAATCACAAAAAAAGACGGTTCAATAGTATATCGTGCTAATGTCTATCTTGGTGTTGATAAAGTAACTGGAAAAGATGTAAAGACAAGCATAACAGGGAGAACAAAAAAAGAAGTTAAGCAAAAGACAAAAGAAGCTGAAATTACTTTTTTACAAAATGGATCTACTAGATTCCAGGCTTCAAATATTACTACTTACAAGGAACTAGCTTCCTTATGGTGGGAAAGTTACAAGCATACAGTAAAACCTAACACACAATTAAACGTTAGAAGACTGCTAGATAATCATATCTTGCCCTTATTTGGTTCTTATAAGCTGGATAAACTAACTACTCCACTTATTCAAAGCATAGTCAATAAACTTGCTGACAAAACCAATAAAGGGGAAGAAGGTGCTTTTCTATACTACGATAGCTTACACGCTTTAAATAAGCGTATTTTGCAGTATGGTGTAGTTATGCAAGCTATACCGTTTAATCCTGCTCGTGAGGTAATATTACCTCGCAACACACAAAAAGAAAAGCGAGAAAAAGTAAAGCATTTTGATAATGAAGACTTAAAAAGATTTCTTCAATACTTAGATACTCTGGATGTAAGTAGGTATCGCTATTATTATGAGATTACACTTTATAAGTTTTTGCTTGCTACTGGTTGTCGTATCAATGAAGCTTTAGCTCTTTCCTGGTCTGATATTGACCTAGATAATGCAGTTGTGCATATCACAAAGACTTTAAACTATAAACAAGAAATCAATAGTCCAAAATCAAAAACAAGTCTAAGGGATATAGATATAGATCAAGCTACTGTTAGTATGCTGAAGCAGTACAAACATAGACAAGTACAAGAAGCTTGGCAACTTGGGCGCTCTGAAACTGTAGTCTTTTCTGACTTCATAAATGAGTACCCCAATAATCGAACTCTACAAACCAGGTTAAGAACTCACTTTAAACGTGCTGACGTACCTAACATTGGTTTTCATGGTTTTCGCCATACTCACGCTAGTCTCTTGCTTAACTCTGGAATACCTTACAAGGAACTTCAGCACCGTCTAGGACATTCCCAATTATCTATGACCATGGATATATACAGTCATCTCTCAAAAGAGAACGCAAAAAAAGCAGTCTCATTCTATGAAACTGCACTAAAAAGTTTATAACTGAACAAATAACTGAACAAACCCAGCAATCAACGTTTTAAGACAAAGCAAAAAGCCCACTGTTGTAGGCTTTCTGTAAGATATTTCTTAAAATTAAAGCATCTTGTTGTAGAATTCAACGACAAGGGCTTCGTTGATTTCTGGGTTGATTTCGTCGCGTTCTGGCAAGCGAGTCAATGAACCTTCCAATTTTTCAGCGTCGAATGATACGAATGCTGGACGTCCAAGAGTAGCTTCTACTGCTTCAAGGATAGCTGGAACTTTCAATGATTTTTCACGAACTGAGATCACTTGACCTGGAGTTACGCGGTATGATGGGATATCAACGCGTTTTCCGTCAACAAGGATGTGACCGTGGTTTACGAATTGACGAGCTTGACGACGAGTAGTCGCAAGACCAAGACGGTAAACAACGTTATCCAAACGACGTTCCAAAAGAAGCATGAAGTTGAAACCTAGGATTCCGCCTTTGATTTTTGTAGCTTGTACGAACAAGTTACGGAATTGTTTTTCACCTACACCGTAAGTGAAACGAAGTTTTTGTTTTTCAGCCAATTGCAAACCGTATTCTGACAATTTAGAACGGTTGTTTGGTCCGTGTTGTCCTGGTACGTAGTTACGACGTGCCAATTCTTTACCTGTACCTGTAAGTGAAAGGCCAAGGCGACGAGCTTGTTTCCAAGATGGTCCTGTATAACGTGACATGTGAATGTCCTCCTGATATAAATAATATTTCGGTGGAAATAGTCACTTAGAAAGCCCTGATTCGTGCAGATGCCCTTCGCCTAAACAGCCAAGGTTACTTATCATAAGACACCTGTTGACGAGCTTCATGCTTTCCTGCTGATATTTCACACAAAATCCATTTTACCATGAATGGCTAGATTTGTAAAGGGGTTTTAGGCTTTATTTTCACTGCCAGAGAGGTTAAGAAGGAGGGCTAACTTCTCAAAGTAACTTCCACTTGCCCGACCAAAGTGGAAGTTAGTCTAAAACGGATTTTTATGGTGGAATTAAGTGTGAGACGTTTGAGTTAGAAATGAGGCTCACTATGACAAAAC
>CAJNDL010000047.1 GCA_905221505.1 bacterium
CTACCTGTTCGCTCACAATAAGAGAGAACTTTTTTACGAAAATCTATTGAATATGCCATAAGAAGATTATACCACATTCTGTACTGTTTTTGGTTCATTTTACTATATTAAGCCTCTTTCATGGCAAAGTAAGCTCGAACTTTGGGTGCTACTTGTGTTCCAAAAAGTTCAATAGCTCTCAGGACTTGTTCATGTGGCATAGAACCAAGAGGTAGATGGAACATGAAGCGATCCAAGCCTAAATCCTCAATCATGCGAATCAATTTTTCTACTACCTGATCAGGATTACCCACAAACATGGATCCATTTGGTCCAACCTGCTCAAGGTATTGTTCATAACGCAATTCCTGCCAATGAGGACGGTCTTTGGAAATAGCGTCCACCACTTGCTTGGTCGGATGGAAATAATCTTTTACCGCCTGCTCGCCATCGTCAGCAATCCAACCCCAAGAATGGGCTCCAACCTTTAGTTCATGACTGGCATGGCCCGCTTCACTCCCAATCTCACGATAAGCCTGAATCAACTTTTTAAAATAAGGCGGATTGCCACCAATAATAGCATAGACAATCGGCAGCCCCGCCTGAGCAATCTTCACTGTTGATTCAACATGACCACCTGTCGCTATCCACAAGGGCAATTTTTCCTGAACTGGACGAGGATAGACTTCTTTGCCAACAATCGTTTGAGTCAATCGACCTTGCCAGTCTAGCTTGGTCTTTTCA
Organism: bacterium; assembly: GCA_905221505.1. Taxonomy (GTDB): domain Bacteria; phylum Bacillota; class Bacilli; order Lactobacillales; family Streptococcaceae; genus Streptococcus. The sequence continues at coordinate 724 of CAJNDL010000047.1, forward strand.
TTGACTAACTGAAGCAAGTCTAATTTCTCATCAAAGAGAGCTTCGTAGTCTTTCAAGTCATAGCCAAACAGAGGGAAGGATTCCGTGAAAGAGCCCCTTCCAGCCATAATCTCCGCTCGTCCATTTGACAAAGCATCGATAGTGGCATACTGTTGGAATAAACGAATCGGATCCATGCTTGATAGAATGCTGACTGAACTGGTCAAACGGATTTTCTTGGTATTGACTGCCCCAGCTGCCAGAACAGTCTCTGGAGCTGATACTGCAAAATCCGCTCGATGGTGCTCGCCAATCCCATACACATCCAAACCAACCTTGTCAGCCAGTTCAATCTCTGCCAGCAACTGACGAATGCGTTCAGCATGACTGTAAGTCTGCCCAGTCCCTTCAAGCTCCGTTGTTTCCCCAAATGTTGAAATTCCCAATTCTACCATGTGATTCTCCTTATCTACCTCTGTCCTTCAATTTGAAAAATTATTCTAATACTCAATGAAAATCAAAGAGCAAACTAGGAAGCTAGCCGCAGGCTGCTCAAAACAGTGTTTTGAGGTTGCCGATGGAAGCTGACGTGGTTTGCATTTGATTTTCGAAGAATATAACACGAATCTTGAGTACAAGCAACCCATTTGCTCACAAGAAAAAGCCTAGATAACTAGACTTTTTTAGCTTATTCTACCGTTACTGACTTAGCAAGGTTACGTGGTTTGTCCACATCGAGACCACGGTGAAGGGTTGCAAAGTAAGCGACCAATTGCGTTGGTACGACCATTGAGATTGGTGAGAGGTAAGGGTGGACGGTTGTAAGGACGATGTCGTCTGTATCTTTGGCAACATTTTCTTCTGCGATAGTGAGGACCTTGGCACCACGGGCTGCGACCTCTTGGATATTTCCACGAGTGTGGTTGGCAAGGACTGGATCTGACAAGAGGGCCAAGACAGGTGTTCCTTCTTCAATCAAGGCGATGGTTCCGTGCTTGAGTTCTCCTGCCGCAAAACCTTCACACTGGATGTAAGAAATCTCTTTGAGTTTGAGACTTGCTTCCATGGCTACGTAGTAATCTTGACCACGTCCAATGTAAAAGGCGTTGCGAGTTGTTTCAAGAAGCTCACGAACCTTGGCTTCGATGGTTTCTTTCTCTGAAAGAGTTGATTCGATAGACTGAGCTACGATTGACAACTCATGAACCAGGTCAAAGTCTTGCGCTTTAGTATTGCCATTTGCTTCACCGACTGCTTTTGCAAGGAAAGCAAGGGCTGCGATTTGCGCTGTATAGGCCTTTGTTGATGCTACGGCAATTTCAGGTCCTGCATGAAGGAGCATGGTATGGTTGGCTTCACGTGAAAGGGTTGAACCTGGCACGTTTGTCACTGTCAAACTCGGAATCCCCATTTCATTAGCCTTGACCAAAACCTGACGGCTGTCAGCTGTTTCACCAGACTGACTGATAAAGATGAAGAGTGGTTTCTTGCTGAGAAGTGGCATACCATAACCCCACTCAGATGAGATTCCAAGTTCAACTGGTGTATCTGTCAATTCTTCCAGCATTTTCTTAGAAGCAAATCCTGCATGGTACGATGTTCCAGCTGCAAGGATGTAGATGCGGTCTGCATCTTGAACAGCCTTGATGATAGCAGGATCAACCACTACTTGACCAGCCTCATCTGTGTAGGCTTGGATGAGTTTACGCATAACAGTTGGTTGCTCATCAATTTCCTTAAGCATGTAGTAAGGGTAAGTTCCTTTACCGATATCTGACAAGTCAAGCTCCGCAGTGTAGCTAGCACGCTCACGACTGTTGCCATCATAGTCTTGAACTTCTATGCTATCAGCCTTGACGATTACCAACTCTTGGTCATGAATTTCCATGTATTGGTTGGTCTCACGAATCATAGCCATAGCATCTGAGCAGACCATGTTATAGCCTTCCCCAAGACCAATCAAAAGTGGTGATTTATTCTTAGCTACGTAGATAACTTCAGGATCTTGTGAGTCAACCAAGGCAAAAGCATAAGAACCACGAATGATGTGAAGAGCTTTTTTGAAGGCTTCAAGCACTGAGAGACCTTCTTCTTCCGCAAATTTTCCAATCAAGTGAACGGCGATTTCAGTATCTGTTTGCCCCTTAAAGTGGTGACCTGCAAGGTATTCTTCCTTGATTTCAAGGTAGTTCTCAATCACACCATTGTGCACCAAGACAAAACGTTCAGTCTCAGAGCGGTGTGGGTGAGCATTGTCCTCAGTTGGTTTTCCGTGAGTTGCCCAACGAGTATGTCCGATACCAGTTGTTCCCTCAACACCAGCTGTCTTGGCAGACAATTCTGCGATACGACCGACAGCCTTAACCAGGTGATTTTCAGCACCACCTAGGACAAAAATTCCCGCAGAATCATAGCCACGGTATTCGAGCTTTTCAAGCCCTTGAATCAAAATATCAGTTGCATTTGTGTTTCCAACAACACCAACAATTCCACACATAGTATATACGACACAGGCAAGCTGTGCTTTCTCCTTAAAATTGGTATAGTCTGATTCCTCTTTTATAGAATCAGCAAAAACAGTATATACTTGTTTCTTTCACTTGTCAAGAGCAAAAATTGGTATAGTTCAAATTAGCCTTCTGTAATCAAAAAAACTCTGACCAATTAGGGTAATCAGTCAGAGTCCTTTTTAAAATCCATTATTATCACTTAGTTCCTTGAACCAGTGCCCTGATTTTTTCAGACGACGTTCTTGTGTTTTCAAGTCTAATTCAACCAAACCATAGCGGTTTTTATAGCTATTGAGCCATGACCAGCAATCAATAAAGGTCCAAATCAAGTATCCTTTACAGTTGGCACCATCTTCAATCGCACGGTGTAATTCACGAAGATGACCTTTTACAAAGTCAATACGGTAATCATCTTGAATCATTCCATCTTGACGGAATTTTTCTTCCCCTTCAACACCCATACCATTCTCAGTCAACATCCACTCGATATTACCATAATTTTCCTTGATATTTTGGGCGATATCATAAATCCCTTGCTCATAAATTTCCCAGCCACGGTGAGGATTGATTTTACGTCCAGGCATTACATAAGGCTCGTAAAAATGTTCTGGCAAAAGAGGACTCTCTGGATGTTTAGCAAATCGAGGTGCCATAACACGCAAAGGCTGATAGTAGTTGACACCAAGGAAATCCACCGTATTGTCGCGAATGATCTCCAACTCTTCCTCTGTGGCATCAGGTAAGAGACCGTGTTCATGCAAGATTTCTACCAACTCCTGTGGATAAGTCCCCAAAACAGATGGGTCTAAAAAAGATTGGGCCTGAAAGAGGTCCGCAATCCGAGCTGCCCTGACATCAGCAGGATGCTGGCTACGTGGATAAGCCGGTGTCAAGTTTAAGACAATCCCAATCTTAGAGTCAGGCAAGAGTTCATGACAGGCCTTGACCGCTCGACTGCTGGCTAATTGTGTGTGGTAAGCTACTTTAACTGCCGCTTCTGCATCTACCTTATGTGGATAATGGGCATCGTAAAAATAGCCAAATTCCACAGGAACGATGGGCTCGTTAAAGGTAATCCATTGATCCACTAAATCTCCATAAGTTTCAAAACAAAAACGAGCATAGTCTTCATAGGCTGAGACAGTCGCCTTATTTTCCCAACCATCACCAGCTTCTTGAAGAGCAAAAGGCAAATCAAAATGGTAGAGATTGACTAAGAGACGAATCCCTTTAGCCTTAATAGCCTCAAAGACCTTACGATAAAAATCCACACCTTGAGGGTTGACTTTTCCACAGCCTTGTGGAAAAATCCGTGACCACTGAATAGAAGTCCGAAAGGCCGTGTGACCAGTCTCTAACAAAAGCTCAATGTCCTGTTCCCAATTTTCATAAAAAGTCGATGTCTTATCTGGACCAATCCCATTATAGTAACGATTTGGCTCTACTTGGTACCAATAATCCCAGAGATTATCTCCCTTACCGTCACCAGCTACACGCCCTTCTGTCTGTGGCCCAGAAGTGGAGGAGCCCCAAACGAAATCCTTTGGAAATCTTAGCATACATTTACCTCTTTATCTAGTCATTTTTCCCATTATACAGAAAAAACAAGGTAAAAACTAGTTACATTTTTTCCTTGTTTTTCTTCTGATTATAGTTTTTATTTCTTGCTGAGAATTTCAAGCGTTTCAAGCAAGTTATCTGCATGAACTTCGATGGTGTCACCAGTCGCTTTAATCTTCACTTCTACGATGCCATCGGCTGCTTTCTTCCCAACAGTGATACGAATCGGCAATCCAATCAAGTCGCTGTCGCTGAATTTAACACCAACACGTTCGTTACGGTCATCTGTCAAGACTTCGTAACCAGCTCCCATCAAGCTTGCTTCAAGCTTTTCTGTCAAAGCCTGGGCTTCTTCATCCTTGACATTGACAGTAATCAAATGCACATCAAATGGTGCCAATTCTTTAGGGAAATTGATTCCCCAAGCGTAACGATATTCACCTTTTGGTGTTTTGTTAACAAAGAGGCGAGCGTGTTGTTCCATCACCGCTGAAAGGAGACGGCTGACACCGATACCGTAACATCCCATGATGATTGGTACAGCACGGCCATTTTCATCCAAGACATCTGCTCCCATGCTTGCTGAGTAGCGAGTACCGAGTTTAAAGATGTGCCCAATTTCAATACCACGCGCAAAGTTAAGGACACCTTGTCCGTCTGGAGAAATTTCACCCTCACGAACTTCACGGATATCCACATATTCTGCAGTAAAGTCACGACCTGGGTTCACACCAGTCAAGTGATAGCCATCTTCGTTAGCACCCACAACTGCATTATGAACATCTTGCACCTTCCGGTCTGCGATGATTTTAACATTCTCTGGCAAACCAACTGGTCCAAGTGAACCGAATCCTGCTTGAACAAGATTCGCCACTTCTTCTTCGCTAGCAACGTCAAAGAAATCTGCTCCCAAGTAGTTTTTCAACTTGACTTCGTTGAGTTGGTCATTTCCAACTAGAAGGGCTGCAACAAGCTCACCATCCGCCATGTAGAAGAGAGTTTTGATTGTTTGTTCTTCTGGAACATTGAGGAAGGCTGCAACTTCATCAATTGATTTAACATCTGGCGTTGCAACACGAGTCACTTCTTCTTCGGCGACAACACGGTTGCTTGGCTTGTACTCGTTTGTTGCCATTTCCAAGTTAGCCGCATAGCTAGACTCACTTGAGTAAGCAATGGTATCTTCACCAGAAACCATCCATTTAAGCAATTCTGCCTTAATCTCTTCTTGCACTTCTGTAGGAATTTCATCAAATGAGGTAACTGACTTGTCCAAGACAACCCAGCGGTCAAGGTCTGTACGAGCAGGTGTAATGGCCATAAATTCTTGGCTGTCCTTACCACCCATGGCTCCACCGTCACCGATGATAGCCTTGAAGTCTAAACCACTACGAGTGAAAATACGCTCATAGGCAGCCTTGTATTCATCATAAGTTACATCTAAGCTATCATAATTAGAGTGGAAGCTATAACCGTCTTTCATAATAAACTCACGCGTACGGAGAAGTCCATTACGTGGGCGTTTCTCATCACGATACTTAGGTTGAATTTGATAGAGATTAAGTGGTAATTGCTTGTAAGACTTAACAGAATCACGAACAATAGTTGTAAAGGTTTCTTCGTGAGTTGGGCCTAGGATAAAGTCTGATTTTTCACGGTTTTTTAACTTGTAAAGGTCTTCACCATAAGTTTCATAACGACCTGATTCGCGCCACAACTCTGCACTAAGAAGGGCAGGAGCCAACATCTCAACGGCACCAATCTTGTCGAATTCTTGGCGCATGATATTTTTAGCTTTTTCAATCACACGATTGGCAAGTGGTAAGTAAGAATAAACACCTGCAGATACTTGGCGAACATAACCAGCTCGTAACATAAGAGCATGGCTGATAACTTGAGCATCGCTTGGCATTTCGCGAAGCGTTGGGATAAGCATTTTACTTTGTTTCATAATATTCCTCGATTATCTAAAAAAGAGTCGCATAATGTCATTCCAGGTCACAGCAATCATCAAGACAACCATGATGACCACTCCGGCCAAGGTGACATAGGTTTCAATTTCTTGTTTCAATGGTTTGCGGCGGATGGCTTCTAGGATATTGAGCACAATCTTACCACCATCCAGAGCTGGAATCGGAATAAGATTAAAAATCCCAATATTGATGGAAATAATTGCCAAGAAGTACAAGACGTTCTCAATTCCATTTTTAGCAGCATCACTACTTGCCTTAAAGATGGCAACAGGTCCACCTAGCTTGTTCAAATCCGGTTGGAAAATCAGATTTTTCAGAGCCGATAGAATTCGGAGAGCTGAGTCAGCAGCGGTTGTAAATCCACCCACAAACATGGATAGAAAGTCCGACTTAATTCTCGGTTGAACACCTAGAAGGTAAAGACCTTGACTTTCTTCTGGAGTAACAGTGACTTGCTTGTCACTACCCTTTTCAGAAATAGTCACATCCAAGGTCGGGGCCGTCTTATCTTTAGTTTCTGCTTCTACAGCCTGGATCAAGCTTTCCCAGTTACTAATCTCATGTGAACCAATCTTGGTAATTTGAGCCGTTTCTGGCACTCCCACTTTGGCCAAAGCACCTTGGGGCATAACATGGAACTGGTTGGTATCAACATCTCTGACACCACCCTGCATAAAGATTAAAATCCAAAAAACAACGACACCTAAGATAAAGTTGTTCATAGGACCTGCAAAGTTAGTAATCAGTTTTCCCCAGATAGTTGCATTTTGATATTGAACATCCAAGGGAGCAATCCGAACCTCAGTCCCATCTGCTTCCACAACCGTTGCATCGTGATCCACTGCAAATGTTTTTTCTTCTTCCAGAACCAAGCCCTTGATAAAGAGCTTGTCTTCAAAGTCAAACTGGGTCACCTGCATAGGGAGGGCTGTTTGATCTAATTTTTTACCTGAAAGATTGATGCGTTTAACCTTACCATCATCAGTAAGCGTCAAACTGACAGGAGTTCCTGTCTTGATTTCAGTTGTATCATCACCCCAACCGGCCATACGAACATAGCCACCCAGAGGCAAGATCCGAATGGTATAGGCCGTCCCATCCTTGCCAATGTGAGCAAAGATTTTGGGTCCCATACCAATGGCAAATTCACGCACTAGAATTCCTGATTTCTTGGCAAAGTAGAAGTGTCCGAACTCGTGCACCACCACAATAATCCCAAAAACCAGAATAAAGGTTAAAATTCCGAGCATAGTATTTCCTCCGTCTTTTGATTAAAAGAGTCCAAATAAGTGCATGATTGGAAATACAAGCAACATACTGTCGAAACGATCCAAAACACCACCATGTCCAGGGATAAATTTCCCAGAATCCTTGACACCAAAGTGACGCTTGATCGAACTTTCTAGTAAATCACCAAATTGTCCAGCAATGCTAAAGAAGATAGCAAAGACCGACATCTTGTAAATTCCATACGGAAGAGCAACTGTACTGTCAAACATCATAAAGATGATAGTTACTAAAATCGCACCTAAAATACCACCCAAGGCACCCTCAAAGGTTTTATTTGGAGAAACTGTCGGAGCTAATTTTCGTTTACCATAGTTCATTCCTATAAGATAGGCACCACTGTCTGTTGCCCAAACAATACACAAGGCCAATAGCGCCTTATCTAACCCTGCAATTCTAGCATCTAGTAAAGCATTAAATCCAAAGCCTACATAGAAACTCATAGCAAGAGGGAAAACAGCGTCCTCAATCGTATAGGACTTGCTAAAAACAGTCGTTCCTAACATGATTGAAATCAAAACACTATAGGCAACCACATTCCCATCAACTGGCAAAAAAGTCAGGTAATTCTCCAAGGGAATGGTTAAGGCAAAGGTTGCAAAGAGGGTCAAGAGGCCCTCCATCGTCATGGTCTCTAGACCTCTCATCTTCAAAAGTTCATGCATGGCTAGCATGGCTATGATTCCAATTGCTATCTGAAGCAAGAGTCCCCCAATCATCAAAATCGGTAGGAAAATAGCCAAGGCAATCCCTGCAAACAAGGTTCTTTTCTGTAAATCCTGTGTCATATTTCCTCCTAAACTCCTCCAAATCGGCGATGACGACGATTGTAGGCAAGAATGGCTTCCTGCAAGGCCGCCTCGTCAAAATCAGGCCACAAGGTGTCTGTAAAATAGAGCTCACTATAGGCTCCCTGCCATGGAAGGAAATTGCTCAAGCGCAATTCTCCACTAGTACGGATAATCAAGTCTGGATCTCGTAAGTCCTTAGGCAAATGCTGGGTAAAAAGATAATTACCAATCAATTCCTCTGTGATGTCACCTGGGTTGATTTTGGCATCTAACACATCCTGGGAAATCAACTTAAGAGCCTGTGTAATCTCAGCACGTCCACCATAGTTGAGGGCAAAATTAAGAATCAATCCTGTGTTGTTCTTAGTCAATTCCTCAGCCTTAGTCAGAGCTTCAAAGGTTTGCTTAGGCAGGCGGTCTGTTTCCCCAATCATTTGAATCTTAACATTATTCGCATGCAATTCAGGGACATAATTGTCATAAAACTCTACGGGCAAGTTCATGATAAACTTGACTTCCTGATCCGGACGGGTCCAGTTTTCCGTAGAAAAAGCATAAACTGTAATAACCTTAACGCCCAGTTTGTTGGCTGCCTTGGTCACAGTTTGCAATGCTTCCATGCCAGCCTTGTGTCCAAAGACTCGCGGTTGCATACGTTTTTTAGCCCAACGGCCATTGCCATCCATGATGATGCCGATATGAGCAGGAACCTGGGTCGGAACTTCTACTTCCACAGCCTTATCTTTCTTAAAAAATCCAAACATGATCTTATTCCTATTCAAAAATCTATCGTTTCATTATACCATATTTCCCTATTTTCTTCTATCACTAAGCTATTTATTCTCAGGCACCAAGCCCATTTTTCAAAAAAATAAGTCGCCTGATTGGGCGACTCTATTTTTTATAGGGAGATTATTATGAAAAAGTTTTAGGAGTTTAAGTTAAGGTCTTCTTAACTTATGTACTTAGTATACACTTCCTAGCTTAAAGTTTCCTTAAGTATTTTTAAAAATCAATTTTTTCCATTTCTCCTGCCAATTTTTCTTGGACAGCCGTGTTTGATAGAGATCCATTCGGTCTTGATTCTCTAAAAAATGAGGAGTTGGGCGAACTTGAAAATTCAAAATATCCTCGAGTCCATAAGGAGTAAAAAGTTCCAAAGCGAAGTCTTCATTCAAGCGGAGTCCAACCGCCGTACACCGTTCTGGATACTTACTCATAGCATCACGGGAACTGGTATAGGGAGCAGTATGAGGGCTATGCTGATGCATATAAACTTGATTTTTCAACTCCCATTGGTACTGAGGAAAATCCTCTCTCAACTTGTTCTCTATAGCCAGCGTTTCTTCATAACTCACATCTTGGTCAAAGAAAATCACATCTACATCTGTTTCACAGTCAAAAGGTGGTCTGTCTGACAAGAGATTCCAGATGAAATTTCGTACCGAACCTGCTGCCAACCATGAGTCTTTTAAGTCAAGGGCTCGGATGATAGTCAGAATAGCCATCATATCCGGATTTTCTCTAAATGCATCTAGAATTTCTTGCTCATTTTTCACTGTATTCATACCCTAAATGTTCATATGCCTTAGCCGTTGCAACCCGTCCAGACCGTGTTCGCATGATAAAACCTTTTTGAATCAAGTAAGGCTCATACATGTCTTCCACCGTCTCACGCTCCTCAGCAATATTAACAGAAAGTGTTCCTAGTCCGACAGGACCACCACCATACATCTCAATCATGGTACGAAGGATTTTCTGGTCCACATAGTCCAAACCTTCATGGTCAACATCCAGCATGGTCAAAGCCTTATCGGTAATAACATCATCGATAACCCCATTTCCCATAATCTGGGCAAAATCGCGCACGCGCTTGAGGAGACGATTGGCAATACGAGGAGTACCTCGACTACGCAAGGCTAACTCAGATGCTGCCTCATGAGTGATTTCCATCTCAAAAATATCTGCCGTCCTCTCAACAATTTCTGTCAAGTCAGCATGGGCATAATACTCCATATGACCTGTAATCCCAAAACGTGCCCGTAGCGGATTTGAGAGCATACCAGCTCGAGTCGTCGCACCAATCAAGGTAAAAGGTGGCAACTCCAAATGAACACTGCGACTCCCTTCACCAGCCCCAATCATAATATCAATGTAGAAGTCCTCCATGGCACTATAAAGCACCTCTTCCACCGACATGGGCAAGCGATGAATTTCATCAATAAAGAGGACATCCCCAGGCTCTAAGTCATTCAAAATCGCTACCAGATCACCAGCTTTTTCGATAACAGGACCCGATGTCTGCTTGAGATTAACTCCCAGTTCATTGGCAATAACAAAAGCCATGGTCGTTTTTCCCAAGCCTGGAGGGCCAAATAAGAGCACATGATCCAGCGCTTCATCCCGCATTTTAGCGGCTTCGATAAAGATTTGAAGCTGGTCCTTGACCTTGTCCTGCCCAATATATTCACGTAAGTACTGAGGACGGAGCGTGCGTTCTACTAACTCCTCATCCCCCATTATCTCATTATCTAAAATTCTACTCATGGCTCTATTATATCAAAAAACCAAGCCACAAACAAAAAAGCCACTGGATTGGGTGCCTCCCGAGTTTAACATTCATGTGGTATAATATTATACGGCACTACTACACCGCCTACGAAAGGAGGTGAGATAGCCCATGATGGAACTAATCCTTAAAACTATCATCGGACCAATTGTGGTCGGTGTTGTTCTTCGCTTAGTCGATAAATGGCTAAACAAAGATAGATAGTGTCAAAAAAGACCCCAAGCTTATTTGGTCGTGAGCTTGGGGTTTTTTCTAGTCCATAATATAGAACTAATCCTTAATTCCTCTCCATTATCCCACAGTTCACAAAATTTGTCAAAACTTTACATCCTCTTTAATCGCTTTACAACAAGACTTTCAAGTTTAAGAGAAAGTTAGGGATTCTATCAATTTCATAGAAATTTTGATTTAGTAAACGAAGAGACAATCTTACATGTCACTCCTCATTTAATACGCCACTACTGGACAAGCAAAATCATTATTACAGCAGTTCCAGTCCTTCAATTAACAGTCACTTACAATCAAATTGAGTTTGAAGTAGCTGAAGTAACAACAAACCTATTTCTTAGTCATATTTCCTAAAAAAGAGTTTGGGACAAAAAAATTTTGATTTTAGGAATTCTTTATTATAAGTTTTTAAAATCGATAGATTAGACAAAAAAGCGAACAAAATAGAATTCTGAGTTTCAGATAACTCGTTTTATTCGCTTTTATAGTAAAATGAACCAAAAACAGTACAGAATGTGGTATAATCTTCTTATGGCATATTCAATAGATTTTCGTAAAAAAGTTCTCTCTTATTGTGAGCGAACAGGTAG
>CAJNDL010000048.1 GCA_905221505.1 bacterium
TTCCCAAAAAGGAAGCAAGATGAAGGCGATTATTGCTTGTGCTCATAAGATTCTCAGAATCATTTACAAACTACTCTCCACCAAGCAGACTTATCAAAAAGAAAAGGCGCTAGGACTGAGGAAACAGTTCTAACGCCCAAACTAAAAAAATTTCAATTGTAGTATAGCACAGGAAGTGATTTTTTGCGCTTTTTTATTGCGCTTTTTTATTGTCTTTTTTCAAATAAAAACGAGAGGTTAACTCCCGTTTTATTGATTTTTACCAAAGACATCTCGATAGAGCATCCCAGTTCGTAAACTCTCTGCATCTCCGCCTAGTTGCTCCACCAACTCGTAGGCAAAGGCAAGGGCTGTTGAAGGGCCCCGACTGGTTGTCAAATGTCCATCTACCACTACTGTTTCCTTGACGTATTGACCATCAAGAACTTGCTCCTGAACACCGTCATAACAAGTAAACTTCTTGTTTTTCAATACTCCAGCTTGATTGAGGGCAATTGGCGCCGCACAAATGGCTGCCAATTTCTTTCCTTTTTGCTCGAAGCTTTGCAATTCTTGAATCAAGACCTGATTGTCACGCAAATGTGCAGAACCAGGCATCCCTCCAGGAAGGACAATCATGTCATAGTCTGATAAATCACCATCAAAGACACGATCTGCTCTGACTTGGATTGCATGAGAACCTGTCACTTGCTCTTCAAAACCAACCATATCACAAGCGATATTGGCACGACGCAAAACATCTACAACTGTCAAAGCTTCAATTTCTTCAAAGCCCTGAGCTAACATAACGGCTACTTTAACCATGATTTTCTCCTTATTTAATCCGTTTTAATACAACCTTTTTACGCTTGAATGGGACTTTTCCGCTCTTTTCTTCAGCTAGATTGGTCTGGTAACTCATCGATAAAAGTAAACCCACACCAATCAGATTACTGATAATAGCCGATCCCCCTTGAGAAATGAAAGGCAAGGGAATACCCGTCAAAGGAAGCAAACCTGTCACAGCACCGATATTCTCAAAGATATGGAAGAGTAACATCATAATCAAACCTGTGGAAATATAGGTATAGAACTGGTTATTTGATTTGAGAGTAATCTTCAACATACGGTAAATCAGCATGAGGTAAAGGGCGATAACAAGAACGGAACCAATAAAGCCAAAATCTTCTGCGATCACCGTGAAAATCATATCCGACTCACGAACTGGAATAAGCAGATTCGAAGCATTAAACCCTTGACCAAATAAGCCACCACTTCCAATGGAAATTTGTCCTTGAGCCTGTTGATAAGTAGTTGTTTGGGCAAAGTCAAATGGATTAAGCCAAGCCAAGATACGATTGATTTGGTAGGTCGGCATCCCCAGTTGATGGAGAAAAGCACGACCATCCTTGCTGATAAAAATGGCTAGAAAACCAGCAATTCCTGTTACCGCAGTCACAAATACTGGAATAATAATTTTCCAAGAAACTCCTGATAGCAAAACGATTCCTGAGAAGATGGCCACAAAAACCAAAGCCGTCCCCAAGTCACTTTGAAGTGCCAAAAGAACTAGGACTGGAATGGTAAAGAGAATCATCCAGAAAATCAATAAGAAGTCCAGCGGAACTGTGCGTCTCCATTCCTTATGTTTTTGGGTAAACTGGACAATCACACGAGCCAACATGAGGATATAGGATATCTTCATAAATTCTGACGGCTGGAACAAGGTAACACCATTTACCGATACCCAGTTTTTGGCACCCGTTGATGCAACTAGGCTTGGATTATAAAAGACAATTGGCAAGACCATGAGTCCCAAGCCTAAAATATACAGAAAGGGGGTCACTTTCCAAAGAAATTCTGTATTAAAGAGCATGACGATAAAACCAATCACAAGCCCCAAGGCTATCCAGGCGACCTGCTGCCCTAAAATGGGCAGAATATTGTTTGGATAATCATGACTAACAGCTATATAGATAGCCACCACGCCGATAACCAGTAGAAAAAATACTGGCAATAGCAAACTATAATCGACTCTAGAGTCGAGAGAACGTTTCATATACACTAACCTTATACTTTCATACAATACTATTTATCAAAGTTCACTTAAAAATCTATCAATAGTCTCATTAACTGCAGATTGAGCGATCGTTGTAATGCTCGCTTCTTTTGCTAGAGAAGTCACTATTTGCTTGCCGTATCGTTTTCCGACGATTCTCCTATCTAGAATGAGGGTTAAGGAACGTTGGTGTTCGCGTCTCATACTTCTTCCCAAAGCCTGCTTTAAACGAATAATGGCCATTGGCAACTGATAATCATAAAAGGCATTTTTCCCTTCTTGATTCAGTTCCTGATTAATCTTTTTCGTCAAGGGCTCTTGCGGATTTTGGAAAGGAAGTCTCGGTACAACTTGAATCACAAAAGGATGGCTTGAAAAATCGACTCCTTCCCAGAAACTTGCTGCACCAAGCAGGATTTGTTGTTCTCCTTTTTCAAAACGTTTCTTCAGTTGATGAACATCCCCATTTTTATACTGGGCCAGATGGCTAACTGGAAGTAAATCCGATACTGCTAGAAGCATGTCTTTGGCAGTAAATAGAACCAAAATCGGTTGTTGGAAAGCTTGAATTTCCACTAGTAAAGCAGCTACCTCTTGGGCATAAACTTCTAAGGAGGTTTCTGTTACCAGGGGAAAATCTTTGACCAAGACCACTTCTTGTTCCTGTTTTTTACCAGCTTCAATCTTGACAAATTTGGCTTCAGGATAGCCTAAAAGGTCTGCCAAAGAAACCCTCTGACTAATCTCAAGAGTGGCCGACACTCCCAAGACTTGGCATGAATCAGGCACTAAGGAAGATAGAAGAATACGGCCTGATTTTGTAGAAGAAATTTGAATTTTCTTCTGACTCGTTTCAGTTGCTTCAAGCCAGTAATCACCTTCAGCAGTAAAATAGCGAACCAGTTCCTCAAAGCCTTCTACCTCTAATTCTGAAAAATACTGGTGGAGATTGGCCAGAGAGTCTAAGATATTTTTCCTAGATTTGCCAGACTGAAATTGCTCTATCAAATAGAGACACTCGAAGCGAATACTTTCTAATATTCGTTGCTGGACCCTGTTTTCTTCTCCTACTAAAGCCTTATCAAGCAAATCAATAATAGACTGGATATCGTAGGTCTCTTGAAGCAGATTTTCTAGAGCCAACAAAACTTTTTGGACTTCATCAATAATCAGTAAACGGTCGCTGACAAATTCAGGATTATCTCCAAGTCTGGTTACTAGATAGGCATGATTGGTCACTAAGAGCTTGCAAGTCTCTGCTCTTTCCTGACTACGTTTCCAAAAATCTTCCGTCACAAATAAGCTCTTGGATGATAAATTTCCATCATGACGAAGGTCTCTTAAAAAATGTTGGTAACGGTAGAGTTGCCCGATTTCATCCAAATCCCCGGTTTCTGTCTCTGTCAACCATACCAAGAGTTGCATTTTAAAGCGTCTAAATAAGCGATTTTCATCATTTTCCTGCAAGGAACGATAAAGGGCATCCAACTTCAGGTAATTTTGTGGTCCCTTTAAAGAATGAATATCTGTGTGGAATACTTCTTTGAGACGTTTACCTTCTTCTTCCATGATCTGATTTTGAAGAATCTTTGTCGGAACACTAAGAACAATTTGACGCTCTTGTACTTGGGACAAAGCGGGTAAGAGGTAGCCATAAGTTTTCCCAATCCCTGTCGGCGCTTGAATTAATGATACAGGCTCATCTTTCAATAGCAAGCCAACCTCTTTAGCAAAACGTTCTTGCTCCTCCCTCACTTCAAGGTTCAACAGAGAAATATTTTTAGAAAAATCTTGAGATAACTTTCGTGGCTCATTGGGAGCTGCAGGTTTCTTGAAATACAGCCCTTGAACTTCGACCAAGTCTGGAGAAGTCAGGATAGATTGGTTTCGATAAATTTCTTCAATAACCAGGTAGGACTCATATAAGAGAGCGTCTGCCATTTCCAACAAGCGTTCCAAGAGCCCTTTAGGAAGTTGGGCCATCTTTTCTCGTAGAAAAAGTAGTAATTCCGCAGTGGCTTGGGCATCTGAAAGAGCTGTGTGGGCGTGTTTTAGAGGAATTCCTAATTCTCGACACAAAATCGGCAAACTATATTTTTCCAGTTCAGGGAAAAAGACCTGGGCCAATTCGACCGTGTCAACACGAGGATTTCTTAGTTCATAGCCTTCAAAAAATAAATTTTCCGCCAAGAGATTGGCATCAAACTGAACATTATGGGCTACAAAAATCCCATCCTCCACCAAGTCAAAAATTTTTCTGGCAACTTGCGAAAAATCAGGTGCTTGCGCCAGACGTTGGTCTGTCAATCCTGTCAGTTCTTTGATATGAGCATCCAAAGGTTCATGTGGATTGACATCCGTCGTATAGTGATCGACGATTTTCCCATCCTCAATCACAACAATTCCCACTTGGATAATTTTAGCCTTACTACCTGTGCTAGTTGCCTCTAAATCCACCACAACATAGCGATTACCAATCGTTTTCATTATAAAAAATTATACCAAAAAAAGGGCCATTTGGCACCTGCAAACATGGGATATTTTTCAAACTCAAGAACACTACTTGGCTTAAAAAGCCTATCAAGTAGAGCATCCTAGCCTACTTATTTTTTGAAAATGGTGAAGAAATAAGAAAAATTGAGAGAAGAAATGTTTGCATCTTCCTTCTCTCAACTATCCTTTTACTTTATTTAACCATATCAGGATCGTAATCATAAAATCCTGTATCAAGGAAACGGTTTTTAGGGTGTAACTTGCGCACTTCTTCATCCAGCAAGAAGGCTTGGTCATGGCTAAAGTTGCCCTCTTGAATCAAGCTACGCGCTTGGATAAAGAGTTTTGCAATCTCAACAAAGTTCTGACCAGGTGTATAAAGACCTTCTAATTTCCAGTGAGTAAAACCATGCTCGACCAATTCTGTCAATTTGGTCATCAAATCAAGGTCATTATTGGCAAAGATGTGAGTACCATGATTGTCTTCAAAAATGGAATAATGGCTCTCAGGATCACTTGGTTCAGCCAAGAAGAGGTCACGCTTGCGAGTCTTTTCATCATCGATATGCGTAAAGTTATAGTAGTTTTGCAAGAGCGGACGTTTAGAATGATGGATGACACTAGCACCATAAACCAAAACTTCGGCAGGAATTTCCAAAATCTCTGGCATTTTGAAAAGTTCAGCTGATGGAATTTCACGTGCCAAAACAGCCTCAGATGCGCCAGCCTTTTGTCCCCAGAAGTTAATCTGACGACTGCTAGTTACCATAGTTGAGGCATCGTAGATGGTTTTAAAGGAATAACCATCGCGGTTGACTACGTAAAAAACGCCTGCATCCCCAATCGTAATGTAGTCTGTCTTGATTTCTTCCAAGAAATCTAAGAAAGGCTTGATACGGTCCATCATATCTTGGTGCATGAGGGCATTAACCGCAACAATCAATTCCTTACCAGCATCATGAACCAGCTTAGCGATTTCACGCAATTGGTCATGACTAAAGGTTGTTGGCAGACGAAGGCCAAAATCTTTCTCACCGACATAGATACGATCTACGCCAGCTTCGAGCAGTTGTTTAACTTGTTCAATACTTTCAGCAGTTGCTGTAATGATAATCTTTTCCATAAGAAAAATTATACCACATTTCTAGCAAATCAGCCAAGACTTATCAGAATTTTACAAATAGGGACAATTTCCGTAACTTCTCAAAGTAACTTCCAGTTGCCTGACCGAAGTGGAAATCAGTCTAATACTCTTTGAAAATCTCTTCAAACCACATCAGCTTTATTTGCAACGCGGTACTTTGAGCAACCTGAGGCTAGCTTCCTAGTTTACTCTTTGTTTTTCATTGAGTATAAAACGGATTTTTATAAGAATAACTAGATGAAAGGCAAACCCAGAAGCATAAGAGAGCTCGCCAGTAACAATTTACTTTGTACACTATCCATAATAGCAAACATCTCAAGCTCCATTAATCTTCAAAATATCATAGATAAAATCTAGTCCAAAATTTAAGCAATTGATGCTGTAGGATTTATACATTATTATAAATTGCTAGTCGTTTTGTTTTTATGATAACAAAAATGACCTAGAAAAACGAGTATCTCCATCTATGGAAATACTCGTTTTGTGATAGTTAGAAGTGGTTTTTTGCTCAGCCTCATTTCTTTTTATAAAATTTATCAAGCAAGCGACCAACTATCTCATCTTTTTTCTATTTCTGTCAATATGCGTGACAGGTAGTAATGATAGCCAAAAATAGCAAGACCAAGCAAGAGGATAAGAACTCCTACTCCCAAGCTAATGGCAAGGATAGGGGAGAGAGACCGAACCAAGAATAAACTTGCTATGACTAAAATCATTAAGATAGCACTATAAATTAAGAGTAAAACTATTGCTACTATACGATTTGAACGGTTCACCAGGTCCGTAATGTTACTCCAATTGGTTGACAGATTTTTAACGTCCTTAAAGTAATGGTGGCAAGAAAGGATGACACTGGCAAGGGTCCAGACTACAAGAAGGTAAATCATCGAAAGGATGGGCAAGCCTAAATATAGAGAAAGACCAAGTAAAATCAGAACTGGTAAAAAGGACTGGACAGCAAATATAATCCAAAATTTCACTTTCACATAGCGAGCAAAGTCAAAGGGTAAACTCTTCAGAAAATCAACATTTTCCCTCTCCAAGGATAAGGCAATTGAATGCAGGCTGGTGATATTGTTATTGACAACAGCTAGAAAGAGACCTATAAAAAACAAGGGTAACCAGTATGGAGGATGAATGTCTGGAACTATCTGAGAATCTCGGATGTTGGAAATCAGACCGATCATCATGAGATAAGGAAGGAAAGCACTTGTAAAAAGCACTGTAATCACGCCAGTCCCCTGTCCCAAAAGGGTGAGGTGGTAGCGTAAAACCATACGGAAAAAGCCCTTTTTAGTAGTTGAAAGCCCCTCCTTACTGCGACGTTCTTTTTTGACCTTCTTCTCACTATTAAGTAGGATCACATCATAAAAACGAGGCAAAACCTTCTTTTTGGTCAGGTAAAGCAGGAAGAGAGTTAGTCCAATCCAAGCGAGCAGACCTAGGATGGCTTCTGTCGAAGAAGGCTCCACAGCTATTTTGTAAAAGAGATGAATAGGGTAAAGGAGAAATGGAATGTCACTAACTTTGTCAACAATACTTCCAGAAGTCGACTGTAGAAAGAAGACAAATATTAAAGGTATGAGAACTCCTATCCCAATCATCACATTCGCAAAAATAGACTGATACTTTCTAAAGACCGCAGTTTGAGCCAAGAAATGCACTGCCACTACCATCACTAGAGCCACAGAAACAAATAATAGAGCCAAGGACAGTAGCATCAAAGGCAAACCCAGCCAAAGAGAAGGTGCTAGCCTAATGTAGAGGACTAGAAAATAAGCCAGGATTGGTATAATTCCAGGCAGAGCTGGCAAGAGGACAGACAGTCCTTTAGCAATTATAATCTCTGATTCTTTAAAGGCATAGGGCCTATACGATACCAAGTCCTTACTCTCATAAAAGACATTGTAAAAAGCTGTTAAAGAAGTTGAAAAGGCAACCACCAGTAAAATAGCAACCATTGAACTAAAATAAACAGGCATTTCCTTAAAAGGAAAATGAATGGCTAGATTACTAAAAATGATGAGCATCAAGAGACAGGAAAAAATGTAAGAACTGAGGACTCTAGCGGAAACATTTACTTTTTTTCCAGGATTTTTAGCTTGCTTCTTTCGTAGGTTAGCCAGATTAGCTTCTTGAGATGAATAGAGGATATTGATATCCACTAATTTTTTAATGACCTTGAGACGCATCTGTAACCTCCTCTTTTC
Source organism: bacterium (assembly GCA_905221505.1). Classification (GTDB taxonomy): domain Bacteria; phylum Bacillota; class Bacilli; order Lactobacillales; family Streptococcaceae; genus Streptococcus. The sequence goes on from CAJNDL010000048.1 coordinate 7,886, forward strand.
TACCAGCAAGGCTAAGGTAGATACTTTCCAAAGACTGGTCTGGGTGGTCTTTTCTCAAGTCCTCTACACTACCACAATAAATCAAATGCCCCTTTTTCAAAATGGCAATCCGATCACAGACTTGCTCTGCCACCTCTAGGACATGGGTTGAAAACAAGACCGTCTTGCCTTTTTGTGCATGCTCCTTCATCATCTGCTTCAAATCAAAGGCAGCCTGGGGATCCAAACCTGTCAAGGGTTCGTCCAAGACCCAAATATCAGGATCAGACAAGAGTGCCCCAATGACAAAGACTTTCTGACGCATTCCGTGAGAAAGGGTTTCAATGACCTGATAGCGGTTTTCAGCAAAATCAAAAACGTTCAATAGCCTAGCTAGACTAGCTTCCAAGTCAGAGCTGCTCAAATCATAGGATGAAGCAATCAATTCCCAAAATTCATTGGCCGTTAAGCGCAAGAATAAGTCAGGCGAGTCTGCTACATAGCCAATCTTTCGTTTGATAGCCAAGCGATTTTCCGATAAATCCTGACCATCTACCAAAATACGACCACTGCTGGGCGAAATGATACTGACTAAGGATTTTATAGTGGTCGATTTTCCAGCCCCATTATGGCCAATCAAGCCCATAATTTCCCCATTTTCAATCTGCAAATTGAGATTGCTCAAGGCCTCTTTATCACCATACAACTTACTAACATGTTGAAATTCAATCATGGGACAACTCCTATCTTTATCATCTGTATTACATACTATTATACTAGCACTTTGATACAAAAAAATCAACACTTTATCTTAAATCGTTAAAATAGTTTTTTTCTATTTTACGCAAACGTTTGCGTTAGGAGATACTTTATGATAGAATAAAGAACAAGATTGACAAGTAAGAGGAAAAACAATGCAAAATCAAACACTCATGCAATACTTTGAATGGTATCTGCCCCACGACGGCCAGCACTGGACGCGTCTGGCTGAAGATGCTCCACACCTAGCTCATCTGGGGATTAGTCACGTCTGGATGCCACCAGCTTTTAAGGCTACCAATGAAAAAGATGTCGGCTATGGGGTCTATGACTTATTCGACCTTGGTGAGTTCAACCAAAAAGGGACTGTCCGCACCAAGTATGGTTTCAAAGAAGACTATCTTCAAGCCATTCAAGCTCTAAAAGCACAGGGAATTCAGCCTATGGCCGATGTAGTTCTCAACCACAAGGCTGCAGCCGATCACATGGAAGCCTTTCAGGTTATCGAAGTGGACCCTGTAGACCGTACAGTGGAGCTTGGAGAACCCTTCACTATCAATGGATGGACTAGCTTTACCTTCGATGGTCGCCAAGATACCTACAATGACTTCCACTGGCACTGGTACCACTTCACAGGTACAGACTACGATGCCAAACGCCGTAAATCCGGGATTTATCTGATTCAAGGAGACAACAAGGGCTGGGCCAACGAGGAATTGGTCGATAATGAAAACGGTAACTACGACTATCTCATGTATGCCGACCTAGACTTTAAACACCCTGAAGTCATCAAAAATATCTATGACTGGGCTGACTGGTTCATGGAAACAACTGGTATTGCTGGTTTCCGCTTAGATGCCGTCAAACACATCGACTCCTTCTTTATGCGCAATTTCATCCGCGATATGAAGGAAAAATACGGTGAGGATTTCTATGTTTTTGGTGAATTTTGGAACCCTGACAAAGAAGCCAACCTAGACTATCTTGAAAAAACAGAAGAACGCTTTGACCTTGTCGATGTTCGACTCCACCAGAATCTCTTTGATGCTAGCCGAGCTGGTTCAAACTATGACCTTCGTGGCATTTTCACGGATAGCTTGGTTGAACTAAAGCCCGACAAGGCTGTAACCTTTGTCGACAACCATGATACCCAACGAGGACAAGCCCTCGAATCAACTGTTGAAGAATGGTTCAAACCAGCAGCCTATGCCCTTATTCTATTACGCCAAAATGGACTGCCATGTGTCTTTTACGGAGACTACTATGGGATTTCAGGGCAGTATGCTCAACAAGATTTCAAAGAAGTCCTTGACCGCCTCCTAGCCATCCGAAAAGACTCGGCCTATGGAGAGCAAACAGACTACTTTGATGACGCAAACTGTATCGGTTGGGTACGTTCAGGTGCTGAAAATCAATCCCCAATCGCAGTCTTGATTTCAAATGACCAAGAAAATAACAAGTCAATGTTTGTCGGTCAAGAATGGGCTAACCAAACCTTTGTAGACTTACTTGGAAATCATCAAGGACAAGTTACCATTGATGAAGAAGGTTATGGACAATTCCCTGTCTCAGAAAGATCTGTAAGTGTCTGGGCAGCCAATACAATCTAACAGACAATGATAATCAAGTCAGATCCAATCGGATTTGGCTTTTTGCAATCGAGTAGGAGATAATCTCTAGCCCCTCTCACACCACCGTACGTGCCGTTCGGCATACGGCGGTTCAACTAACT
>CAJNDL010000049.1 GCA_905221505.1 bacterium
TCTTTTACAGTTTTTCCTGTTTTTTCTCCTGTTAATTTATCCGCTACTTTTGGATTTGCATCATCCTTGTCTGGAATTCCATCGTTGTCATCATCTGGATCAGTCACATCTGGAATACCGTCGCCATCTGTATCGCGTTGGATAGTTACAGGAATTTTTACAACAGTCTCTTCTGTTCCACGTTTCAGTTTAACTGGAATCTCTACTGTGCGTTCTTCTTCTTTTGGTCCCCAATCTGTGACAGTTGGTGTACCTGTCAAGTTTCCATTACCATCGACCGTCAAACCATTTACTGGATTATCTACTGTAATCGTTGTGCCTGGTTTGTTTGGTGTTACTACCTTAGTATTTGCTGGGACAGGTGTTTTTTCTTTTACAGTTTTTCCTGTTTTTTCTCCTGTTAATTTATCCGCTACTTTTGGATTTGCATCTTCTGTATCTGGAATTCCATCGTTGTCATCATCTGAGTCTACTTTATCTGGAATTCCGTCGCCATCTGTATCGCGTTGAATTGTAACTGGAACATCCTTAGTAACTATCTCGTCACCATGTTTAACCTTAACTGGAATCGTAATTTTACGTTCTTCTTCTTTTGGTCCCCAATCTGTGACAGTTGGTGTGCCAGTTAAGTTACCATCGCCATTTACTGTTAATCCATTGACTGGTGTTTCTGTGGTGATTGTTGAACCTGGTTTGTTTGGTGTTACTACTGTAACTGGCGTAGTTTTTTCTTTTTCCAGAACTGGTGCTGGTGGAGTAACTTCAGCTCCCAAACTACCATTTGCTGTTCCTCTAGCTACTGGACTCTCAAGAACTACATTATCAATTCTCTTAGAAACTCTTGCAGTTATTTCTGTTTTATCTGCAACCTCAGCATCAGAAATTGTCACAACGCCTGCAGGGGTTACTGACACTTTATCAGCTGTCTTACCATTTACAGTCCAAGTATTTCCTGATTTCGTAACCGTTACAGTTTCTGGAGTTGTCTTACCTGTTGGTACATAAGTAAGGGTGATAGTATCGATATCTTGTGGATTAGTACTATTAGGGCGTGTTGGTGGGGTAATTGTCACACTACCATTCTCATGTCCAACTACGCTAGGCACTGTTGGCGTTACTGCTAACACTACTTGACGCTTAATTTCTGCAGGCGCAAATGTTGTTCTAGTTGTACTATTTACATCCGTAATAGAATTTTTGCTAGTATCTGGGAATACTGCTGTTGCGTTTCGAGTATATTTCCCTGAGTTATCTAGTGTTGTTCCTGAATCTAATTTATCTCCAGCTTTCCATGTCCACGTCATACCACTTGGTAAATAATTGTTTCCACGATCTGCTTTATCTTCACTATCTACAACTTTAAGATATCTATGAGCATCAATGTTTTTATCACTATTGGCTACATTCAATGTTGAAGCTACTGGTACTTTTGCGATACCATTTTCAAGGTTTCTAGTCTCAATATCAACTACTCGATATTTAAATTTTAAATCACGGCTATCAGTAGCACTACTTCCTTCAACATGTAGAGTTGCTTCATGTTCTCCTAAAGTTTCAGTATTCAATACAGTACCTGAAGACAAGCGAGTTGCATATGGATTTGCTTCAGTTTTCCCTGTTTGAGATGTAAATGTAGAAGTGGTTACTCCTTTTGGAAGTCCTCCCTTAACTTCTACTTTAGAAATTACACCTGAGTTATCCCATACCTTCAATTCAGGGTTAAATGTAGCGCCACGATAGACTGTAAAGATTGGTGAATTAGCTGTTTCTGTTAATGTAACACCATTTAAAGTAGCTTGTGGTTTTTGAACATCTTTTGCAGTTACTTTTGCTGGATCTGAATCAGTACTATCTCCATTCTTCGTAACTACTGTTACTTCTGTTCCGTCTTTTACTTTATTTTCCGGAATCGTGATTTCTCCAGTATTTGGATTGATTTGTACTTCTGGAGTATTTACTGTCCATTTTCCTTTCGGATCTTTAGTTCCAACAGCTGTTTTTGGTTGATTATCTTCCCCTGTATATCTAATCGTAATCTTATCTGCTTTTGCTGGATCTTGTGGTTTACCTGTAACATCACCATTATCTTTCGCCACTGCTACTGGTTTAGCTGGCTTAGAAAATTTCGCTGTTGCTTTTGCTGGATCTGAATCAGTACTATCTCCATTCTTCGTAACTACTGTTACTTCTGTTCCGTCTTTTACTTTATTTTCCGGAATAGTGATTTCACCTGTATTTGGATTGATTTGTACCTCGGGAGTATTTACTGTCCAGTTTCCTTTCGGATCTTTCGTTCCTACAGCTGTTTTCGGAGTATTATCTTCCCCTGTATAGCTAATCGTAATCTTATCTGCTTTTGCTGGATCTTGTGGTTTACCTGTAACATCACCATTATCTTTCGCCACTGCTTCTGGTGTTTGTGGTTTTGAATTTTTAGCTGTATCTTTAGCTACTGGACTTTCAAGAACTACATTATTCTCGATGGTCTTAGATACTCTTGCAGCTACTTCTTTACCATCCGCAACTTCAGCATCAGAAATTGTTACAACACCTGCTGGGGTTACTGATACTTTATCTGGTGTCTTACCATTGACTGTCCAATTATTTCCTGATTTTGCAACTGTTACAGTTTCTGGTGTAGTCTTACCTGTTGGTGTGTAAGTAAGTGTAATAGTGTCTACATCTTGTGGCGTTGTACTATTAGGACGTGTTGGTGGGGTAACTGTTACACTACCATTTTCATTGGCTACTACGCTAGGCGCTGTTGGTGTCACTGCAAGAACTACTGGACGCTTAATTTCTGCAGCCGCAAATGTTGTTCTAGTTGTGCTATTGTTATCTGTCACAGAACTTGGGAATTGCGCTGTTGCATTTCGAGTGTATTTCCCTGAATTGTCTAATGTAGTACCTGGATCTAATTGATCTCCAGCTTTCCATGTCCAAGTCATACCTTGAGGCAAGTGACTGTTTCCACGATCGCTTTGATCTTGGCTATCTACCACTTTAAGATAATTATGAGCATCAACGTTTGTACGGCTATTTGGTACATTTAATGTTGAACCAACTGGTACTTTTGCGACACCATTTTCAAGATTTTTTGTTGTAATATCCACAACACGGTACTTGAACTTCAAATCACGACTATCAGTAGCACTGCTTCCTTCTACGTGAAGAGTAGCAGTATGTTCTCCCAATGTCTGAGTATCTAATACTCTACCTGAAGATAAACGAGTTTTATACTTCTTATCTTCTGAACTTCCATCTTTACCTGTTTGAGCTGTAAAGTTAGAAGCACTTACTCCACCAGGAAGATTTCCAACTGTTACTTTTGAGATGGTACCTGAGTTATCCCATACTTTAAGCTCTGGGTTAAATTCAGCACCACGATAGACTGTAAAGATTGGTGTATTGGCTGTCTCTGTTAGCGTAATACCATTTAAAGTAGCTTGTGGTTTTTGAACATCTTTTGCAGTTGCTCTTGCTGGATCTGAATCAGCACCATTTCCATTCTTCGTAACTGCAGTAACTTCTGTCAAGTCTTTTACTTTGTCCGCTGGGATTGTGATTTCCCCTGTATTTGGATCAATTCGAACATCTGGATTATTCACAGTCCATTTGCCGTTTGTTCCTTTAGTTCCTTCAGCTGTTTTAGGTTGATTATCTTCACCTGTAAAGCTTACTTTGATTTTATCTACTTTTGTTGCATCTTGTGGTTTTGCAGTTACATCCCCATTATCCTTAGCTGTTGCTACTGGTGTTTGAGCTTTGTCATCTACAACATGTACCGCCGCATCTACAATAACCTTACCACGTTGGGGGATTACTACTTCTACCTTACCATAAACAGGTTTTCCTGGCTCAGTGGCTTTCGATACATCAGGATCTTTAAACCAACGATAAGTTGTACCTCCTGGCAATTTATCGGTATTTTCAATACTCTTAATAGCATCTGGGACAACTCCTACTTTAGTAGTTTGCTCTTTAGATACTGGTTGGAAATTGAAATTAGTTGCTTCTTCTGGTCTCAACGGCAATGTACCAATAATGGCATTTTCACCCGCTCTATAACGAATGCGTCCTGTAGTTGTATACCCTCCATAGGCAATATACGGATCATTCGCCAAGCGTGATTTGATCTCTGATACCATCGGATTACTTTTATCTTTATTAACCCAATCCGACATAATACTTTGATCCAATTCATCCCCTTCTAAAACTTTTGTTTTAAAAGTTATGATTGAACGTTGCCCAGCAACGACGTTCAGTTTATCTTCTATAACACCTCTAACAAGGTTGTATTCAAGACGATTTTTATAAATACCTAACATATCAATAACACGTGGAAATGCATCGTCGTTAGGTTCTGTCCCATCTCCACTGTTTTTACGGTAAATATTCGATCTCCAACCATTAGATGGGTTAATATAGTCCAGCCATCCGTCTACATTCTCAGTATAAGATGCCCCCGAACGTCGGACGCCATCTTTTACATATGCTCGATAAGCTGGATTCTTATATTCCCATGCTGAAGCACTTCCAAACTCCTCATGAGATATTTGTTTTCCATCTTTGTATTTTGTATAAGTAAACTCATACGGATCGCCAACTGTACGCGGAATAGCAAGTGAGATTTTCTTAGAAGAACCCGCAAGAGCATTTGCTGCTGGACCTGAGTCTAATATCCAATAGTAATACTTGTTGCCATTTTCAATACGCATCTCACGATATACACGAATGTTATCATAAGCTTGATTAGCTTTTCCTTTACTTACGAAAGCATACTGCTTAGTATCCGGTGAAAACACATCGCGGTGTGAATAGTCAATCATAGGGTTTTCTGTCCAACCAACACCGAAGTCTGTTACTTTTGTTTCACGAACAATACTCGTTCCACGACCAACTACTTTCCCATCTTTTGTTACTACAGCTGTGACTTCTGCACCTTTTGTCATCAGTTGAGCATCAACATCAACAGTGAAATATCCATTAGATTGCGACTTCGTTTTATATTTTTGTCCTCCTACTGTGATTTCCACATCAGATTCCGCTGCTGTATATCCATCAACTTGTTTAACATAGGCTAGACTATCATTGAAGGAAACTGTATTTGCTTCGCTTACAACTTCAGTAGCAACAGTTTTTCCATTCACTACCAATGTAACTGTATCTCCAACTTTAATCCCAGGAGCATTTAACTTGAATGCACCTGAATCATCAAGTATTGAAGTTACCAATGTTGTGCCATTTTTCTTAATTTGAATTGTTGAAGATGGTGTCGCATATCCTGTGATAAATCCAGAGTTGGCTACAACAATTCCAAGTTGCCCACGACTAGTTGTTTTATCTATTGGTACAGATCTTAAATTAGAACCTCGATCCATACCTTGACCATTACGTGAGTCACGAGATCCTGAATTCAAACGTGTTGTAGCATTTTTAACAGAATTAAACATTCTCTTCACAAGTTTTGTCATATCTTCAACTTCGTTCAGAGAAACTGTTGTGTTTTCAAGAACTCCTTGAGCCAATCCCAATAGTTCATTGGCTTTTTCAAGAACTTCTTTGCTTGTCTCATGCTCAGGCAATTCCAAGACAGCTGCCTTCAATTGATCTACAGATACTTTCAAAGAATCTTTTTTAGCTGAAACAGTTTGACTCTCTTCGCTTGCGCTTACTGAAGAAGATGCGCTCGCTAGGATGTCAGCCGGCTTCTCAGTTTTATTCCCTTGAATCTCAGTTGATTCCTTAGCAGCAGCTAAGACTGTAACATCTTTAGACAAGAGTTCTACAAGCTCGTCGATATCCTTTTGAGCTAGCTCAGAACTTTCTAGGGCTTCTTTCCCTTTTTGAAGTCTGTCTTTAACAGGTGAGACTACTGAGTCTGCAAGGTTTAATTTAGTTGAAAGGAGAGAATTTAATTCTTCAACTACTTTTCTCAACTTAGTTTTATCAACTGTAGTCGCGCTATTTTCAGTAATTGCTCCTTCTTTATTTTCTAAAGAATTATTAGCTACTTCTACTTTGTTTTCTGAAATTTCTTTAGCACCTACAGGCGACTTATCTTTTTCTTTGGGATTTACTACACTCGCAGTAGATTGTGCAGTGGTTCCGCTTACACTATCCGCACTAACAACGCGCGCACCCAAAAACATCAGTGCTGCAACAGCAACTGAAGCTGCACCGAAACTATACTTACGAATAGAAAAGCGCAAGACTTTTTCACGTTGTTGTCTATTTACTTTATATGAATTCGATTTGTGTTCCATTTCTCCTCCTAAGGAAAATATAATATAGAAAAAGCAATCTTTATAACTTCAACCCCTTAAAAAGAGTTAAGTTATAAAAATTACTATGATGATCGCTATTAGCAAATAACATCACAGCTATCACAGCTATCACAGCTATCACAGCTATCACAACTCAATTATACCATTTTTAATATATTTAAACAAGCCAAAACCGATTTATTATATAAAATGAGAGATAAAATTTTTAATTATCTATAAAATATTATTATGTTATATATTCAAATGCAACTAACTCTCTATCTTTGAAATAAATCTGTAATCACCTATCATATCAAATAATTCATCTTCACTTCGGTTCGTAAAAAATAATCATCTAGAAACTTTAATGGTAATAGATAACTCACTTTATGTCTCAGGTGGATACATGCATTAATTGCGTAGCAATTGAGAGCTGCTTAGTACAAATATTATAGTCGATTGAAATTAGAATAGTATGTCGCAACTACTAAAAGATTTCTAGAAATTCATTTTACTTCTCTCATAGATTTGTCCACATCATATTTCAGTCTGCTATAGCACCTACTTAAAAAAACACAACAACGGCCTTACACCTCTTTTAAAACGAGGAACAAGGCCGTTGTTTAATCTTTTTCATTCATTGTCCACTTAACAATGAACCATTCATATTTTGACTAAATTTTTAGTCTTCTTTTTTCTTTCCAAAAGCAAGTCCGAGACCGCCTAGCATACCAAGAAGTCCTAGAGAGGCAAGAGTCGCATTTGATTCTGTTCCTGTATTTGGCAATACATTTTGAGAATCATTTACTTTAACTCTATTATCAATAGTATCTCTAGTCTCTTCATGATTTGTATTCGGAATAACTGCATCTGGAGTTGAAGTTGGAACTGGAGCTGGAATTGTTGGTGTAAGTGTATCATGACCAGAATTTCCATTAGTATCAGGTAGGACTGGAGTTACTGGAATTGTATTTGGATTTGTACTTCCACTTACTTTTCTGAAAATGTGGGTAATTACTGATTCATTTTCATCAATCATTGTTCTTACAAATTCATATACTGGAATCGATCTATGTTCAGCATCCTTTTCATTGCCTGTCTTAACAGATGGTTTCAATACATTTCCATCCTCATCAATCCATCGAACCTCAATCATTAGCTCTGGCAATTCAATTGAAGCCGGTAATACACCGTTTTCAAAAATTGTTACCTTAGCTGGATTTTCTACTGGAACTTCCACTGCTGGTTTATTTGGTTCAGTAATCTTACCTGGACCTGAAACCTTACCTTCTGGTAGGTCACTGTTTGGTACTTTACCTTTACCGTCTTCACCGATTGTAACTGTGATTGGACCATCTTTACCTGGGATTTCTACCTTAGTTCCTGGTGGGTAGGTTGAGCCATCTGGTTTCTTAGGTGTGACTGTAACATCACCCGTCTTAGGATCTTGTTCTAACTCTACTTTTGGTTCTTTCGTTTTCTCATAAGTTCGAACTGTTGTTGGAGTTACCTTACCTGTTTTTGGATCAACTTCATAGGTAGTGGTATCAATTACATCGTGACCTTCAGAATCTTTAGATTGTTCAACCTTAGTTTTCGCACCAACTTTAACGATTGTCTTACCTGCTGGGCTGATTACTGGATTTCCAACGTGTTCTGTAATATGACCGTCGTTTGAATCTACATCGTAAGTAGTGGTAGTAACTATTTTACCTTTAGCTCCTTCAACGCGTTCATTAGGTGTGCCAACTTCTCTTTCACCATCTCTAACATACTCAACTTCTGGTTCAATCGGGGTTTCTACTACTCTATCCTTCGCTGCAACTTTAACGACTGTATTCGTTGGTTCTTTCGTACGAACTGGTTGACCTTCACTTGCTGTAATCTTTCCAGTATTCGGATCCACAGTGTAAATGGTTGTGATAGTGTCTTCACCATCTTCACCTTTAACAGTAGTTGGGGCTGTACCTTTTTCTTTCGTATCATCTTTTTCATAGACAACAGGTGATGGTACTACTCTCTTCACAACTGTTGGTTCTTTCGTTTTCCCATAAGTTCGAACAGTTGTTGGAGTTACCTTACCTGTTTTTGGATCAACTTCATAGGTAGTGGTATCAATTACATCGTGACCTTCAGAATCTTTAGATTGTTCAACCTTAGTTTTCGCACCAACTTTAACGATTGTCTTACCTGCTGGGCTGACTACTGGGTTGCCAACGTGTTCTGTAATATGACCGTCGTTTGAATCTACATCGTAAGTGGTGGTAGTAACTGTTTTACCTTTAGCTCCTTCAACGCGTTCATTAGGTGTGCCAACTTCTCGTTCACCAGCTCTAACATACTCAACTTCTGGTTCAATCGGGGTTTCTACTACTTTATCCTTCGCTGCAACTTTGACAATAGTTTCTGTTGGATTCACTACTACTGGTTTTCCTACTGTTTCTGTAATACCCCCTGTAGTAGGATCAACACTATATGTTGTTGTGGTAGTGCTTGAACCTGCTTGTCCTGCTTCTTCCACATTTGGTTGATCTTTGGCGCGTGTATCATCTTTTACATATTTCTTAGGTGATGGGATTGCTGTTGTTTCTACTTTATCCTTCGCTGCGACTTTAACAATAGTTTCTGTTGGATTCACTACTACTGGTTTTCCTACTGTTTCTGTAATATCCCCTGTAGTAGGATCAACACTATATGTTGTTGTGATAGTGCTTGAACCTGTTTGTCCTGCTTCTTCCACATTTGGTTGATCTTTGGCGCGTGTATCATCTTTTACATATTTCTTAGGTGATGGGATTGCTATTGTCTCTACTTTATCCTTCGCTGCAACTTTAACGACTGTATTCGTTGGTTCTTTCGTACGAACTGGTTGACCTTCACTTGCTGTAATCTTTCCAGTATTCGGATCCACAGTATAAATGGTTGTGATAGTGTCTTCACCATCTTCACCTTTAACAGTAGTTGGGGCCGTACCTTTTTCTTTCGTATCATCTTTTTCATAGACAACAGGTGATGGTACCACTCTCTTCTCAACTGTTGGTTCTTTCGTTTTCCCATAAGTTCGAACAGTTGTTGGAGTTACCTTACCTGTTTTTGGATCAACTTCATAGGTAGTGGTATCAATCACATCGCGACCTTCAGAATCTTTAGATTGTTCAACCTTAGTTTTCGCACCAACTTTAACGATTGTCTTACCTGCTGGGGTGATTACTGGATTTCCAACGTGTTCTGTAATATGACCGTCGTTTGAATCTACATCGTAAGTGGTTGTTGTAACTGTTTTACCTTTAGCTCCTTCAACGCGTTCATTAGGTGTGCCAACTTCTCGTTCACCAGCTCTAACATACTCAACTTCAGGTTCAATCGGGGTTTCTACTACTTTATCCTTCGCTGCGACTTTGACAATAGTATTAGTTGATGCTTTCGTACGAACTGGTTGACCTTCACTTGCTGTAATCTTTCCAGTATTCGGATCCACAGTGTAAATGGTTGTGATAGTGTCTTCACCATCTTCACCTTTAACAGTAGTTGGGGCTGTACCTTTTTCTTTCGTATCATCTTTTTCATAGACAACAGGTGATGGTACTACTCTCTTCTCAACTGTTGGTTCTTTCGTTTTCCCATAAGTTCGAACTGTTGTTGGAGTTACCTTACCTGTTTTTGGATCAACTTCATAGGTAGTGGTATCAATCACATCGCGACCTTCAGAATCCTTAGATTGTTCAACCTTAGTTTTCGCACCAACTTTAACGATTGTCTTACCTGCTGGGGTAGCGACTGGGGTACCTACGTGTTCTGTGATATGACCGTCGTTTGGATCTACATCGTAAGTAGTTGTAGTAACTGTTTTACCTTTAGCTCCTTCAACGCGTTCATCCGGTGTACCAACTTCTCGTTCACCATCTCTAACATACTCAACTTCTGGTTCAATTGGTGCTTCTACTACTCTATCCTTCGCTGCGACTTTAACAATAGTTTCTGTTGGATTCACTACTACTGGTTTTCCTACTGTTTCTGTAATAGCC
>CAJNDL010000050.1 GCA_905221505.1 bacterium
CCCAGAACTGTGTCCATTTCCAGCCAAGAGTCTAGTTGATTAAGGACTAAATAGTTTTGGAAATCCTCATAGGAACGTCCTTTTTTAGCTTCTTTAGGGATGGAAGGTAGCTTACTTTTCCGTCTTTCTTTGAATTTAACGGCTCTGGCTAGGTCAATAGGAGCGATAGATAGGTATCCTTTTCGGATGTGTCGATAGACAGTTGAGGAGCTGACATCAAGGTTATGGGTTTTCAGAATATGATAGATGTGTTGTCCCTTTTTAACACCATCAGAAATGACTTTGTCCATGTCCCAGAAGGTCTTGGAATTAAGGGGAGTCCCTTCACGAGCTTCGACAAGAGTTTGTTCGTACTGTTTTTGAGCTTGTTTAGCAAGGTAGAAGATTTTTTTAAATCCACAATTTTGTCTTCTTTTAGGGCAGCCGTTACAGACAAAGGGAGCTTTGTCGAGTAGAGGGCAAGGAAGGTTATCGCATGTAGACTCTCGGACTTGTCTGTTTCGTTTGACTTCTTTGGAAACGGTTGTCGGGTCTTTTAGAATAAGTTGCCCGATAGCTTTGAAGGTTTCACCGCGCTCTAAGCCTAATTGGATATCATTACGGTCTGAAAGGGTAAGATGTTTATGTTTTGTCATGGTAGACCTCATTTCTAACTCAAACGTCTCACGCTTAATTCCACCATAAAAATCCGTTTTAGACTAATTTCCACTTCGGTTAGGCAAGTGGAAGTTACTTTGAGAAGTTACCGAATTTTTTGAAGAAGTAGTAGCTCTGTAAGATGAGATTTATCCAACTTGAGAAAATCCCTGGAACGTGATAAAATAAAGGATAAGGATTTTTAATAATTCATTATACAGAATGAGTGGATTTCTTTATGAAGAGGATTGAAGTATCTACAGAAATCGGTAGTCTCTCTGTTACTTATCAAAAGCAAAAGAAAGTGCTAGTTTGTTTAAGTGGCGCAGGTTTGCTACCAAGTTATGAAAATTTTTCACTTATACTCGAAAAACTTCCTCCCACAATTGGTTATTTGACAATTGATTTTCCAAACACAGGTAGGAGTCCGATTCATGACCAAACTGGAAAAAATCTGGATAATCTTGCAGGTGCGGTTTATGAAGTACTTGAAGAATTGGCGATTTCTGAATATATACTTTGTGTACATAGTTTGAGTGGAATTTTAGCTTGCAAATTGCTCAACAAACCAATTAAATGTCAGGTTTTAGTAGCAATTGAACCGACAACTAAAAAAGTCATGTTTGCTGATTTTTCAGAAAATCCTTATCCAGAAATGGAAGAGCAGATGAGGCTGATTGACGAGTATGGTCCTGAACTTTATTTTAAAAGCTTAACTCAAGCCACATTTATCCCTGAAATCAATAAAGAAATATGGGAACAAATGCAAGAAAAAGGTTCAGAGTTGCAAAATCAAGATTCAGAATTTCAGATATCTGGAGAAATTACTGAGGAAGATTTTGAGAATGTATCAATACCAGATTGTATTCCTGTATTTATTTTTTGTCAGGCTTATAGAGAAAAAGAGTACAGAGAATCAGAATATTGGACTTCCAATACTAAACTCATTTTAGGGGGGAATCACCATTATTTACAATGGTCAGAATCAGAAAAAATTGCGACTATTATTCAAAAGTTGTCAGAATAAGATGAAAAGAAGGAGACTACAGGAGACAAGATGAACTACTTTAATGTTGGGAAAATCGTCAATACGCAAGGATTGCAGGGTGAGATGCGAGTCTTGTCTGTGACGGATTTTGCAGAAGAACGGTTTAAAAAAGGGGCTGAGCTGGCTTTGTTTGATGAAAAAGATCAGTTTGTTCAAACAGTAACTATTGCTAGCCACCGTAAACAGAAAAACTTTGACATTATTAAATTCAAAGATATGTACCATATCAACGCTATCGAAAAGTACAAAGGTTACAGTCTCAAAGTTGCTGAGGAAGATTTGAATGACCTAGACGATGGTGAATTTTACTATCACGAGATTATCGGTTTAGAAGTCTATGAGGGAGAGAACCTGATTGGAACCATCAAGGAAATCCTGCAACCAGGTGCCAACGATGTCTGGGTTGTTAAGCGAAAAGGCAAGCGTGACTTGCTCTTGCCTTATATTCCACCAGTGGTTCTCAATGTTGATATTCCAAATAACCGCGTCGATGTGGAAATCTTAGAAGGGTTAGACGATGAAGATTGATATTTTAACCCTCTTTCCAGAGATGTTTTCTCCACTGGAGCACTCAATTGTTGGAAAGGCTCGAGAAAAAGGGCTCTTGGATATCCAGTATCATAACTTCCGAGAAAATGCTGAAAAGGCCCGCCATGTAGACGACGAACCATATGGAGGCGGACAAGGGATGTTGCTCCGGGCGCAACCTATTTTCGATGCCTTTGACGCTATTGAAAAGGAAAATCCACGCGTCATTCTCCTCGATCCAGCTGGAAAGCAGTTTGATCAGGCTTATGCTGAGGATTTGGCTCAAGAGGAAGAACTTATCTTTATCTGCGGTCACTATGAGGGCTATGATGAGCGCATCAAGACCTTGGTAACAGATGAGATTTCTCTGGGTGATTATGTCTTGACTGGAGGAGAATTGGCGGCCATGACCATGATTGATGCTACGGTGCGCCTGATTCCAGAAGTGATTGGTAAGGAGTCTAGCCATCAAGATGATAGTTTTTCTTCAGGCCTTCTAGAATATCCTCAGTACACACGTCCCTATGATTATCGAGGCATGGTTGTGCCAGATGTTCTGATGAGCGGTCACCATGAAAAGATTCGTCAGTGGCGACTGTATGAGAGTTTAAAGAAAACTTATGAGCGCAGACCGGATTTGTTAGAAAATTATCAACTGACAGCAGAAGAAGAAAAAATGTTGGCAGAAATCAAAGAAAATAAAGAATAAAGGAGAAACCTATGCAAGTAATCAAACGTGATGGCGAAATTGCTGAATTTAATCCAGATAAGATTTACCAAGCTATCTTAAAGGCAGCCCAGACTGTCTATGTATTGACAGATGATTTGCGTCAAAACCTTGCACAAGTCACTAAGAAAGTGGTTTTGGACTTGGAAGAGGCAAAGGTAGAACGTGCCACTATTAGCATGATTCAGTCTATGGTTGAACATCGTTTACTGGGTGCAGGTTACATTACCATTGCAGAACACTACATTTCCTATCGTTTACAACGTGACTTGGAAAGAAGTGGTTATGGAGATCATATCGCCGTTCATTTACATTTTGAACAAGTTCGCTAAGAAAAAAGAGTGGGATGAAGCAACTACATCTCACTCTTTCTTAAATCTATTTTTTTGGGCTGTTTGGACGGTTGAAGGGACAAATCGCAGGCGTTGAATATCGCTTATGCGGATAATACGGGTCACATTTTTGGCAAAATTTTTCACGATAATTTGCTGGCGTTGCTGATCGTATTTGATGATGTCACCTGTAAAACTTGTCTCAGACAAGATAAGGTGAACAGCGGTTTGTTTCTGGATAGCCTCTTCAATAGTGGCTGTAAGGGAGTTGGTTTCAGTCTGGTCAGGTTGGTCATGTCCATTTAAAAAGTCATGTATTTTATTTAGAACTTGCTGAAATGTATGTCTCATATTGGCCTCCCTTCTTTTATATCAATATTATATAAAATTTTCCTAAAATCTACAAGATTTTACGAATAAACTAATGAAAGCTAAAAAAGGAGAAGAAAATGGCAGAATTTACATTTGAAATCGAAGAGCACTTATTGACTCTTTCTGAAAACGAAAAAGGTTGGACCAAGGAAATCAACCGTGTGAGCTTTAATGGTGCTCCTGCTAAGTTTGATATTCGTGCTTGGAGTCCAGACCACACTAAAATGGGTAAAGGGATTACCCTCTCAAATGAAGAATTTCAAACGATGGTGGATGCCTTTAAAGGCAAATAATACTCTTCGAAAATCAAATTCAAACCGCGTCAGCTTCGCCTTGCCGTACTCAAGTACAGCCTGCGGCTAGCTTCCTAGTTTGCTCTTTGATTTTCATTGAGTATAAGTTTTCAAAATGAAAGAAAAGGATACTGAGTTATGACAACTCGATATCCTTTTTTTAGTTAGCAAAGTAAGCCTGATTTTTAAGGCGTTGAAGTAGTGGACGGCTAATAATACTAATAGCAAGAAGTTTACCAAGGTCTGGAATGATAAAGGGAAGAACCCCCACAACAAGAGCTTTTTCAAATGCCATTCCAGCTATAAAATGCAAGCTGAGAATCCCGCCGACAAAGACAAGGGCATCACCCAAGAGGTTTGCAAGAAAAATCTTGACAACTCCACTCTTGCTGTCAGTTAGAGATGAAGTAAGTCCAGAGTAAACAAGATAAAACCAAAGATAACCAGCAGTAGGACCAACTAGCGCCTGCAATCCAGCTCCACCTCCTGCAAAGACAGGAAGACCGATAGCACCTAGAAGCAGATAGAGTCCAACAGAAAGTACAGCCTCTCTGGGTCTAAAGACAGTGGCAATCAAGCCGATTGCAAAGTTTTGCAAAGTGAAGGGAACAGGTCCAATTGGAAGACTGATTTGTGCCATTACAGCAATAAGAGCAGCCCCAATAGCAGGGATAGCATAAACGTGAGCTTTTTTCAAAATAGTTAACCTCTTTTCTAATATATAGTAACAATTATACTCGTAGGAGAATTATTGTCAACCAATTTTTAAAAATAAGGTAACAAATACTGTAACAGCCGATTTGCTGACTGGGTAAGTCGTTTTCATCTATTCGTAAATCATCAAAAAAGAAGCAGACACATTTGTATCAGCTTCTTTTGTTTCAATTAACGCATGGTTACAAATTCTTCAGATGCAGTTGGGTGAATCGCTACGGTTGCATCAAAATCAGCCTTGGTCGCTCCCATTTTGATAGCAACAGCGAAACCTTGAATCATTTCATCAACACCGTAGCCAATTCCATGAAGTCCGACAACTTTTTCTTCTGAACCAGCTGTGATCAATTTGAAACGTGTTTCTTGACGGTTGCAAGTGCAAGCAGAGTACATAGACGTAAAGCTTGATTTGTAAACCTTGATTTGGTCTTGACCGTATTCTTTAATAGCTTGCTCTTCTGTCAACCCAACAGTTCCGATAGCAGGGTGTGAAAAGACAACAGTTGGAATAGTTGAGTAGTCCATTTTTGCAGTTGTTTTTCCGTTAAAGAGACGTTCAGATAGGGTACGCCCAGCCTTGATTGCAACTGGAGTCAGTTCTTTCTCGCCCGTTACATCACCTAGAGCATAGATTCCCTCAACAACAGTATTTTGGTATTCATCTACTTGGATAAAGCCACGTTCGTTTAGAGTGACTCCAGCTTTTTCAAGTTGCAAGCCCTTAACGTTTGGACGGCGACCTGTAGCCCAGATAACTTGGCTAGCTGTGTGACTAGTACCATCTTCGAAATGAATGGTAATGCCTTCAGCAGTTTTTTCTAATTTAACAGGGACTTTGTGAGTATGAAGTGGTAAGTTTGTTCTTTCCATTTCCTTGACCAAACCTTCAACGATGTAAGAATCAAAACCACGTAAAGGACGATCACGGCGAACAAAGAGGTCTGTCTTAACACCAAAAGTGTGGAGTACGCCAGCCAATTCAACAGCAATATAGCCGGCACCTAGAATAGCAACTGACTCTGGCAATTCTTCCCAAGCAAATACATCATCAGAAGAGCCGCCTAGCTCTGCACCAGGAATATTAGGAATACTTGGATGGGCACCAGTCGCAATCACGATATGTTTGGCACGAATCAGTTCACCATTTACGCTGACAGTATGAGAATCTACAAATTCAGCATGACCTTCAATCAAGTCTACACCGTTGCGTTTAAAACTGCCATCATAAGAAGAACGAGCGCGATCAATATAGGCTTCACGATTGCGACGTAGGGTAGCGAAGTCAAAGTTAAGATCAGTAGTCTTAAAGCCGTAGTCTTCTCCAAATTGATGGAAAGTCTCAGCGATTTGTGCTCCGTACCACATGATTTTTTTAGGAACACAACCGACGTTGACGCAGGTTCCACCTAGTTTCTTTTCCTCAATAACGGCTGCTTTGGCTCCATGTTCACCAGCACGGTTCATGGTAGCAATTCCTCCGCTACCTCCACCGATAGCAATGATATCATATTCTCTCATTGAAAACTCCTTTGTACTCTTTTAAATAGTAGAGTATCATTTTTTGATAGTCATATTCTATCTTTTTTTTGATGTGATTGCAAAAATCTGCTACGTTCAAAAAAATTAAAGAAAAGGCTTGCAAAAAAGAAAAATAAAGTGTACTATATAACTAGTACAATAACCAAACAAAAAATCCGAACAATAATTAAATCCTGAAATGTCATTATTTCGTTCTGAAATGTTATTGTTTCAAATTGATAATTTTTGTATAATATTGTTAAGAACTTTAAATCAAAAAGGAGTTTCGTTATGAAAAAGAATGGTAAAGCTAAAAAGTGGCAATTGTATGCAGCAGTTGGTGCTGCGAGTGTAGTTGTATTGGGTGCTGGGGGCATTTTGCTCTTTAGACAACCATCTCAGACTGCTGTAAAAGATGAGCCTACTCATCTTGTTGTTGCCAAGGAAGGAAGCGTGGCATCCTCTGTTTTATTATCAGGGACAGTAACGGCAAAAAATGAACAATATGTTTATTTTGATGCTAGTAAGGGAGATTTAGATGAAATCCTTGTTTCTGTGGGTGATAAGGTTAGTGAAGGGCAGGCTTTAGTTAAGTACAGTAGCTCAGAAGCACAGGCAGCCTATGATTCAGCGAGTCGAGCAGTTGCGAAGGCAGACCGTCATATCAACGAACTCAATCAAGCACGAAATGAAGCTACTTCAGCTCCAGCTCCACAGTTACCTGCGCCAGCAGGAGGCGAAGGTGTAGCAGCCCAAACTCCAGCTCCAGTCGCAGGAAATTCAGTATCCTCTATTGATGCTCAATTGGGTGATGCCCGTGATGCCCGTGCAGATGCAGCGGCACAATTAAGCAAGGCTCAAAGTCAGTTGGATGCAATGACGGTTCTCAGTACCCTAGAGGGAACTGTGGTCGAAGTC
Organism: bacterium; assembly: GCA_905221505.1. Lineage (GTDB taxonomy): Bacteria > Bacillota > Bacilli > Lactobacillales > Streptococcaceae > Streptococcus. The sequence goes on from CAJNDL010000050.1 coordinate 7,087, forward strand.
AACCACAATGTTTCAAAATCTCCAACTGGAGCTAGCCAAGTGGTCGTTCATGTCGTAAGTAATGAAAACTTGCAAGTTAAGGGGGAACTGTCTGAATATAACCTTGCCAACCTATCTGTAGGACAAGAAGTAACCTTTACATCTAAAGTTTACCAAGATAAGAGCTGGACTGGTAAGATTAGCTACATTTCTGACTACCCTAAAAATAATGGCGAAGCAGCAAGTGCAGCGGCTGCCACAGCAGCTGGTAATTCTGGCTCTAAATATCCATATACCATTGATGTTACAAGTGAAATTGGTGACTTGAAACAAGGATTTTCAGTAAGCGTTGAGGTCAAGAATAAGAGTAAAGCCATTTTGGTTCCTCTAACAAGTGTTGTGACTGAAAATGATAAGAACTATGTCTGGGTGCTTGACGAGCAGAAAAAGGCCAAGAAAGTGGAAGTTGGTTTGGGTAATGCTGATGCAGACAACCAAGAAATCACTTCAGGTCTGACAAATGGAGTCAAGGTCATCAGTAACCCAACGTCTTCTCTAGAGGAAGGAAAAGAGGTGAAGGCTGATGAAGAAACTAATTAGTTTAAAAAATATCTGCAGAAGTTACCGTAATGGCGACCAGGAACTGCAGGTTCTCAAAAATATCAACCTAGAAGTGAATGAGGGTGAGTTTGTTGCCATCATGGGGCCCTCTGGTTCTGGTAAGTCTACTCTCATGAATACGATTGGCATGTTGGATACACCAAGCAGTGGCGAATATTATCTTGAAGGCCAAGAAGTAGCTGGACTAGGTGAAAAACAACTAGCCAAGGTCCGCAACCAACAAATCGGATTTGTCTTTCAACAGTTCTTTCTACTATCTAAACTCAATGCTCTACAAAATGTAGAATTGCCCTTGATTTATGCAGGAGTTTCGGCTTCAAAACGTCGCAAGTTGGCCGAGGAATATCTAGATAAGGTTGAGTTGACAGAACGTAGTCACCATTTGCCTTCGGAATTATCTGGTGGTCAAAAGCAACGTGTGGCTATTGCGCGTGCCTTAGTAAACAACCCTTCTATCATTCTAGCTGACGAACCGACAGGAGCCTTGGATACCAAAACAGGGAACCAAATTATGCAACTATTGGTTGACTTGAACAAAGAAGGAAAAACCATTATCATGGTAACGCATGAGCCTGAAATCGCTGCTTATGCTAAACGCCAGATTGTTATTCGAGATGGAGTTATTTCGTCTGATAGTGCGCAGTTAGAAAAGGAGGAAAACTAAGATGCAGAATCTGAAATTTGCCTTTTCATCTATCATGGCCCACAAGATGCGCTCTTTTCTCACTATGATTGGGATTATCATTGGTGTTTCATCAGTTGTTGTGATTATGGCTCTGGGAGATTCCATGTCTCGTCAGATCAATAAAAATATGACCAAGTCACAGAAGAATATCCATGTCTTTTTCTCGCCTATCAAAAGCAAAGATGGTTCTTTTACCCAAAAACAATCAGCTTTGACAGTCTCTGGGAAAGAAGAGGAAGTCCATGTTGAACCGCCAAAACCGCAAGAAGCTTGGGTTAAGGAGGCGGCCAAACTTAAGGGTGTAGATAGTTACTATGTAACCAACTCGACAAATACGACCCTGTCTTATAAAGATAAAAAGGTTGAGCGCGCTAGCTTGACAGGTGGAAATATTACTTACATGAAGGCGGTTGAAAATGAAATTGTTGCAGGTCGTAGTCTTATAGCTCAGGATTATAAAGATGTGGCCAGTGTCATTTTGCTAGACCAAGAACTTGCTAATAGTCTGTTTGGATCTGCTCAAGAAGCTGTTAACAAGATTATAGATGTTGGTGGCTTTAGCTATCGTGTTATTGGTGTTTATACTAGCGATGAGGCCAAGGCTGTCAAGACATTTGGTATTGGTGGACTTCCCATTACGACTAATATTTCTCTTGCCAATAACTTCAATATAGATGAAATTTCTGATATTGTTTTCCGAGTGAATGATACCAGTTTGACACCAACTGTAGGACCAGAATTAGCTAGAAAAATGACCGAAATTGCTAGTCTTCAACAAGGAGAGTATCAGGTGGCAGATGCGACTGCAGCCTTCCAAGAAGTACAACAACTTTTTGGATTTATAACTACGATTATTAGTGCTATTGCGGGGATTTCCCTCTTTGTTGGTGGGACTGGTGTTATGAACATCATGCTGGTTTCGGTGACAGAGCGTACTCGTGAGATTGGTCTCCGTAAGGCTTTGGGTGCGACACGTGCTAATATTTTAATCCAATTTTTGATTGAATCCATGATTTTGACTTTGCTAGGTGGAGTCATTGGTTTGACTATTGCAACAGGCTTAACAGCTATAGCTGGTCTACTCTTGCAAGGATTGATAGCGGGTATAGAAGTGGGAGTATCGATCCCAGTTGCCCTATTTAGTCTTGCGGTTTCGGCTAGCGTGGGTATAGTTTTTGGGGTCTTGCCAGCCAACAAGGCATCGAAGCTTGATCCAATCGAAGCCCTTCGTTATGAATAAGATCAACAAGATGGACACTCGTCTATCTTGTTTTTGTAGTACGACGGGCATGTCGTGCATCTGAGGTGTAAGTCCTCCGAGGGCACCCGCTACCGGTGAACCCAATAGCGATTCC
>CAJNDL010000051.1 GCA_905221505.1 bacterium
CACTGGTTTTTAGGATTTTTATCAGACTAACTTCCACTTGTACTAGCAGTGGAACTTAGTTTGGGAATTTACCAAAAACTTTAAGCTAGTAGAATTAGCGAGAAATCTTAGTTTTTTCTAGGCAAGTTGGCCTCCTTTATGGTAAAATAGTAACGATAAGAAATGAAGGAGAATCAAAATGGAATCACATTTGGTTAGAATCATCAACCGCCTTGAAGCAATGGCAAAAGACGGCGGAAATTTAAAACGTAATTTTGAACGCGAAGGAGTTGTTGTTGCAGAAGTTGCATACAGCCACGACGAAGAAAACGGATCAATCTTTACCCTTCGTGATGTAGAAGCTCGCGAAACTTATACTTTTGATAGCATTGACTTGATTGCAATGGAGATTTACGAACTCCTTTACTAATACAAAACAAGCTGGGATTACACCCTGCATGTCTAACCAAAATCCTTTTTGTCTCACAAATAGGATTTTTTTATAGTTCAAATTCCCAAAGATTTTCATTGTAACAACTTCTCAAAGCTGCAATCTTTTTACTTGCTTTACACCTCAATCCTGTTATAATGAGAGTATAGAAATTTGACTATTTTTGACCTTTAAACAGGTCAGGCTAAAGAAAGAAATGAGGTAGATGTGTGCTTTGTCAAAACTGTAAAATCAACGACTCAACAATTCATCTTTACACCAATCTCAATGGAAAACAAAAACAAATTGACCTCTGTCAAAACTGCTACAAGATTATCAAGACTGATCCTAACAACAGTCTCTTTAAAGGAATGACAGATTTGAACAATCGTGACTTCGATCCCTTTGGTGATTTCTTCAATGACCTAAACAATTTCAGACCTTCTAACAACAATCCTCCTATTCCCCCAACCCAATCAGGTGGAGGTTACGGTGGAAACGGCGGTTATGGTTCCCAAAATCGTGGATCTGCTCAAACTCCGCCTCCAAGCCAAGAAAAAGGCCTGCTGGAAGAATTTGGTATCAATGTAACTGAGATTGCTCGTCGTGGCGATATCGACCCCGTTATTGGGCGAGATGATGAGATTATCCGTGTCATCGAGATTCTCAATCGTAGAACTAAGAATAATCCTGTTCTTATCGGTGAACCTGGTGTCGGAAAAACTGCCGTTGTCGAAGGTCTAGCTCAAAAAATCGTCGATGGTGATGTTCCACATAAACTCCAAGGTAAACAGGTCATCCGTCTAGATGTGGTTAGCTTGGTTCAAGGAACGGGTATCCGTGGACAATTTGAAGAACGCATGCAAAAACTCATGGAAGAAATTCGCAAACGTGAGGACATCATTCTCTTTATCGATGAAATCCATGAAATTGTCGGTGCTGGTTCTGCAGGCGATGGCAATATGGATGCAGGAAATATCCTCAAGCCAGCCCTTGCTCGGGGGGAACTGCAACTGGTCGGTGCCACTACTCTCAATGAATACCGTATCATCGAAAAGGATGCTGCCCTAGAGCGTCGTATGCAGCCTGTGAAGGTGGATGAGCCAACAGTGGAAGAAACAATCACTATCCTCAAAGGCATTCAAAAGAAATACGAAGACTACCACCACGTTCAGTATACCGATGCTGCAATTGAAGCAGCTGCAACTCTTTCCAATCGCTACATCCAAGATCGCTTCTTACCTGACAAGGCCATTGACCTCTTAGATGAAGCGGGTTCTAAGATGAACTTGACCTTGAATTTTGTCGATCCTAAAGTGATTGATCAACGCTTGATTGAGGCTGAAAATCTCAAATCTCAAGCTACACGGGAGGAAGATTTTGAGAAGGCCGCCTATTTCCGCGACCAGATTGCCAAGTATAAGGAAATGCAAAAGAAAAAGGTCACAGACCAGGATACTCCTATCATCAGTGAAAAAACCATTGAGCACATTATCGAGCAGAAAACCAATATCCCTGTTGGGGATTTGAAAGAGAAAGAACAATCTCAACTCATCCATCTAGCCGAAGACCTCAAGTCTCATGTTATTGGCCAAGATGACGCAGTCGATAAGATTGCCAAGGCTATTCGCCGTAATCGTGTCGGTCTCGGTACGCCTAACCGCCCAATCGGAAGCTTCCTCTTCGTTGGGCCAACTGGTGTCGGTAAGACAGAACTTTCCAAACAACTAGCTATCGAACTCTTTGGTTCTGCTGACAGCATGATTCGCTTTGACATGAGTGAATACATGGAAAAACACAGTGTAGCTAAGTTGGTCGGAGCCCCTCCAGGTTATGTTGGCTATGATGAGGCTGGACAATTAACGGAAAAGGTCCGCCGCAATCCCTACTCACTTATCCTCTTGGATGAAGTGGAAAAAGCTCACCCTGATGTTATGCACATGTTCCTTCAAGTCTTGGACGATGGCCGTTTGACAGATGGGCAAGGACGTACCGTCAGCTTCAAGGATGCCATCATTATCATGACTTCAAATGCAGGTACAGGTAAGGCCGAAGCTAGCGTTGGTTTTGGGGCAGCTCGCGAAGGACGTACCAACTCTGTTCTCGGTGAACTCGGCAACTTCTTTAGCCCAGAATTTATGAACCGTTTTGACGGCATCATCGAGTTCAAAGCTCTCAGCAAGGAAAATCTCCTTCAAATCGTCGAGCTCATGCTAGCTGATGTTAATAAGCGCCTCTCCAGCAACAACATTCATTTAGATGTGACAGACAAGGTCAAGGAAAAATTGGTTGACCTCGGTTATGATCCAAAAATGGGGGCGCGCCCACTTCGTCGTACTATTCAAGACTATATTGAGGATGCAATCACTGACTACTACCTTGAAAATCCAAGCGAAAAAGACCTCAAGGCAGTTATGACCAGCAAAGGCAAGATTCAAATCAAGTCTGCCAAAAAAGCTGAAGTTAAAACTTCTGAAAAAGAAGTATAAATCCTATAAAAAAGGAGTAGAAAATGAAAATTTTCTGCTTCTTTTTTACTAAAATAACTGTAATTTCTTGACAGCTTGCCCTTTGTCCATTATGATAATAATAACGATACTAGACAATGAGGAAAATGCAATGGCAAACCCAACTTTTGGAGAAAAAAAAGCAAATACAAACTATGTTGCACGCTATGGAGTGTATGCAGTTATCCCTGACACTGAACAAAAACAAATTGTTCTTGTTCAAGCGCCTAATGGGGCTTGGTTCTTACCAGGTGGCGAAATTGAAGCAGGTGAAAATCATCAGGAAGCCCTAAAACGTGAATTGATTGAAGAGCTTGGATTCACAGCTGAAATTGGTACCTATTACGGACAAGCTGACGAATATTTCTACTCTCGTCACCGTGATACCTACTACTACAATCCTGCCTACCTCTATGAAGCGACTTCTTTCAAAGAAGTGCAACAACCATTAGAAGACTTTAATCATATCGCCTGGTTCCCTATTGACGAGGCTATTGAAAACCTCAAACGTGGTAGTCATAAATGGGCAATCCAATCTTGGAAAAAACAGCATAAGATTGACTAATACTCTTCGAAAATCTCTTCAAATCACGTCAGCTTCGCCTTGCCGTAGATATAGTCACTGACTTCGTCAGTCTTATCTACAACCTCAAAACTGTGTTTTGAGCAACCTGCGGCTAGCTTCCTAGTTTGCTCTTTGATTTTCATTGAGTATAAATCAAGCTACTTTATTTAAAAAGTGCTATAATAGAATTAGAAAATCGGAGGAAATGTTATGAAGCTTATCAATACGACAAACTCACACTCGCAACTTGTAAAAAGCCAGCTAGAAAGTACAGATGCAACCCTTGTTGAGGTCTATTCTGCTGGAAATACTGATGTTATTTTTACCCAAGCTCCGCTTCACTATGAAATCCTCATTTCAAATAAACACCGTGCTATTCGAGAAACTGAAATCGAAGCCATCCAAGAGTTTTTCTTGAAACGTAAAATTGATAAGGACTCTATTGATGAGGCCAATATCAAAACACTCTACTCAGAAAAATTAATTGGGATTTCAATTCCAATCAAATAAAATTTTGGAGAGATTAGAAAGCTATTGAACCTTATAGACCAAATATAGGTTCTGACTTGCTTTTTAAATCGTCTCCAATTTTTTATCTTGAGATCTTATCATACAAGATTTTATAGACAAATAATAAAAAAGATTTGGTTCTGCTTCTCACAAAACCAAATCTTTTTTATTATTTTAGAAACGAATTGTCTCACGTGTTTTTTCATATGAAGTAACGAAACGGTTGGTTACACCAGGTTCTGCCACTTCCAAAGCTTGAGAAATCTTGTCAAATGAAGCGTGATAATCAAATTCTTTCTCAAAAATGTCCAAAGCTTCATTAAAGGCTTCTTGAATGCGCTCATCAAATGAGCGGTAACGGTTAGAATATTGTAAGAGTTGTTCTGTCAAGGTTGCATACTGAACAATATTATAAGTTTCCGTTTCTAAAGCTTCCATATCATTAGTTGCAATTTCCAGAACACGGTTAACTGACTCTATATTGACCAACTTTTGTTCTAATTCAGCCATTAAATCTTCCGTATTATTACTTGCTGTAAAGAATAACTTCAAGAAAGTTTGTGGAATACCAGGTAGGTTCCGTTTTTCCATATATCTCTTGATTGTATGGAGACGATTAACATATACATTTGCCTTTTGACGTGCATTGATATCATCTTTCTCAATTCGTGCAAGACGTTCACTAACTGAAATCTGTTCATCTTCAATCTCTTTAAGATTTTCCTGTAAAGATTCAAGATTTTCTTCAAGAATTGAATAAGCTTGAGTTGGTTCATCTTGATTTGAAGTTGCCTCAACAATAGCAGTCTCAAAGTTTTCTAATTCACCCTGTAAACGACGAACATGACTTGCATCTGACTCAGAAAGTAAATAGTTCTTACTCAAACGCTCAATATCTTCTATCAATAAAGCATTATTTTCCTTCATATGTTGCAGATAAGTAGGAAGTGTTGCTACTAAACCTTCTACCACTTTCTGTGCCGCAATTTCTCTTGTAAAGATATCGTAAAGTGCATTAATCTCTTCTTGGATTTGAGTATTTTCGTACTCGGCATTATCCAATTCTAGTTGCGCAATATTCTCGTGATTTTTCTTGAGAGCTTCATGAAGCAATTGGAAACGAGCTTCGATATCCGTTTCAGCAAAATGATAATTAGCATCTAAAAGCTTACGGTAGCCATCTTCTAAATCTTCCAGTTGATCAGGTAGGTCTTTAGATAATGTTGCTACAATTGCTGGTATACGATCAACAATATGCGTTAAAGCCAAGATATGATTTTCAGCATTATCCAAAATCACAGCAGCTTCTACTGGGTCACCTGACGAATTTAAAGTTACAAACTGAGAAAACTCTGATTGGATATTTTCCAATTGTTTTTCGATTTCAGACAAACCTTGGCCATATTCTTCAGAATGATCAGCAACTCGGTGCTGCAACTCTTCAAACAAGTCCAAGGTATGAAGAACACGTCCACTATTTTTAGACTCTTGTTTCTCCAAATCTGCCAAGGCATTGCGAATTGCCGCAATATCTTCTTCAATCAAAGTAATTTGGCTCTCGATTTGGTCAATTTGATGACTCGCTTTGAAAAAACGGAATGAGTTATTGTAGCCTTCTGCCTCGAAAAGATTATTTTCGATATCGGCAAAAGAATTAAGAGATAGGTCAACCCATTTTTGATTCCATTCACGGAAAGTCACCTGACTTTGTCCAATCAAGTGCATATTCTTTACAGCTTCAACTTCATCATTAACTGGAAGATTGTACAGCTCTTCTTTTTTCTCTTCTAAAATTGCTAATTTACTTTCATTGCGCTTCCGTACATAAATTGCTATAGCATATGAAATCAGCAATATAATTGCAATTGCAATTATAAGATATACTACTAGACTACCAGACATATTAAACTCCTTTTTAACTTGAAACAATCGTAATGATTATATCATATTTTTTAGACCAAGGGAACTACTTCTCCCGATTTTTTAGACATCAAGTGTACTATAGACGGCATTTTCTTCGATAAATTCACGACGAGGCTCTACTCGATCCCCCATCAACATATCAAAGATTTTATCTGCTTCTGCAGCATCATCTACAGAAACTCTGGCCATTAAGCGATGTTCGGGATCCATGGTTGTTTCCCACAACTGGTGATCATCCATTTCACCCAAACCTTTATAACGCTGAATGGTTGGTTTGGCACGTCCTTCACTATGGCGGGCCAAGGCTTCTTGGAGTTTAATTTCTTGATCTGCTCCTGGCTGGATATATTCTTTAATCTCGCTTCCAACCTTGACACCATAGATTGGTGGTTGGGCAATATAAACATAACCTGCTTCTAGGATTGGTTTCATGTAACGATAAATCAAGGTTAAAAGGAGGGTACGAATATGGGCACCATCGACATCGGCATCGGTCATCAAAACGAGTTTTTGGTAACGGGCTTTTGAAACATCAAATTCTGCTCCAAATCCTGTTCCCATGGCTGTGAAAAGACTACGAATTTCTTCGTTGGCTAGAATCTTATCCATGCTAGCTTTTTCAACGTTCAAAATCTTACCGCGAATCGGAAGGATAGCCTGGAATTCACGGTTACGACCAGATTTGGCTGATCCACCCGCTGAATCTCCTTCGACGATGAAGAGTTCTGTTTCAGCAGGATTGTTAGAAGAACAGTCTGCTAATTTTCCTGGAAGGTTGGAAATTTCCAAACCAGATTTTTTACGAGTGACTTCACGCGCACGCTTAGCCGCTACACGAGCCTTAGCAGCCAAAATCCCTTTTTCTACGATACGTTTGGCAATCTGTGGATTTTCCATAAGGAAATCAGAGAAGGCATCGCTGAAGAGGCGATTGGTAATCTTGACTACTTCGCTATTTCCCAGTTTGGTCTTGGTTTGTCCTTCAAACTGTGGATTGGGGTGTTTAACTGAGATAACTGCAGTTAATCCTTCTCGGACATCTTCCCCTGTTAGATTGTCTTCATTGTCTTTTAGTAACTTATTCTTACGAGCATAATCGTTGATAACGCGAGTTAGTGCCGTACGGAAACCTTGTTCATGCGTTCCACCTTCATGGGTATGAATATTGTTGGCGAAACTCATGACGTTTTCGTGGTAACCCGTTGTGTACTGCATGGCTACTTCGACTGTGATATCATCCATCTCACCATCTGTATAGATTGGTGTATCAAAGATAACATCCTTGTTCTCATTGATATATTCAACATAACTAGCAATCCCACCTTCATAATGGTAATGCTTGGTTTGTTCCAAACCTTCGCGCTTATCTGTGATCGATATTTGAAGACCGCGATTTAGAAAGGCCAACTCTTGAATCCGTTTATTTAATTTATCAAAATCAAAGGTTGTTGTTTCCGTAAAGATTTCTGGGTCCGGTGTGAAGTGAACCGTTGTTCCCGTTTTATCCGTATCTCCAACTACCTCAAGATCCGCAACAACATGACCACGACGGTATTCTTGGTAATGAATTTTACCGTTTTTGTGGACATGAACATCTAATTGAGTGGAAAGGGCATTAACTACTGATGAACCCACTCCGTGAAGACCACCTGAAACCTTGTAGCCACCACCGCCGAATTTTCCTCCAGCGTGCAGAACAGTAAAGACAGTTTCCACAGCAGGTCGACCTGTTTTTTCCTGAATATCGACTGGAATACCACGCCCATCATCGACAACAGTGATCGAATTATCTGGCTCAATAAAGACTTGAATATGGCTGGCAAATCCTGCCAAGGCCTCGTCAATTGAGTTATCAACAATTTCCCAGACTAGATGGTGAAGACCTTCTTTTGAGGTTGACCCGATATACATCCCTGGACGCATACGAACAGCCTCTAAGCCCTCTAAAACTTGAATTTGACTGGCATCATAATCCTGTGCCTGCAGATTTTTGATTTCTTCTGTCATCTTATTCCTTTTTCTTACATGTCTAATACTTGTCTTAAATTCACGATACTGGTAAACAAGTGGGTATGCAGTCCAGCAGCTTGACCTGCTTCAATATCAATCGGTCGGTCACCAATGACAAGACCAGAGCTAATCTGATACTTTTCTCTTAAATAAATCATGGACTCAGGATTTGGCTTTCTCTTAAAACCTGAGCTAGAAGTCACCACTTCTATAAAGTAGACTGCTATAGAGGTTTTTTCTAAAATTTCCAAGACCTGATCATTTCGATGAGAGACCAAAAAATGACGCCCACCTTGATTTGAAATGTCCTCCAATAAGTCAGAAACTCCTTCAAATAAAATCGGGTGTTCAAGCTCTCTGGCTTCATTTTCCTTGTATTTTTCTAAAAAATGCTCTAAGTTGGGAGCGAATGTCTCAATCGCAAAATCAGTAGAAACCTTTAAAGCTTGATAGACACTGTCATGGTCTTGTGTGATACCATACAGCGCTAATGTTTCAACAAATGCAGCTGTTGAAGTTTCGTAATTATCCAGTAAAGTTCCACCTAAATCCCAGATGTAATCGTGATATTTCATAGCTTTAATTATACCATTTTTTCGTTAAAAAAGCGATGATTTCCCTGAGTTTTCCACATAAAAAACTCTAAGCTAACTTCTCAAAGTAACTTCCACTTGCCCGACCAAAGTGGAAATTAGTCTAAAACGGATTTTTATGGTGGAATTAAGTGTGAGACGTTTGAGTTAGAAATGAGGCTCACTATGACAAAAC
>CAJNDL010000052.1 GCA_905221505.1 bacterium
TATCCTTCGCTGCGACTTTAACAATAGTTTCTGTTGGATTCACTACTACTGGTTTTCCTACTGTTTCTGTAATACCCCCTGTAGTAGGATCAACACTATATGTTGTTGTGGTAGTGCTTGAACCTGCTTGGCCTGCTTCTTCCACATTTGGTTGATCTTTGGCGCGTGTATCATCTTTTACATATTTCTTAGGTGACGGGATTGTTGTTGTTTCTACTTTATCCTTCGCTGCGACTTTGACAATAGTATTAGTCGGTTCTTTCGTACGAACTGGCTTGCCTACTGTTGGAGTAATAGCTCCTGTCTTAGGATCTACTGTGTACGTTGTGGTAATCGTTTCTTCTCCAGGAGTTCCTTCTTTTCTAACTGGTTCTGAATCTTTGTCACGACTCTCGTCTTTTTCATAGACAACAGGTGATGGTACTACTCTCTTCTCAACTGTTGGTGCTTTCGTTTTCCCATAAGTTCGAACAGTTGTTGGAGTTACCTTACCTGTTTTTGGATTAACTTCATAGGTAGTGGTATCAATTACATCGCGACCTTCAGAATCTTTAGATTGTTCAACCTTAGTTTTCGCACCAACTTTAACAATTGTCTTACCTGCTGGGGTGATTACTGGATTTCCAACGTGTTCTGTAATATGACCGTCGGTTGAATCTACATCGTAAGTGGTTGTAGTAACCGTTTTACCTTTTTTACCCTCAGTACGATGAGATGGTGTACCAAAGTTTTTTTCAACATCTTTAACATACTCAACTTCAGGTTCAATTGGCGTTTCTACTACTTTATCCTTAGCTCCCACTTTTACAACTCTAGCTATTGGTATATTTACGACTTCTGGTTCGCCTTTTGATGGAGTTAGGGTTCCATTTACTGGATTTACGCTATATGTTGTGGTGACTTTAGTTTTCCCTGCTTTCCCTGGAAATTGAACGGTATTAGTACCTTTTGGACTATTCACATCTTTTAAATAAACTGTTGTGGGTTCAACTGAATTATACTCAACTATATCCCTCGCGCCACCTCTATTGACTACTTCTTCCTTCTCAGTCGAAGTAAGACTGCCAGTTTTTGAGTTTACTGTGTAGCTTGTTGTCTTCTTAACAACGTCGGCTCCTTTTTTAATGTATTCTACTTCATCCTTGGCTGCGACTTTGACAACTGTTTCTGTTGCCGGTTTCTTAACTACTGGTTGTCCTACATGTTCAATAAGATCTCCAGTGTTAGGATTGACACTATAAGTTGTTGTTATCGTCTGTTCTCCGGTTTTACCAGGTACTTCAACATTAGCTTGTTCTTTTTCGCGGCTTTCATCTTTTACATAATTCTTAGGTGATGGGATTGCTGTTGTTTCTACTTTGTCCTTAGCTCCATCTTTCTTAAAGATTTCATTAGTTGTATTCTCAGTAATGTTTCCTGTGTCAGGATCTTTCATCCTAACAGTTGTTGACTTAATGATGTCATTTCCGCGTTTGCTATATACAACAGTTTCGCCAACTTTTTCTAGAGACTTAGCTGTAGTAATCTTAGGATTTCGAAAACCTATCCCATCTAAAGAAACACGTTTTCCTGATCTGAATTTCGGTTCCCTATTAATCAGATCATTTTCAAAATAAGAACGTGAGCTATGACCTCCTCTTGTTGGTCCAACATTTATAACAACATCGCTATCATTGCTCACACTTTTCCCTATTACAGAATCATTATCGACTATATAATGAGTCATTTTCCCAGCCTTAGCTATTTTTTTACTATCTAAACCTTTTTGCCAAAATTCAGATGAGGAGAAAAGACCTGTCCTTACTTTTGGAGCATTAAATGTCGTCCCTTTTTTTAATACATTATCATAAAAATTTCTATAAGCCAACTGTTCTTTAGGAATAAGGTATCTACTGTCAGAATAGGCCAACTGATAGGCCTCAACCATGGCACGCTGAACCAAATATCCTCCTAAAGAATGTCCTGTCAGATAAAGATTGGTAATGCTATTATCCTTAGCTAGTTCACGCATGATACCTTCTGCATCTATCCCTTGCTGAGGATTGCTACCTGTTCCAAGTACTCCATCAGCCACAATATCTTTCCCATCACTTGTTCCTCGAAACGCTAATACTTGAGCAGTCCCATTTGGTAAAAACGGAAAATCACTCTTTGTTTCAAATAACACTGCATCTAGTCCGCTAGACATGTGATAGCTTTTCTTTCTTTTCCAATAAGGAGCTAATTCATTATTCATCATCATGAACTCATAGCGTGGCTTTGTATCACTACTCTTTTTATATAAGTCCGCCTCTGTTAATTGCTTCTTATGATTTAAAACTTTATCAATATAAGCATCATCACGGTAGGACAATTCCATGAACATAATCATATCACGTTCACTTACATTCCATTTTAATTTTTCATCTGGCTTTTCGTCACTGTCAATAATACCATCACCATCAGTATCCTCTAGTAGCGGATGACTATTATAACCTACATACTTTTCCCCATTTTTTTCATAAATATAAATTTCATCTTTATTACTTAGATAATCCTCATCTGTATAATCATTCGGCTTCAACTCAGGTCCATCTAGTAATAGGCTATCATACTTATCACCTTCTGAACCGATTATTCCTGCTTTGATTTTTTTGGCATCTTCCTCAGTCAATTCATATTTTTTAATATCGGAAGAGGGAACTGATGCTGATCTCACCGCCGGAGTGCTTGATCTATCTTCACCCACCACGAAAGTCCTTGTGGTCAAACTATTATTTTCTGTATCCCCAGATGTATCAAGTTCTGCAGTTCTTGTAGATATTATTGGAGTATCTTTTGAGGATGGACTGGAAATATCTCCTCGATTCTCTGGCGAACTTTGAGCCTCTTCTTTTTTCTCCACAGTAGGGGTCGAACTCTCCCTTTCAGAATTAGCCCCTATCTCTGTTGCCAAATTATTTTCCGTAGAAGCTAAGACTCCTTGAGTTGGAGCAAATAAGGAAACTCCTATTAGTACAGAAGCCACTCCAACAGAAAACTTTCGAATCGAAAAACGTTGACGTTTATTAAAAATATCTTTCATTTTACTAACTTTCTTTCTAACTATTTTTTTACAAAATAGAGGGTTCTAATATTTTCCCTTGACAGAATACTAAATCGTTTCTTGACTAAAATTTTAGAGCTTTTCCTCTACTTGATCATAAACTATCACATTGATTTCTAATCATAGAAAAATGGATTGCTTAATATTACTAAAATATCAGTAAAATATAAAAAAATGTAAATATTTCACTTCTAACACTGCCATTATACCATAAAAAATCATAACACTCATGTATTTTAAAAAAGATCTGTCAAAAAGTTTTCAAAATCATAAAAAACGCATAATATCAGGCATTTATGTACTGTCCTTAATACTATGCGTTTTATCTTATACAATTTACTAGATTTGCGACTACTATTGGATTTTTATCCAACTCTCTCAAATCTAGATTTTTTCTTCTTTGATATCAATCACAATCTCTTCTGATTCATCAAGAGTTTCAACCTTTTCTTGCCATTGCTCCTTGAGATTATTGAATTGATTTTTTGATGCTTCTGTCGCTTGGCGAGCACATGATTTGGCTTGAGCAAGTACACTGTCCACAGTGATTTCACCTGACTCAACCTGTTCTTTGGTTTTCAGAACAAAATCTGTAGCCTGCTCCTTGACTTCTGTCAATTTTTCACAGACCTGCTCCTTGGCATACTCAGGATCTTCTCTCAAATCATCCAGAAAATCTTGAGCCTGACTGCAAACTTGTTTGCCCTTATCGCTTGTTAAAAACAAGGCAAGAGCTGCACCTGAAACGGTTCCTAAAAGGATTGAGGATAGTTTACCCATAAGGATTCTCCTTTTTTATTTTTTGAAAAATTTACTTGCAAGACGAAGAGCTGACAAACTTGCACCAGTCTTGAGTGTTTTTGAACCAGCTGATGAAGCTTTCTTGCTCAAGACACGCGCATGGTCATTGAGGTCTGAAACAGATAAAGATAAATCAGCAACAGCGCTAAAGAGTGGATCAATCGTTGCCACCTTGACATTGATATCATCTGCCAAGACATTGACCTTAGCCAACAATTCATTGGTATGATGCAAGGTCACATCCACTTCTGAAGTCAAGGTTTTAATCGTCTTCTCTGTTTCATCGATGACACGACCAAGCTTTTGTACAGTGATAATCAGATAAACCAAAAAGACAATCAAAGCAAGGGCAACAAGTATATATGCAACTTCTAACATTTAGTTTTCCTCCTCTGTAATATAGTAAGGGGCCTTCTTTCGATTTTGATATAGAATGATAAAAATACCGAGACCGATAAGAACAACTGATAGCCATTGGGACACTCGAAGACCAAAGAACATGAGGCTATCTGTCCGCATGCCTTCGATGACCATACGACCGAAACCATACCAAATCAAGTAGAAAGCAGTGATATGACCTCTTCTGAGACTCTTCCATTTTCGTCTGGCAATCAAAATCAAGGCAAAGCCAAGTAGATTCCAAAGAGACTCATAAAGGAAGGTCGGCTGACGGTAGCTCCCTTCAATATACATCTGGTCACGGATAAAGGCAGGTAGATAATCCAGATTATCCACTGCTGCACCATAAGCTTCTTGGTTAAAGAAATTTCCCCAGCGACCCAAACTTTGGGCAATCATGACGCTAGGCGCCGCGATATCTAGAAAATCCCAAGTATTGATGAGTTTACGATCAGCAAAGATATAAAGTACAATAGCCCCTGTAATCAGACCACCGTAAATGGCCAAACCACCATTCCAAATGGCAAAAATTTCTCCGACATTCTGACTATAGTAATCAAAACGGAAAATAACATAATAGAGACGTGCTCCTAAAATAGCTAGGGGAAAGGCTATCAAGATAAAATCTAAAATATCGTCTGGTATGATCTTCTTTCTAGGCGCTTCTTTCATAGTCAAATAAACCGCAAGAATCAAGCCTGTCACAATACACAAGGCATACCAACGAATGGCTAGAGGGCCAAGATGAATAGCAATTGGATCAAGCATTAGGCACCTCGTTCTGAGCAATGAGGTTTGTCAAGCGTTCTTCAAACAAACGAGTCGCATCAAAGCCCATTTCCTTGGCACGATAATTCATGGCAGCCGCCTCAATCACAACAGAGATATTACGACCTGTTTTAACCGGGATTCGGATACGAGGAATAGATACACCAGCAATTTCTAATTCTTCAGCATTGTTTCCAAGACGATCAAAGGTCTTGTGCGTATCGTAATTTTCCAAGTAAACAGCCAACTGAACTTGTGAAGAGTCCTTGACGGCACTGGCACCGTAGAGACTCATAACATCGATAATACCGACCCCACGAATTTCAATCAAGTGTTTCAAGATTTCAGCGGGTTCACCCCAAAGAGTAATCTCGTCCTTGGCAAAGATATCGACACGATCATCTGCCACCAAGCGGTGACCACGTTTGACAAGCTCAAGACCAGTCTCACTCTTACCGATTCCACTATCGCCCTGAATCAAGACACCCATCCCATAGATATCCATCAAGACTCCATGCACACTGGTACGTTCTGCCAAACGAGAATCCAGATAGCTAGATAACTCTCCAGACAAACGACTGGTCGCCGTACGGCTGGTTAAAATGGCAATCTTACACTCTCTAGCTGCCTTTAACATCTCCTCTGGAACCACCAAACCACGGGCAACAATGACCGCAGGTGTCTCAGGTAGAAACATTTTTTTCAAAACTTCATAACGGCTGTTAGAAGGCATGCTGATCAGATAAGACCACTCCTTCATCCCCAAGAGCTGGATCCGCTCTGGTGTGTAGTAGTCAAAATAGCCTGTCATTTCAAGACCAGGTCGCATAATATCTGCTGTATTGATTTCCTTTTCAAGTAATTCTGGTTCGCCGTAGACAATGTCTAGTCTAAGCTTTTCAATCACTTCTTTTACTAAAACCGACATCATTTCCTCCTTCAATCGAGTTCTTTTTACTATTATATCAAATTGTCCTTAGAAGTTTCAGATTTTTGCAGGCTTTGAAGTATTTATTTATACTCAATGAAAATCAAAGAGCAAACTAGGAAACTAGCCGCAGGCTGTACTTGAGTACGGCAAGGCGACGTTGACGTGGTTTGAATTTGATTTTCGAAGAGTATTAAAAGAAAAAAGACTAGATTTCTCCAGCCTTTCAGTTCTAATTAGAATTTTTTACGTTTACGAGCTGCTTCTGATTTACGTTTACGTTTTACAGAAGGTTTTTCATAGAATTCACGTTTGCGTGTTTCTTGAAGAGTACCAGCTTTAGTAACCGCACGTTTGAAACGACGAAGTGCGTCGTCAAGAGATTCATTCTTACGTACTACTGTTTTAGACATTTTTTTCACTCCCTTCAAGTTCAAGATCTATTCTATTTTACACGTAAAAGGAATAATTGTCAAGAAAAAGTGCCATAAACTTATATTATCTTCAATTTGCTAACTTCTCAAAGTAACTTCCACTTGCCCAACCGAAGTGGAAATTAGTCTAAAACGGATTTTTATGGTGGAATTAAGTGTGAGACGTTTGAGTTAGAAATGAGGCTCACTATGACAAAACATAAACACCTTACCCTTTCAGACCGTAATGATATCCAATTAGGCTTAGAGTGCGGTGAAACCTTCAAAGCTATTGGACAGTCCATTCTAAAAGACCCGACAACCGTTTCCAAAGAAGTCAAACGAAACAGACAAGTCCGAGAGTCTACGTATGATAACCTTCCTTCCCCTCTACTCGATAAAGCTCCCTTTGTCTGTAATGGCTGCCCTAAAAGAAGACAAAATTGTGGCTATAAGAAGATTTTCTACCTTGCTAAACAAGCTCAAAAACAGTACGAACAAACTCTTGTTGAAGCTCGTGAAGGAACTCCCCTTAATTC
>CAJNDL010000053.1 GCA_905221505.1 bacterium
GGTCCGTTGGTCAAGGGGTTAAGACACCGCCTTTTCACGGCGGTAACACGGGTTCGAATCCCGTACGGACTATGGTATGTTGCGGTTGAGGCACTTGATGAAAAAAACTTAAAAAAGTTTCAAAAAAGTGTTGACAAGCGAAAGCGACTGTGATATACTAATATAGTTGTCGCTTAAGAGAAGTAAGCGACAAAGACCTTTGAAAACTGAACAAGACGAACCAATGTGCAGGGCACTACAACTAAGGTTGTAGTACTGAACAATGAAAAAACAATAAATCTGTCAGTGACAGAAATGAGTGAGAACTCAAACTTTTAATGAGAGTTTGATCCTGGCTCAGGACGAACGCTGGCGGCGTGCCTAATACATGCAAGTAGAACGCTGAAGGAGGAGCTTGCTCTTCTGGATGAGTTGCGAACGGGTGAGTAACGCGTAGGTAACCTGCCTGGTAGCGGGGGATAACTATTGGAAACGATAGCTAATACCGCATAACAGTAGATGTTGCATGACATTTGCTTAAAAGGTGCAATTGCATCACTACCAGATGGACCTGCGTTGTATTAGCTAGTTGGTGGGGTAACGGCTCACCAAGGCGACGATACATAGCCGACCTGAGAGGGTGATCGGCCACACTGGGACTGAGACACGGCCCAGACTCCTACGGGAGGCAGCAGTAGGGAATCTTCGGCAATGGACGGAAGTCTGACCGAGCAACGCCGCGTGAGTGAAGAAGGTTTTCGGATCGTAAAGCTCTGTTGTAAGAGAAGAACGAGTGTGAGAGTGGAAAGTTCACACTGTGACGGTATCTTACCAGAAAGGGACGGCTAACTACGTGCCAGCAGCCGCGGTAATACGTAGGTCCCGAGCGTTGTCCGGATTTATTGGGCGTAAAGCGAGCGCAGGCGGTTAGATAAGTCTGAAGTTAAAGGCTGTGGCTTAACCATAGTACGCTTTGGAAACTGTTTAACTTGAGTGCAAGAGGGGAGAGTGGAATTCCATGTGTAGCGGTGAAATGCGTAGATATATGGAGGAACACCGGTGGCGAAAGCGGCTCTCTGGCTTGTAACTGACGCTGAGGCTCGAAAGCGTGGGGAGCAAACAGGATTAGATACCCTGGTAGTCCACGCCGTAAACGATGAGTGCTAGGTGTTAGACCCTTTCCGGGGTTTAGTGCCGCAGCTAACGCATTAAGCACTCCGCCTGGGGAGTACGACCGCAAGGTTGAAACTCAAAGGAATTGACGGGGGCCCGCACAAGCGGTGGAGCATGTGGTTTAATTCGAAGCAACGCGAAGAACCTTACCAGGTCTTGACATCCCTCTGACCGCTCTAGAGATAGAGCTTTCCTTCGGGACAGAGGTGACAGGTGGTGCATGGTTGTCGTCAGCTCGTGTCGTGAGATGTTGGGTTAAGTCCCGCAACGAGCGCAACCCCTATTGTTAGTTGCCATCATTCAGTTGGGCACTCTAGCGAGACTGCCGGTAATAAACCGGAGGAAGGTGGGGATGACGTCAAATCATCATGCCCCTTATGACCTGGGCTACACACGTGCTACAATGGCTGGTACAACGAGTCGCAAGCCGGTGACGGCAAGCTAATCTCTTAAAGCCAGTCTCAGTTCGGATTGTAGGCTGCAACTCGCCTACATGAAGTCGGAATCGCTAGTAATCGCGGATCAGCACGCCGCGGTGAATACGTTCCCGGGCCTTGTACACACCGCCCGTCACACCACGAGAGTTTGTAACACCCGAAGTCGGTGAGGTAACCGTAAGGAGCCAGCCGCCTAAGGTGGGATAGATGATTGGGGTGAAGTCGTAACAAGGTAGCCGTATCGGAAGGTGCGGCTGGATCACCTCCTTTCTAAGGATAAGGAACTGCGCATTGGTCT
This sequence comes from bacterium, assembly GCA_905221505.1. Classification (GTDB taxonomy): domain Bacteria; phylum Bacillota; class Bacilli; order Lactobacillales; family Streptococcaceae; genus Streptococcus. Next base: position 1,888 of record CAJNDL010000053.1, read on the forward strand.
TGTTTAGTCTTGAGAGGTCTTGTGGGGCCTTAGCTCAGCTGGGAGAGCGCCTGCTTTGCACGCAGGAGGTCAGCGGTTCGATCCCGCTAGGCTCCATTGGTGAGAGATCACCAAGTAATGCACATTGAAAATTGAATATCTATATCAAATAGTAACAAGAAAATAAACCGAAACGCTGTAGTATTAAAAGAGTTTATGACTGAAAGGTCAAAAATAAGGTTAAGTTAATAAGGGCGCACGGTGGATGCCTTGGCACTAGGAGCCGAAGAAGGACGTGACAAACGACGATATGCCTTGGGTAGCTGTAAGTAAGCGATGATCCAGGGATTTCCGAATGGGGGAACCCAACAGGTACTACCTGTTACCCGCATCTGTTAAGGATGTGAGGAGGAAGACGCAGTGAACTGAAACATCTAAGTAGCTGCAGGAAGAGAAAGCAAAAGCGATTGCCTTAGTAGCGGCGAGCGAAAGGGCAGAAGGGCAAACCGAAGAGTTTACTCTTCGGGGTTGTAGGACTGCAATGTGGACTCAAAGATTATAGAAGAATGATTTGGGAAGATCAGCCAAAGAGAGTAATAGCCTCGTATTTAAAATAGTCTTTGTACCTAGCAGTATCCTGAGTACGGCGGGACACGAGAAATCCCGTCGGAATCTGGGAGGACCATCTCCCAACCCTAAATACTCCCTAGTGACCGATAGTGAACCAGTACCGTGAGGGAAAGGTGAAAAGCACCCCGGAAGGGGAGTGAAATAGAACCTGAAACCGTGTGCCTACAACAAGTTCGAGCCCGTTAATGGGTGAGAGCGTGCCTTTTGTAGAATGAACCGGCGAGTTACGTTATGATGCGAGGTTAAGTTGAAGAGACGGAGCCGTAGGGAAACCGAGTCTGAATAGGGCGGATTAGTATCATGACGTAGACCCGAAACCATGTGACCTACCCATGAGCAGGTTGAAGGTGCGGTAAGACGCACTGGAGGACCGAACCAGGGCACGTTGAAAAGTGCTTGGATGACTTGTGGGTAGCGGAGAAATTCCAAACGAACTTGGAGATAGCTGGTTCTCTCCGAAATAGCTTTAGGGCTAGCGTCGACATTAAGATTCTTGGAGGTAGAGCACTGTTTGGGTGAGGGGTCCATCCCGGATTACCAATCTCAGATAAACTCCGAATGCCAATGAATTATGGTCGGCAGTCAGACTGCGAGTGCTAAGATCCGTAGTCGAAAGGGAAACAGCCCAGACCACCAGCTAAGGTCCCAAAATAATTGTTAAGTGGAAAAGGATGTGGGGTTGCACAGACAACTAGGATGTTAGCTTAGAAGCAGCTATTCATTCAAAGAGTGCGTAATAGCTCACTAGTCGAGTGACCCTGCGCCGAAAATGTACCGGGGCTAAAACAATTTACCGAAGCTGTGGATACCTTTATAGGTATGGTAGGAGAGCGTTCTATGTGTGAAGAAGGTGTACCGTGAGGAGTGCTGGAACGCATAGAAGTGAGAATGCCGGTATGAGTAGCGAAAGACAGGTGAGAATCCTGTCCACCGTAAGACTAAGGTTTCCAGGGGAAGGCTCGTCCGCCCTGGGTTAGTCGGGACCTAAGGAGAGACCGAAAGGTGTATCCGATGGACAACAGGTTGATATTCCTGTACTAGAGTATGTAGTGATGGAGGGACGCAGTAGGCTAACTAAAGCAGACGATTGGAAGTGTCTGTCTAAGCAGTGAGGTGTGATATGAGTCAAATGCTTATATCTGTAACATTGAGCTGTGATGGGGAGCGAAGTTTAGTAGCGAAGTTAGTGACGTCACACTGCCAAGAAAAGCTTCTAGCGTTTAAACATACTCTACCCGTACCGCAAACCGACACAGGTAGTCGAGGCGAGTAGCCTCAGGTGAGCGAGAGAACTCTCGTTAAGGAACTCGGCAAAATGACCCCGTAACTTCGGGAGAAGGGGTGCTGACTTTAAGTCAGCCGCAGTGAATAGGCCCAAGCAACTGTTTATCAAAAACACAGCTCTCTGCTAAATCGTAAGATGATGTATAGGGGGTGACGCCTGCCCGGTGCTGGAAGGTTAAGAGGAGTGCTTAGCGTAAGCGAAGGTATGAATTGAAGCCCCAGTAAACGGCGGCCGTAACTATAACGGTCCTAAGGTAGCGAAATTCCTTGTCGGGTAAGTTCCGACCCGCACGAAAGGCGTAATGATTTGGGCACTGTCTCAACGAGAGACTCGGTGAAATTTTAGTACCTGTGAAGATGCAGGTTACCCGCGACAGGACGGAAAGACCCCATGGAGCTTTACTGCAGTTTGATATTGAGTGTCTGTACCACATGTACAGGATAGGTAGGAGTCTAAGAGATCGGGACGCCAGTTTCGAAGGAGACGTTGTTGGGATACTACCCTTGTGTTATGGCCACTCTAACCCAGATAGGTGATCCCTATCGGAGACAGTGTCTGACGGGCAGTTTGACTGGGGCGGTCGCCTCCTAAAAGGTAACGGAGGCGCCCAAAGGTTCCCTCAGAATGGTTGGAAATCATTCGCAGAGTGTAAAGGTATAAGGGAGCTTGACTGCGAGAGCTACAACTCGAGCAGGGACGAAAGTCGGGCTTAGTGATCCGGTGGTTCCGTATGGAAGGGCCATCGCTCAACGGATAAAAGCTACCCTGGGGATAACAGGCTTATCTCCCCCAAGAGTTCACATCGACGGGGAGGTTTGGCACCTCGATGTCGGCTCGTCGCATCCTGGGGCTGTAGTCGGTCCCAAGGGTTGGGCTGTTCGCCCATTAAAGCGGCACGCGAGCTGGGTTCAGAACGTCGTGAGACAGTTCGGTCCCTATCCGTCGCGGGCGTAGGAAATTTGAGAGGATCTGCTCCTAGTACGAGAGGACCAGAGTGGACTTACCGCTGGTGTACCAGTTGTCTTGCCAAAGGCATCGCTGGGTAGCTATGTAGGGAAGGGATAAACGCTGAAAGCATCTAAGTGTGAAACCCACCTCAAGATGAGATTTCCCATGATTTTATATCAGTAAGAGCCCTGAGAGATGATCAGGTAGATAGGTTAGAAGTGGAAGTGTGGCGACACATGTAGCGGACTAATACTAATAGCTCGAGGACTTATCCAAAGTAACTGAGAATATGAAAGCGCAAGGTTTTCTTGATTTGAATAGATATTCAATTTTGAGTAGGTATTACTCAGAGTTAAGTGACGATAGCCTAGGAGATACACCTGTACCCATGCCGAACACAGAAGTTAAGCCCTAGAACGCCGGAAGTAGTTGGGGGTTGCCCCCTGTGAGATATGGAAGTCGCTTAGCT
>CAJNDL010000054.1 GCA_905221505.1 bacterium
CTTGTAAGACCTGGACTATCTTCTGTATCACTAGCTCTCACTAAATCTGTAAGATTCAAAGTCGAACCAGCTTCAACCACTTTCTTATCACCTTGGAAGGACGGAGTCAAGGTTGGAGCCTCATTTGTTACAGGAGTTGCTTGCCAATTATATGGACTGCTATAACCACTTTGCTTGATATTGGCAATAGCGCTGATACTACCTTCTTTGATTGATTCTTTCATCTCGATAGTAACTGTCTCTGAGAATCCATCGGTAGTCGAATTACCTGTTACTACTCCTAGTTCTGGTTTGATTGATGTCCATGGACCAGTAATACTATCACGTTTAATTCCGATTTCTTTTTCTGTATCCGAATCTTTTTCACGATACTTAACATAGAACATACCAGAGTCATGTGGAGCCTTCACTGTAATTGTTTTAGCTCCTGCATATACACTTGTACCTCCTGCGACAGTTGGTTGAACTTTCGCTTCACCAACGGCTACGGTTACATTGGTTTCAGAACTCTCTATGCCATTCACGATTTGAGTAACCTTCAGTGGATCTTTATTCACAAGTTGTGCTTGTGATGATGCATGGTTACTGTTCAATCCTCTTGGAAGGTTAACTGTCCAGTTACCATCACTTCCAACTGTAACTTCAGGAAGAGCCGTATTATTGACTGTTACTTTTACTTTAGCACCTGCAATCCCTGTTCCTCGCAAAGTTCTATCAGTAGAGGCAACTTTATCTCCAATTGTTGGCGTTACTGTTGGGGCTACTGGTTTAACTTTGTAGTTAAAGTAATAAGTTTGTGAATTCCCATTGGCATCCGAAGTACTAATCTCCGCTATATGGATTCCTGGAGTTTGATTATTAGCAACTGTACCCTCAAGGGTTGGAGCGGTGTATGGAGTAGCTTCCGTAGCTGTTGTTTGGTTACGGAAATCTTGACGGAACTTTTCTTTATTAACCCCACCTGGTGTATTGGCAATAGATAGACTATTGATTTTTCCTGAATTATCCCATACTTTGATAGTCGGATTGAATCTTTCGCCCTGAGTAACTTCATATAAAACAGGGTTTGAGTTATTTTTACTTGTCGGAAGCGTAGTTCCATTCACACTAACTACCGGCGGAAGTCCGTCCGTTGCAGTTCTTCTGTTTGATTCATCTGATTCAACCGTCTTACGACGAGTGTTATCATAATCGACCCAATCACCTTCTACAACAGTTTTTACAACATAGTCTGCTTCTTCAACTTTAACATTATTAAAGGTTGCAACACCGTCAGCTCCTGCCTTAGCAATCAGAGGTTTTCCATTTGCACCGAGCACTTCTGTTAGAGAACCATTGGCAGCACGTTTATACAGTCTCATGTCAAAACCGTTAGTTCCGTTGCCGGCTTGGATATTTATGGTCTTACCAGCTTGGCGCGCCAGATCAGTCGTCAGAGTCGGTGTCTTTGGCTTAGTGACAAAGCTAAACTTCCCTGTATCATGAGAACCATCTTTAAAAGAACGATTGTAACGGTAAGCATGAACTCCAGGAGTAGAAATAGCATCTAAAGTTAATTCTTCTCTGCTGACATTTGTAATAGCTCCGTTTGAGTCTTTAAAGAGCTGGAAGTTTTGACCTTTATTACCAGCTTGTGCCTTAGCGCCTGTTCCATCTGGAGCTTCATTAGGGATAAGTCTTCCAGCTTCATCATAATATACTCCATAAGAAGTCATATCTATACCGTTATAATCGGTCATATCATTAACTTCATTATACGTTAAGACACCATTCACCTGTGGATTACCTTTTGAATCCCTAGCAAGCGGATTATTCATATAATCACGATGATTTATATAGGTAATTCCATTTTTTGTCTTTGTATAAGTGTTATAACCAGGAGAAAAAAGTGCGTTTACAGTATTTAAATCAATCTTAAAATAACCATTACCTACAATTTTAAATTTAAATCTATCTGTATCATCAATTTCTCCAGAAGTTCGAGCATACCATTGATTCACAAGGAAACGAGCTCTCAATCGAGGATTATCGTCATCTTGTCTCTCACCTTTCATCCCTACAGCATAGGCAAGATTATTAATATTATTACTTCCTCTAGTTTCAAAGCTGAGATGATACGTTTTTAAATCATTATTCAATTCAAAGTAGAATAGTTTACCATTACTATTATTAATTATGTCAAATTTAGCTTCTGCTAATTTTCGTTCGGCTGGACTTTCTAGATTTTTTTTATATGGATTTTGTCCTGTTATTCCCCCACTATGACTTAAAGTATACAGACTAGAAGAAGTATACTTTTTATTTACTGTACTACCCCCTGCTTTATTAACTCCACTATTCTGTGGAGTTCCTTCTGTCACATTTCTAAATCCAGCGTCTCTCAAAGCACCACTTACTGTTCCATCATTTGGAGAACTTGCATGGTTCCCACCTGCATCCGACCAGGATATAACTGTCGTTCCAGGAATTACATCCTGTCCACTAGGAATTGTAAACCAACCTACTGCATCACTTAAATCATATTTGCTTCGATTAATATATATATCCCATTTAAAACCTGAATTTGTTGGCGTAACATCAGCATAAATTTGATTTCTTGCTTCCTCTACACGTCTATTAGCACCGTCTATGGTATTAACTTGTCTTCTAGAATAGAAGACATAAGTATACTTGTCATACGGTGAATTTCCCTTCTTCCCATCTTCGAAGAAGGATTCTACAGAATTGGCATAATTCTCAGTCCCCTCACGAACGGTACGCGTTGTTCGAGTACGACCTCTTCCACGGCTCGGTAGCTCTTCATCGCTACTACGAGGTTGAGGGTTTACTGGTGTAGTTGTAGAATTATCTGTTGTTTTACCATTAAGTACAGATTCAATCAAATCACGAGCCTTCTTGAGGTCTACTAAAGCAGCATCAAAGATTGCTTGATTGACAACACCGTTATTAGCTAGAGGGATAGCATTATTTATCCTATCATATGCATCTTTAACCTCTTGGATTTTACTCGTATCAGTATTAGCCTTCTTCAGTTCTCCATAGATAAAGTACAGCTCATTTGATAGGTTCGTTGCCCCATCATTTTCATTGCTATATGTTGGCAATTCTTTTTTAGCTACTTTATTAGGATTCGAAGTTAGTCTATCTTCTGATCCCTGATTGACCGCAGCCTTGTCCTCGTTTAATTTGGCTTTGTCAACTTTCTTCTCATCTTTAGAGTGCTCGATAGAAGTTTCTTTATCCTTGTTATCAGCAGGCACATCTACAGTCGGCTCAGATTTCGGAAGAAGCTTTTCGACCTCTCTTATCAAAGACTTGATAGTCTCTACCTCTGTTGCAACAGCTTGCTCTGTAGCGCCTCCATCTTCAAGTAGGCGTTTACTTTCTTCAACTACTTGATTGAGCTGAGTCTCAAGAGTGACGAGTTTGCTTGATTCTACTTTTCTGACTACGTCACTCAAATTTCCGACGGCTACACGAAGCGCATCCTTGTTGACTGACTGAGTCAATACTTTAGGTTGTTCAGCAGGCTGGATTTTCGAGACTGCTCCACCTCCCGAATCTGAACGCTCTCCCTCAGGAGAAGATTGCACATTGGCCGTTTCAGGTCTTACTGGTAACGTTTCAGCCTGAGCTACACCATTCGCAAAAAATATCAATGCCGCAATCGCGACACTAGCAGCACCAAAATGGTACTTTCTTATAGAATAACGAAAGATTTTTTCCCCGTTATCCTTATGCCTTTTTCCAAACATAAGCAGATCCTTTCTATTTGTTTCATATAGATTACATTAAAAATCTTTGAAACACAATGTTTCAATACTATACTAATATTTTTCAAAGAAAAAATCAAGCATTCTCCTGAATATTATCTTAAGTTTAAAACCCTATAATATAGCGTATTTTGGGATATTTTTGCGATTATATATATATATATATAAACGTTGTTATACCAGTGTTTTCATCCCCTTAAACATGAAATTTAATATATAGTAAATTGAAATAAGATATGAATCATGACCACCCGTCTAACAGGTGGTTTGAACCAGAGCTATAAGCCCAAATTACCAGCCAGCGCCTAAAGACGCTGGCTTTCGCGTTGTTCAAGCCTCATTGCTCTTGACTCGTCACTTGTCTCTCAAAGAGGCTTTAGTATTACTTACCACTATCCCTAAAGGGCTCCTCATATTCTTTTACACTTAATTTATCTAGTGCTATATCATGCTTTACTCGTTCTCAAATTTTCATACTCGTGAAGAAATCATCCACTGGATAATT
>CAJNDL010000055.1 GCA_905221505.1 bacterium
TTTTCTAGTTCATCATAAATAAAGCTAAAATCACAGAGTTCAGTTAGCTGACGTAAAAAGTGGATTTTAGGAGCCACGATATCATACAAACTAGAATAAGGACTGACATCCATAGTTAACTGATTATCAAGCATTATTTCACCTCATCTCTATAGTAGATTGAAATAAGAAATAAACAAATTGATTAGAAAAATCCAATTAATTTCTAGAAATGTTTTAGCAATTGTGATGCACTATTCTAGATTCAATTCACTATAGTATAACAAAAAAGCCATCAATTTGATGACTTTTTCAGTAGGCTTCCAAATGGATAGATCTTTACTTGATTACAATTTACCTGCTACCGCATCCAACAATTCTTGGATTTTAGCTTGGTTGCTTCCTCCTGCCATGGCCATGTCTGGTTTACCACCTCCACGTCCATCGACGATTGGTGCCAATTCTTTGACAAGGTTTCCTGCATGAAGGTCTTTTGTCTTGCTTGCTACAAGAACATTGACTTTGTCACCGATAGCAGCAACTAGGACAAGCAAGTCAGAGTAGTCTTTTTGTTTCCAATTGTCCGCAAAGGTACGAAGGGCACCGGCATCTGATACAGACACTTGACTAGCAATGTAACGGTGACCGTTGACTTCCTTAACATCCTTGAAGATGTCGCCCGCGGCTGCAGCTGCGGCTTTTTCTTTCAACTCAGCATTTTCTTTTTGAAGTTGACGAAGTTGTTCTTGAAGTCCTTCTACCTTGTGAGGTACTTCTTTAAGTTGAGGTGCTTTCAAGGTTACTGCGACAGCTTTAAGAGCGTCTTCTTGTTCGCGGTAGGCTTCAAAGGCTTCCTTACCAGTCACTGCCAAGATACGGCGAGTTCCTGATCCGATACCTTCTTCTTTGACAATCTTGAAGAGACCAATTTCAGAAGTATTGCCAACGTGGGTACCACCACAAAGCTCGATAGAGTAGTCACCGATTGTAACAACACGGACTTCCTTGCCGTATTTCTCACCAAAGAGAGCCATCGCACCCATTTCCTTGGCAGTGTCAATATCTGTTTCAACTGTCTTCACTTCAAGAGCTTCCCAGATTTTCTCGTTGACTTGCTGTTCAATCGCACGCAATTCTTCTGCAGTTACTGCTTGGAAGTGGGTAAAGTCAAAGCGAAGGAATTCAACTTCGTTAAGAGATCCTGCTTGTGTGGCGTGATTTCCAAGGATATTGTGAAGGGCAGCGTGAAGCAAGTGAGTCGCAGTGTGGTTTTTCATAACACGGTGACGACGATTTGTATCGATTGCAAGCGTATATTCTTGGTTCAAGGCAAGCGGTGCAAGGACTTCAACTGTATGAAGAGCTTGTCCGTTTGGTGCTTTTTGAACATTTGTCACAGTAGCCACGACCTTACCTGACTCGTCCAAGATTTGTCCGTGGTCAGCCACCTGTCCACCCATCTCAGCGTAGAATGGAGTTTCCGCAAAGATAAGAGAGGCAGTTCCTTCAGATACAGCTTCTACTTCTGCATTGTCAGACACGATAGTTACCAATTTAGAAGACAATTGTGATGCTTCATAGTTAAAACGACTTTCCACTGTGATGTTTTGAAGGGTTTCATTTTGCATACCCATTGAACCACCCTTGACAGCTGACGCACGCGCGCGTTCTTGCTGTTCTTTCATGGCTGCTTCAAAACCTTCACGGTCTACAGTCATACCAGCTTCTTCAGCGATTTCTTCAGTCAATTCAACTGGGAACCCATAAGTATCATAGAGTTTGAAGACATCTGAACCAGCAATGACAGATTGACCTTTTTCTTTCAAGTCAGCTACAATGCCTTGGGCAAAATGTTGACCTGAGTGAAGAGTACGAGCAAATGACTCTTCTTCGCTCTTAACGATTTTTTCGATAAAGTCACGTTTTTCAAGAACTTCTGGGTAGTAACTTTCCATGATTTTTCCAACAGTTGGAACGAGTTTGTAAAGGAAAGGCTCGTTGATTCCCAATTTTTGACCGTGCATAGAAGCACGACGAAGGAGACGACGAAGGACATAACCACGACCTTCATTTCCTGGAAGGGCACCATCACCGATGGCAAATGAAAGGGAACGGATGTGGTCAGCGATGACCTTGAAGCTCATGTTGTCGCCATCTTGGTCGTAAACCTTACCAGACAATTTCTCAACTTCACGAATGATCGGCATGAAGAGGTCTGTTTCAAAGTTTGTCTTAGCCCCTTGGATAACCGCTACCAAACGCTCCAAACCAGCGCCCGTATCAATGTTCTTGTGTGGCAATTCCTTGTATTCACTACGAGGAACAGCAGGGTCTGCGTTAAATTGTGATAAAACGATGTTCCAGATTTCGATGTAACGATCGTTTTCGATATCTTCTGCAAGCAGGCGAATACCGATATTTTCTGGGTCAAAAGCTTCCCCACGGTCAAAGAAGATTTCTGTATCTGGTCCAGAAGGTCCGGCACCGATTTCCCAGAAGTTGTCCTCAATTGGAATCAAGTGGCTTGGATCCACTCCCACTTCAATCCAGCGGTTGTAAGAATCTTTATCGTCTGGATAGTAGGTCATGTACAATTTTTCAGCTGGGAAGTCAAACCACTCAGGGCTTGTCAAAAGCTCATAAGCCCAAGTAATAGCTTCGTCACGGAAGTAATCACCGATAGAGAAGTTCCCCAACATTTCAAACATGGTATGGTGACGTGCAGTCTTCCCTACGTTTTCAATGTCGTTGGTACGAATAGCCTTTTGTGCATTGGTAATACGTGGATTTTCAGGGATAATAGTCCCGTCAAAGTATTTCTTAAGGGTTGCTACCCCAGAATTAATCCACAAAAGAGTTGGGTCATTTACAGGAACCAAACTTACAGATGGTTCTACAGAGTGACCTTTAGTCGCCCAGAAATCAAGCCACATTTGGCGTACTTGTGCACTAGATAGTTGTTTCATATTGTCTCCTTATTTTCTTCTTTAATGTGATTGGCTTTCCAGCATTTCCACATAGTCAATCGCGACACAGAGGGAAATGACTAGGTCTGCATAAGCGTCCTCAAGAACCGTTACGTTATAGGTTGAGGTCAGATGAAAGAGTTCTTTCCTGATTTCCGCAATCAACTGATTGCGATCATCCAGTAGTTTGAAATTCAAATCCCAGATATTGCCCTCGATACGAAGCCCCAGATTATCAAACTCATACTTATCTCGCCAGAAGGTCAACTTCTTACGAATTACAAAACTCGATCCGTCCTGAAGCTGAATCTCAAAACGAGGAAGTAGAGTCCAAATCTCTTTACTAATCTCACTGACTTGGTTACCAAATGCATCATAAATAGTAAAGGTTTTGGGAATTTTAAAAAATGATCCCTCTACCTGATAGGCGATTTCTCCCCTGTCATCCTTGATAGCAAAGCGCTCGCCTCCAAGACGAAACTTTTGTTTGACAAGAAATGTTTTCATCAACACCTCCAAAAATCAAAAGACAAGCTCATATCACGAAGGGCGAAAAACCGCGGTACCACCTTCATTCAATGAACTTGTCATTCTCTTATTCTTATGCAATTGTATGATTGAGTAGCATGACTTCCTAGCTTAGATGGCTCGCAGCACCGCCATTTCTCTGGACTAAGACAACTGAAAATCAATTCTCAACTTTCTTATTATATCGTTTTTTTAAGCTTGCGTCAACTGGAAATGATCCCCATTTAAATAACCAACTCCCTACATCTCCGATTACTTTTTCAGGATATATTTTTTCTTACTGCTATCACTCTTTTTATCCCAACTTTTATCCCAAGTTTTCGAATTGCTAAAAATAGCTACACAAATATTTGCAAATATAAAGTTTCCTATCACCAAATATATAGACTCAGTTGTTAGGTATTGTCGATCCAAACCATCCTTTAGATAGAATAGTATAACAGTTTGCTGAACAGTCAAAAAGGTTGGCCAGAAACTTTTTTTAAAAAAGTAGACAGTTTCATTATTTGTTACCGTTTTCTGTAAGGTTAAGCTTAGTATACTACTAGGCAAGCAAATAAGCAACTATCATAGAAAAAGATACCGTTATAAAAATTTCCTTTTACATAAAAAACTCTAAGCAGGCAGAGCCTGCTAACTCCTGACAGAAAAAGAAGTTTAGCTTATAATGAAGATGAACAATACCA
>CAJNDL010000056.1 GCA_905221505.1 bacterium
TTTTCTAGTTCATCATAAATAAAGCTAAAATCACAGAGTTCAGTTAGCTGACGTAAAAAGTGGGTTTTAGGAACCACTATATCATACAAACTAGAATAAGGACTGACATCCATAGTTAACTGATTATCAAGCATTATTTCACCTCATCTCTAGTATAACAAAAAAGCCATCAATTTGATGACTTTTTCAGTAGGCTCCTCAGGGCTGGTTTCTTTTACATATTAATCTTCTTTCAACTTCGCCAATTCCTGTGCAAGGAGTTTAAGGGCAACTTGTGGGTTGGCTTGGCCTTTGGTTGCTTTCATGAGGAAGCCTGTGAAGGCCTTGTCTGCGTTGCGTTTGCCTGACTTGAAGTCGGCAACTGCGGCTTCGTTATCGGCAAAGACTTGGTGGATGATTGGAATCAAAACAGCTGGATCTGAGATTTGCACCATGCCTGCTTTTTCCACGTATTCACGCGCGCCACCACCATTTTTAGCGAGATGGACAAAGACTTTCTTGGCAATCTTAGATGAAATAGTGCCGTCTTCGATGATGGCAATCATTTCTACCAAGTTTTCTGGTGTCAATTTGATTTGTTCTAGTGTTTTGCCTTCAGCGTTCAAGAATTGAGCGACTTCGCCTTGGAGCCAGTTAGAGACTTGTTTGGCATCGCCACCGAGGGCAACAGCTTTTTCAAAGAAGTCAGAAGTGACTTTATTAGCAGTCAACTGGCTGGCATCATAGTCTGATAAGCCGAGGTCAGCCACGTAGCGAGCACGGCGTTCTTTTGGAAATTCTGGCAATTCAGTACGCATTTCCTCAATCCACTCGTCTGAGATTTCAAAGAGTGGTAGGTCTGGTTCGGGGAAGTAGCGGTAGTCTGCAGCACCTTCTTTAACACGCATGAGGATGGTTGCTTTATTCGCTTCATCGTAACGGCGTGTTTCTTGGCGAATTTGACCACCTGAGCGAAGGATTTCAGCCTGGCGTTGGACTTCGTATTCAAGACCTTTACGGACGTTAGAGAAAGAGTTAAGGTTCTTCAACTCAGTCTTGGTACCGAATTTTTCTTGACCATAAGGGCGAAGCGAAATGTTGGCATCCACACGCATCGAACCTTCTTCCATCTTAACGTCAGAAATACCAGCATACTGGATGACTTCCTTGAGGGCTGTCAGATAAGCGTAGGCTTCTTCTGGCGAACGCATGTCCGCTTCAGATACAATCTCAATCAAGGGCACCCCTTGGCGGTTGAGGTCAACATAAGAGTAGCCATCTGTACCGTGGGTGTTTTTACCAGCATCTTCTTCTAGGTGAGCGCGTTCAATACCGATTTTCTTGGTTGTACCGTCTTCTAGCTCTACTTCAATCCAGCCGTTGTAGCCGATTGGCTCATCAAACTGAGAAATTTGGTAGGCTTTGGGATTATCAGGGTAGAAGTAGTTTTTGCGGTCAAAGTGCATCTTTTTGTGGATGTCCATATTGAGGGCAAGAGCTGCCTTGATACCAGCATCGACAACACCTTTATTGAGAACGGGTAGTACGCCTGGGAAAGACCAGTCAATCACGTTGGTGTTGGCATTTTGGTCATTTCCAAAGTGGGCAGAAGTAGGTGAGAAGATTTTTGAATTGGTGTTGAGCTCTACGTGGACTTCAAGTCCGATGACTGTTTCAAAGTTCATTAGTTGTCACCTCCAAAAATCATGGGTTGTTGTTTGTGGTAGTCTGTTGTCGCTTCAAAGGCAGCAGCAGCTTGGTAAATAGTCTCTTCTGAGTACTTAGGACCAATCAATTGCAGACCGACTGGTAGACCTTGAGAGAATCCAGCAGGAATCGAAATCCCTGGAAGACCTGCCAAGTTGACTGGGATTGTCAAGAGGTCAGCCAAGTACATGGCAACGGGATCGTGGTTGAGAGAGTCCAAGTCATAGGCAACGCTTGGAGCAGTTGGTCCCAAAATCAAGTCATAATCCGCAAAGACGTTTTCGAAATCTTGGATGATGAGGGTACGGACCTGACCAGCTTTCTTGTAGTAAGCATCATAGTAACCTGATGAAAGACTGAAAGTACCTAGCATGATACGGCGTTTCACTTCTTCGCCGAAACCTTGGCTACGGCTGTTTACATAGATTTCATCAAGATTAGTCGCATCTTCTGCACGATAGCCGTAACGGATACCGTCAAAACGTTGCAAGTTTGATGAGGCTTCAGATGAAGCAATGATGTAGTAAACGGCAACACCGTATTTTGAGTGAGGAAGGCTGACTTCTTCGACGATAGCACCGAGTTTTTCAAAGTGTTTGGCTGCGTTCAGGATAGTTTCCTTAACCTCTGGGTCAATCCCTTCACCAAGGTATTCCTTAGGCAAAGCAATTTTCATGCCCTTGATGTCTTGGCCGATTTTTGAAGTAAAGTCAGCAATGTGGACAGGAGCAGAAGTAGAGTCTTTAGCATCTTGGCTAGCGATAGCGTTGAGCAAGAAGGCATTTTCCTTAACAGTTGGTGCGAAAGGTCCAATCTGGTCTAGTGAGCTACCGAAGGCAATGAGACCGAAACGAGAAACTGTTCCGTAGGTTGGTTTGAGACCAACGATCCCGTTGAAGGCAGCAGGTTGGCGGATAGAACCACCAGTATCAGAACCAAGTGACAAGCGGACTTGCCCTGAAGCTACCGCTGCGGCAGAACCACTTGATGAACCACCAGGAACTTTGCTGTGGTCCCAAGCGTTTCTAGTGGCACCGTAGTGTGAAGTTTCACCTGAACCACCCATGGCAAATTCATCCATGTTGGTTTTCCCTACGACAATCATGCCTTTAGCCTTTGCATTGGCAACCGCAGTCGCATCAAAGATTGGCTCATAGTTGTAGAGCATTTTTGATGCTGCAGTTGTGAGGATACCGTCTGTAGAGATATTATCCTTAACAGCAAGCGGAATTCCTGAGAGGACATTATCCGCGTCAATTCCAGCTTGGTCAATAGATTTAGCTTGTGCAAGAGCTTGCTCTTCAGCGATTGTAACGAAAGCGTTGATAGCTGTCTCGCGAGATTGGATATCTTCAAGAGTTGCTTGGGTCAATTCAGTTGCAGAAATTTCCTTAGAAACAAGGAGATTGTGCAAGTCTTCAATAGTTTTGTTATTAAAAGTCATTAGGCATCTCCTCCATCGTCTAGGATAGCTGGTACCTTGATATAGTAGTTGTCTTTTTCAGGTACATTTTTAAACAAGCGGTCACGGTCTGTACCTTCTTCGGCCACATCAGGGCGGAGTACAGTCTTGCGGTCAGCCATGGTTGTAGTAGGTGCGACACCAGTTGTGTCAACTTCGCCCAGCAATTCGACCATGTCAACAATCTTAGACAAGGTAGTCGCAAAGGCAGCAGTTTCTTCTTCAGAGAATCTTAATTTTGAAAGATTGGCAACGTGTGTTACCTCTTCTTGCGTAATTTTCATCTTGCATCCTTTCGTGAAATGATGATTTTTAGTCTGTTCTATTTTACCATATTTTCCTATAAATAAGGGAGGGAAAGGTGAAAAAAGACAAGTGGAGGATGGGAGTCCACTGAAAAAATAGGTCTCTTACTTTTAATGAAATGAAAACCGAGGAATCTCTCGTCAATTTGAGCGAATTCCTCGGTTATTTTGTATTTATTAAGGTCATAATTCGTTTCATATTGACCACGAAGATGGTTGTGGCTGCCTGT
>CAJNDL010000057.1 GCA_905221505.1 bacterium
TAGTGATAATAAATAGTTATCGGTAGGAGAATATTTATGTACTATGGACGCAACAATGAAATAGAACAGCTAAAACACCATTTTAAGTATTCTAGCAATGATAAAAATAGTTTATTCATTATAAATGGTTTTAGTGGCAGTGGCAAGACTGAATTAGTTAAAGAAGTTAGCCAACAAATATATAGAAATAATAAAGAAATTTTTATTTTATATGTTGATGTTGCAAATGATGGATTTGAAAGTAATAAATTTTTTGAAAATTTATTAAAAGGAGCTTATATAGCTACTCAATTCAGGAGAAATCTTTGTTTATCTATACCACATAAATATTCGTTCTCAAATTATTTAAGAAAACAAAAACTAACCAACTTAACATTGAAGCATAGTTTTAAACTTATCAAATCACTAATTTCATTAAACGTTCCGTATAAGAAAATTATTGACTATCCTTGGGAGGAAGTTATTTCTGAAATAAAAGAAGAAATTTTCGAAAGTGATCTATATTTACGTTACTTCTATAATATTTCAAAAAAAATCAGAATTAACATAATTATTGATAATTATCAATTTTTACCTGATAATATAAAAATAAAATTTGAAGATGATTTCAACACACTTCAAAAAGGAATTTCTTTGACCATAATACATCGAACTGATGAAAGTGTCAGTTTAGTTGATAAATTAGATACATTAGATAATTATACTTCTAATGTATTAAATTTATCTTATCTGACAGAAGAAGAGTGTAAATTATTAATAAATAATCAGATTGATTCTCTAGATAATACCATGTTAAATCAAATTTGGCAGTTAACTAAAGGAAATTATAAAGAAATTGAATTAATTATTAATAAACTGGCAGACAACCCTAATTCAGAACTACTTAGTATTTCTGACATTTATAATAAACTTTCAGACACTCAAAAAAATATTCTGATTATATCATCAATTTTTCCAGCTGGAATGAGTAAAGAAATAGTTTTTAACTACATAAAATCTATTATAGAGGACACAACTGAAGTATCGAATTCATTAAATGCTCTTATTAATGCAGGCTTTGTATACATTAATGGAGATACAAATGATAAGATAAAAATATCACATGAATCAATTGTTAATAGTATATTAAATCAAGCTACTGATTCTGATCTTAAATTAGTCACAGAGAATCTTAAAATATATTTAGAACAGACTATCTTATCCATAGGAATAGGTGGTGAATTAGCTTACTTAATTCACTGCTTAATACATATCAGTAGTCTTGAAGAGTTAAGACAAAATATAGAATACATTAAAAAATTACTCGAAATAGAGTATAGAAAAAATTCTTATTTTTATATCGTATCTTTGAGTAAAAAGATATTTAATTTAATAGAATTATTACCAGAGAAATATATACATTATATTTTGAATTCACATCAATGGACTTCAAATTTTAATGATGGTTTAACAATTCTTAGAAATCTTAAAGTTGAGTATTATTCGGAAAATATAAATTTATATTATCCTAGATTTTTAATTCAACTATATGAATTTAATGAAGCGTTAAATTTACTAGAAAAATTAGAAAACAACTCAGGAAATTTGCTCTATAAATTAAACGCTTATGGACATCTAGGTAAAGATAAAGAAGCAATAAAACTTCTTAATGAAACTCTTAATGCAGTAGAAAAAGATGATTTTTATTATATTATTTTACGAAATTCTGCCCATTATTTTCCAATTGAACAAGCTACTAAAAATCTCAAATTAGCATTAGAGTATTTTCAAGTGAATGAGCAGTATATTCCTGTTGCAACTGTATATAATAATTTAGGAGTCATTTATACATGGAATAGAGAATATGATTTAGCTTTAGAAAATCTCAACAAAGCAGAAAAAATACTAAAAAAATATGATTCAAATGAAATTTTTGAATCATATTGTAATAAATCAGTTTTATTTCTAATGAAGAAAGATTATCAACAATCTCTAGAATATATCAATAAATCACTTCAAATGTGTCCTAAATCTTTAACTTTAGATGTTCGTATGCTTAAACTAAATAAATTAGTTGTTGAATTGGTGTCTGAAAATATTTCTCTTATAGATTTTCAGAATTCTTTAAGATACTTTGAGTCAGAAATTCCACTAATAGATGATCCTTGGTATAAATTTCAAGTTGTATACAATCTAAAACAAATTAGTGATATTCCTTCTGTTTATGATCAATCATATATTGAAAATTATAAGGATGGATTAACTAAATACTATATACTAATTCCATATAAAAATTATAATTTTTGTCTTGGTCTATCTCCTAATTGGAGATATTAATCTGTTTGTGATATTTGCTAATGAGTTCAGAGTGTATAGAGTAGTTGAATTGTTTATATTTTAGTAAATTAGCTACTAGTTCAGCTAATTTCTGTATATCAGGCTCTGTGTATCCTAGATTTGTAATACCAACTGTTCCTAACCTAATTCCTGAAGTAGTCATTGGACCATATATATCATTCGGAATTTGATTACGATTAACCAATATTCTATGCTCGAAAAGTAACTCCTCTGCTTCTTTACCATTAAAGTTTAGATTTGATAAGTTGATTAAAACAACATGAGTTTTTGACTGTTTATAGATGACATCGATTCCATAGCTAGTTAAGCAATCTATTAACAGTTGAGTATTTTTAAGGACTTCTTTAGCATAACTTTGAATATCTATTGACAATAATTTAATTAAACATATACATTTAGCAAATAATGCAGATTGTGTCGGACCCCCTTGAGTTCTAGGAAAAATAGAATAACTTATTTCTCTTTCAAAAGAGCTACGATAAACTAGCACACCTCCTTGAGGCCCACGTAAACACTTATCCATTGTAAAAGTAGCAAAATCTACAAAAGGGAAAATTGCCTGATGAATATCTGCCATAATATACAAGACACTATGGCAGATATCTGCCAATATGAGAGTGTCAGGACTAGTTTCTTTAACCGTCTTATAAATTTTTTTATAATTAAACTCATTTCCATACGATGAAGCACCGACAACAAGTAATTTGGGTTTATATAGCTCTAATAATTCCCTTAGTTCAATAAAATCCACTTTTAAATTATTATCTAAATGATAATATATAACCTTACCTTTACCTGTGTAAGTGTGTGAAATATGCCCCCCGTCTTTTGGTGATAATGATAGAATGAAATCATCTCTTTCTAAAACTCCATTATAAACAATTTGATTAGCCTGAGTTCCAGAATTTGGTTGTAAACTAACTCGATAATCATTGGACCTTATATTAAAGAGTTTGCAACACAATTCCTCAGCATATACTTCAATATCATCTAATGAAGTACAATGAGGAAAATAACGTTTTTCAACAACTCCTTCAGTTGGAAGTGTAGAAAGTGGAAAGCTTTGTATTTTTAATACTTCGCTGAATGGATAGCTAATACAAGCAGCAAGATTTATGATACTATTTTGATCTTGATTATATGACTCAAGAATTTTATTCAATCTCTGATAAATTTTTCCTTCAAACTTATTAGTTATATACATTTATTTCTCCTACCGATAACTATTTATTATCACTA
>CAJNDL010000058.1 GCA_905221505.1 bacterium
TTTGTGTTATAGTGAATATGCATGGGATAGCCTTTCTAAATGGTTTATTAAGCAATTCTATTTTACCAAGACTATCGTAACCATGCAAAAAAGCAACGGCAAATCCGTTGCTTTTTTTGGAGACAAGAGACTATTGTCCCAGACTCGTTAGTTACTTAGATTGTTACACAATCAAGTAACTTTGGCGATCTACATCTTCTCTTCCAACTCTACGTCTGGATACTTATCTGCAAACCAGCGGAGGGCAAAGTCATTTTCAAAGAGGAAGACTGGTTGGTCGAAACGGTCTTTGGCCAAGATATTGCGGCTTGATGACATCCGTTCATCCAAATCCTCAGACTTGATCCAACGAACGGTCTTTTTACCCATTGGACTCATGACCACTTCTGCATTGTACTCGCCTTCCATACGGTGCTTAAAGACTTCAAACTGAAGTTGACCAACAGCGCCTAGCATGTACTCGCCTGTTTGGTAATTCTTATAAAGCTGAATGGCTCCTTCTTGCACCAATTGCTCAATCCCTTTGTGGAAGGATTTTTGCTTCATGACGTTCTTAGCAGAAACTTTCATGAAAATCTCAGGGGTAAAGGTTGGCAGTGGTTCAAATTCAAACTTATTTTTTCCAACTGTCAAAGTGTCCCCAACCTGATAAGTACCGGTATCGTAAACCCCGATAATATCGCCTGCCACGGCATTGGTCACATTCTCACGACTTTCCGCCATAAACTGAGTCACATTCGACAGTTTGGCCCCCTTACCAGTACGAGGCAGATTAACACTCATACCGCGCTCAAATTCGCCTGATACGATACGGACAAAGGCAATACGGTCACGGTGGCGAGGGTCCATATTGGCTTGGATTTTAAAGACAAATCCTGAGAAATCCTTGTCGTAAGGATCCACAATTTCGCCATCTGTTTTCTTGTGTCCATGTGGTTCTGGAGCAAACTTAAGGAAGGTTTCAAGGAAGGTCTGCACACCAAAATTAGTAAGAGCTGAACCAAAGAAGACAGGTGTCAATTCTCCAGCCAGAATAGCTTCCTCTGAAAACTCATTCCCAGCTTCATTTAAAAGCTCAATATCGTCTTTAACTTGCTCGTAGAAAGGATTGCTACCAAAAAGCTTGTCCCCATCTTCTAGACTGGCAAAACGCTCATCCCCCTTGTAAAGTTCCAATCGTTGGTTATAGAGGTCATACAAACCCTCAAAGGCTTTCCCCATCCCGATTGGCCAGTTCATCGGATAGCTCGCAATGCCCAAGGCTTCTTCCAATTCTTGCAAGAGGTCCAGCGGCTCACGTCCGTCACGGTCTAGCTTGTTCATAAAGGTAAAGACTGGAATGCCACGGTGTTTGACAACCTCAAACAATTTCTTGGTTTGGGCCTCGATCCCCTTGGCAGAGTCCACGACCATGACCGCAGCATCCACCGCCATCAAGGTACGATAGGTATCTTCTGAGAAGTCCTCGTGCCCTGGTGTGTCGAGGATATTTACGCGCTTGCCATCGTAGTCAAATTGCATAACAGATGAAGTAACGGAAATCCCACGCTGCTTCTCGATATCCATCCAGTCAGACTTGGCAAAAGTCCCTGTTTTCTTCCCTTTTACAGTACCAGCCTCACGAATCTCGCCCCCAAAGTAGAGCAACTGCTCAGTAATGGTTGTTTTCCCCGCGTCCGGGTGGGAGATGATGGCAAAGGTACGACGTTTCTTAATTTCTTCTTGAATATTCATAAGTTCTCTTTCTTTGATTCTCTATTTTTAGTTGGTTCAATAGCTAAGAATGATTTCTACATTGGATTTTACCATTCCTTTCAACACTCCATTATATCGGATTTTAGCATTTTTTTCAATTTCTATTTTATGTCAGACTATACTTGAACAAAAGCTATTCCTTGTAGTCAAATAGATCGAAAACCGTGACAATTCTAGCAAAAATGATATAATAAAAGAAAAAGGAGAAGCAATCATGTTCAAGGAATTTGGTGTAACTAATTTAGAAGTGACAAAAGATGATATTTACAAGAATCCAAGCAACCCTATTTTACGCATGTATGATGACGATGAATTAATTGGAACCTTTAGCATTCTAACTGGAGAAGTATTGGAAAATTTGGACTTGGCAGACTATGACATTCGTTTTGCTCAAAAGCAAATTGAGTTGAATCGCGATAACTACCTTGAAACATGGAAGGACTACGTGGGATTATTACATGCCTAAATATTCTTTCCTAAAGTATGGTATTGAAATTCGTCCTAACGAACATAACCCTAAAGGTCAAAAAGCACATATTCACATTTATATACACGGAGAAGAGGTCGGCTCAATGTTTCTGAACGGTGAACTGAGAGATGGTAAAGTAAAAGCAAAAGACCTAAAAATAATAAGGCAATATGTTTTAGAAAATGCAGATGAACTTCAGGCTTTATGGAATGAATACCAAAAAAGTGCATATTAAAATCAAAAAATCTTAGTTTGCTGATAGCCAAAAATTATTTAGCAGTTTTAATGCCAACTGTTGAGCTAATATCCAACTTATCCAAGTACTAACCATCCTATTCCCCTTGCAATTTTTAAAATAAATGTTACAATAAATATAGAAAAAGGTGTTGCGTCAACAACACCCCACAGAGCCGTTTAAGACGGTGGCTGTAATTACATAACTAAAAAATAGCTCGTTAACTCGCCAAAGTTAGGACGGCTATTTTTTTGTCTCTTTCAAAAAACCAATCTCCATCCTCCGAGCCTACTGAAAAAGTCATCAAATTGATGGCTTTTTTGTTATACTAGAGATGAGGTGAAATAATGCTTGATAATCAGTTAACTATGGATGTCAGTCCTTATTCTAGTTTGTATGATATCGTGATTCCTAAAACCCACTTTTTACGTCAGCTAACTGAACTCTGTGATTTTAGCTTTATTTATGATGAACTAGAAAA
>CAJNDL010000059.1 GCA_905221505.1 bacterium
AGTTTGTCATTTGGTACTTTACCTTTACCATCTTGACCGATTTCAACAGTGATTGGACCATTTTCACCTGGGATTTCTACCTTAGTTCCTGGTGGGTATGTTGAGCCATCTGGTCTCTTAGGTGTTACTGTAACGTCACCTGTCTTAGGATCTTGTTCCAACTCTACTGTTGGTGTTACCTTAGATGGAGTAGTTACATTAGGAACTTCCACAGCTGGTTTTCCTGGTTCGGTAATCTTAGCTGTTCCTGGAACATCTTTCTTAGGAAGTTTGTCATTTGGTACTTTACCTTTACCATCTTGACCGATTTCAACAGTGATTGGACCATTTTCACCTGGGATTTCCACCGTAGTTCCTGGTGGGAATGTTGAGCCATCTGGTTTCTTCGGTGTTACTGTAACATCACCAGTCTTAGGATCTTGTTCCAACTCTACTGTTGGAGTTACCTTAGATGGAGTAGTTACATTAGGAACTTCCACAGCTGGTTTTCCTGGTTCGGTAATCTTAGCTATTCCTGGAACATCTTTCTTAGGAAGTTTGTCATTTGGTACTTTACCTTTACCATCTTGACCGATTTCAACAGTGATTGGACCATTTTCACCTGGGATTTCCACCGTAGTTCCTGGTGGGAATGTTGAGCCATCTGGTTTCTTCGGTGTCACTGTAACATCACCAGTCTTAGGATCTTGTTCCAACTCTACTGTTGGAGTTACCTTAGATGGAGTAGTTACATTAGGAACTTCCACAGCTGGTTTTCCTGGTTCGGTAATCTTACCTGTTCCTGGGACATCTTTCTTAGGAAGTTTGTCATTTGGTACTTTACCTTTACCATCTTGACCGATTTCAACAGTGATTGGACCATTTTCACCTGGGATTTCTACCGTAGTTCCTGGTGGGAATGTTGAGCCATCTGGTTTCTTAGGTGTTACTGTAACCTCTCCTGTATTAGGATCTTGTTCAACATCTAGTGTTGGTGTTACCTTAGCTGGTGTGGTTACATTAGGAACTTCTACAGCTGGTTTTCCTGGTTCGGTAATCTTACCTGTTCCTGGGACATCTTTCTTAGGAAGTTTGTCATTTGGTACTTTACCTTTACCATCTTGACCGATTTCAACAGTGATTGGACCATTTTCACCTGGGATTTCTACCGTAGTTCCTGGTGGGTAGATTGAGCCATCTGGTTTCTTAGGTGTCACTGTAACATCACCAGTCTTAGGATCTTGTTCCAAGTCTACGGTTGGAGTCTTACGTGCTGGAGTGGTTGCTGGCACTGGTTGTGATGGTCTCTTATTCGGTTCTGTTACTGTACCTTCTCCTTCGATTTCTCCTTTTGGAAGACTATCATTCGGTACTATTCCTGAACCGTCTTCTCCGATGATAACCTCGATTGGAGTATCTTTATCACCCGGAATAACTACCTTCGTTCCTGGTGGATACGTTCCTCCCACTCCAGGTTTCTTAGGTGTTACAATCGCATCTCCATTTGGTTTTCTAGTAATATCAATTGAGACTGGTTGCTCCGTTTGTGGTTCATTTGGATCTAATTTTTTAGGTGTCTTCACTTGAACTTCTTCAGGTGTTTTCCCTTTTTCAATAATCTTACCTGTTCCCGGAATATCTCCTTCTGGCAGATCACTATTTGGTACTGTTCCTTTTCCATCTTCACCGATTGTTACTGTGATTGGGTTTCCGTCTTTACCTGGAATTTCTACTACTGTTCCTGGTGGGTAGGTTGAGCCATCTGGTTTCTTCGGTGTCACTGTAACATCACCCGTCTTAGGATCTTGTTCAATTTTGATTGTCGGGTTCTTACGAGCTGGTGTTGTTACTGGCACTGGTTGTGATGGTTCTTTATTTGGTTCTGTTACTGTACCTTTTCCTGGTAAATCACCTTTAGGTAACTTGTCATTTGGAACTATTCCTGAACCATCTTCACCGATTGTAACAACAATTGGATTACCATCCTTACCTGGAATTTCTACTACTGTTCCTGGTGGGTAGGTTGAGCCATCTGGTTTCTTCGGTGTTATTACTGCATCACCATTTGGTTTGCGTGTGATATCGATTGTAGGAGTTTGAGTTGTTGGTGTCTTAGGATCTGTTCCATTTTTCTCTTCATCCTTGTCTGGAATACCATCGTTATCGTCATCTGGATCGGTCACATCTGGGATACCGTCGCCATCTGTATCACGTTGGATTGTAACTGGAATTTTTACAACAGTCTCTTCTGTTCCACGTTTCAGTTTAACTGGAATCTCTACTGTACGTTCTTCTTCTTTTGGTCCCCAATCTGTGACGCTTGGTGTTCCTACTAGATTTCCACCGTTATCCACTGTTAAACCATTGACTGGACTATCTACTGTAATCGTTGTGCCTGGTTTGTTTGGTGTTACTACCTTAGTATTTGCTGGGACAGGTGTTTTTTCTTTTACAGTTTTTCCTGTTGTTTCTCCTGTTAATTTATCCGCTACTTTTGGATTTGCATCTTCTGTATCTGGAATTCCATCGTTATCGTCATCTGGATCGGTCACATCTGGGATACCGTCGCCATCTGTATCACGTTGGATAGTTACAGGAATTTTTACAACAGTCTCTTCTGTTCCACGTTTCAGTTTAACTGGAATCTCTACTGTACGTTCTTCTTCTTTTGGTCCCCAATCTGTGACGCTTGGTGTTCCTACTAGATTTCCACCGTTATCCACTGTTAAACCATTGACTGGACTATCTACTGTAATCGTTGTGCCTGGTTTGTTTGGTGTTACTACCTTAGTATTTGCTGGGACAGGTGTTTTTTCTTTTACAGTTTTTCCTGTTGTTTCTCCTGTTAATTTATCCGCTACTTTTGGATTTGCATCTTCTGTATCTGGAAT
>CAJNDL010000060.1 GCA_905221505.1 bacterium
ACCTCAAAAAGGTATTACCAAGTTGCAATACTTTTTTTGAGGCTCTTTTGTCTTGTTCTTGTTTCAATTAACTATATCATCCGAAATCACTTTCTGCGCTACGATAGAGCCGTTCGTTGTCAGGTGAAAATCATTACAATGGATATGTTTAGTCCTTATTATGACTTAGCTAAACAGCTTTTTCCATGTGCTAAAATCGTTCTAGATCGATTTCACATTGTCCAACATCTCAGCCGTGCTATGAGTCGTGTGCGTGTCCAAATTATGAATCAGTTTGAGCGAAAATCCCATGAATATAAGGTCATCAAGCGCTACTGGAAGCTTATTCAACAAGATAGTCGTAAACTGAGTGATAAGCGATTTTATCGCCCTACTTTTCGTATGCACTTAACGAATAAAGAAATTCTAGACAAGCTTTTGAGCTATTCAGAAGACTTGAGACACCACTACAATCTCTATCAACTCTTGCTTTTTCACTTTCAGAACAAGGAACCTGACAAATTCTTCGGACTCATTGAGGACAATCTTAAGCAGCTTCATCCTCTTTTTCAGACTGTCTTTAAAACCTTCCTCAAGGATAAAGAGAAGATTGTCAACGCTCTTCAATTACCCTATTCCAACGCCAAATTAGAAGCGACCAATAATCTCATCAAACTTATCAAGCGCAATGCCTTTGGATTTCGGAACTTTGAAAACTTCAAAAAACGAATTTTCATCGCTCTCAATATCAAAAAAGAAAGGACGAAATTTGTCCTTTCTCGATCTTAGCTTTTCTTCAACCCACTACAGTTGACAAAGAGCCACTATTTGATTCACTAGTAAAATCTCCTAGCAGGCTTTCCTGCTAGGAGATTTTCTTATGAGAGGTACTTGTTTAAGCTCTAAAAATCGGATTTATCATCTGATTTTTATCAAACAATCTACCAATTAAGCTTCTTCGTCTTCTTTACGACGACGGCCTGCAAGACCAAGACCAAGTAATGCACTTGCGGCAGCTGCTACCATAGCTACAGTAGAATCTGCTGTACCTGTATTTGGCAATTCTTTAGCTGCTTTACGCGCATTTGTTGCTACTTGAGTAGTAGCTGGAGCTACAGCTGGTGTTTGAGCAGCTTGGTCGTTAGCTGGAGTTGCATGATCAGTTGCTGGAGCAACTTTCGCCATGAAGTCTTCGATACGTTTCACCATTGCATCCACTTCTGCTTGACTTGCGTCTGCATTAGCAAATACTTTCTTAGCGTCTGCTAATAAGTCATTCGCTTCTTTTGCAGTTTCTGCATCAAGCTTAGCTGATTCTTTAATGATCAATTCATCTAATTGATGGATAGCACCTTCTAACTTAGCTTTATCCACTTTTACGTCAGTGTTAGTAGCTCCATTATTGCCTCCACCATTTGATGGTACATATGGACGTTGTTTAAAGATATCTTTAGCTACGATTGTGTAAACTTTACCATCTTTAGTAATTACAGTTGCATTTCCTGCTTTGTCGAAGATAACTTCTACCACATCAGCATTTGCTCCTTTAATCTTAGCTTTTGCAGCTTCTTTTTCTGCATCTGTTAAGTTATTGAGGTCTGCTACTGTTTCTTTTTCGAAGTCAACGTTGATGTTTTCACCATTGTTCTTAGCTGCAACATCTTTAGCATCTTTAACTAATTGAGCTGCTGGAATTGTTGCTGTCTTACCTTCTGGGGTTGTTACTGTCGCATTTCCATTTTCGTCTACTACTACAGTTGCACCTGGGTTTACTGCTTTAATTGATTCTTTAACTTTTTCAATTTCATCAGCTGTTAATTTAGCTTTATCTTTAACTAACACTCTAGTTGCTGGTGTATTTACTGCATTTCCTGCATTTGGTTTAGTTGCAGCTTCTGGATCTTTTGTCAAGTCTGCTGCTGGAATTACCGCTGTATTTCCTTCTGGGGTTGTTACTGTCGCATTTCCTTTATCGTCTACTACAACTTTAGATCCTGGGTTTACAGCCTCTACTGCTTTCTTAACTTTTGCTTTTTCTTCATCTGTTAATTTGGCTGGATCTTTAACTTCTACCTTAGCTGCTGGTGTATTTACTGCATTTCCTGCATTTGGTTTAGTTGCAGCTTCTGGATCTTTCGTCAAGTCTGCTGCTGGAATTACCGCTGTATTTCCTTCTGG
>CAJNDL010000061.1 GCA_905221505.1 bacterium
CAATCGAGTAGGAGATAATCTCTAGCCCCTCTCACACCACCGTACGTGCCGTTCGGCATACGGCGGTTCAACTAACTTTTAACGCATGTCGTTCAAGATAATAATCCAAACACAAAATCAGTCCACGTTTTTCAAGGACTGGTTTTGATATCGCACGTTTAAGTACCGACTTCTGAGCTACTAATTGATAGTGGTCGCCCCAGCCAGATACCTTATCTGCTATCCATTTAGGAACTCCTAGCTTAAGCAATCCCCATAATCGTCTAGATTTCTTCTTCCATTGCTTCCAGATAATCACTCGTAGGCGAGTACGCAAGCACTCATCTATGCTGGTGACTATACTTTTCATATTTCCCAATGAGAAATAGTTTATCCATCCTCGAATAGACAAATTCAGTTGCTCAATACTTCTTATTAAGTCTATACTCCATTTCCTCTGTGTTAGTTTCTTCAATTTAAGCTTAAATCTCCGAACACTATCTTGATGGGGGCGACTTTTCCAACCAGCTGATGATTTCCAGAACCCAAAACCTAAATATTTCAACTCTCTTGGTCTGGTAATCTTCGTCTTGGTCATGTTTACTTTCAAACCTAGTCGTTTCTCAATAAAACGACTGACTGAATACATCACACGCTTAGCGGAGGCCTCGCTTCCGACCGTAATCACACAATCATCTGCGTAGCGCACAAATCGAAGTCCCCTCTTTTCTAATTCCTTGTCCAATTCATTAAGCATGACATTAGATAAGAGAGGAGATAAATTTCCTCCCTGTGGCGTACCAACTAGCGTTTTATGACGTTGACCATTAATGATAACACCTGAATGAAGATACTTACGAATCAAGGATTCCGTATCTCCGTCTTCGATAATGTTATGTACTAAGGACATTAATCTATCTTGAGGAACTGTATCGAAAAATTTCTCTAGGTCTATATCCACTATCCACTCATAGCCATCATTTAAGTACTCTAAGAGCTTCATGATGGCTTTTTCACATGACCTATTTGGTCTGAATCCATAGCTCGTATCTGAGAAATGGGGTTCACAAATAGGGCTAATGACTTGGACAATGGCCTGTTGAATCATTCTATCCATAACTGTTGAAATTCCTAGTTGACGGATGCCTCCGTTTGGTTTAGGAATCTCAACTCTAAGAACTGGTTGAGGCTTATATTTTCTCTGTTTTATCAGTTCCTTAGTCAGGCGCCAGTTTTGTCTGAGATAGTCATCCATCTCTTCGATAGTAATTCCATCAATCCCAGCTGAGCCCTTATTGGATTTTACTTGATTGTAGACTTCCAGCATATTTTCGCGTGATAATATCTTATCTAGCAATTTTGACATGTGCGTATTCCTTTCTTGTTTTGGTGCCTGAGGGACATCTTATATTGGTGAACCTTCATCTAGTCAATACGTGACAGAGTTCAGTTCTATCAGACCGCTTGTTTTACAGACACAAGTGAAGTAGGATTACTTCGATCTGTCGTTTTCTCTTTCTAGCGACAGACCTCAAACAGTCTCTCTCCAGACGGTTTGAGTATTCTCCCCTTCGCTCCACTTCTATTACAGAAGCTTCATCACTACTATGGGTTCGGCTGACTTCTCATGATTCGTTGTTACTACGCTTTCAGCGCTCATGATACCTCACGGGATAAGTCGTACATCTTTCCTCGTTTATACAAGATATGAGGACGTTAAAAGGTTAGAGTGAAAATAGGAAATCTGACGGAGAGTCTTTAGACTCTAGAAAGATTTATCTTTTTCACACAAACCTTAGTCCGAATTCAATTACTCTCGTGATTTACGCATATAGGTTACGACTACCTTTTTGGACTTTAGAGTTTGAAGCCCCCTTATCCGCTATATACGCCTTACTATCACGTTCCTGTTCGTAGAGCCACGATTTCGCTATCCCTTCCTCTCCCCGCTACCTCACGATAGTCAGGCTTGGGAATCGCTATTGGGTTCACCGGTAGCGGGTGCCCTCGGAGGACTTACACCTCAGATGCACGACATGCCCGTCGTAC
>CAJNDL010000062.1 GCA_905221505.1 bacterium
TCTCTGATAAATTTTTCCTTCAAACTTATTAGTTATATACATTTATTTCTCCTACCGATAACTATTTATTATCACTATACAAAGCACCTAAATAGGTTTATAATAGCATGATTATTGATAAAGGAGATTTTTATGGATTATAAACTTATTTCTACTTACTTAGATTATTGCAAAACTCATAAGCGTTTGAGTTCACACACGATTCGCGCTTATAAGAATGATCTTATGCAATTTTATAACTCAGACTATGATAATGTCGAATCCTATATAGAACAGTTGACACAATCTAACATAAAAACGAATACATTAAGAAGAAAAATTGCTTGTATGAAGGTGTTTTATAACTATCTAAAATACCAGAACATAATTGAAGAGAACCCCTTCAATCAATTGCGTTTTCAATTTAGAACTGAAAAAATATTGCCTAAAACGATTCCGTATGACATTCTGAAAAGTATTTTTTTATATTTAGAGCAGAGAGTAGCTCTATCTAAAACTGATTATCAAAAACAACACGCTGAAAGAAATCTACTAATTATTTCACTTTTACTTTCAACAGGCATCAGAATTTCTGAACTTTGCCACATTCATCTCAAAGATATTAATCTTTCCAATAAGACACTCCATATTATAGGAAAGGGTAAGAAAGAACGTATCCTATTTTTAGGAGATCAAAAAACATTCAATTTATTAGAAACATATATAAATAAAACAAGAAATGAATCAAATGATTTCTTGTTTCCAGGGAAACATTCTCTTAAACCATTGTCAGAGCAAAGTGTACGTTTAGTTATAAAGAGAATCGTTGAACAAAATAGCTTATCTAAAACTATTACACCACATATGTTTAGACATAGCTTTGCAACAATGCTTCTAGATAATGATGTAGATATTCGATATATTCAACAAATTCTTGGACACAGTTCTATATCAGTCACACAAATCTATACTCACGTATCCCATTCAAAACAAAAAGAAATACTTAGTTCTTTTAATCCTATATCAGTGATTCATTCTGAAATCGAGTAAGAGACATTTCTGAAGGTTACAATTTACTTCATCTTAAATTAATGTTTGTAGTTAGACTTTAGTTAATAGATTTTATACGCAACAAAAGTAAAAAGCATACAAAACTCCACTTTGAATCAGTATTTATACTATATTCCGTATTAAGAACTCTATAATTGTTTTTCTAAAATACAATCTTAAAATATCCTTAAATATAACAAAAAAAGTTTTGTCAAAAACAATTCCTAGATAAAATGAAGTAAATCTTCCCACAATAAAAGGCATAGTATCAAGTTATTTTCAACATCTGATACTATGCCTTTTTCTTATTTTTAAGACTCTTTGCCTATCATTTCACTTACTAGTAAGGTTCACAATAAGTTTAATCTTTGTCAGCAGATTGTTAGTAAAAGAGAATAACCCTGCTAAATTTCTGATCTACTTTATTCTATATTATAGTTAATTGAAACAAGAACAAGACAAAAGAGCCTCAAAAAAAGTATTGCAACTTGGTAATACCTTTTTGAGGTACTTTTTGATATGAGCCCATGTTTTCTCAATAGGATTGTACTCAGGTGAGTAGGGAGGAAGTGGTAAAAGTTTATGCC
>CAJNDL010000063.1 GCA_905221505.1 bacterium
TCAGTAAAGCAACTGATGACAATAAAATTTTTTTCATAATCATATTGTCCTTTCTGTTTTATTTTTGTATAATCATATCACAAATAAAAAAACAGGTTTTATTTTTTGCAGAAATGGAAGAGGGATAGTATGGAAAATTTTGGAGCAGTTTTAAAGTGCTTGCCTTTTGTAGTATAATTGTCTTGCATCTCTGTGCCTTTCTTATGTTTTTGACTGAATAAAAGTCTAATAAGTAGGAGAGGTTCTTTTCCATAATTTCTCGAATAGAATACAAAAAGCGAACAAAACAAAATTTGTTGTTTCAATTCGCTTTTTGTATTATTATCTAGATTTTTCTTGTAGCTCCGATAACATTTAGTCTGGGCAGGTACACTAATAGTTGATGGAAAAAAATGTGTACTTTAGATTATTTCCAAGCGCCACTGGCATCTACATAGTAGCCATCTGGTGTGTAGGTATTGTGAAGCATCTTACCTGATGAAGCAAGGTAATACCAAGAGCCGCTATCTTTCACCCAGCCTGTTGCCATAGAACCTGAGTTGTTTAGATAATACCAAGAGCCGCTATCTTTCACCCAGCCTGTTAACATAGCACCTGAATTGCTTAGGTAATACCAAGAACCACTATCTTTGATCCAACCTGTCGCCATAGAACCTGAGTCTTTTAGGTAATACCAAGAGTGATTATCATATAGCCAATCACTAGCAATCATAGCTCCTGATGATTTAAAGGCATACCAGTTGCCACCTTGATAGAGCCAAGTTTGATTGAACATGACTCCTTTATCGTTCATAAAGTACCAAGTTCCATTGTCCTTAACCCAAGCATTTTGAACTAGTTGACCTTGTTTTTGATAGTACCACTTTTCACCTTGATTATTTTTTAGATTTAGCCAGCTTTCTGCTTTTACAATCGGATAAAGTTCTCTGAAGACTCCCCCCCCTTTGTAGAAATGACTGATAGTCCCTGGTTTTACAAGTTTAATATTATCATACTCCTCTGCCCAAGCAAAGACTTTTTGACCATTGACAGTCTCTGGTAAGGTAGCAGTGTAGGTCTTGGTTTGATAGTCCCATTTAGTATCAAGGTAGGTGTATTGATCGTTTGATTCTTTAATATGGTAGTAGCCACTCTTTCCACCATTATATACATCATCTACCACTTTAGTGGACCAGGTTTTTACTTCATTTCCGCTCTTGGCCTCGACCTTGATATCTCCTCTATAGCCATAAGGTACATAGAAATTCAGGTAATGTCCTTCTTCTCCGATATTGGATCTATCCACTTCTTGACTTAGGAAATTGACAGTTTGATCTTGACCATTGAGACTGACCCTCCACTCAATTTTCTCAGTTTTTGGTAAATCCAATACTTTGATATCTATGCTATGACCATTGTTAAATCGAAGAATTTTGTCATCTTGATATACAACTCCTCCTTTAACACGCCAAACTTCTTTAAGCTCAAAGGCTTTTCCTGAATGAGGGAAAGCTAGTAAAGCTAAACCTGCTAGAGACAAACCAAATAGTGTGATTTTTTTTGATACTTTCATTTTCTTAACTCCTTATTT
>CAJNDL010000064.1 GCA_905221505.1 bacterium
ACAGGCAACCACAACCATCTTCGTGGTCAATATGAAACGAATTATGACCTTAATAAATACAAAATAACCGAGGAATTCGCTCAAATTGACGAGAGATTCCTCGGTTTTCATTTCATTAAAAGTAAGAGACCTATTTTTTCAGTGGACTCATCAAGGGGTTTCAGCTTTTTCTCACATTTTGAGTTATAATAGAACTATGAAAATCACAAAACTTGAAAAGAAAAAAAGACTCTATCTGATGGAGCTTGATAATGTTGGCAAATGCTACATTACTGAAGATACAATTGTTCGTTTTATGTTATCAAGAGATAAGGTAATAAGTGAAGAGGAATTGAAAGAGATTCAGGACTTTGCCCAATTTTCTTATGGTAAGAATCTAGCCCTCTACCACTTATCCTTTAAAGCACGTACTGAAAAAGAGGTCAGTGAGTATCTAAAAAAATATGATATTGATGAAAAAATAGTTTTTCAAGTCATTACTAATCTTAAAGAAGATAAGTGGATTAATGATAGCCAGTACGCTTATACTATCATCAATGCCAATCAACTTTCAGGAGACAAGGGACCTTATATACTGACTCAGAAATTAGTACAAAAAGGAATTTCAAAATCTACTATAGAAGAAATCTTGAATGATTTTGATTTTTCTGAAGTTGCTCAACGTGTAGCTAATAAACTATTGAAAAAATATGAAGGAAAACTTCCAGCTCGTGCCTTGCAAGATAAGATTATCCAGAACTTGACCAACAAAGGATTCTCTTACTCTGATGCTAAAAGTGCCTTTGACGACTTGGATAGTCAAGTCGACCAAGAAACGACTCAGGAACTCATCTTTAAGGAACTTGATAAGCAATATGCCAAGTATGCTCGAAAATATGAAGGATACGAACTTAAACAGCGTTTAACTCAAGTTTTAGCACGAAAGGGCTACGATTTTTCGGATATAGCGAGCGCTCTCAGAGAATATCGATAAATTCCCAAACTAAGTTCCACTGCTAATCCAAGTGGAAGTTAGTCTGATAAAAATCGTAAAAACCAGTGGAAATCCGTGTCAGGGTAAGTTCCACTGGTTTTACTCATGCTTGATTTCATCGCTTTTGTAGCCAAAATGAATCGAAAAAAAGAGCGCACAAAATCCGCTCATCTGAAAGCGTTTCAGATTAAGTTCCGCTATGGTGGAAGTTAGTGTGAGACGTTTGAATGGGGTTAAAGGTTAGTTTTTAGAACTTATGTTGGAGTAATTTAGACGACTGACAGACATCTTCTGCAGGTATTTTAGAAATACCGAGAAGCTTAGGAATCTCTTCTCCATAGGTAAAGGCAAAGAGCTCATAGGCTGACTTTCCATTCAAAGCAGCACG
>CAJNDL010000065.1 GCA_905221505.1 bacterium
AGAGTAGTTTGTAAATGATTCTGAGAATCTTATGAGCACAAGCAATAATCGCCTTCATCTTGCTTCCTTTTTGGGAAATTCGATTGTAAAAAGAAGAAAAAGCTGGATCCTTAGAATGTGCTACAATTAATCCCGACATGGTCAGAGCCTGTTTGATATAGCGATTTCCTTGCGTAATGTGTGAGGATTTTTTAATGCCAGCACTCTCATAAGACCCTGGGCATAGTCCAGCCCAGGATGCTAAGTGTACATCGGATGGAAAGGCTGTAACAGTTGGTCCAATCTCAGCTAGAATAGTGGCAGCACAGTTTTCATTCACACCAGGAATGGTTTGAAGTATCCTATTTTCCTCAGGGGAACTCCTTTTCGATGTAGTGTTGAATTTCATCGGTCAATTTTTCAATGAGTTCCTGATACATCTGACATTCCTCTAAGCTCTGGTCTAAGAGGAAGCGGTCTTCTAGTGACAACTTTCCTTCCATCGCTTCAACAAGTTCTTCTGGACTTGCTTTCACTCGCTTTTGGATACAGGGGATAACAGATTCTACATCAATTGTTTCTCCGTTAATGAATAATTTTAAAAGTGCTCGTCCCGTCTTAGAAAAAATATCAGAAAGATAACTGGTTAGCTTGATATTGGCCCGTTGTAAGAGATTGTGAATTTCATTTTTGACTTGAGTTTGACGCTGCTTGTAAGAACGCATGCGACGTGTCAGTAAACGAAGTTGTACTACTTCAGGGGAAGGGATATAGGAAGGTTCAATTAGTCCGCAACGGCCGAGTTGAGCAATCCATTCGGCATCTTTCATGTCTGTTTTTCGACCAGGCGCATTCTTGATATGTTGAGGATTGGCAAGTACCAAGACGAGATTAGAATATGAAAAGATATTAAAGAGAGGGAGCCAATATTGCCCAGTACTTTCAAAAAAGACATGTGTGACATGGTTTTCTACCAACCAATCTAAGGCATTGTGAAGAGCTACAGTAGTTGTCCCGAATTTCTTCTGAATTTTCTTTGGTTTATTGGTATCTAGTGGACCATCTAGAATACAACAAACAATGGATTTTTGGTGGACATCAGTACCACAACACGTTTCAATCATGACTTCCATTATAAAAACCTCCTGTTAACTATTTGAACAATAGAACAAGAGGCTACTAGTAAGATATTTTCATGCTCAAGGCATATTCGAGTTATCTCATGACTCTTGTTCATCCAGTTTTTTATACAAGCCCTATTAAACACCACGGATTGGTATTGTTCATCTTCATTATAAGCTAAACTTCTTTTTCTGTCAGGAGTTAGCAGGCTCTGCCTGCTTAGAGTTTT
>CAJNDL010000066.1 GCA_905221505.1 bacterium
TTAGTCTAAAACGGATTTTTATGGTGGAATTAAGTGTGAGACGTTTGAGTTAGAAATGAGGCTCACTATGACAAAACATAAACACCTTACCCTTTCAGACCGTAATGATATCCAATTAGGCTTAGAGTGCGGTGAAACCTTCAAAGCTATCGGGCGACTTATTCTAAAAGACCCGACAACCGTTTCCAAAGAAGTCAAACGAAACAGACAAGTCCGAGAGTCTACATGCGATAACCTTCCTTGCACTTTACTCGATAAGGCTCCCTTTGTCTGTAATGGATGCCCTAAAAGAAGACAAAACTGTGGCTATAAGAAGATCTTCTATCTCGCTAAGCAAGCTCAAAAACAATACGAACAAACTCTTGTTGAAGCTCGTGAAGGAACTCCCCTTAATTCCAAGACCTTCTGGGACATGGACAAAGTCATTTCTGATGGTGTTAAAAAGGGACAACACATCTATCATATCCTCAAAACTCACAATCTTGATGTCAGCTCCTCAACTGTCTATCGACATATCCGAAAAGGATACCTATCTATCGCTCCTATTGATCTTGCCAGAGCCGTTAAATTTAAAGAGAGACGGAAAAGTAAACTACCTTCCATCCCTAAAGACGCTAAAAAAGGCCGTTCCTATGAGGATTTCCAAAACTATTTAGTCCTTAATCAACTAGACTCTTGGCTGGAAATGGACACAGTTATGGGCAGGATGGGAGGTAAAATCCTACTTACCTTCAACCTGTCTTTCTGTAACTTTATCTTTGCTAGACTTCTGGGGAATAAAACTGCCCTTGAGGTTACCAAACACCTCTATGATATCAAGAACACTCTTCATGAAGCTGATAAAGATTTCTTCCAACTTTTTCCTGTCATTCTTACCGATAATGGTGGAGAGTTTGCCAGAGTTGATGACATCGAAATGGATGTGCGAGGAGAGAGTAAACTCTTCTTTTGTGATCCTAATCGCTCTGACCAGAAAGGGAGAATTGAGAAAAATCACACACTGATTCGAGACATTCTACCTAAGGGAACTTCCTTTGACAATTTAACTCAAGAAGATATCAATCTCGTTTGTTCTCATGTCAACAGCGTCAAACGTGCTGCTTTGAATGGAAAGTCAGCCTATGAGCTCTTTGCCTTTACCTATGGAGAAGAGATTCCTAAGCTTCTCGG
>CAJNDL010000067.1 GCA_905221505.1 bacterium
TAATTCCACCATAAAAATCCATTTTAGACTAATTTCCACTTCGGTTGGGCAAGTGGAAGTTACTTTGAGAAGTTAGCTCAGAGAATATCTTTAATATTTTCATGTAAAATTCACAGATTTTAGGTAATTTTATGGTACAATAGTAAACGATAAACTTATAAATTGTAGAAAGTTGGTTAGTTATGAAGCTTCCAAAAGAAGGCGACTTTATTACAATTCAAAGTTATAAGCATGATGGGAGTCTCCACCGAACTTGGCGGGACACCATGGTACTAAAAACAACAGAAAACGCCATTATTGGTGTCAACGATCATACACTTGTTACCGAAAGTGATGGTCGTCGTTGGGTCACTCGAGAACCGGCTATTGTTTACTTTCACAAGAAATATTGGTTTAATATCATTGCCATGATTCGTGATAATGGAATTTCCTACTATTGCAATATGGCTAGCCCCTACTATCTGGACGAAGAAGCACTAAAGTATATTGATTACGATTTGGATGTTAAAATTTTTACAGATGGGGAAAAACGTCTCTTGGATGTTGAGGAATATGAGCGCCACAAACGCAAAATGAATTATTCTGATGATTTGGACTATATTTTAAAAGAACATGTCAAAATTCTTGTTGATTGGATTAACAATGGACGTGGTCCTTTCTCAGAAGCCTATGTAAACATTTGGTACAAGCGCTATGTAGAACTAAAGAATCGGTAAAGTTGTCAAACTAGGGTGAAAGGAGCCTACTGAAAAAGTCATCAAATTGATGGCTTTTTTGTGATACTAGAGATGAGGTGAAATAATGCTTGATAATCAGTTAACTACGGATGTCAGTCCTTATTCTAGTTTGTATGATATAGTGGTTCCTAAAACCCACTTTTTACGTCAGCTAACTGAACTCTGTGATTTTAGCTTTATTTATGATGAACTAGAAAA
>CAJNDL010000068.1 GCA_905221505.1 bacterium
TCTTTATCCGCTTCATGAAGAGTGTTCTTGATGGCATAGAGGTGTTTGGTAACCTCAAGGGCAGTTTTATTACCCAGCAGTCTAGCAAAGATAAAGTTACATAAAGACAGGTTGAAGGTGAGTAGGACTTTACCTCCCATCCTGCCCAGAACTGTGTCCATTTCCAGCCAAGAGTCTAGTTGATTAAGGACTAAATAGTTTTGGAAATCCTCATAGGAACGTCCTTTTTTAGCTTCTTTAGGGATGGAAGGTAGCTTACTTTTCCGTCTTTCTTTGAATTTAACGGCTCTGGCTAGGTCAATAGGAGCGATAGATAGGTATCCTTTTCGGATGTGTCGATAGACAGTTGAGGAGCTGACATCAAGGTTATGGGTTTTCAGAATATGATAGATGTGTTGTCCCTTTTTAACACCATCAGAAATGACTTTGTCCATGTCCCAGAAGGTCTTGGAATTAAGGGGAGTCCCTTCACGAGCTTCGACAAGAGTTTGTTCGTACTGTTTTTGAGCTTGTTTAGCAAGGTAGAAGATTTTTTTAAATCCACAATTTTGTCTTCTTTTAGGGCAGCCGTTACAGACAAAGGGAGCTTTGTCGAGTAGAGGGCAAGGAAGGTTATCGCATGTAGACTCTCGGACTTGTCTGTTTCGTTTGACTTCTTTGGAAACGGTTGTCGGGTCTTTTAGAATGGACTGTCCAATAGCTTTGAAGGTTTCACCGCACTCTAAGCCTAATTGGATATCATTACGGTCTGAAAGGGTAAGGTGTTTATGTTTTGTCATAGTAGACCTCATTTCTAACTCAAACGTCTCACACTTAATTCCACCATAAAAATCCATTTTAGACTAATTTCCACTTCGGTTGGGCAAGTGGAAGTTACTTTGAGAAGTTAGC
>CAJNDL010000069.1 GCA_905221505.1 bacterium
CAGATATACGGTCAGACTGAAAGCTACCGATAGCCAAGGTAAGGTGTCTCCTGAAAAAGATGTAACGGTGGAAGTTACAGATACAACAAAACCAAATGCGCCAGTGATTACGACAGAGTTAACAGGCAAAGGGAATACGAATAGCCCAGTAACAGTGAGCGTAACAGCAGAGCCAGGCTCAACAGTTAAGTTATACGATAAAGATAACAATGAGCTAGGTGAAGGCACAGCAGGAGACAACGGAGTAGCAACAATAACAGTTACGAAGAATATCCCAGCAGGAAATGTGACAGCCAAAGCAACAGACGCATCAGGAAACGAATCAGACGCTTCAGCACCAAAAGAAGCAACAGATACAACAAAACCAAATGCGCCAGTGATTACGACAGAGTTAACAGGCAAAGGGAATACGAATAGCCCAGTAACAGTGAGCGTAACAGCAGAGCCAGGCTCAACAGTTAAGTTATACGATAAAGATAACAATGAGCTAGGTGAAGGCACAGCAGGAGACAACGGAGTAGCAACAATAACAGTTACGAAGAATATCCCAGCAGGAAATGTGACAGCCAAAGCAACAGACGCATCTAATAACGAATCACCAGCAAGTGTCGCAGCGCCAGCCACAGACACAACAGCACCAGATGCGCCAGTGATTAATACACCGTTAGCAGGCAAAGCCAATACGAAGACACCAATCGAAGTAACAGCAGAGCCAGGCTCAACAGTCGTAGTCAAAGTTGGCGACAAAGAAATTGGACGTGGCACAGCAGGAGCCAACGGCAAAGTAACGATTACGCCAACAGAAAACATTCCAGTAGGAGATGTGACAGCGACAGCCACAGACGCATC
>CAJNDL010000070.1 GCA_905221505.1 bacterium
GGAACTCTAGCTTTTTAATTTTGAGTTGTTCTCTTATTGTATTTTAGGAGGTTATTGGCCATAAGTACCAATCCCATGTCAATTCTCACTTGACGCTTGCCTCTCAGATTACATCTCTTGTAACCCAAACAAGCCTTTATCTGCCCAAAGACAGGTTCCACATCAATCTTGCGTTGAGCGAAAATCTGTCTACCTTCAGGAGATAAAAGCGCCTGACATTCTTTCATTTTTAAGTGCTGATAGCGTTCGTTCATATACAGTCCCTTTTGAGGGGCTGATTCAGGTTCATCGGCGTAGTAAACCTTGATTTCCTGTTGAAAGTCCGTCTGTGTTTTCTGATGTTTGGTATGGTGAAAACGATAGCACCAGCCATCAGGATGTGTGTAACTATCCTCCTTGTCATTATAGTGCCAATTCGCTAAGTTTCTAGCTGACTGTTTATACCCTCTCTTCTGTTCCTTGTCAAACATGGCATATTTAATCAGATGGTTTACCTGCTTTTCATCTAAACGAAGGAGGTTCTCTTCACTTCCATATCCAGCATCTGCGACAACTGTCTTTATGTCATGAGGATAGGTCTCAAGTAAGGGTAGAAGAGTCTTAGTGTCTGTCGGATTTGAGAAGACATCATAGTGAAGAACAAATTGGTTTTCAGTAGCGATTTGAAGATTATATGCAGCCTTGAGTTGGCCATTTTTCATATGATCTTCTTTCATCCGCATAAAAGTGGCATCTGTATCTGTTTTGGAAAAGCTGTTGCGACCTTCAAATGTCTCCTGATAACTCTCATATTTTTCAGCACGTACTGAAAAATCATC
>CAJNDL010000071.1 GCA_905221505.1 bacterium
ACCTCAAAAAGGTATTACCAAGTTGCAATACTTTTTTTGAGGCTCTTTTGTCTTGTTCTTGTTTCAATTAACTATATCACAAAACTACTCGATATCAAAGACTCAAACATCAAAATTCTAGACATCATCAATAAGGATACACACAAGGAAATCATCGCCAAACTGGATTATGAGCCTCCATCGTGTCCTAACTGTGGAAGTCAAATGAAGAAATATGACTTTCAAAAATCGTCTAAAATTCCTTTAAAATCAACGTATACTTTTTGTTTCCTACCTTGTTTAATAATACTGTAGTTAATTATACACATTGAAATTTAATAGATTTTATAACTCTTATATATTTTTAAGAAAGCGCTAACTTCTCAAAGTAACTTCCACTTGCCCAACCGAAGTGGAAATTAGTCTAAAACGGATTTTTATGGTGGAATTAAGTATGAGACGTTTGAGTTAGAAATGAGGTCTACTATGACAAAACATAAACACCTTACCCTTTCAGACCGTAATGATATCCAATTAGGCTTAGAGCGCGGTGAAACCTTCAAAGCTATTGGACAGTCCATTCTAAAAGACCCGACTACTGTCTCCAAAGAAGTCAAACGAAACAGACAAGTTAGAGAGTCTACATGCGATAACCTTCCTTGCCCTCTACTCGACAAAGTTCCCTTTGTCTGTAACGGCTGCCCTAAAAGAAGACAAAATTGTGGATTTAAAAAAATCTTCTACCTTGCTAAACAAGCTCAAAAACAGTACGAACAAACTCTTGTTGAAGCTCGTGAAGGAACTCCCCTTAATTC
>CAJNDL010000072.1 GCA_905221505.1 bacterium
TCCTTTCCTTTAACGGGTGTCTCCTCAATGTCCTGGCTCAGTTTTTCCAATTCTTCTTCAAGGACTTGAGAGAATTCAATCAACTGCTCTGAGGAGATAGACTCTTGTGTGTCCAGTTCGATAGCTTGATGGATAAGGGGAGTGATTTCTTCTTGAAAATAGACTTGTATCTGTTCTTGAAGTTTAGCGGAGAATTTCTCTGTCGCTTTCTTCCACACGAAACTATACTTGTTGGCATTGGCTTCAATCTTAGTCCCGTCAATAAACAAGCAATCTAAGGTCACTAACTCTTCCATTTTTAAACGAAGATTGAGGTCGATGAAAAGATTGCGAATGAGTTCTTCCATCCCTTCAGCGACACGAAAACGATTGATGGTGCGATAGCTAACAACCAACTGTCCTGTTAGGTACTGCATAGCCAGATTTTCAATCATCATTTTTTCAATTTTTCGACCAGAGAAAATCCCTTGTGAATAGGCAAATAGAAGAGCAGATACAAGCATTTTAGGGTGATAAGACGGGCGACCAAAGGCATGATAGAAGGTATGGAAGTGACTATCGTCCAAGTTATTTACCACTTTTTCAATAGTAAAGACGAGATGATCTTGTGGCAAGAAAGAACTGATTTCTAGTGGTAAAGTTGTTTGATTTGTGTTATAGTGAATATGCATGGGATAGCCTTTCTAAATGGTTTATTAAGCAATTCTATTTTACCAAGACTATCG
>CAJNDL010000073.1 GCA_905221505.1 bacterium
AAGACAGCAGTTAAAGATCCAGCTAACTTAACTCCAGAAGAGAAGAAAGCGATCGAAGACAAAGTTAAAGCTGTAAATCCAGGTGCAACAGTAGCAGTAGACGATAAAGGAAATGCGACAGTCACAACTCCAGAAGGTAAGACAGCCGTAATTCCAGCAACAGATTTGACGAAAGATCCAGAAGCTGCAACTAAACCAAATGCAGGTAACGACATCGTTAAACCAGCAGATAAGACAGCAGTTAAAGATCCAGCTAACTTAACTCCAGAAGAGAAGAAAGCAATCGAAGATAAAGTTAAAGCTGTAAACCCAGATGCAACAGTAGTTGTGGATGATAAAGGAAACGCAACAGTAACAACACCAGAAGGTAAGACAGCCGTAATTCCAGCAGAAGACTTAACTAAATCACCAGAAGAAGCAGCTAAGCCAGAAGCAGGAAACAATGTAAACACACCAGCTGACAAGACTGTAGTAGCAAATCCAGATGCTCTAACTCCAGAAGAGAAGAAAGCGATTGAAGACAAAGTTAAAGCAGTAAACTCAGGTGCAACAGTAGCAGTAGACGATAAAGGAAACGCAACAGTCACAACCCCAGAAGGTAAGACAGCCGTAATTCCAGCAACAGACTTGACAAAAGATCCAGAAGCTGCAACTAAACCAAATGCAGGTAACGACATCGTTAAACCAGC
>CAJNDL010000074.1 GCA_905221505.1 bacterium
TTATGTGACTATTAGTCCGTCTCGCTCCGCTAGGTGCGAGACAAAAAAACTACCCGCTATGCGGGTGCGCGTCGAAGGTTATACAAAAAAACTCCAAACGCGATACAATAAAGGTGTTCAAGCCAATTGTAAAGCGAAAGGAGAAAAATATGGCACAAAAGGCACATAGTTTATCACACACAAAGTGGATGTGTTCTATCACATTGTGTTCACCCCTAAGTATAGACGAAAAGTCATTTATAATCAATATCGAAGTAGTTTAGGAGAAATTTTTCATCGATTATGTAGTTATAAAGGTGTTGAGATTATCGAAGGACACTTAATGCCAGACCATGTACATATGTTAGTCAGTATTCCACCAAGGATAAGTGTTTCAAGTTTCATGGGGGATTTAAAAGGTAAAAGTGCACTCATGATGTTTGACAAACACGCCAACCTCAAGTACAAGTTTGGGAATCGGCATTTCTGGGCGGAAGGTTATTATGTGAGTACGGTTGGACTCAATGAAGCCGCAATTAAGAAATATATTCAAGATTAAAGAAATTATCCAGTGGATGATTTCTTCACGAGTATGAAAATTTGAGAACGAGTAAAGCATGATATAGCACTAGATAAATT
>CAJNDL010000075.1 GCA_905221505.1 bacterium
TACCATAGTCCGTACGGGATTCGAACCCGTGTTACCGCCGTGAAAAGGCGGTGTCTTAACCCCTTGACCAACGGACCTGAGTTGGTGTTTTCAACTCTTACTATTATACCGACTTTTTCTGACTTGTCAACACCTTTTTCTAATTTTTTTCATTTTTTTTGCATAGCTAACTTCTCAAAGTAACTTCCACTTGCCCAACCGAAGTGGAAATTAGTCTAAAACGGATTTTTATGGTGGAATTAAGTATGAGACGTTTGAGTTAGAAATGAGGTCTACTATGACAAAACATAAACACCTTACCCTTTCAGACCGTAATGATATCCAATTAGGCTTAGAGCGCGGTGAAACCTTCAAAGCTATTGGACAGTCCATTCTAAAAGACCCGACTACTGTCTCCAAAGAAGTCAAACGAAACAGACAAGTTAGAGAGTCTACATGCGATAACCTTCCTTGCCCTCTACTCGACAAAGTTCCCTTTGTCTGTAACGGCTGCCCTAAAAGAAGACAAAATTGTGGATTTAAAAAAATCTTCTACCTTGCTAAACAAGCTCAAAAACAGTACGAACAAACTCTTGTCGAAGCTCGTGAAGGAACTCCCCTTAATTC
>CAJNDL010000076.1 GCA_905221505.1 bacterium
AGAGAGCGTTCAAAAGCTTTACGTAAAACAATTTATCAACATTCAGAAGATATCAAAATAGAATTTCCAAAGAAACCTCAAGAAGATAACCTCGAAGCAGAGTTGACCTATACAGAGGAGTTAATGACTGTGGTTGAAAAACACGAGGAACTCTTAGCCCTACCCGCTGTTTCTCAAAAGTTCAATTACCTAAAAGAGGCTGTCGAGGACGACTTAGAACACTTGGAAGCTTCTGTTAAGGAGGAGGCTAGAATCGGACATAAGACAGCCGACAGCTCTTTCTATGGATATAAAAGTCATATCGCTATGACGGATGAACGGATTATTACTGCTTGTGTGGTCACTTCTGGCGAACAAAGCGATGGGAAATATTTACCTGAATTATATGCCAAAACAAAGGAAAATAGTCTGGACATAGAGACTATTATTGGTGATGCGGCTTGTTCAGGAAAGGACAACATTCAACTAGCTCGCAAAGAAAAGATTCATTTGGTTTCAAAACTGAACCCTTCTGTTTCAAAAGGTTACCGTAAAGAAGAGGATGCGTTTGAATTTAATAAAGATGCAGGGCTATTTGTCTGTCCAGAAGG
>CAJNDL010000077.1 GCA_905221505.1 bacterium
ATCCGTGTGGGAACTGCGGGTTCTTTGAATGAAGATGTTCATGTTCGTGAATTGGTTTTGGCGCAAGCAGCTGCAACTAACTCAAACATCGTCCGAAATGACTGGCCACAGTACGATTTCCCACAAATCGCTAGCTTTGATTTGTTAGATAAGGCTTATCATATCGCTAAAGAACTTGGCATGACCACCCACGTTGGGAACGTTTTATCATCTGATGTCTTTTACTCAAACTACTTTGAAAAGAACATCGAGCTTGGTAAATGGGGAGTCAAGGCTGTGGAAATGGAAGCAGCAGCACTCTACTATCTGGCAGCCCAACATCATGTTGATGCGCTTGCTATCATGACAATCTCTGATAGCTTGGTCAATCCTGACGAAGATACTACCGCAGAAGAACGTCAAAATACCTTCACCGATATGATGAAGGTTGGTCTAGAAACCTTAATTGCAGAATAAAAGAAAACACAAAAAAGAGTCTGGGACAAAATAGTTCTCGACCACAAAAAAGCTAGAGATTTCCAATTGCGGAACTCTAGCTTTTTAATTT
>CAJNDL010000078.1 GCA_905221505.1 bacterium
C
The DNA here is from genome assembly GCA_905221505.1 of bacterium. GTDB lineage: Bacteria > Bacillota > Bacilli > Lactobacillales > Streptococcaceae > Streptococcus. Next base: position 2 of record CAJNDL010000078.1, read on the forward strand.
GATTAATCGTTTGTCTTGCTCCACTACTAGCAAAGAAATAAGTATCATCTCCAATATTGTGCCAACCTGTCTGCATAGCACCGCTATCAGCTAAATAATATTGTTTTCCTTCGATAGTCTGTAGGCCAGTTTGCATGACACCGCTAGTATTTAAATAGTACCAACTACCAGAAATCAAACACCATCCTGTTTTCATAGCACCACTATCATCTAGATAATACCAATTTCCATACTCATTGAACCAACCTGTTTTCATCCAACCTTCACTATCAAAATAGTACCAGGTTTCATTAATCTTTTCCCACCCGTTTTTAGTGTAAGAACCGTCAGAATGTTTATACCACCAACGACCATTCGATTGAATCCAACTGCCATTAGAGTGACTATAAGACTTGGGAGAAATAGATTCTTGAGCAGAAACTGGACTATTTACCGGTAGTGTTGTCACTAGGCTCAGTAAAGCAACTGATGACAATAAAATTTTTTTCATAATCATATTGTCCTTTCTGTTTTATTTTTGTATAATCATA
>CAJNDL010000079.1 GCA_905221505.1 bacterium
GTGGTTCCTAAAACCCACTTTTTACGTCAGCTAACTGAACTCTGTGATTTTAGCTTTATTTATGATGAACTAGAAAAGAATTATCGTCCCGATTTTGGGCGTAAAGCTTATTCACCGATTATGATGTTCAAATATCTCTTGTTAAAAGATATTTATAAGTTATCAGATGTAGATGTGGTAGGACGTTCCTTGTCAGATATGGCCTTTAAATTTTTTCTTGGTCTAGCTCCTGAGGATTCTGTTATCGAGCCATCCTCTCTGACAAAATTTAGAAAGCTAAGAATTAAAGATGACAAACTGCTTGATGTATTAATTCAGAAGTCTGTTCAAATTGCACTCGAACATAACTTGATTAAGAGTAAAATCCTCATTGTGGATGCCACTCACACCAAATCTCATTATAATCATAAGAAACCCCAAGAAATCCTTAGAGAGCGTTCAAAAGCTTTACGTAAAACAATTTATCAACATTCAGAAGATATCAAAATAGAATTTCCAAAGAAACC
>CAJNDL010000080.1 GCA_905221505.1 bacterium
CTTGTAAGACCTGGACTATCTTCTGTATCACTAGCTCTCACTAAATCTGTAAGATTCAAAGTCGAACCAGCTTCAACTACTTTCTTATCACCTTGGAAGGACGGAGCCAAGGTTGGAGCGTCATCTGTTACAGGAGTTGCTTGCCAACCACGCGGACTACTATAAAGGCCTTGCTTAATGTTGGCAATAGCTTTGATGCTACCTTCTTTGATCGATTCTTTCATCTCGATAGTAACAGAATCTACAAATCCATCGGTAGTCGAATTACCTGTTACTACTCCTAGTTCTGGTTTGATTGATGTCCATGGACCAGTAATACTATCACGTTTAATTCCGATTTCTTTTTCTGTATCCGAATCTTTTTCACGATACTTAACATAGAACATACCAGAGTCGTGTGGAGCATTCACTGTAATTGTTTTAGCTCCTGCATATACACTTGTACCTCCTGCGACAGTTGGTTGAACTTTCGCTTCACCAAC
>CAJNDL010000081.1 GCA_905221505.1 bacterium
GCTGAGCAGCAATATGGATAGACATAGTTAAGATATAAAGGGCGACAGAGAACAAAGTAAAAATAGGAAACTGACGATGCATCGTAGATGCTAGACAGTTTATCTTTTTTACACAGTTCTCCGCCCATATTCAGTTCAATGAATACAGTTAACCCATCCTTTCTTTTTTTCTAAATTTTATAATCAGAAAGATACCAAACCCGTCAAAAAGCAAAGGGAAAATAGGAGTTGGGTTCAGTGAGCGATGCTCGCTAGACCAACTATCTTTTTCCCACTGCTTTTAGGGTGGGGTCAATTCCTTTCTTTTAAAATTTTGATTATATAGAAGAGAATAGCCCGTATTCAGTTCAGCGAATACGATTTACCCATCCTTTCTTTATTTTATGAAGATCAGAGAGCGAGAAGAAAACGACTGAAAATTAGGAATCTGACGAGAAATCCTGATTTCTCAGTCAAATTATCTATTTTC
>CAJNDL010000082.1 GCA_905221505.1 bacterium
CACTTAGCACCTGTTTATATTGATGAAACAGGATTCGATACTTATTTTTATCGAGAATATGGTCGCTCTTTAAAAGGTCAGTTAATAAGAGGTAAAGTATCTGAAAGAAGATATCAGAGGATTTCTTTGGTTGCAGGGTTAACAAATGGTGAGTTATTCGCTCCAATGACTTACGAAGAAACAATGACGAGCGACTTTTTTGAAGCTTAGTTTCAGAAGTTTCTCTTACCAACATTAAATAAACCATCAGTTATTATTATGGATAATGCAAGATTCCATAGAATGGGTAAGCTAGAGATTTTATGTGAAGAGTTTGGGCATAAACTTTTACCACTTCCTCCCTACTCACCTGAGTACAATCCTATTGAGAAAACATGGGCTCATATCAAAAAGCATCTCAAAAAGGTATTACCGAGTTGTAGTACTTTTTTCGAGGCTCTTTTGTCTTGTTCTTGTTTCAATT
>CAJNDL010000083.1 GCA_905221505.1 bacterium
GTTCTTAATATCATAGAGGTGTTTGGTAACCTCAAGGGCAGTTTTATTACCCAGAAGTATAGCGAAGATAAAGTTACAGAAAGAGAGATTGAAGGTAAGTAGGACTTTACCTCCCATCCTCCCCAGAACTGTGTCCATTTCCAGCCAAGAGTCTAGTTGATTAAGAGCTAAATAATTTAGGAAATACTCATAGAAACGGCCTTTTTTAGCTTCTTTATGGATGGAAGTTAGCTTACTTTTCCGTCTTTCTTTGAATTTAACTGCTCTGGCTAGAACAATAGGAGCGATAGATAGGTATCCTTTTCGGATGTGTCGATAGACGGTTGAGGAGCTGACATCAAGGTTGTGAGTTTTGAGAATATGATAGATGTGTTGTCCCTTTTTAACACCATCAGAAATGACTTTGTCCATGTCCCAGAAGGTCTTGGAATT
>CAJNDL010000084.1 GCA_905221505.1 bacterium
CCTTTTAAAGAGCGACCATACTCTCGATAAAAATAAGTATCGAATCCTGTTTCATCAATATAAACAGGTGCTAAGTGCTTTAAACTATTAAAATTTTTAAGAAATAAGGCTACTTTTTCTGGGTCTTGTTCATAGTAGGTGTGGTTCTTTTTTTTCGAGTGTACCCCATAGCTTTGAGAGCATAGTGAATGGTAGTTGGGTGACATCCGAATTCAGCAGCTATCTCAGTCAAATAAGCGTCTGGATTGTCAGTAAGATAGTTTTTGAGTCTATCTCTATCAACTTTTCTTGGTTTTGTTCCTTTTACTTGATGGTTTAGCTCTCCTGTTTTCTCTTTTAGCTTTAACCAGCCATAAATGGTATTACGTGAGATTTGGAAAATCTGTGATGCTTCTGTTATACTACCTGTTCGCTCACAATA
>CAJNDL010000085.1 GCA_905221505.1 bacterium
CCGAGAAGCTTAGGAATCTCTTCTCCATAGGTAAAGGCAAAGAGCTCATAGGCTGACTTTCCATTCAAAGCAGCACGTTTGACGCTGTTGACATGAGAACAAACGAGATTGATATCTTCTTGAGTTAAATTGTCAAAGGAAGTTCCCTTAGGTAGAATGTCTCGAATCAGTGTGTGATTTTTCTCAATTCTCCCTTTCTGGTCAGAGCGATTAGGATCACAAAAGAAGAGTTTACTCTCTCCTCGCACATCCATTTCGATGTCATCAACTCTGGCAAACTCTCCACCATTATCGGTAAGAATGACAGGAAAGAGTTGGAAGAAATCTTTATCCGCTTCATGAAGAGTGTTCTTGATGGCATAGAGGTGTTTGGTAACCTCAAGGGCAGTTTTATTACCCAG
>CAJNDL010000086.1 GCA_905221505.1 bacterium
CCTCAAAAAGGTATTACCAAGTTGCAATACTTTTTTTGAGGCTCTTTTGTCTTGTTCTTGTTTCAATTAACTATATAAAATGGATTGTATTTTAAGCCTAAGTTCTTTACTACTTCTAAGGCTTCTTTCTTTGCTAAATCATTGCCATCTTTTTCTACAAAATTTTCAAATTGATATTTTTTATTTAAGCCTGTATTATTCATCATTTAAACCTCTTTCTCTTTTATACCATAAGTATAACAAAACAGATGAGTCTGGGACAATAGTCTCTTATGTCTCAAAAAAAGCAACGGATTTGCCGTTGCTTTTTTGCATGGTTGCGATAGTCTTGGTAAAATAGAATTGCTTAATAAACCATTTAGAAAGGCTATCCCATGCATATTCACTATAACACAAA
>CAJNDL010000087.1 GCA_905221505.1 bacterium
AATTCCTCGGTTATTTTGTATTTATTAAGGTCATAATTCGTTTCATATTGACCACGAAGATGGTTGTGGCTGCCTGTAACTCCATGCTGAAAAGACCCGATGCTCTCGCGACATCAAAGCCATGTCTCTGTTTTAGTTCGGCATTCTTTGCTTCGATTTTATAGCGATGTCTGGCCATTTCTTTAAAATAAGGTGTTTCCTGAAATTTCTTCTGGAAAAGATGGTCGTCACTCTTAATGGCTATTGAATAAGTTTTAGACTTTGCCCCCTCCTTATAACATCCTTCCTTGGAAAGACAACTCTTGCACTTCTCAATGTCAAAGTAATGAGTGACAACTTGATTCTTATTTTGATATTTTTTCCCTGTCCTTGCTTTGCGAACAGCCATGTGTCCTTC
>CAJNDL010000088.1 GCA_905221505.1 bacterium
TACGAAAATCTATTGAATATGCCATAAGAAGATTATACCACATTCTGTACTGTTTTTGGTTCATTTTACTATAAAATGTAATTGTTCCATATGATTCTTTCTAATGAGTTGTTTTGTCGCTTTTCATTATAGGTTATACGGGACTTTTTTTCTACACAAAAATAGGCTCCATAATATCTATAGGGGATTTACCCACTACAAATATTATAGAGCCAAAAAAAGAGAGAAGCAAACTGATTCTCTCTTAATCTATATAATATCTAGTTAAAATAAAAAAGACACGTTTACGTATCTCTGTAATAAATCGGGAAGACAGGATTCGAACCTGCGACACCTTGGTCCCAAACCAAGTACTCTACCAAGCTGAGCTACTTCCCGAG
>CAJNDL010000089.1 GCA_905221505.1 bacterium
TATGGATATAAAAGTCATATCGCTATGACGGATGAACGGATTATTACTGCTTGTGTGGTCACTTCTGGCGAACAAAGTGATAGGAAATATTTACCTGAGTTATATGCTAAAACAAAGGAAAATAGTCTGGACATCGAGACTATTATTAGTGATGCGGCTTATTCAGTAAAGGACAATATTCAACTAGCTCGCAAAGAAAAGATTCATTTGGTGTCAAAACTGAACCCTTCTGTTTCAAAAGGTTACCGTAAAGAAGAGGATGGGTTTGAATTTAATAAAGACGCAGGGCTATTTGTCTGTCCTGAAGGACACATGGCTATTCGCAAAACAAGGACAGGGAAAAAATATCAAAATAAGAATCAAGTTGTCACTCATTACTT
>CAJNDL010000090.1 GCA_905221505.1 bacterium
ACCCATAACCTTGATGTCAGCTCCTCAACTGTCTATCGACACATCCGAAAAGGATACCTATCTATCGCTCCTATTGATCTTGCCAGAGCCGTTAAATTCAAAGAAAGACGGAAAAGTAAGCTACCTTCCATCCCTAAAGAAGCTAAAAAAGCCGTTCCTATGAGGATTTCCAAAACTATTTAGTACTGAATCAACTAGACTCTTGGTTGGAAATGGACACTGTTATGGGCAGGATGGGAGGTAAAGTCCTACTCACCTTCAATTTATCTTTCTGTAACTTTATCTTCGCTAGACTTCTGGGTAATAAAACTGCCCTTGAGGTTACCAAACACCTCTATGCCATCAAGAACACTCTTCATGAAGCGGATAAAGA
>CAJNDL010000091.1 GCA_905221505.1 bacterium
ATTGTTTCAGTATAGATGCTAATTCCCAACCTGAAAAGGATGTTTTATCGCTACCAATGGCTATCGTCCCATCTTCTTTTCCATGACAAGTAAGGTAAAGATAGTTCACATCGCTTTCGCTAGAAGATTCAAACAGTTCTTGCATTTTTGCAAGAATCTCAGCTTTTGTCTTATCAGGGAAACGAACAACTTTACTAAAGTTTTGGTTACTAAAAACCTTTTCCATAGCATTAACATCTGCGATAGGTACAGCGGTTGTTGATGTTTCACCAAGAACTAAAGCACGGCGATTAATCGTTTGTCTTGCTCCACTACTAGCAAAGAAATAAGTATCATCTCCAATATTGTGCCAACCTGTCTGCAT
>CAJNDL010000092.1 GCA_905221505.1 bacterium
CAGATATACGGTCAGACTGAAAGCTACCGATAGCCAAGGTAAGGTGTCTCCTGAAAAAGATGTAACGGTGGAAGTTAAACCAACAGATCCTGTAGTAACAGGAACAGCTGGTAACAAAGTGCTATCAACGGATAGGAGTTTGTCAGGTACAGCTACACCAGGAGCTAAGATTAAAGTAATAGTTGCAGATCGAACAGTTGCAGATAATATCACAGTAGGAACTGATGGTCGTTGGACAGTGACTCTTCTAACAGGTCTGAATAGTAATGATACTGGCCAAGATCAATTAGTAACCAAAGACCCAGTTAGAGTCATCCAAACTGTAAACAATGTAGAAAGCTCGGCGACAACTGTAACCGTAGC
>CAJNDL010000093.1 GCA_905221505.1 bacterium
TTTGTGTTATAGTGAATATGCATGGGATAGCCTTTCTAAATGGTTTATTAAGCAATTCTATTTTACCAAGACTATCGTAACCATGCAAAAAAGCAACGGCAAATCCGTTGCTTTTTTTGGAGACAAGAGACTATTGTCCCAGACTCTTTTTCTTCAACAAAATAGGATCTATCCTATCTAAAAGCGAAGATTGACACCAATTCATTTTCAAGAAACCAAAAGAAGTTAGCGAACAACTATAGTAAAATGAACCAAAAACAGTACAGAATGTGGTATAATCTTCTTATGGCATATTCAATAGATTTTCGTAAAAAAGTTCTCTCTTATTGTGAGCGAACAGGTAG
>CAJNDL010000094.1 GCA_905221505.1 bacterium
CCTAATGTAACTACTCCATCTAAGGTAACTCCAACAGTAGAGTTGGAACAAGATCCTAAGACTGGTGATGTTACAGTAACACCGAAGAAACCAGATGGCTCAACATTCCCACCAGGAACTACGGTAGAAATCCCAGGTGAAAATGGTCCAATCACTGTTGAAATCGGTCAAGATGGTAAAGGTAAAGTACCAAATGACAAACTTCCTAAGAAAGATATCCCAGGAACAGGTAAGATTACCGAACCAGGAAAACCAGCTGTGGAAGTTCCTAATGTAACTACTCCATCTAAGGTAACTCCAACAGTAGAGTTGGAACAAGATCCTAAGACTGGTGATGTTACAGT
>CAJNDL010000095.1 GCA_905221505.1 bacterium
GATGCGTCTGTGGCTGTCGCTGTCACATCTCCTACTGGAATGTTTTCTGTTGGCGTAATCGTTACTTTGCCGTTGGCTCCTGCTGTGCCACGTCCAATTTCTTTGTCGCCAGCTGTTAACACGACTGTTGAGCCTGGCTCTGCTGTTACTTCGATTGGTGTCTTCGTATTGGCTTTGCCTGCTAACGGTGTATTAATCACTGGCGCATCTGGTGCTGTTGTGTCTGTGGCTGGCGCTGCGACACTTGCTGGTGATTCGTTATTAGATGCGTCTGTGGCTGTCGCTGTCACATCTCCTACTGGAATGTTTTCTGTTGGCGTAATCGTTACTTTGCCGTTGGC
>CAJNDL010000096.1 GCA_905221505.1 bacterium
AAGGTGAAGAATCGTATAGTTTAGTCGGAGTAGGTAGTCTTGCCACCAGATACTGGGCAATGGGTACAGGTTGGGATTCACTTCAAAATAGAATGATTTCGCCTATGGCAGACACCAATACTAACGGAAAAATCACTTTAGAGGAACTATATCAATACTCTTATCCTCTAGTCCTTGAAGATGCATCAAAAATTCACGAAGAGCAACATGTATCAGTTTATCCAGAAAACAGCCAATTTGTTTTATTCCAAAAATAAGGAGTTAAGAAAATGAAAGTATCAAAAAAAATCACACTATTTGGTTTGTCTCT
>CAJNDL010000097.1 GCA_905221505.1 bacterium
AAGGTCAACAAAGATGGTTTAAGAAGCCATCTGTTGAAACGGCATCATAATGATGTGATTCATCATATCGAAGATCTGGAACTTATACTAAGTAATCCAGATGGTAAATTCCCAAACTAAGTTCCACTGCTAATCCAAGTGGAAGTTAGTCTGATAAAAATCCTAAAAACCAGTGGAAATCCGTGTCAGGGTAAGTTCCACTGGTTTTACTCATGCTTGATTTTATCGCTTTTGTAGCCAAAATGAATCGAAAAAAAGAGCGCACAAAATCCCCTCATCTGAAAGCGTTTCAGATTAAGTT
>CAJNDL010000098.1 GCA_905221505.1 bacterium
TATCCTTCGCTGCGACTTTAACAATAGTTTCTGTTGGATTCACTACTACTGGTTTTCCTACTGTTTCTGTAATAGCGCCTGTAGTAGGATCAACACTATATGTTGTTGTGGTAGTGCTTGAACCTGCTTGGCCTGCCTCTTCCACATTTGGTTGATCTTTGGCGCGTGTATCATCTTTTACATATTTCTTAGGTGACGGGATTACTGTTGTTTCTACTTTATCCTTCGCTGCAACTTTGACAATTGTTTCTGTTGGATTTACTACTACTGGTTTTCCTACTGTTTCTGTAATACCC
>CAJNDL010000099.1 GCA_905221505.1 bacterium
CAAAAAGGTATTACCAAGTTGCAATACTTTTTTTGAGGCTCTTTTGTCTTGTTCTTGTTTCAATTAACTATATTTGATAAATCATGACCACCCGTCTAACGGGTGGTTTGAACCAGAGCTATAAGCCCAAATTACCAGCCAGCGCCTAAAGACGCTGGCTTTCACGTTGTTCAAGCCTCATTGCTCTTGTCTTGACTCGTCACTTGCCTCTTAAAGAGGCTTTAGTATTACTTACCACTATCCCTAAAGGGATCCTCATATTCTTT
>CAJNDL010000100.1 GCA_905221505.1 bacterium
TTCCCAAAGAGGAAGCAAGATGAAGGCGATTATTGCTTGTGCTCATAAGATTCTCAGAATCATTTACAAACTACTCTTCACCAAGCAGACTTATCAAAAAGAAAAGGCGCTAGGACTGAGGAAACAGTTCTAACGTCCAAACTATAGTAAAATGAACCAAAAACAGTACACGATGTGGTATAATCTTCTTATGGCATATTCAATAGATTTTCGTAAAAAAGTTCTCTCTTATTGTGAGCGAACAGGTAG
>CAJNDL010000101.1 GCA_905221505.1 bacterium
TTCGAACCCACGCACGCTTTTACACGCCTGACGGTTTTCAAGACCGTTCCCTTCAGCCGGACTTGGGTAATCCTCCAAAATAGCTTATACGGGAATAAACCCGTGTCCTCTTAGTGAAAAGATAATATTTCAATTCTCTAGTAATGGACTAAACACTATGGGCACGAGTGGACTCGAACCACCGACCTCACGCTTATCAGGCGTGCGCTCTAACCACCTGAGCTACGCGCCCAA
>CAJNDL010000102.1 GCA_905221505.1 bacterium
TAACTTCCACCGTTACATCTTTTTCAGGAGACACCTTACCTTGGCTATCGGTAGCTTTCAGTCTGACCGTATATCTGCCTGGTTGGTTTGTGTTAATAGTCTTGTTTCCAGTATTGCCATTTACTGACACTACTTCAACTTGCGTACCATTACCTCTTGTAAGACCTGGACTATCTTCTGTATCACTAGCTCTCACTAAATCTGTAAGATTCAAAGTCGAACCAGCTTCAAC
>CAJNDL010000103.1 GCA_905221505.1 bacterium
GCTGTTAAGCTCTTATCGCCTGCGATTTCTGCTTTTTCTTCTGCCGCTGCTGTCGCTAGGTCTGCTTTGGCTGCTGCCTTGACATCATCTAGACTTCCAACTGTATGAACTGCTTTAATAGCCGCCACTCCAGCTGTTTTAGCTGTTGCTACTTTGTCCGCATCATCTGCTGCTGTAATCTTAGCTTCTTCTGCTGCTTTCGTATCATCAACGGCTTTTTCTTT
>CAJNDL010000104.1 GCA_905221505.1 bacterium
CGTGCTGCTTTGAATGGAAAGTCAGCCTATGAGCTCTTTGCCTTTACCTATGGAGAAGAGATTCCTAAGCTTCTCGGCATTTCTAAAATACCTGCAGAAGACGTCTGCCAGTCGTCTAAATTACTCCAACATAAGTTCTAAAAACTAACCTTTAACCCCATTCAAACGTCTCACACTAACTTCCACCATAGCGGAACTTAATCTGAAACGCTTTCAGATGAG
>CAJNDL010000105.1 GCA_905221505.1 bacterium
GAATTCTCTCAAGTCCTTGAAGAAGAATTGGAAAAACTGAGCCAGGACATTGAGGAGACACCCGTTAAAGGAAAGGATGAACGTAAAACCCAGCGTCGTAAACTCAAGAAAGTCTTGCGTAAAGTCAAGGATGATTTTTCAGTACGTGCTGAAAAATATGAGAGTTATCAGGAGACATTTGAAGGTCGCAACAGCTTTTCCAAAAC
>CAJNDL010000106.1 GCA_905221505.1 bacterium
CCTGCATTTGGTTTAGTTGCAGCTTCTGGATCTTTCGTCAAGTCTGCTGCTGGAATTACCGCTGTATTTCCTTCTGGGGTTGTAACTGTCGCATTTCCTTTGTCATCTACAACTACTGTTGCATCTGGATTTACAGCTTTAACTTTATCTTCGATCGCTTTCTTCTCTTCTGGAGTTAAGTTAGCTGGATCTTTAACTGCTGTCTT
>CAJNDL010000107.1 GCA_905221505.1 bacterium
AGTTTGTCATTTGGTACTTTACCTTTACCATCTTGACCGATTTCAACAGTGATTGGACCATTTTCACCTGGGATTTCTACCTTAGTTCCTGGTGGGAATGTTGAGCCATCTGGTTTCTTCGGTGTCACTGTAACATCACCAGTCTTAGGATCTTGTTCCAACTCTACTGTTGGAGTTACCTTAGATGGAGTAGTTACATTAGG
>CAJNDL010000108.1 GCA_905221505.1 bacterium
CTACTGTTGGAGTTACCTTAGATGGAGTAGTTACATTAGGAACTTCCACAGCTGGTTTTCCTGGTTCGGTAATCTTACCTGTTCCTGGGATATCTTTCTTAGGAAGTTTGTCATTTGGTACTTTACCTTTACCATCTTGACCGATTTCAACAGTGATTGGACCATTTTCACCTGGGATTTCTACCGTAGTTCCTGGTGGG
>CAJNDL010000109.1 GCA_905221505.1 bacterium
TTAACTCCAGAAGAGAAGAAAGCGATCGAAGATAAAGTTAAAGCTGTAAACCCAGATGCAACAGTAGTTGTAGATGACAAAGGAAATGCGACAGTCACAACTCCAGAAGGTAAGACAGCCGTAATTCCAGCAGCAGACTTGACGAAAGATCCAGAAGCTGCAACTAAACCAAATGCAGGTAACGACATCGTTAAACCAGC
>CAJNDL010000110.1 GCA_905221505.1 bacterium
CTCATCTGAAAGCGTTTCAGATTAAGTTCCGCTATGGTGGAAGTTAGTGTGAGACGTTTGAATGGGGTTAAAGGTTAGTTTTTAGAACTTATGTTGGAGTAATTTAGAAGACTGACAGACGTCTTCTGCAGGTATTTTAGAAATACCGAGAAGCTTAGGAATCTCTTCTCCATAGGTAAAGGCAAAGAGCTCATAGGC
>CAJNDL010000111.1 GCA_905221505.1 bacterium
CAAAAAGCATCTCAAAAAGGTATTACCGAGTTGTAGTACTTTTTTCGAGGCTCTTTTGTCTTGTTCTTGTTTCAATTAACTATAATGCCAGCACTCTCATAAGACCCTGGACAGAGCCCAGCCCAGGGTCTTATGAGAGTGCTGGCATTAAAAAATCCTCACACATTACGCAAGGAAATCGCTATATCAAACAGGCT
>CAJNDL010000112.1 GCA_905221505.1 bacterium
TTTCTCCTGTTAATTTATCCGCTACTTTTGGATTTGCATCTTCTGTATCTGGAATTCCATCGTTATCATCATCTGGATCGGTCACATCTGGAATACCGTCGCCATCTGTATCGCGTTGGATAGTTACAGGAATTTTTACAACAGTCTCTTCTGTTCCACGTTTCAGTTTAACTGGAATCTCTACTGT
>CAJNDL010000113.1 GCA_905221505.1 bacterium
TTTCCATTTGGTGTCTTAGGTGTATAACCTGGCACATATGGAATCACTGGTGGTTTCGGTGTATTTGGATCCGTTGGTGTTCCTGGCTGTGGATATTCTGGATCTTTTGGTTTAGTTGGATCAGTCGGATGGTTTGGATATGGTAGTGGCGTTGGTGTTTCTACACCTGGCACTTTTGGTACCCA
>CAJNDL010000114.1 GCA_905221505.1 bacterium
TTTCCACTGGTTTTTAGGATTTTTATCAGACTAACTTCCACTTGTACTAGCAGTGGAACTTAGTTTGGGAATTTACCGTTAAGAAGGAGGGCTAACTTCTCAAAGCAACTTCCACTTGCCCAACCGAAGTGGAAATTAGTCTAAAATGGATTTTTATGGTGGAATTAAGTGTGAGACGTTTGA
>CAJNDL010000115.1 GCA_905221505.1 bacterium
ACTGTCTCCAAAGAAGTCAAACGAAACAGACAAGTTAGAGAGTCTACATGCGATAACCTTCCTTGCCCTCTACTCGATAAAGCTCCCTTTGTCTGTAACGGTTGCCCTAAAAGAAGACAAAATTGTGGCTATAAGAAGATTTTCTACCTTGCTAAACAAGCTCAAAAACAGTACGAACA
>CAJNDL010000116.1 GCA_905221505.1 bacterium
TTAACTCCAGAAGAGAAGAAAGCGATCGAAGATAAAGTTAAAGCTGTAAACCCAGATGCAACAGTAGTTGTGGATGATAAAGGAAATGCAACAGTAACAACCCCAGAAGGTAAGACAGCCGTAATTCCAGCAACAGACTTGACAAAAGATCCAGAAGCTGCAACTAAACCAAATGCAGG
>CAJNDL010000117.1 GCA_905221505.1 bacterium
GTAACTTTATCTTCGCTATACTTCTGGGTAATAAAACTGCCCTTGAGGTTACCAAACACCTCTATGATATTAAGAACACTCTTCACGAAGCTGACAAAGACTTCTTCCAACTCTTTCCTGTCATTCTTACCGATAATGGTGGAGAGTTTGCCAGGGTTGATGACATCGAAATGGATGT
>CAJNDL010000118.1 GCA_905221505.1 bacterium
GGAATCGCTATTGGGTTCACCGGTAGCGGGTGCCCTCGGAGGACTTACACCTCAGATGCACGACATGCCCGTCGTACGTCAAAAAAACCTACCCAAATGGGAGTCCACTGAAAAAATAGGTCTCTTACTTTTAATGAAATGAAAACCGAGGAATCTCTCGTCAATTTGAGAGAATT
>CAJNDL010000119.1 GCA_905221505.1 bacterium
CTACTGTTGGAGTTACCTTAGATGGAGTAGTTACATTAGGAACTTCCACAGCTGGTTTTCCTGGTTCGGTAATCTTAGCTGTTCCTGGAACATCTTTCTTAGGAAGTTTGTCATTTGGTACTTTACCTTTACCATCTTGACCGATTTCAACAGTGATTGGACCATTTT
>CAJNDL010000120.1 GCA_905221505.1 bacterium
TTTCCACTGGTTTTTAGGATTTTTATCAGACTAACTTCCACTTGTACTAGCAGTGGAACTTAGTTTGGGAATTTACCTAAAAAACTCTAAAACTCTAAGCAGGCAGAGCCTGCTAACTCCTGACAGAAAAAGAAGTTTAGCTTATAATGAAGATGAACAATACCA
>CAJNDL010000121.1 GCA_905221505.1 bacterium
GTTCAAAGCGGGTGACGAGAATCGAACTCGCGACAACAGCTTGGAAGGCTGTAGTTTTACCACTAAACTACACCCGCTTAAATGGGAGTTAACGGGATCGAACCGCTGACCCTCTGCTTGTAAGGCAGATGCTCTCCCAGCTGAGCTAAACTCCCTAGA
>CAJNDL010000122.1 GCA_905221505.1 bacterium
GTGCAACAGTAGCAGTAGACGATAAAGGAAACGCAACAGTCACAACCCCAGAAGGTAAGACAGCCGTAATTCCAGCATCAGACTTAACTAAATCACCAGAAGAAGCAGCTAAGCCAGAAGCAGGAAACAATGTAAACACACCAGCTGACAAGACTG
>CAJNDL010000123.1 GCA_905221505.1 bacterium
TGGAATTACGGCTGTCTTACCTTCTGGGGTTGTGACTGTTGCGTTTCCTTTATCGTCTACTGCTACTGTTGCACCTGAGTTTACTGCTTTAACTTTGTCTTCAATCGCTTTCTTCTCTTCTGGAGTTAGAGCATCTGGATTTGCTACTACAGTCTT
>CAJNDL010000124.1 GCA_905221505.1 bacterium
TTCACTGTAATTGTTTTAGCTCCTGCATATACACTTGTACCTCCTGCGACAGTTGGTTGAACTTTCGCTTCACCAACGGCTACGGTTACAGTTGTCGCCGAGCTTTCTACATTGTTTACAGTTTGGATGACTCTAACTGGGTCTTTGGTTACTAA
>CAJNDL010000125.1 GCA_905221505.1 bacterium
TTCACTGTAATTGTTTTAGCTCCTGCATATACACTTGTACCTCCTGCGACAGTTGGTTGAACTTTCGCTTCACCAACTGCTACGGTTACAGTTGTCGCCGAGCTTTCTACATTGTTTACAGTTTGGATGACTCTAACTGGGTCTTTGGTTACTAA
>CAJNDL010000126.1 GCA_905221505.1 bacterium
AATCCGTTCATCCGTCATAGCGATATGACTTTTATATCCATAGAAAGAGCTGTCGGCTGTCTTATGTCCGAGCCTAGCCTCCTCCTTAACAGAAGCTTCCAAATGTTCTAAGTCGTCCTCGACAGCCTCTTTTAGGTAATTGAACTTTTG
>CAJNDL010000127.1 GCA_905221505.1 bacterium
TTCTACCTTGCTAAACAAGCTCAAAAACAGTACGAACAAACTCTTGTTGAAGCTCGTGAAGGAACTCCCCTTAATTCCAAGACCTTCTGGGACATGGACAAAGTCATTTCTGATGGTGTTAAAAAGGGACAACACATCTATCATATTCT
>CAJNDL010000128.1 GCA_905221505.1 bacterium
AAGTAATGAGTGACAACTTGATTCTTATTTTGATATTTTTTCCCTGTCCTTGCTTTGCGAACAGCCATGTGTCCTTCTGGACAGACAAATAGCCCTGCATCTTTATTAAATTCAAACGCATCCTCTTCTTTACGGGAACCTTTTGAAAC
>CAJNDL010000129.1 GCA_905221505.1 bacterium
ATTTTTTTCATGTTCCATCATTTCCTCCGTTATTCCACAACTATTATATCACAATCATAGTGTATATCAGGATATATAGTAAAATGAACCAAAAACAGTACAGAATGTGGTATAATCTTCTTATGCATATTCAATAGATTTTCGTAA
>CAJNDL010000130.1 GCA_905221505.1 bacterium
CAGACTTGACGAAAGATCCAGAAGCTGCAACTAAACCAAATGCAGGTAACGACATCGTTAAACCAGCAGATAAGACAGCAGTTAAAGATCCAGCTAACTTAACTCCAGAAGAGAAGAAAGCGATCGAAGATAAAGTTAAAGCTGTAAA
>CAJNDL010000131.1 GCA_905221505.1 bacterium
TTTACTGCTTTAACTTTGTCTTCAATCGCTTTCTTCTCTTCTGGAGTTAGAGCATCTGGATTTGCTACTACAGTCTTGTCAGCTGGTGTGTTTACATTGTTTCCTGCTTCTGGCTTAGCTGCTTCTTCTGGTGATTTAGTTAAGTCT
>CAJNDL010000132.1 GCA_905221505.1 bacterium
TCTTTTACAGTTTTTCCTGTTGTTTCTCCTGTTAATTTATCCGCTACTTTTGGATTTGCATCTTCTGTATCTGGAATACCATCGTTATCGTCATCTGGATCGGTCACATCTGGGATACCGTCGCCATCTGTATCACGTTGGATTGT
>CAJNDL010000133.1 GCA_905221505.1 bacterium
TTATTGGTGATGCGGCTTATTCAGGAAAGGACAACATTCAACTAGCTCGCAAAGAAAAGATTCATTTGGTTTCAAAAGGTTCCCGTAAAGAAGAGGATGCGTTTGAATTTAATAAAGATGCAGGGCTATTTGTCTGTCCAGAAGG
>CAJNDL010000134.1 GCA_905221505.1 bacterium
GCAGCAAGTGAACACTTAACAGCAACCTCTGCAAATCAAAATCTAAAAGTTGTGTATACTAAGTTAGGATCATGGGTACCAAAAGTGCCAGGTGTAGAAACACCAACGCCACTACCATATCCAAACCATCCGACTGATCCA
>CAJNDL010000135.1 GCA_905221505.1 bacterium
ATGTGGTATAATCTTCTTATGGCATATTCAATAGATTTTCGTAAAAAAGTTCTCTCTTATTGTGAGCGAACAGGTAGTATAACAGAAGCATCACAGATTTTCCAAATCTCACGTAATACCATTTATGGCTGGTT
>CAJNDL010000136.1 GCA_905221505.1 bacterium
AGTATTACTTACCACTATCCCTAAAGGGATCCTCATATTCTTTTACACTCAATTTATCTAGTGCTATATCATGCTTTACTCGTTCTCAAATTTTCATACTCGTGAAGAAATCATCCACTGGATAATT
>CAJNDL010000137.1 GCA_905221505.1 bacterium
ACACCGAAGAAACCAGATGGCTCAACATTCCCACCAGGAACTACGGTGGAAATCCCAGGTGAAAATGGTCCAATCACTGTTGAAATCGGTCAAGATGGTAAAGGTAAAGTACCAAATGACAAACT
>CAJNDL010000138.1 GCA_905221505.1 bacterium
CCTGCATTTGGTTTAGTTGCAGCTTCTGGAGCTTTTGTTAAGTTTGCTGCTGGAATTACGGCTGTCTTACCTTCTGGGGTTGTGACTGTTGCGTTTCCTTTATCGTCTACTGCTACTGTTGCAC
>CAJNDL010000139.1 GCA_905221505.1 bacterium
TGTTTTAGCTGTTCTATTTCATTGTTGCGTCCATAGTACATAAATATTCTCCTACCGATAACTATTTATTATCACTATACAAAGCACCTAAATAGGTTTATAATAGCATGATTATTGATAAAG
>CAJNDL010000140.1 GCA_905221505.1 bacterium
AAACTATGATATAAATCAAGCTACTAAAGATGAATTTATGGTATACTAGTGATAATAAATAGTTATCGGTAGGAGAAATAAATGTATATAACTAATAAGTTTGAAGGAAAAATTTATCAGAGA
>CAJNDL010000141.1 GCA_905221505.1 bacterium
TCTTCTGCTGCTTTCGTATCATCAACGGCTTTTTCTTTCTCTGCACGTTGGGCTGCTGTTAAGCTCTTATCGCCTGCGATTTCTGCTTTTTCTTCTGCCGCTGCTGTCGCTAGGTCTGCTTT
>CAJNDL010000142.1 GCA_905221505.1 bacterium
ACTGTAACATCACCAGTCTTAGGATCTTGTTCCAACTCTACTGTTGGAGTTACCTTAGATGGAGTAGTTACATTAGGAACTTCCACAGCTGGTTTTCCTGGTTCGGTAATCTTA
>CAJNDL010000143.1 GCA_905221505.1 bacterium
TCATCTACAACTACTGTTGCATCTGGGTTTACAGCTTTAACTTTATCTTCGATCGCTTTCTTCTCTTCTGGAGTTAAGTTAGCTGGATCTTTAACTGCTGTCTT
>CAJNDL010000144.1 GCA_905221505.1 bacterium
ACATCTATAATTGTTCCTGAATAGCAACAATCCAGCATAACCACAAACTTACCTTTATATTGTTTCAGTATAGATGCTAATTCCCAACCTGAAAAGGATGT
>CAJNDL010000145.1 GCA_905221505.1 bacterium
CGTGCTGCTTTGAATGGAAAGTCAGCCTATGAGCTCTTTGCCTTTACCTATGGAGAAGAGATTCCTAAGCTTCTCGGTATTTCTAAAATACCTGCAGAAGA
>CAJNDL010000146.1 GCA_905221505.1 bacterium
GATACTTTGTCCGCATCATCTGCTGCTGTAATCTTAGCCTCTTCTGCTGCTTTCGTATCATCAACGGCTTTTTCTTTCTCTGCACGTTGGGCTGCTGT
>CAJNDL010000147.1 GCA_905221505.1 bacterium
CCAGAAGGTAAGACAGCCGTAATTCCAGCAGCAGACTTGACGAAAGATCCAGAAGCTGCAACTAAACCAAATGCAGGTAACGACATCGTTAAACCAGC
>CAJNDL010000148.1 GCA_905221505.1 bacterium
AAAAGAGAAAACACCTGTTCCAGCAAATACTAAGGTAGTAACACCAAACAAACCAGGCACAACGATTACAGTAGATAATCCAGTAAATGGTTTGAC
>CAJNDL010000149.1 GCA_905221505.1 bacterium
GGGACAGGTGTTTTTTCTTTTACAGTTTTTCCTGTTTTTTCTCCTGTTAATTTATCCGCTACTTTTGGATTTGCATCATCCTTGTCTGGAAT
>CAJNDL010000150.1 GCA_905221505.1 bacterium
GGAACAGGTGTTTTCTCTTTTACAGTTTTTCCTGTTTTTTCTCCTGTTAATTTATCCGCTACTTTTGGATTTGCATCATCCTTGTCTGGAAT
>CAJNDL010000151.1 GCA_905221505.1 bacterium
ATCTTTCTTAGGAAGTTTGTCATTTGGTACTTTACCTTTACCATCTTGACCGATTTCAACAGTGATTGGACCATTTTCACCTGGGATTTC
>CAJNDL010000152.1 GCA_905221505.1 bacterium
GATACTTTGTCCGCATCATCTGCTGCTGTAATCTTAGCCTCTTCTGCTGCTTTCGTATCATCAACGGCTTTTTCTTTTTCTGCACGTTG
>CAJNDL010000153.1 GCA_905221505.1 bacterium
TCTTTTACAGTTTTTCCTGTTGTTTCTCCTGTTAATTTATCCGCTACTTTTGGATTTGCATCTTCTGTATCTGGAATTCCATCGTTATC
>CAJNDL010000154.1 GCA_905221505.1 bacterium
TCCAGATGATGATAACGATGGAATTCCAGATACAGAAGATGCAAATCCAAAAGTAGCGGATAAATTAACAGGAGAAACAACAGGAAA
>CAJNDL010000155.1 GCA_905221505.1 bacterium
TCCAGATGACGATAACGATGGAATTCCAGATACAGAAGATGCAAATCCAAAAGTAGCGGATAAATTAACAGGAGAAACAACAGGAAA
>CAJNDL010000156.1 GCA_905221505.1 bacterium
TCCAGATGATGATAACGATGGAATTCCAGATACAGAAGATGCAAATCCAAAAGTAGCGGATAAATTAACAGGAGAAAAAACAGAAAA
>CAJNDL010000157.1 GCA_905221505.1 bacterium
TGTCTTATCTGCTGGTTTAACGATGTCGTTACCTGCATTTGGTTTAGTTGCAGCTTCTGGATCTTTCGTCAAGTCTGCTGCTGGAAT
>CAJNDL010000158.1 GCA_905221505.1 bacterium
CAGGTGCAACAGTAGCAGTAGACGATAAAGGAAACGCAACAGTCACAACCCCAGAAGGTAAGACAGCCGTAATTCCAGCA
>CAJNDL010000159.1 GCA_905221505.1 bacterium
CGTACAGTAGAGATTCCAGTTAAACTGAAACGTGGAACAGAAGAGACTGTTGTAAAAATTCCTGTAACTATCCAACGCGA
>CAJNDL010000160.1 GCA_905221505.1 bacterium
CCCCCCCCCCCCCCCCCCCCCCCCCCCCCCCCCCCCCCCCCCCCCCCCCCCCCCCCCCCCCCCCCCCCCCCCCCCCCC